>NZ_MKIQ01000026.1 GCF_001832885.1 Floricoccus penangensis | reverse complement strand
TTTCATATTCACCTCTTTTTTTAAAAGTCATTCTTTAACATTATACCATAATTTATAATATTTTTATCGGTCTTAGATACTAGTTGTATATATGATTAGCATTTATCATACATTTTTGACGCGAGGCACAGCCTCATACGCAAAAAAAGCAAAGTGGGATGTACTTTGCTTTTTTAATTTAATATATATTTTTTTACTGAAGGTATCTTTTGTAAAGCAGGTACAATCAGCATAATAATTATAATTCTAACTGGTATTTCAAAAATCTTAAAGATTCTACCTTGTGCAAAGTATTGTACTTTGATTGGAATTTTAAAGTAAATTTGAATTAAAAGTGGTGTAAAGATAAATGTTCCAATCAGCATGATCACTATAACAGCAAAGCTAGTATAAGCCCAATCTTTTATACTTTTTGCGTCCAATCTTTTTTTGTAAAAGAATAATCCATAAAAGAAACCTTGAACAGCTTCTAAAAGAGTAAAGGCAAGTATAAAATGACTTCCACCACCGCCACCAGTTGCCATATTGATAATATCAGATAAAACAAAAGTGATTGGAGCAATTATTGGACCTGCAACAGCACCAATAAGTACATTAGGAACAAAGCTAAAACCAACTTTTAAAGTACCTGGAATTATCCAAACTGATAATTTTCCAATAATAAATTTCAACGCCATAAGCATTGCTAGTGTTACCGTAAGCCTAGTTGTTATTTTAGGCAGGTATTTGTCTGTAAATTTTTTCATTGAGCTCTCCTCTAAATTTTGGTGAGCTGTTAAAAATTGCTTGGAATTTCCAATATAATTTCTTGACAGCGAATGCATTCTACAAACCGCGTCGATAAAATCGGCTTCGTCCCGGGGCAACATCCCATCCCACGGACACTTGACGCTTGTAAAACTACTCTGTAATAAAATATTACTTTTTGATTATAGCATAAAAAAATGAATCTAAGTATAAAAATAAATACTATAAGTACTTATAGTATTTATCACAGCAATCACTGTTATATTTTAACATATATTAAAAACTTCAACTTTTTAGAATAAATTGATTAAAGTAAACATATGAAGTTTCCAGCATTAATTACCCAAACTTTTGTCAAGATCAACACTAACTAGATAGTCTAAAATCTTATCTGCAAATTTAGGATTTTCTTTTAACTCATTGATAACACCATTTAAATTCGAAGAATTATCAGTTATTATACCATCGACGTTAATAAGTGCCATTTTTTTCATGCTATCAACGTCGTTAACAGTCCAAGCATAAACATTTTGTTTTCTCAGATGTGCCTCATCAACAAAAGACTCATTCAAAGTTGTTTGCTCCATCGTATATCCATCTGCATCAGTACGTGGAAAAATAAAATTATAAGGCAGTATAAAGTATGTCTTGAGTTTACTGTTTTTCTTAACTTCTTTTACAGCATTATAGTCAAGTGAGTGTATTTCATGACCATTATCCATCAGCTCTTTTTCATACTGTTTAACAAAATTTGATACATAGTCTTTGGAATCATAACGTGTAGTCTTAATTTCAACTAAAAGTTTTTGTTTATGAGAATTTGCTGCTTTCAAGTAATCATCAAAACTTACAACTGGAGCTGAAGAGCCATTTTCTTTTGCAACAAGTTTCGTCAACTCTGCGAGCGTTAATTCTTGTGGACGCTTATTAACTCCCGTAAGAACTCGCAAGTTTTCGTCATGCATAACTACAAATTTCTTATCAGATGTCTCTTGAATATCCATTTCAACATAATCAGGATGAGCTGTTTTAATAGTATGCTCCAAGGCTGGGATAGTATTTTGAACACCGTATCCTGCATCAACTCCACGATGTGAAATATTAAGAGCAGGATGTTCAACTGTATCTACTAAGAATATCCAATTCCCTACAACGTAAAAGAAAACTGTAAAACTAACAAATGTTATAACAAGCCATCTTGGGAAACGAGTTTGCTTGACACCTTTTTGATTAATCAGTGCATCAGGCTTAACTTTTTCGTTTGATAAGAGAAGCTGAATTAAAATATAATTAGCCCACAAAACAACAAATAAACTGACTAATTGTACCAAAGATAGGTTTAATATTCCCATAATCAGAGGAATTGGTTTAACAAGTCCGTCTTCAATATACTGGAATATATAAACTAGTATATATACAATTACTGCAACAATTGTAGAAATCGCTGACACAATAAATAATCGAAGAGTGTAATACCAAAACTTTTTTTTAGTAATAGCTAGACTTTCCTTCATCGCCTGAGTAAAACTCATGTCGTTCATAATCATCAAAGGTAGTACAAACATCAACCTCAAACCAATATAAGCAATCGCAATCGAGAGTACTGCAATACCTAACGCTATCCACCCATTGTTTGATAGGAAATCTAAAATAAATTGAGGAATAACTACCTTATCTAACAACTTTGTTTTGAAAATTGTTCCAGCAAAAGGAATTACCAGAATGAAATATATAGTTAAGAATATAGCGGATGGTCCAAAAAGACGTGGTATAGATTTATAAGTATCTTTGATAATTCTACTAATTTGAAATGTTGAACTATCAATTTGACTGATACCTCTAATTAAAAAGCTAAACTGAATAAAAACCGAAAAGATTATAAAAAGAAAAATCAGTATAAATCCTAATAAAGCAAATGGTTTAGTGAGGAATATTTCCAAATTATTGTAGGAAATATAAGGAATATCATTCCATTCCATCACTTTATGAAATCCAAAATTTGCTAAAAAAATTACTATGTCCAAATAAAAACTTATAAACAGTGATAGAAAAATTGTTCTATCCCATTTTTTAAAAAATTGATCGGTGTTTGATTTAATAAAAGTTAAACTTGATTTCATATTCTAACCCCTTATAATTTGTAAATTTGATTATATAAAAATAAACCACTAATTTCTAGCGGTTTATTTTAATTTATAATTCTCAATAAGGATTTTATTAGTCTTGGAAGCTTTGAACATCACGTGCAATAACTAACTCTTCGTCAGTTGGGATTGCAAGAACTTTAACTTTTGCGTCATCAGTTGAAATAACACCTTCGTATCCACGAACATTCTTAACTGGATCAATTGTTAGACCAAACCAGCTTAAGTCTTTAGCGACTCTTTCACGAATATCAGCAGCATTTTCACCAACACCAGCTGTAAATACAATTGCATCAGCTCCATTTAATACTGCAAAGTATTGACCAATATATTTTTCAACACGGTCAAGATACATTTCATAAGCTAAAATAGCTTTTTCATTTCCTTCTTTAATTCCTTCTTCAACATCACGCATATCACTTGAGATATCACTGATTCCAAGAAGACCTGATTGTTTGTTTAGCATATCAACAACGTCTTGAGCAGTCTCTAGGTTTTCATCTTTAGAGATGATGTATGGGAAAATTGAAGGATCGATATCGCCAGAACGAGTTCCCATCATAATTCCTGCAAGTGGAGTGAATCCCATTGAAGTATCGACTGATTTTCCACCGTCAACAGCAGTAATTGATCCACCATTTCCAAGGTGACATGTGATAATCTTAAGATCTTTGATATCTTTTCCAAGAATCTCAGCAGCTTTTTGGCTTACATATTGATGGCTTGTTCCGTGAGCACCATATTTACGAACTGAATAATCAGTATAGTATTTATTTGGCATTGGGTAACGATAAGCTTTTTCTGGCATTGTAGTGTGGAAAGCAGTATCAAATACAGCTACACTAGTAATGTTTGGAAGTAGGTGTTTAAATGCTTTAATTCCTTGTAAGTTAGCAGGGTTATGAAGAGGAGCCAACTCAGATAATTCAGCAATTTCTTCCATTACTTTATCATCGATAAGAGTTGATTTTTTGAAGATTTCACCACCAGCAACAACACGGTGACCAACTCCTGTTATTTCATCATATGATGAAATAATTCCAAGACGGATTAGGTCATCTAAAAGGATTTTTACTGCTTCTTCATGATTTGGAATATCAAGAGTTTGAGTATCTTTTTCATCTCCCCATTTAACTGTTGAAATAGATTGAGGAAGTCCAACACGCTCGATAAGACCTTGAGCTAATACTTCTTCTTGAGGCATCTCATATAGTTGCCATTTAAGACTTGAACTTCCAGCGTTAATTGCAATTGTTTTTGACATTTTTAAATCTCCTAATTCTTAAAATCATTCAACGAATTTACTTGTAACCGTTTTCGAATTAATTATAACACATTCTTTGTGAATTCAGCCATAAATTGCTGTACTATTTCTGTCTCAGTTAGGCTTGATAAGTTATATACAAAAGTAGGTTTATTTGTGATTTTTTTATCGAATACAAAAATTGCCTTAGGAGAATTCTTAAATAGATTTTGTGGTAAGGCAATCAATGCTGATAAGTGTGCTGAATCTTTCATCCATCCCTTTAATTCATCTGCCTGTCCACTAGTCAATAAATCTACAGGAGCAAGGAAAATAGCAATACCATCATCTTTTAGATAATTAAGTGCCTGTTCCATCAATAAATGGTGAGCGTAGGTATGTTCATCTTTATCCGTTGCAACTTGAAAATTTGACGCTTCTTCATCATCGGGATAAAAACCAATTGGTAAGTCACTTATAACTACATCACTAGGTTCAATTAGAAGCGGTTTAACAGCATCCTGTTGCATAAATTCAACCTTAAGTTTCATAACATCAGCAATACTTGCTGCTAAATCAATCAAAAGATCATCGACTTCTATACCTATATAAAATATATTCTTATCAGAATTTGATAAAAGTGTTGATGCCATGTTACCAGTACCCGACCCAAGTTCGACTATCGATATGTCTTTTTGTGGTTTTAATGTATCAATTATAAAATTGATAATATAAGCAATACTATCAGGAGTAAATTGATGATTTGCCTGTAATTTTGCAAATTGGCCTCCTTTTATTAGAACAAATTGGAATGCTTTCTGCCACTCTTGCTGACTAAGATTTAAAGAATGAAGTTTCTCATTATTTTTTTCAACCGTCTCGTTTGAAGATTTACCTTCCACATAAGCAACATTTTGCTCAATCAAAGCATCGTAGAAATGCGTATGTAATTCTTGCTCAAGAGTTTGTGTATTTTCAATAATTAAATTAAAAGCTTCTTCTACTTTTTGAATATCCATCTATTTTTCACCAACTTTCCAAATCATGTTAAACCATTCTTCACCACCGAGGTTTGATTTCGACTCTCCGTCATATGTAAAACCTTTTTTTTCATAATATTTGATAAGATAATCGTGACAAGTCAGAGTAATTCCTTTTCTTTTAGTTTCCATAGCTAAATCTTTCATTGCTTGAATCAAGGCGTCTCCAATTCCAGCTCCTTGGAATTTTTCATCAATTGAAAGGCTAGTTATAGCAATATAGCCACCATTTTCAGGGTTTTCTTCAACATGACTAAATAATTCATCTGCTAAATGTTTATCCTTGATTACAGCACCTTCCATATATCCAGCAAATTCACCATCAACTTCTGCAATGTAAAAGGTATCAGGCGTTTTTTCAGCCCTTTCTTCCATAGCCTCACGAGTTGTCGCTACGTTACCAAAATTGTCGATTTCAACACGCATTACATCATCAATATCATTTGCTTCTACATTTCTAATAATCACTTCTATTTTATTTTTATCCATTACTATTCCCATCTATGACAAGTATCTCTAGCTCCATTATAACATGGAAGCATTTATAATTAAATTATTCAAAAGTCTAAAATAATAAAAACAAAAAAACCACCGAAGTGGTTTTAACGACGCTTATTAACGACGTAGTCCTAATGAAGAAATTAGTTCACGGTAACGTTGAACATCTTTTTCACGTAGGTAACCTAAAAGATTACGACGGTGACCGATTTTTTTCATTAACCCACGGTATGTAGCGTGGTCTTTTTTATGTGATTTAATATGATCGTTCAGGTGGTTGATTTCCCAAGTTAGTACAGCGATTTGTACTTCTGGTGAACCAGTATCACCTTCGTGACGAGCGTATTTTGCGATAATTTCATTTTTTTTCTCTTTTGAGATTGCCATGTTATTTCTCCTTTAATTTTAAGTACATCCGAGTTAACGTTTGGCACGCGTATTACCAAGATGCCTTCTTGTAGAAAACTACCTAATTATGATAAACTATTATTATTGAAATTTCAAGTAATCAAGCATTTATTTATGCATTTAGCTTGTATTTTATGATAAAAAGTGTCAAATTATAGATATAAAGATTGACAATATTAGAAGGAGAACGTTTTGGAAACTCAAACAATTAAAAAATTGACCTCTGCTGGTCATTTAATAGATATGGATGATATTATTAGGGAAGGAAATCCCACTTTACGTGAAATTGCGGCTGATGTTGAATTCCCTTTATCTGATGAAAATATCATTTTGGGAGAAAAAATGCTTAATTTTTTAAGAAATTCTCAAGATGAAGTTACTGCTGAAAAAATGGGACTTCGTGCTGGAGTGGGTATTGCAGCACCTCAACTAGATATTTCTCGTAAAATCATCGCTGTCCTAGTACCAAATGCAGAAGAAATTGAAGAAAACGAAAAAGGGGAAGAAGTTGTCATCCCCCCTAAAGAAGCTTATAGCCTTGCAACTGTAATGTATAATCCTCGTGTTGTTTCTCATTCAGTACAAGATGCTGCTCTTGCTGAAGGGGAAGGATGTCTATCAGTAGATAGAGATATCCCTGGATATGTTATCCGTCATGCTCGTGCAACAATAGAATATTTTGACAAAGAAGGAAATAAGAAAAAAATTAAACTAAAGGGATATAATGCAATAGTTGTTCAACATGAGATTGATCATATTAATGGCATTATGTTCTTTGACCGCATTAACCCTAAAAACCCATTTGCTACTACAGAAGGTATGCTATTACTTGATTAGTCTTGCTAAAAATATAATATTTATTGACTGATAATTTATCAGTCTTTTTTATTTATATTTATATGAATAAAAAAAATTGAAGCATAAGTACTTCAATTTTTTAATATGTTTAGTAAGTCAAAATTGAGTATTTTTTCTTACCACGACGAATAACTGTCAATTCATTTTCAAGTTTATCTTCATTTGTCAAAGTATAATTTGTATCAGTTTGACGCTCTCCGTTAATATAGATAGCACCGTTTTGAATATCTTCACGCGCTTGTCGTTTCGAAGGGGAAATTTTTGCAGTTACTAGAATATCAACAATATTTAAATTATCTTCTGGTTTAACAGCATAATTTGGTACATCCTTCAAACCTTGTTTAATTTCTGAAACTGAAAGTTCTTTAATGTTTCCTGAAAATAATTGCTCAGAAATTTTAACTGCTTGTTCATAAGCATCTTTACCATGAACTAATGTTACTACTTCTCTAGCAAGAACTTTTTGTCCAAGTCTTTCATGAGGAGCAGCTTCAAATTCTTTACCAATTTCTTCAATTTCTTCAAGACTTAGGAAAGTAAAAATTTTCAAGAATTTAACAACATCAGCATCTGCTACATTCAACCAAAACTGGTAGAATTCATATGGTGACGTCTTATCAGCGTCAAGCCAAACCGCGTTACCTTCTGACTTACCAAATTTCTTACCTGTTGAATCAGTAATAAGTGGCACTGTAATTACATGAGCGGTTTCACCTGTTTTTTTACGAATTAATTCAGTACCGGCAACCATATTACCCCATTGGTCACTTCCACCAACCTGAAGAGTAACTCCTTGGTCTTGGTTTAAGAAGTAAAAATCATAACCCTGTAATAGTTGGTATGCAAATTCAGTATATGAAATCCCTGACTCTATACGACTCTTAACAGACTCCTTACTCATCATATTATTGATAGTAAAGTGTTTACCAACATCCCGTAGGAATTCTAAGACGTTAATTTTACTAAACCAATCGTAATTATTTGCCATTACTGCGGCATTATCACCTTCAAAGTCTAAAAAGCGTTCTAGTTGTTTTTTAATTCCTTTCGTCCATTCCAAAACAGTTTCAGTCGTTTGGAGTGAACGTTCAGTATCCTTGAAGCTAGGATCTCCGATCATACCAGTTGCTCCACCTACAAGAGCTATCGGACGGTGACCCGCAAGTTGCAAGCGACGCATATTTAAAATTGGAACTAAATGTCCCAAATGAAGACTATCAGCTGTAGGGTCATAGCCTGTATAGAAAGAAACACTCCCTTCTTGTAGTGCTTTTCTTAAAGCGTCTTCATCAGTAGTTTGAAAAACTAAGCCACGTTCGACTAATTCATCAAAAATTTCCATGCTATAACCTCCTTGTTTTTTTATACTCTATTAATTAAATACAATGTATTTTAAAGCTCAAGAGTATTTTTTAAAATTAATATTCTAATTATAGCAAAAATCTACAACTTTTGTTATAAATTTTCGATTATTTTATTCTAACTAGTTAGCCGATTACTAACATTTTTGGTATAATTGCGGTATGAGTGATAAGAATAATGAAAAAAATCAAAATACATCTTCTCAAAGAAAAGACTTGACCAAAAATAAAGGCAATGTCAATGGAGAAGAATGGTGGCAAAAAACTAAAGATTTCTTTAGCATTGCATTTATGTCTACTAGAGGTGTTATATATACTCTCTTAGTTGTCCTGCTATTAGTAATCTTATTTGCTGGTGGATTAGGGGCTGGATATTTTGCTAGTTTAGTTGATGATGTAAAAGTACCAAGCAAGGAGGAACTTGGTAAGAAAATCAATAATATCCATGGTACTTCTTCGCTAGTATACAATAACAATAATTTAATTTCCCCAGTATCGTCTGATCTTATTAGGACTAAAGTTGATAGCAAGGATATTTCTCAAAATATCAAAAATGCTATTATTTCAACTGAGGACGAAAATTTCAATAATCATAATGGTGTTGTCCCTAAAGCAATACTTCGTGCAACCTTGGGAGAGGTCGTTGGTCTTGGAAGTTCAAGTGGTGGTTCTACTATAACTCAACAGTTAATAAAACAACAAATTTTAGGAGATAGCCCTACATTTCAACGTAAAGCTTCTGAATTTGTTTATGCTCGTGCTGTTGAAAAAGATTTTTCTAAAGATCAAATTTTAACTGATTATCTTAATGTTTCACCTTTTGGTCGTAACAATAAAGGGCAAAATATAGCAGGTGTACAGGAAGCAGCAAAAGGAATTTTTGGAAAGAACGCTTCTGAAGTAAATGTGCCTCAAGCCGCCTTCATTGCCGGTCTTCCACAGAGTCCAATTACTTACAGTCCTTATGCTGCAGATGCAAGCCTCAAATCTCCAGACAATTTATCCTATGGTCTCGAACGTAAAGATACTGTCCTTTTCAATATGTACCGTAGTGGTTACATCAATAAGAAGGAGTATGACGAATATAAGGCATACGATCTAAAGAAAGATTTTATTCCTTCAAGTGCACCTGATACAATCAGTCATGACTATCTCTACTACACTATTATTGACGAAGCTGTTGATCATATCTACGACTACTTAATAAAAGAAGACAAAGTCTCTGAAAGTGATCAAAAAAATGACTCTACTAAAGAAGAATACCGCAAACTAGCTTTACAAAAATTACAACAAGGTGGATATACTGTTCAATCGACTGTTGACCAAGGAATTTATAACGCTATGCAGACTGCCGTTGCAAATTTCGGTGGTTCCTTAGATGATGGAACAGGTCAGGTTCAAGTTGGCAACGTACTAATGGACAATAAAACCGGTGCAGTACTAGGCTTTATTGGTGGACGTAACTATCAGGAAAACCAAAATAACCACGCTTTTGATACTAAAAGAAGTCCTGGCTCTAGTATTAAACCAATATTAGCTTATGCACCTGCTATTGATCAAGGAATTATCGGAAGTGCAAGCCGATTAAGCGACTATCCTGCAACCTATTCAAGCGGTCAACCAATAATGCACGTAGGTGATCCTGGTACTAATCAAATGCAGACGGTTCAAGCAGCTTTAAATGCTTCTACAAATATACCTGCCTACTGGCTATATCAGACAATGCTTAAAGAAAATAAGCCTTCTCAACCATATATGGAAAAAATGGGGTACAAAGTCGAAGATTATAGTATCGAAAGCTTACCTATTGGGGGAGGAATTGACCAATCAGTAGTCCAACAAACCAACGGTTATCAAACTCTAGCAAACCATGGTGAATATCAAAAACAACATGTGGTTCAAAAGATTTCTGATGATAGTGGTAAAGTTATATATGAATGGAAGTCTAATCCGACTAAAGTATTCTCAAAAGCTACTGCAAGTATAATGAATGAATTATTACGTGGTCCCATTCGTTCGAAAGAAACCACTAAATTTATTGACTATCTGTCTAGTGCAAATCCCAATTTAGTATCATCTATTGATTGGACAGGTAAAACCGGTACTAGTGAAGATTACACAGATGCTTGGCTCTTACTTTCAAGTCCAACTGTGACACTAGGAGGATGGATTGGTCATGATGATAATACTCCTCTAGGTAGTGGAACTGGTGTTGTTAATCAAGCCAACTATATGGCTAATCTTGTTACAGCTATTAACAATTCTAAAGCTGGTATCTTTGGAGATGGACAGAAATTTGAACTCGATCCAAGTGTAACAAAGAGTACTGTCTTAACGTCTACAGGTGAAAAACCAGGTAAGGTTGAAGGTGGACCAATTACAATAACCCTAAGTGGTGAAACAACTACAAGTCACTGGGCAACATCCGAAGGTGCACCTATTACTCAATATCGTTTTGCAATTGGTGGAAGCGATGCAAACTATGCTGATGCGTGGAGTAAAATCGTTAACTTCAATGGGTATAGCAATAGAAATAATAGATAATACAAAAACTCCAATATTAATTGGAGTTTTTTATTGACTCTTCTCTCAGTCATTGTATAGGTATTTTGCCATAAATATATTTTACTAAACGTCTATAAATCTTAAACTATTAAGCTATTGAGCAAAGTTTTTAGTAAAAAATATCATTTTACCAATGTATTACAAAAGAAAAAGCATACTCGAAAGTATACTTAGACATAAATATTTTATAAGAAATCCGCAAGCTCTGCATCTTCTTCGTTTTTATTACCTTCTTTTTCAATTGTTGAAATCATAATTCCTTCTACTGCACGTTCAACTAATCCATCAACATCCATACGTTTTTCATATTGAATAGCATTTTCTAATTTAGGATTTGTCTTTGGACTTGGTGGTGCAAAAATTGTACAACAATCTTCATATGGTTGGATAGAAATATCAAATGTATCAATCTTTTCTGCAATTTCAATAATTTCTAATTTATCCATTGTTACAACTGGACGGATAATTGGTGTATTTGTAACCTCATTAATTACAACCATACTACCCAGAGTTTGGCTTGCAACTTGTCCTAGACTTTCACCATTGATAATAATCGATGCCTCTCTGCGATTACGAATTTCATCGGTAATACGCATCATAAAACGTCTAGTAATCGTCATCAAATAAGCTTGTGGTACATTGTTTTTAATTTCTTCCTGAATCTCTGTAAATGGAACTTCAATAAACTTAATGTTACCACCAAAAGAAGTAAGCTTTTCAGTTAAATCTTTCGCTTTTTGAAGAGCACCTGGGCTTGTGTAAGGAGGACTTGCAAAGTGAACTGCCTCAATTTCAACTCCACGCTTAAGAGCTAAATAGCCAGCAACAGGAGAATCTATTCCACCTGAAAGCATTAGCATACCACGACCACTAGTCCCAACAGGTAGTCCACCAGCTCCTTTAATTGTTTCATAAGAAAGATAAGCAGCATCTGGACGAATTTCAACACGAAGATTTAAATCAGGTGCCTTCATTTGTACCTTAGCATGGGCAATATTATCAAAAACAAGACCTCCAAGATCTTGGTTAAGTTCAGTACTATCAAGCTCAAAGTCATGATCGCTTCGCTTAGCAGTAATCTTAAAAGTCATACCCTCAGTATAGACATCATTCATAAGCTCAACTACAGCTGTGCGGATAGCATCCATATTTTTCTCAACCTTAATACTAGGTGAAAAATTTTGAATTCCAAAAACTTTAGTTAAACGCTCTGCTACAACTTCGTAATCAGCACCATTTAAAATAATGTGAGTTCTATCTCTTTGAGCATCAACTGAAAGCTCAGGCATATCAACAAGAACTTGCTTAATATTACGAGCAAGTCGACCAATAAACTTACCACGATTTTTCCCTTTTGTTGAAAGTTCGCCGTAACGAACCATAATTTCTGTATATTTCACGTATCTCTTCCTCTATTGTCTTGGTTTTAAAAATGCTAACAGAAAACATCCTGAAGCAAATAAGAATAATTGGTTCCACTTGATTGATAAAAGAAACAATATCAGTGAAACAGCAAGAATCTTATAATTTGGTTTCTTCCTCATATTGTACTTTCCTATCTAATCTTTTGGAATTTATCGTAAAGATGGTTAAGGACTGTCAAGAACTGCTCTACCTCAGCCATGCTATTTTCTTCATCCAAACTAATACGAACAGCAGATGTAGCAATTTCTGGTCGAACGTTCATTGAAATCAAGGTACTGGCAGCAGATCCAGCTTTTGAACTACATGCACTTGTTGTAGAAATAAAAATTTCTCTTTCTTCAAATGCATGAACTAAAACCTCACCCCGAACTCCTTTGATTCCGAAAGTAATAATATTCGGTACAAAATTTTCAGTCCCCGAAAAAATTTCAATGCCATCATATGTTCTAAGCTGATTAACAATTACTTCTTTCATTCGTGCCAAATGTTGATTTTTTGCGCTCATATCTTCTAGAGTCAATCGCAAGGCACGTGCAGTTGCAGCAATACCTGCAATATTCTCAGTAGTTGAACGAAGATTATTTTCTTGCCCTCCTCCTGAAAGTAAGGGTTCAATTTTTTTACCTTCCTTTATGTAAGCAAGACCTACTCCTCGAACCCCGTGGAACTTATGGCTTGAAAAACTAGCCATATCTACACGGTCAAATAAGTAATTTTCTACAGGAATCTTACCTGTCGCTTGAACAGCATCAACATGAAAGGTAATATTTGGCTTATCTGATAAAAGTTCAGCTATTTCTTTAAGCGGTTGTATACTACCGACTTCATTATTTACTGCCATTATAGAAACAACAGTCGTATCATCGTCAATTAAGTCAGCTAATTTATCAACATTGATAAATCCTTTTTTATCAACAGGTGCATAATCAACGTTAAATCCACGTTTTTCAAGCCAATGAGCAGATTCTTTAATTGCTGGATGCTCAATAGCTGAGACAATAATATGCTTACCAAATTTTTCTTTTTCAAGTGCTGTTCCCTTTAAAAGCCAGTTATCACTCTCGGTACCACCACTAGTAAAGTAAATTTCATTTGTATTAACATTGAGTAGTTCAGCTATTTGTTTACGGCTTAGTTCTAATAATTTATCGGCCGTATTACCTAAGCTATGTAGACTACTTGGATTTCCCCAAATTCTTGTAGCTACGTCTGTATAGGTTTTCAAAACCTGTGGATAAGGCTTAGTTGTTGCAGCATTATCAAAATAAATCACAGCTTTCTCCTCTATTTTTTTATAATATTAAATCTTGTAATCAAGCACTCATAAGTATAACAAAAATATAGTTCATTTTCATAGTGTTTTGGTCAATTTTTTCTATACACACTTTCTGACAAAAGTATAAAAAAACCAGTGCTTGGCACTGATTAATTTCTTCCTCCACGATACTCAAGGAAATCATATAATAAGCTACTATATTCCTCATTCATTGAGTAATCTTCAAGAGTATTAACATTCTTACGCATTTGTCGCGCCTTAGCTGAGGTAATCTCACCTCGAGCTTCATATTCTGCAATTAATTTTCTCTCCAAATAATAACCGCGCGTCATTTCATCTATATTATTTGGTCTATAGTGGGCAAAGAGACGTTTAAAATCACCCTCTGCAACTAGCTCTGCAGAACGTAATCTATCAGATCCTAATAGATTAATCAAATTTGAATCGTATACGTCATACAAGTTATAAAGTGATGATAGGACTAACTCAGTATTTTGAAGATATAAATCTTTAAGTTCTTGTTTATCCTCATCAGTTAGAATCGGAGTTTTTCTTGTGACACCTTTTTTACGACGGAAAAGGTGCAAGAATTCTACAATGGCCATATGTGCTGCTCTGAAAAGAATTGTTACTGCAAAAGTCAATGACGATACCAAACTGTGAGTAATTGAACGCTCTAATTCTTTTAAGTAACGATGATACACGCGATAAGTATTTATACTGATATCACCATTAGAATAGGCGCTGTTTAAGCTATCTTCTTCGATTTGTAAAATCATAAGTTGTAGATTATTGAAATCCTCAGTTGCTTCTTCACTTTCTTGCATCAAGATAAACTTCTGTATTCTTTGAGTATAATTGTCAATGGTTGCATAATAACCGTCTTTTACTCGTGTTTTTTCCAGATCATCTTGAAGGGCTAACACTACATCGTTTAGTATCGCAATCTGTCCAAAATAATTAGCTTTTCCTTCTTTTTTAGGTGCAATCATAGGCAAAATTATGATTCCCGATAAGAAACTTAACATTGTAACTCCTGCCGTTGTAAAAATCATCATGTTATACTTTTGAGCGACAGCATGTGGAATTAACATAATTGTAGCGATACTTACTGTACCTTTAACTCCTGCAAAAGTTAACAGCATTAAATCGCTTTTATATCTTTCAAAGGGTTGCTTTCTTTTGATACTTATAATCTTATAGTAGATTGCTAAAAGAACAAATCGAGTAGCAAATAAAACAACCGTAAGTACAAACACTATTAATAAGAGTGTCCAGTTATCATATGAATCATTTTTCAAAACAGGGTGCGCTATTGTTTCAAGTTCAATTCCAAGAAAAATGAAGACTACACCGTTTAACATGAATACAATTGTATCCCAAATGGTACTTGATACTTGGTTAACTTGGGCATCAAATAATGTAATTTTTTTAAAGCCCGCCGCTTGAAGAACACCAGCTACTACTACTGCTATAATTCCAGATACATGGAGCAACTCTGATAGGCTAAAGGCTAAAAGTGGCATCATAAGTTCTAAAAGCAAGTAACCTACTACGTCTTGAGCGGCAACATCCTCCATTAAAGAAAGAATTGTATTGTTCAACCATGATACTAAGTATCCGATAAGAGCTCCCCCTAGGGCAGATATTACAAACTGAACACTTGCATTTGCCAGTGAAAATTTACCTGTTGTTAAGGCAAGAAGCGCGAACTGAAAGGCAATGATACCACTTGCATCGTTAAGCAGTCCTTCCCCAGAAAGAATACTCTTTATCCTTTTCGGAAAGTCAAAACGACTTGCTAAAGATGAGACTGCAACTGCATCAGTTGGACCTAAACTTGCTCCAATCGCAACACAAGCAGCCAAAGGCATTGTAGGGAAAAATGAATGGGCAGCAAACCCCATGACAACGGCAGTAATAAACACGACTGGAAGAACTAAAATTGCAACTGTTCGCCAGTGTTTCATAATACTTGGAACGTTAGCTTCCTCGCCTTCCCTAAAAAGCAAGGGTGCTATTCCAAATGCCAAAAAAACCTCTGGATCAAACTTTAATATTTGATCAGCTCCAAAGGTTGCCATTATTATACCTAATACTACTTGAATAAAAGGTAAGGGGATTTTCGGAAACACTCGGTTTATAATATTTGATGCTATTAAAGCAGATAAAAAACCGATTATAAAAAATATTAGTTGATGATCCACTAAATTCTCCTTAATTATTTAATCAATTATTAGGATTTATAAATTGTTTAAATCTTTATATTTTTGTTTAAAAAGAGCTTTTTGCATTGCTAATTTTTCATCGATATCAGTACAAGATTTATTATCAATCATACGTTGGCAACGTTTAAATTCTAATTGAGCCATTTTTCTTTTCATTCTTGCTCTTTTTGCTTCATTAGAAGAAAATTTTTCATAGAATTTTTCCTTGTACTCAGGATGTTTTGCTAATTTCTCTTTAAATTCTTGTTTTTCAAGATAGACTTCACGCATCATATTCAAACGTTTCATGAATTCTTCTTCTGAAATATTTTTTCTCATTTTTTTCTCCAAAAATAATGTAGGGTGGACATTCCACATTTCATTCTGTTATTCTACTATTATACCACCAAAAATACAAGACATACATTTTAATAACTTAATTTTAAAAATACTAATAATATTTTACTTATACATAAATTAAAGGTAATATTATAGTTAAAAGGAGGTTCTAATATGGAACAAGAGTATAAGAAGATTCTGGTTGGTGTTGATGGTAGTGATGAGGCTGAAAAAGCTTTTACTAAAGCGGTGCAAGTTGCTATTAGAAATAAAGCTGAATTAGTGATTGTTAATATTATTGATTCAAGAGCCTTCCAAGGAATTAGTGGTTTTGAGAACGTTATTGCTGATGATACTCTCAAATCTGCAAAAGAATTTGTTGATAGATATGAAAAGATTGCTCATGATGCTGGTGTGGAAAATACTAAAACTAGAATTGAGTTCGGTAGTCCAAAAGTACTTTTATCAGATACTGTTCCTCGTGAAGAAGGTGTTGATTTAATTATGGTTGGTTCAACTGGTCTTACTGCAATTGAACGTCTACTCATCGGTAGTGTTGCTGAATATATTATTCGTAATGCTCCTTGTGATGTTCTAGTTGTAAGATAATTTTTATAAAAAAACTGTTGACTTCAACAGTTTTTTTATATGTATTTTTTAGTAAATAAAAAAAATGAAGATCGCAATCTTCATTCTTATAAATACTTTTTAGTCAAGTTTGAAATCTTCACCTAAGAAATCAGCAAGTGAGAATCCTTCTTGAGTTTCTGGTAATTCGTAATCACGTTGTGGTTTACGTTTGTTGTTGTTACGACGTGGTTTACGTTCGCTACGTCCTTCATTATCAGAATCTTCACGTGGAGCACGAGCTGGTGCTTCTTCTAAAGCTTTGATTGAAAGAGATACGCGTTCTTCTTCAGGTTTAACATCAAGAACTTTAACTTTAACTTCTTGTCCAGCAGTAAGAACGTCTTTTGGATTTTCAACACGAGTATGTGAAATTTGTGAGATGTGAACTAATCCTTCAACACCTGGGAAAATTTCAACAAATGCACCAAAATCAGTTAAACGTTTTACAGTACCATCAAGAACTGTTCCAACAGCAGCTTTTTCTTCGATATCAGTCCAAGGTCCAGGTGCTGTAGCTTTAAGTGATAATGAGATACGGTTAGCATCTTCATCAACTTTAAGAACTTTAACGTTGATTTTATCTCCAACAGATACAACATCTTTAGGGTTTCTTACGCGTCCATGAGCGAGTTCAGTAACGTGAACAAGTCCATCAACACCACCAAGGTCCACAAATGCACCGAAGTCAGTTAAACGAGCAACTGTTCCTTCAACTACAGAACCTTCTTCGATTTTTTCGAAAACTTCTTTACGAGCAGCTGCAGCTGATTTTTCAACTACTGCTTTACGAGATAAGATGAAACGGTTTTCTGAAGCGTTAACTTCAATAATTTCAGCTTCAACGTCTTGTCCTACAAATTTTGCAGTATCACGAACGAAATATGTGTCAATCATAGATGCTGGGATGAATCCACGTACACCTTGATAATCCACTGAAAGTCCACCTTTAACGTTTCTTAGAACTTTAACGGTTACAACTTCACCTTCTTTACCTTCAAGAGCAGTCCATGCTTTACGAGCATCTAAACGTTTCTTAGAAAGTAAGAATACAGTTGCACCTTCAGACTCTTTACCAACGATTTGTTTTACAACTAAAAGTTCTAATTCATCACCTGGTTTTACAAAAGTATTTATATCAGCGTCACGTTCACTTGTTAATTCACGTAAAGTAAGTACGCCTTCAACACCAGTTCCAACGATAGCTACAGAAGCTTGATCACCGTCAACTGAAAGGATCTCACCTTTTACGATATCGCCAACTTTTACGTCACCGACGCTGTTTAATAGTTCTTCAAATTCATTCATTATAAAATTTCTTCCTCCTACGACTTAACTGACACACAGTCTTGTATTGATTTTATCATATAAAGAGAAAAAATAAAAGAGAAATTGTATTTATTAATAAAAAAGCAAAAAAAGAACACAAATAAACATTTAATAAAAAAATATAGTGTTCATTATTCTTTTATTTATAATGTACTTGTAATTCATTTCACTGAACTGATATTTGCTCTAAATTTTAACATTTAAAACTACAAAAAAAACACCATTCGGTGTTCCCTTTGTCTGTCATAATAATACAAATTATTCTGCAGCGTTTGCGTCTTTGAGACCGTATTTTTTGTTGAAACGATCGACACGTCCGTCTGCTTGTGTGAATTTTTGACGTCCTGTGTAGAATGGATGTGAATCACTAGAAATTTCAACACGAATTAGTGGATAAGTGTTTCCGTCTTCCCATTCAACAGTTTCTTTAGAAGATTTTGTTGAACCGCTCAAAAATTTGTAACCAGTTGTAGTATCCATGAATACTACTGGTCCATAATTAGGATGGATATCTTTTTTCATTGTCATTTTCCTTTCTGCCCTGAACTGTTTGCCAATTCAGAGATTGGTGAGACCACTCACAGTAGTCAAGCACAATATAGTTTATCAAAATTAGAAAGAATTTGCAATAGAATTTGCTCTATTCTTCGATAATTTTTATATCTACTCCAAGAGAAGTCATTTTTTCAATAATATTATCATAACCTCTTAAGATAAATTCAATATTATTAATTTTAGTTTGCCCTTCAGCAATAATTCCTGCATTTACCAAAGCCGCACCTGCGCGAAGATCTGTTGCTGTAACTTCAGCACCACGGAGTCTGTTAGGCGCACGATAACTAATTATATCATTATCAACCTTCATATCAGCTCCCATTTTAATCAATTCGCCAACATGATTCACACGCTTTTCATATATTGTATCAATAATCTTCCCGTGACCATTGGTCATTAACAAAAGAGGAGTGATAGGTTGCTGTAAGTCTGTTGCAAATCCAGGATAAGGAACTGTTTTAATGTTAACGGCTTTTAAACCTTCAGATTTATGAATTTCAATTGAGTCTTCTCTTATCGTCATTCGAACACCCATTTCTTCTAACTTAGAAATGAATGATTCGAGATGTTCATAAATAACATTATTAACTACTACTCCATCGCCAAATGCAGCAGCAAGAGAAATGTAGGTACCTGCTTCAATACGGTCAGGAATTACTGTATGCCTAGCCCCACCAAGTGTTGAAACTCCGTCAATTCTGATTTCATCTGTTCCAGCACCTTTTATCTGAGCACCCATACTATTCAAAAGAGTTGCAACATCAATGATTTCTGGTTCCCTTGCTGCATTCTCAATAATAGTTCTACCTTCAGCCTTTACAGCTGCAAGCATTGTATTTATTGTCGCACCAACACTAACCATATCCATAAAGATATTTGTTGCTTGTAATTTTTCACCTTCTGTAGTAAGGTGCATTGCATTTTCTTTGTAAGTCATTTTTGCACCAAGTGCTTCAAATGCCTTTATATGAAGATCAATAGGGCGAGGTCCAAGATCACATCCTCCTGGTAGACCAACAGTAGCTTCACCAAACTTTCCAAGTAAAGCTCCATTAAAATAATATGAAGCACGAAGACTATTAATCTTACCATATGGAAGGGGCATACTCTTAACCGTTCTAGGATCAATCGTCAATGTTTCACCATCACGCTTAACCTTTGCTCCCATTATTTCCATTATTTCAATTAAACTTGAAACATCAGAAATATCAGGAACACCATCTAAAACAACAATATCATCTGCTAGAATCGTAGCTGGAATTAGAGCCACTACGCTATTTTTTGCTCCTGATATTGTAACCTCACCTTTTATTCGATTTCCGCCATTAATTAATATTTTTTTCATTTATATACAATCTCACAAATTATTTTTTTATAACAGATGCTATTTTAACACAAATATTCACCGTTTTACACAATAAATTATTTATTAGCTACAGCTGCTTGTAATTCTTGGTAAATTTCCTTGTTTTCATCAATATTCTTGCTCACTGCTCCGCTTGCAAAAATATGACCTCCACCACGATGATTTTTAGCAATCTCATTAATAACGGTTGTCTTACTTCTTAGATTTACTCTGTAATATCCTTCAGGTTGTTCAACAAAGAGAACCCAAGCTTCAATACTCGCTACACGACCTGGTGTTGGAACAACAGAGCTTACTTCACTTTCTGTAACCCCGTATGATTTCAGAAGTTCTTGACTAAGAGTTACATAGGCAGCTCCATTTTCATCAATTACAATATTTTCAAAGACATACCCTTGAAGTTTTGCAATATTCAAATCCACACTATCCATTTGGCGACCAAGTTTAGCAAAATCAAAATCTTGTTCTCTCAAAATTGATGCTAAATACATTGTCCTTGAAGTCGTTGCTGGATACAAGAAACGTCCAGTATCACCAACAATACCAGCGTATAACATACGTGCACTTTCTGAATTAAGTTTTAAGCCAAAAGTCATAGCAAATTCCGTGATAATTTCACTTGCAGATGACGCAGAATCATCAACATAAAGAAAATCTCCATAAGCATCATCATTTGGATGGTGATCAATCTTAATTAGAAAATCTCCAGTACTATATCTTGCATCGTCAATTCTTGGAGTATTTGCAGTATCGCAAACAATAACAAGAGCACCTTTGTATGTATCATCAGAAATTTGATCCATAGTAGTTAAATATGTAAGACTTGGTTCATCATAACCAACCGCATAAACTTTTTTATCAGGAAAATTTTCTTTAATTAATTCCTTAAGTCCAACTTGACTTCCCAAAGCATCTGGATCTGGTTTTTGGTGACGATGAATAATAATCGTATCATACTCTTTAATTTTATCTATAACTGTCTTCATTTCTTGCATTTAACTACCACCCTTTTTTGCTACTATCTACTTTTTCTTCTGCTACTAAAAATACTATTGAACTTGTACTGTAATCAAAGCTTTACTAATAATTTTATAATCTAAGTAAACCTCAACGTCAATAACTGCACCGCGTCTTGTTTCTGAAATTACTTTTGGATACACTTCTAACTCATCATCAATGCTTACGGCATCCATAAAATAGATATTCAGTTGGTCAATTAAAATATTTTTATTCTTTGTCTTTGTCATCACACGTCCAGCAATGTTTGAAATAATTTCAACCATCACTCCATTTGAAATATTACCCATAGAGTTCATCATAAATGGATCAACTGTGAATGTGTAATAGCTTTGAACCTCATGAATTGCATTTGCAACATCATCACTCATAGTATGAGAAAATTGATTTTGTTCTTGTGATTCTTGTAAGCTACGCAGAACATCTCCACGACTGACAACACCAGTAAACATTTTTTCAGAGTTTACTACTGGCATTAATTCAAAACCATCAAAAATCATTTTTTGACTAGCACTAGCTACTGTCATATCAAGCGGAGCCACAACAGGATTGCGAGTCATAACCTTGTCAATTGATGTATTCAATGTTTTACCAGCCACATCACGCATGCTTACAATACCTACAACAAGTTTATGCTGATTTACTACGGCAAAACGACTATCGTTAGTCTTTTTAACCAAATCATTATAATCCTTAATTGTACTATCTTCTTTAAGAGTAGGTACGTTTGTTTGATAAACATCGGAAACTGTAACTATATCTTTTTTAATTAGCTCATTACTTAGTGCGCGATTTATACGACTAGCAACTGTAAATGTGTCGAAAGTTGTACGCATAACTGGAATTTCAACTTCATCTGCTAATTTCAATACTTTCTTATCAACAGGTACCCCACCTGTAACAAGTACGGCATTTCCTTCTTCAAGGGCTAAAAGTTGGATATCTGTTCTATCTCCAACAATCAAAAGTCCACCGACAGAAAGATATTTTTTAATATTTTTTTCAGTCATGGCACCAATTGCGAATTTATTAAATTCACGATCCATACCAGCATGGCCACCTAAAATCTCTGCATTTGAAATTTTAGCAATTTCTTCATATGTTAATCGTTCAATAATTCTTTGTTCACGTGTTGCGATACGAATTGTACCTGCACGGTCAACAACTGCAACCAAACCTCTACGTTCAGCCTCCTTAATTGCTCGGTAGGCAGTTCCATCACTTACTGAGAGTTTCTGTGACAATCCACGAACACTGACTTTTTTCCCAATCTCTAAGTCTTCAATATATTCAATAATTTCTTGGTGTTTACTCATTTTCCTTTAAATATTCCCATCTTTCTATTTTGTATTTTGTGAAAATAACAATTTCTTTTGTATATTTATTAGCCGACTTATATTCCCTTATCTTTTTAAACCCAACGTTTTCTGCAACCTTAGAACTAGCTACATTTCTTTTATCAACAACTATTTCTAAACTCTTAAGTCCAAATTCTCTAAAAGAAAAATCAGTCAATGTCCTAACTGCTTCTGTCATAAAGCCTGTACCCCAATATACTTTATTTAGAACATATCCTATCTCTGCTTTCTTATCATTGAAATTAACTTTTATGAAATCAATAGTACCAATCATTTGACTATTTTCTTTGAATTCAATCGCCCATTTTCCTAATGGTTGTGCCATAAAATTATGTGCAATGGAATATCTAGTTTCTTCTATAGTTCTATGCGGTGGAAATATATATATTAAATTTTCTTCATCTGAGGAATATTTAAACATATCATTTGCATCAGATATTTGAATAGGACGCAACAATAATCTTTGTGTTTCAATAGCGTTATACTCAGCAAGTTTAACTAGTATGTCCATATAATTTGGTACCCTTCTATATGCTACAGAAAACTCAGTTTCTAGTATTATTCTACCATATTTGTTATAATGCAGGTATGGAAACGAATTTAAAAAATAGAATTGATATGGCTGCAAACGGCGAGCATCGCTTTAACCCAGATGAACAAAGAAAATATCTTAATACCTTTCGCGAAAGAGTCATTCTTATCATAACCTACGATGATTGTATGAAGAAGGAGGTTCTTTCATCGTTTGATAAAATCCTTGAGGATATTCAAAGCAAGTATGACGATATCACAGTAAAAATCAATGGGACATTACCAGATGATATAAGTATGGTCTATGTAAAAAAAGCAAAAGACCATAATGCTGCAGTCACAATTGTCGCTGAACCTTTGGAATCTACTGTATTTGGAATAATAATACATACAGATAAAGCTGTTAACATTGATCATTGTGATATTTATGACCAGTACAAGGATATCCTTACTACAAGGGAAACAATAAAAAAGAAAAAAGAAAGCTTGTGGAAGAAAATCTTCGGCTAACTCTCTATTAATAGAAAAGCTAACATGAGTTGGCTTTTTTTTATTTTCAAATAAAATCAAAAAAGGGCACATACCTTGCCTACTTAGTGCTGCTACCGTCAGGTCCTGACACGCTTCATAAACAAAATATTGCCCCAAAAAGTATTATAACATACTCTAATTTTTTCGTCTAGCCTTAAAAAACATTTGCATTATTTTACTACACTCCTCTTGTAAGATCCCCGATTCAACCTGTACACGATGATTTAGCCTGCTATCTCCAAGAATTTGATAGAGCGAGGAAACTGCACCAAATTTAGCATTTGTAGCACCAAAATAAATCTGGGGAATACGAGCAAGCCCAATAGCTCCTGCACACATTACGCAAGGCTCAATAGTTACAAACATCGCACAATCTGTCAGTCTCCAATTTCCAACATATTCATTTGCCAAATTAATAACACAAACTTCAGCGTGATCTACTGCTCTTTGTTGAAGCTCTCGTTGGTTAAAACTTCGGGCAATAATTTCTTTATCTTTCACAATCACTGCTCCGATAGGAACTTCCTCATTCTCATATGCCTTCTGTGCCTCTTTTAGTGCCTCTTGCATAAAATATTTTTTTTCATCTTCTGTAAAAATTTGAATATCAGAAATCATTAAAATCCCATTTCTTATGTGGTTCAGCCAGCTCAACTGGAATTGTACCAGCCTCATTCTGAGCTTCTTCTCTTAAGCTTTCTAAATAATTATCAGAACTAATATGAGCTGGTGCATGTTGAGGTAAGTGTGTCAAGACAAGTTTTTTCACACCAGCTTCTCTAGCAATCTTACCTGCTTCAAAGCTTGTCAGATGTGCAAAATGCTTTTCTTGACCTTTAAATAAATAAACATCTGCCAAGAACATATCTGCTCCTTTAGTAAATGGAACCAAATCATCAAACCACCCTGTATCTCCCGTAAATACTAGAGTTTGCCCCGTCTTTCTTTCAACAATTCTCATGGCATAACATATAACGGGATGTACTGTCTCAATAAAAGTTATATCGAACGGACCAACTTTTTGTCCATTTTTATAATCATAAGCATACCCTTTAGAAACATTTGCTAATGTTAAATTTTTAAAATTTACTTCATCTCTATTGTGCCCATAAATATCTAAAATCATAGAATCCCACTCAGGATCAGTTTTAGGCCAAAGTTGGCGATACTGCTGTAAAACTCCTAAATCAGCAATATGATCTTGATGATAATGGCTTATAATTACAGCATCAAGTTGTAAGGGAGAAAGTTCATGTTCAAGTTCAGTTACTGCACGACTTCCGGCATCAATTAATAAATTAAAACCAGATTCGCTAGTTAATAAAAAACTTGTAGTTCCAGCATCTCTATAGGGATATCCTCCCCAGCATCCTAAAGTAGTTAATTTCATAAAACTCTCGCTTTCTAATGTTACTTTAATTATATTTTAAACTTTTTCTGCTTTATTTAAAAGAAAATAAATAATATAGATAGTAGGAAGAAAATGCCTATATTTAATAATTTTCTAGACAAAATAAATACCCCCGGTCGCAACCGAGGGTATTTAAGGAGTTTTATGAAAAAGAAAAGTTTACTGATAATTAAATCAGTAGGATAAGTCGCATATACGACTTTTTAAGGGCTACGCTTAGTATATGGTCTAAACCTTAAACAAACCTTAAAATATCAATTGTTTTCGGCTTTTATTTTTGTTTACCTTTTCTCAATTTTTTGGTAATACAAATACAATTATTTTTTCAATAATTAAAAAACAGTATTGAAATATTTAAAGCTTTTACTGTAATATATTTCACAACATATAATTATCTTTTTTTATTTTTACTTGTCAATTTTATGGCAATATTTCCAATTAATTGAGTAATAAATACCAAGATTAATAGGATAATTAGGGCAGCAAAAGTCACATCATTGTGATATCTTTGGTATCCTTTAGATATTGCAAGCTGTCCAAGTCCACCGCCACCTACTGCTCCGGCCATAGTAGTCAATCCTATCAAGCTAATCATTGTGAAATTTGATGCTCGAATAATTGGAACTAGACCTTCTTTGAGGTATACACGAAAGACTATACCGAGGTCACTAACACCCATAGCACGCGCAGCTTCAATAACTCCAGGATCGACTTCCAATAATGCATTTTGAATCTGACGAGCATAAAATGGGACAGTTGCCACAACTAATGGTGGTATAGCCGCAGTGGTCCCAACGATTGTTCCAACTACAAATCTAGTAAATGGAAAAATAACGGCTAATAAAATAATAAAGGGAATACTACGACCAATATCAACTAATTTATCCAAAAAATTATAAACATGTTTATTTTCTTTTAATCCATCTTTACCTGTAAGAATAAGAACAATACCTAAGAATAAACCAAGAACACCTGCAATAAGGGCTGAAATAACAACCATATATACTGTTTCAAGAGTGGCTTGTACAAACTCATCAGGAAGTTGGCTTGCATACGGGAAATATTTTTCTATCATTTGTTGCCTCCTAGTTTTTCAATCTTAACATTTTGACTTAGAAGATAATCTGATACTTCGGCTAAGTCTGGCTGTTTATCAAAGCTCACTAATAAAGTCCCAAACGGTGTATCTTGTAAGTATTCAATATTTCCGTAAAGAATTGTAGCTGTTATACCAAATCTCTTAAATAATTCTATAATCACGGGGTTTACAGTATTATTTCCAGCAAACTTAAGTTCAAATATATCTGCATCCTTATTGTAAGTAAGAATTTTCTTTTCAGCTTGCTCAATATGTGTCGCTGTTCTAATAAAATCTTGTGTCAAAAGTTCTCTTGGCTCATTGAAAATATCAATTACATAACCATCTTCAAGAACTCGCCCCTTTTCCATTACGGCAACCTTGTTACAAATTTCTTTTACTACCTGCATTTCGTGCGTGATTATAACAATTGTAATGCCTAGGGCTTCATTAACTTCTCTAAGTAATTCGAGAATTGAGAGTGTTGTCTTAGGGTCCAAAGCACTAGTTGCTTCATCACATAGTAAAATTTTCGGATCATTTGCTAATGCACGAGCGATAGCTACACGCTGTTTTTGACCTCCAGAAAGTTGAGATGGATAGTAGTCTTTTTTATCTAGAATCCCTACCAAATCAAGAAGGCGTTCAATTTTAACTCTTTCTTCTTCCTTTGTTAGTCCACTTCCTTTTAAAGGAAACTCAACATTTTGATAAATTGTTCTACTCTCCATCAAATTAAAATGTTGAAAAATCATACCTATTTTTTTTCGTTCTTCTCTAAGTTCCTTATTACTAAGTTTTTCTAAATTTTTTCCATCAACAATTACTTCTCCACTTGTTGGAACTTGAAGTAAGTTTATAACACGAACCAAAGTTGATTTACCTGCTCCAGAGTATCCTACGATCCCGTAGATATCACCTTTATCAACTCTTACTGAAACGTCGTCAACAGCAACTAATTCCTTATCCTTTTGCTTAAACTTTACAACTATATTTTTTAAATCAATCATTATCCATCACCTTTATTATTTAAAAGCCAAAGGAGCCTGAGAGCTCAGACTCCTTTACACTATATTATTTCCAAGCTGGAATATCATTTCCACCTGAAGTTTTAGAAATCAATTCTGCTATTTTATCAGTTTGATAAGCTTTTACAATTTTCTTGAAGTCTTCTTTATCTTTATTTTTACTATCTACAGCGATAACGTTTTTGTAGATATCTCCAACTTTATCCAAGTTATCAGTATCTAAATACAATGCATCTGTTTTAGGTTTAAGACCAGCATCAACAGCGTAGTTAGTATTAATCACAGCTGCTGCAACGTCTGGTAATGCTGCTGGAATTTGAGAAGCATCTAGTTCTTTAATTTCAACTTTTTTTGTATAAGTATCAATATCTTTTACCGTTGGCGACTCTGGTGCATCTGATTTCAACTTAATTACATCAATAGAGTTAAGTAATTGAAGAGCACGTCCTCCATTTGTCACATCATTTGGAATGGCAATTTTGTCTCCATCCTTGATATCTTTATAATCTTTCAATTTATCAGAGTATAGACCTAGTGGTGAGATTAGTGTAAATCCAATTTGTGTTAAATCTTTACCTTTTTCTTTATTATAGTTTTCTAAGAATGCAATATGTTGGAAGGCATTTAAATCAATACTTCCATCTGCTAAAGCATCATTTGGAGTATTGTAATCACTAAATTGTTTAATTTTTAAATCAATACCTTCATCTTTAACATCTTTTACAACTTGTTCCCAAACTTCTTTTGCCGAATCCGATACTACACCAACAGTGTAGGTTTTTTTGTCACCATCGGCTTTTTTTGAATCTTTGCTCCCACATGCTGCAAGCGATAGAACGGCTACTGCTGCAAATAGACCTGTTATTAATTTACCCTTTTTCATTTATTAAATCTCCTTAATATCTCTTTTTTTCGATGTAAGAATATAATACCACGGCATTTACAATATGGCAGCAAAAATAATTTATAGGGGGTTAAATTTTTTTTATGGCAAAAGAAAAATACGAACAACTAATCCGTATCTTCTATCTCTGAATACTTAGAATCCTGTTATTTCCAAGCAGGTATATCATTACCATCAGACTCTTTATCTGAAATTTCGATTGTTTTATCAGTTTGGTATGCTTTTACAATTTTTGCAAAATCTGGATTGTCTTTATTTTCTGCCTTAACTGCAATAATATTTTTGTAGATATCTCCTACCTTAGAAAGATTATCAGTATCAAGATATATAGCATCTTTTTTAGGCTTTAAGCCACTATCAACTGCATAATTTGTATTTATAACAGCAGCCGTAACATCTGGAAGTGTAGCTGCTGTTTGAGAAGCATCTAGTTCTTCAATCTTCACATCTTTAATATATTTATCAATATCCTTGATTGACGGTGATTTAGGTGCGTCATCCTTTAATTTAATAACTTGAATAGCATCTAATAATTGCAATGCACGTCCACCATTTGTCACATCATTTGGAATGGCAATTTTATCTCCATTTTTAATATCTTTATAATCCTTAATTTTATTTGAATATAAGCCTAAGGGAGAAACAAATGTATAACCAATAGAAACCAAATCCTGTTTCTTTTCTTTATTATAGTTTTCCATAAATGCAATATGTTGGAAAGCATTCAAATCAATACTTCCATCTGCTAGTGCATCATTAGGTGTATTGTAATCACTAAATTGCTTTAATTTAATTTTTATACCATCTTTTTCAACAACCTTTGCAACTTCATCCCAAGTTAGTTTGGCAGTATCTGAAACAACACCAATTGTGTATGTACGTTCTTTTTCACCTTCTTTATTCGAAGCTGCTGCTTTCGCCTTGTTTCCACATGCAACCAAAGTTAATATTGTTGCAGCTGCAATAATTCCTGTAAATAATTTACTTTTTTTCATGATTATATCTCCAATAATTTTCTCTGTAGTTTTGACTACTCACTCATCTTATCATGTAACTTTTTGTCTAGGCCAAAAGTTTTTTTATAGGCACTTTTAATATTCATATAATGAAATTTAGCAAACAAAACAAAAAGGAGAATTTTCGCATCCTCCTTTTTTAACATACTAATTTATTTAGTCCAAGCTGGTATATCATTTCCGTCAGAATTTTTCTTTATTAATTCGGCAGTCTTATCAGTCTGATATGCTTCAACAATCTTTTTAAAGTCTGGATTATCTTTATTTTCAGGCTTTACAGCTATGATATTTTTATAAATATCATTAACTTCTTTTAAACGTTCAGTATCAAGGTAAATCGCGTCTTTAGTAGGTTTTAATCCTGCATCAAGAGCATAGTTGGTATTAACGGTTGCTGCTGCTACATCTGGTAGTGATGTTGCT
This sequence comes from Floricoccus penangensis, assembly GCF_001832885.1. Taxonomy (GTDB): domain Bacteria; phylum Bacillota; class Bacilli; order Lactobacillales; family Streptococcaceae; genus Floricoccus; species Floricoccus penangensis. Next base: position 118,090 of record NZ_MKIQ01000026.1, on the reverse strand, counting down.
GTTTGAGAGGCATCAACTTCTGTAATCTTAATCTTTACATTATACTTCTCAATATCATTTACAGTTGGTGAAGCTGGTGCATCACTCTTTAAAGTAATGATATTTATCGCATTAAGTAATTGCAAAGCACGGCCACAATTAACTACATCATTTTGAATAGCAATTTCATCGCCGTCCTTGATATCTTTATAATCCTTAACTTTCTTAGAATATAGTCCTAATGGAGAGACATATGTAAATCCTATTGAGACGATATCTTGTTTATGACTCGAATTATACTCATCTAAAAATGCAATATGCTGGAAGGCATTTAAATCAATACTTCCATCAACAAGAGCTGCATTTGGCGTATTATAGTCACTGAATTCTTTTATTTCAAGATCTATTCCATCTTTTTCCTTTAGATCTGCTGCCACACTCTTCCAGATTTCTTTCTCACTATCTGATACAACTCCAACCTTGTAGCTCTTTGCCTTGTCCTGAGTTTTTGAAGATGATTTTCCATTACCACAAGCAGCTAGAGTTAGCAATGCAGTAGCAGCAACTATAGCTGTAAATATTTTACTTTTTTTCATGAATAAGTGCTCCTTAAAATTTATTAAACTTATCATACCATCAAAAAGATTATTTCAACATTCAAAATTTTTTATGACAACATATGTAAATTATATAGTAGACTTATTTTCACGAATTCGCTTAATAGATTTTTTTAATTCCTCTTTATAGTTTAAATCATTCATCAGTGGAAAATCAACTTTTGAAACTACTCCTTCTCTTGATAAGATTGTAGGATAAGAATAAAATACACCTTCCTTTGAATCGTAAGTTGATACTGGTAAAGGTTGACCTGTTTCATTCCAAATAGTTTTAGTATATATAGGACACTGTGTACAATGCCAAATGAAGTATATTTTTTTACATTAAAAATTGACCAACTGCCATATCGTGATTTACTCAAAAGTTCATCTTTTTGAGATTTTGAAAGATCAAGGTCAATTACGGCTACTTTCATTTTGCTCCCTTCTATGTTAAAATAAAGATACGCAAGGGGTACTGGAAGTTGATTCTTCTGGTTGAGATTCACCCTCAGAACCTGATACGGTTAATACCGTCGTAGGGATGTGTTACTATATATTTATAGATAATACATCTTCCTTGTGAAATTTAGGAGGATTTTTTTATGTCGCAAAAAGGTAAACTAGATTTGAGAATTCTTGTAGAAGCCTCTATCTGTGCTGCTCTTGCTATGGTACTTTCAGCGTTGAAAGTTAACATTGGCTGGATTGATATCAGTCTAGGCCAAACCATCATTGTATTATTTGGTCTAAGACGTGGTTTATGTCCTGGATTATTAGCTGGACTTCTTTGGGGACTCTTACATTTTGTAACCGGACAAGTATACTATCTATCACTTTCTCAAGTAATTATTGAGTATATAGTAGCATTTGTATTCGGAGGAACAGCAGGTATCTTCAGATCAAAATTGAAATCAAATACAACATTTTGGATAGTTGTAGCTAGCTTCTTTGCAACTTTCGCAAGATTCTTCTGGCACTTTGTCGCTGGTGTAATTTTCTGGAGTCAATATGCATGGAAAGGTTGGGGAGCTGTATCTTACTCTTTAGTTATTAATGGTACTAGTGCCCTTCTAACTGCATTAATTGCAAGTATAGTTGTATCATTTATTGTTAACCAGTTTCCAAAAATCTTGCAACCATGATATAATTAACCGTGATATACCTCACGGTTATTTTTTATTATCAAGAAAGAGAGAAATATAACAAAATGAAAGATTGGTTTATTAGAATGTTTAAGGGTGTAATCATTGCCCTTGGATTTATATTACCCGGAGTCTCGGGAGGCGTACTTGCAGCGATTTTAGGCTTATATGATAGAATGCTTCATTTCCTTGCCCATATTCGCGAAAACTTTAAAGAAAATTTCCTATACTTCCTACCTGTTGGAATTGGTGGAATACTTGGAATCGGTATTTTATCAGCTCCACTTGAATATCTCTTAGCAAATTATCAGGTCATTGTCCTATGGGGATTTGCTGGGGCAATCGTTGGTAGTATTCCTTCACTTTGGCGTGAAGCATCTAGTAAGCAAGGCGGCCAACATACGAGAGCAGATTTAACCTGGTTAATAGGTAGCTTTATTGCTGGTGGTTTATTCTTATATTTCATGCCTTATATGTTTGGCACACTACCTGCAAACTTTGCTACATTTATCTTAGCAGGAGCTCTTATCGCACTTGGAGTGCTAGTCCCTGGGCTAAGTCCTTCAAACTTCCTTCTAATATTGGGTTTGTACGGCCCTATGCTTGCTGGATTTAAGAATTTTGATCTTCTAGGCGTCTTCCTTCCAATTACTATTGGTGGAATACTTGCAATATTACTATTTTCAAAACTTATGGAGTATCTCTTAGAACACTACTATTCACGCGTCTACCACTTTATCATTGGTATTGTATTAGCAAGTACACTACTTATTCTAATACCAAATCCTAGATCTGCTGAATCTATTTCTTACACAGGAGCTGGGTTTGGAACATTTATCATCTCACTTATCCTTTTTGGACTGGGAGTTCTATTAGGCCTTTGGATGAGTGGATTAGAAGAGAAATACAAATAGAAAGAATTATTTATGGCTAAGAAAAAACATAAAAAAACCTTAGTTGAACAAATTCTATATAAGGCAGATATTGCTCACATAGGCATGGAAATAAATGCATTAGAAGGTGAAAAACCAGATAATGTATTAGAAGATGACATCTATAAAACCTTAGCACTCATCGGAAATAATACTGGACCAGTAATAGGAATCATTCCAATCACTCAACACCTATCCTATAAAAAGTTAGCAACTGCTAGTGGCAATAAAAAAGTTGCCATGATACCACTTAAAGATCTTCAAAAAACAACTGGTTATATTCACGGAGCCAATAACCCTGTTGGAATCTGGCAAACTAAGAAATTCCCAATTTTCATTGATACAATAGCTCAAGATAAAGAATTCATGATTGTATCTGCGGGTGAAGTTGGGAAAAGTATCCAGATAAATCCTCAGGAATTAGCAAATTTTGTTAATGCTGAGTTTGCTGATTTAATAGAGTAATTTATAAGCACTTCTCAATACTTAGAGAGGTGCTTATTTTTTGTTCTTTTTATAAAAAGTATTGCAAAAATTCTGTAAAGTGATATTATTTTAGTAAACCTATAATAATTAAGAGGTTTACTAAAATACATGTGCTTTAAACTAATTAATAACTAGCTCTTCGTGTATTTTTAATTAAAAAACTTTATGCCAAAATCACTTAAGTCTCTACCAACTCAAGTGATATGAAAGAAATTTGCCATCAACAGATTTCTTTTTTTTTTTACTTTTTTAATATATCGTTGACAGTTATATCGGAAGATGATATATTAACTGTATCGGATACCGATATAAATAAAAAAGGGAAATAATTAGGTGAGGAAATAAGATGGAAAAAAAAGTTAAAAAATTTTTTCTCTTCTGGCAGTTTGATGAAGAAGAAAAATGGCTAAATGATATGTCCGCACAGGGTTGGCAACTTACAGAAATCAAAAGAACAAAATATACATTTAAGAGTTGTCAGCCAAATACATATATCTATAAAATTGACTATTTAGATAATAGTAAAGAAAAAAATCAAGAATACTTAAATTCTATCCAATCCTTTGGAATCGAAAAAGTTGGTCAAACATATAATTTGTTATATCTATCTATGGAAAATGAAAATTCTAGTGATCAAGTATTTGAACTTTTTCCAGATAAGCAGTACCGTATTAATTTTTTAAATAAACTTCTAAAATCTAGTACAATGACTATTTCTTGTTTTATATTAAATCTTCTTTTAGTATCATCAAATACAGAATTAATGCTAGCTCCTTATATTTCCACAGCACTTATAATCTTGATAATTATATGGTTAAGTGGATTATCAAAAATCAACAAAAAGAAAAATGTTCTCGAAAAAAGTAATTAATTGACTAATGAGGTTATAAGATGGAAAAAACTGTTTACATAAAATCAAATGATTTTGTTAAAGAAGAAGAATATTTGAATAATTTAGCAAAAGAAGGATGGCGCTTAAAAAGAATTTCTTCTACTAAATATTATTTATCTGATTGTCAACCTGATAGATATCAATATAAAATATATTTTACTGATAGAAATCAAAAAGAGACAAAAAAATATATTGATTTTTTAAAAGAAATGAATATAAGATATATAGGACGAAATAGCGAAAAATTATATTTAGAGAAAGAGGCCTCAGATGGGGATTTCGACTTATTCTCTGATAATGTATCAAAGACTAACTATCTAAACAGAGTAGAAAAATATCTTTGGTCATCCTTTTTAGCATTTTCGTGCATCATGTTATTTACTTTTATTCCAGCTATTAAAGAATTTCCAGCATGGACGATTACAAGAAAACTATTGTTCTCATTTGGATTTTTGGCAATTAGTATTTTAGTTATAATGCAACTAAGCAGAATTTATAAAATTCATAAAAGCAAAAAAGAGATTGAAAAAGAACAGATAATCAGTGAGTGAGGTTAGGATGACAGAGAAAAAAATATTTAAAACATTTCTTTTTTGGAATTTTGATAAAGAAGAAAAATGGTTAAATGATATGTCCGCACAGGGTTGGCAACTTGAGAAGGTTAAATTTTCTTTTTATTATAAGTTTTACAAAGGAAAACCTAATGAATATACATATCGATTGGACTATTTAAATGGTGGTAAAAAGAAAAATAAAGAATATCTAGACTTTCTGCAATCATTTGATGTCCAAAAAGTTGGCCAATATTTAAATTGGGTATATTTAGCAAAAGAAAACACTGATAATGAAGAAGAATTTGAACTTTTCTCAGATAACCAATCTAGGATTGACTATTTAAATAAGTTGATAAGACTTTCTATAATATTATTAGTCTTTTCAATACTACTTTTTCTATACTCATTACTATTTCGTGGCACAAAATATTATAAATTACTTTTTATATTATCAATTGTTGATATTTTAATGTGGGTACTGTGTTACTTCAAACTTGATGAAAAAAAGAAAATATTAAAAAATGAAAATATAGTTAGTGAGTGAGGGAAAATGGCTAAATTAAAAAAAATAGTATTAACTGAGGCTGTCTACTATATCTTACTGTCTCTTTATGAGCCCTTGCATGGCTACGGAATAATGCAAAATACTGAAGAGATGTCAGGCGGTAGGGTTAAACTTGCTGCAGGAACACTTTATGGAGCCTTAAATACTCTAGTTGATAAAGAATGGATTGTTGAACTCGAAGAAGCCGATAATTCGCGTAAAAAAGAATACTTAATAACTGACCAAGGAAAAACAGTTGTTCAAGATGAAATCAAAAGACTGCAGGAATTATTAGACAATGGACTAAAAGTAACTGAAGAATATTAATAAGGAAAAAAAATGAAAAAAGAAAAAACATTATCCGAAAATTTATTTGATTTAATAAAAATTTTTGTACTCGTAATCATAGCATCATTACCTATGACTACTGTTCTAATCGCATCTACAGCAAGCAAAAACTATCCATCTTATATAAATTGGATAATCGCATTTATGATAATCGCATTCATATCCTTAATAATACGATTACTCCTTAATTATTATAAAAATATCTCTGGAATGAGCCTTCATTCATTTTCCAAAAAGGATATTCTGATGGACATATTATATCTAGTAGCATTCAGAGTTATATTTAGGGTTTTATCATTAGCAAATTCTATTATTTTTCACAATAGTAGTAGTAGTAACGACAAAATTTTATTTGATATGATAAACAACATATCTTTAGAATATTTTATCGTTTTTATTCTTTCACTTGTTGTATTTGCACCTTTCATGGAGGAGTTAATTTTCCGCGGAATCTTTACCTCACTATTCTTTCAAAATAAATATAAAACTCTGACGATAATAATTAGCTCAATAGGATTTGCACTAATACATGGTTTTGATAATATCATAAGTTTCACAATCTATTTCTTAATGGGGCTAACATTATATCTTGCATATAAAAGAAGATGGAACTTAGCAGATTCAATTCTTGTACATGCTTTAAACAACTCTATTGGAGCTGTTATATTAACTTTGATCTACTTTAACATCGTATGATATTTTAAATTTAACCTACATATCAAACAAGGCTTCCCTTACAAATAGTAATGGAAGCCTTGTTTATATTAAAATAAATTTACGATAATACCTATCCCAAAATAAATATTATCGTGCTATAATTAATTTATGATTTTAAAAATATTCGCCTTAATTTACCCAATAATAGTAATATTGCTGGTAAGTTTATTCTTTCGTTTCTTTCACATTAGAAGCTTTTCAAAATTTAGGGTTCCTGATTTAGCGACCTTCTTTATTATATTTGGAATTCGCTTCTTTTCCCTAAAGTTTACGCAGATGAGCGCGCTTCCTTATTTTCTAATCATCATATCAATAGTTGGATTAATTATTTTATTTAATCAACTATTTAGATTACGTCGATTTGATCTAGGATCTTTTATTAAGCTATTCTGGCGTTTAACTTTCTTTATCGCCCTTGCATTTTTCTATGCAATGGTAATTATTTCATTCATCAAATAATTACTTATTTCCAAGTTCTTGTAATAGAACTTGGAATTCTTCATTTGTAAAAGTAATTCCTTTACCCATTTTTGTATGATCTGGACTCCATGAACGGATATCGTACTTAGCAGGTGCACCGTTCCACGATACACGATTTAGCTCCTTAGTCCACCCCTTTTCATTTTCAGATAATACAATCAATGATTCTTCAATTTCAAATTTTAATTCTGCCATAATTAATACCTTCCTTATATTTATATACGTATTTATAATTTAAATTTTTCATCTTAAAAACGCCAATGGCGTTTTTTTAATATTCTAAGCGCTGAATCTCGACTCCTGTATACTCTTTAACGGCATCGATTGCATGATGATAGCGAGCAAGATAGCCATATTCATCACGTCCTCCATCTCCCTTATCATCAAGCACAACAACCTTGTTCATAAGACCGAATTCATCAAGTTGACGCATCAATTCTTCATGGAATTCATAGCGACTTTCTTCCCAAACCATGTTTCTAAAGCCGTCATTAACATATTTAGTAATTGGCGGAATAACTAAGATTAAATCCATTTTTTCCTGTCTAATAGTTCTTTGGAAAAGTGGTTCTAAATCTTCTTGTTCTTCTTTTGATAAATATAGTTTTGCATAAACTCGTGTCACTATAGCATCCGTGTCCAAAAAGACAATTCCGTTATTAGATGGTGAACAAATTTCATTTGAGTTTGCATCATATTGTCCTAAAATTAGGCGTGCATAGTCATCCAAACGCAATTCATCATCATCAATATTTGAAACTTCTTCATAATAACGAGCATACTCTTCCGAAAATGGTGCACTTATAGAACGTGCCAAACGACGAACGAGAGTTGATTTACCGGTTGATGCTCCACCCATTAAGGTAACAACTTTTGAAAAGTGACGACGAAATACACGGTTAATATCATTCCAATGAGCTTGTGGGTTTTCACGAATCATAGTTGAAGATATTAAAATATCATGGCGATCTGCTCTCTCTACTGAGTAAGTATTACCATCATCTATTGGAAAACGTTTTGAAAGCTCTGTTACATATTCCTCTTCACCAACATAGAAAGTAACATGGAGATTCTTCTGAATTGTGTTTTCGTAAATCAAACTTAATAAGCGTTCAGTCCACACATCCCATCCATCTGGCATTGGTGGCATTCCGTTTTCATCAAGTTTCGCTACTTTAATGTCTGCTTCATCATTGAAGGCCTGACGTAAATAACGGTATCTTTTTTCTAAATTAAGACCAATCTTATCTCCACGATCCCCATCATAACCCGAGGCTACGAGTAGAACACCTTCGTTTAAGGCAGCTGTTTTATATATCTGTTGTTGGTGTCCAATATGAAGAGGAGCAAAAGTTCCGAAATATATTCCGATTTTTTGTCCTTTTAATTTTCCTTTTGAAATATTATTAGTAGTCATAAATCTAACCTTTTTTATTTAATATCCTTTTCATTTTATCTCTAATCGCGTACCAAACATAAATACCGTAGAGTGAGTTAATAAACATCATTGAATTAAGTACAAGCATTGACAAGGCTGATGATCCACCTTCTGCTAAGCGTATACTCCATATAATTATATTTATTATATTAACTGTTAGCCAAAAAATCCACTGAGAACTATAGCCATAGGTCATCAAAAATTGTGCAATAATTGACGCTGGGAGAATAGCTGAGCTCAACCAAACTAAATTACCACCCGCTTTAATTGAAAAATAAACCATGGCAAAGTAAAGAACAATTGCTCCTACAAATGATAAGACTGCTGCTTTTCTTGATAATTTTTTTGGTTCAATTTCTGTAGTAGAGGCATGCTCCATTACCTTTTGCCAAGCATAAATCCCTATAAATTGCATAAGCAAGTGAAATGTTTGCGAAACAATATCGCCAATAAGCATATTATTTACTGCTACTGCTAGCCAAGAAACACAGGAACCTATTCCCCATAAATAGTTAGTCAACTTTCCACGCGCAATCAAAATTAAATTCACAATCGTGAAAACTCCCGTAACAAATCCGAGCAATCCACCTGAGCCATTTTTATCAAAAATAAAGGCTAAAAAAACTGAGAAAATCATGAAAGATAGCAATAGCTTTTCATTTAGGTCAAGGCTTTTAAGTTCCTCCCAAATACGTTTTGGATTAAATACCTCTTTCATTCCTCTAAGAAAAATATCCATGTGACTCCTTATACTAAACATTTTCTTAATTATATCAAAAAAATGAGGCTAGTGCTTTGAGCACTACTTCCTCATTTCAATACATTTATTATTTAACCTTGAAATTAATCTTATCATTGGAAATACCAATAGTTACTGTATCTCCTTCTTTAATCTCACCTACCAATAATTTCTCGCTTAGTTTATCTTCAAATTCTCTTTGAATTGCACGGCGTAGTGGACGGGCACCATATTCAGGATCAAACCCTATTTTGGCAATATGTTTTGCTGCTGTAGGTGTAACTTTTAAGTTAATATTTTGTTCCTTCAAACGTTCAATTACTGATTTAGCCATTAATTTAACAATATCTTGAACTTCACCTTCTGTTAAATTGTGGAAGACTAAAGTTTCGTCAACACGATTTAAGAATTCAGGTCTATATGCTTTCTTCAATTCTTCTAAAATGCGTGACTTCATAGCCTTGTAGTCAGCAGCTGAATCTTTAGCACCAAAACCGACAGTCTTTTCATCCCTAAGAGCAGTAGCCCCAATATTACTAGTCATAATAATGATAGTATTTCTAAAATCAATTTTACGACCCTTGCTATCCGTAACAAAACCGTCATCAAGAATTTGTAGAAGGATATTAAAGACATCTGGATGGGCTTTTTCAATCTCATCAAGAAGAACTACTGAATAAGGTTTTTGACGAACTTTTTCCGTAAGCTGTCCACCTTCATCAAAACCTACATATCCTGGGGGAGCTCCAATCAAACGACTAGTAGAGAATTTTTCCATGTATTCACTCATGTCAACGCGAATAAGATTGTCTTCACTACCAAATACTGAGGCACTTAAGGCTTTTGCAAGTTCAGTTTTACCAACACCAGTAGGTCCTAAGAACATAAATGAACCAATAGGACGTCTTGGGTCACTTACACCACTTCTTGAACGACGAATTGCACGACTAACAGCTCCGATAGCTTCATCTTGTCCAATCACACGTTCGTGTAATTCAGATTCTAGTCTTACTAAACGGCTTGCTTCTGATTGTGTCATTTGACTAACAGGAACACCTGAAAGATCACTAACAACTTCAATGATATCAAGTTCTGTAACTTTTGTATCGTTAGTCTTTTTCTTACGTGATAAATGCTTATCAAGTTTTTTCTCAATTAAAGACTTTTGCTCTCTTAATTCTTTAATTTCTAATAACTCATGACTCAGAAATGCTAAATCAATTTTTTCATCAATATCTTTCAACTCTTCTTGAGATTTTTGATAAGTATCGTCATGTTCTAAATTATTAATCTTAACACGAGCAGACGCTTCATCTAAAAGATCAATTGCCTTATCTGGTAATTTACGATTGGGCATGTAACGTACACTGTTCTTGACTGCTGCATCAATCGCTGAATCTTCTATTTTTAAACTATGATACTCTTCATACTTAGACTTAAGGCCTGAAAGAATTGCAACCGTATCATCAGCACTAGGTTCTTCAACCACAACACGCGCTAGGCGTCTTTCTAATGCTGAGTCTTTCTCGATTTTCTTCTGGTATTCATCGAATGTTGTTGAACCTATTAATTGTAAATCGCCACGAGCAAGAGCTGGTTTTAGAATATTAGATGCATCAAGTGTTCCATCCATTCCTCCGCCTGAACTCATAATTGTATGAATTTCATCAATAAACAAGATAACATCATCTGAACTACTTACCTCATCGATGATTGCTGTCATACGATCTTCGAATTCGCCGCGGAACTTAGTACCAGCAAGAACTGCCGAAATTTCAAGCGACATTAAGCGTTTGTTCTGCAAATCTTCTGGAACATCATTTGTCACAAGTTTGATTGCAAGGCCTTCCGCAATAGCAGTCTTACCAACACCTGGTTCTCCAACAAGAACTGGGTTGTTTTTCGTACGACGACTTAAAATTTGCAGTACACGTTCTACTTCTTTATCGCGTCCTATCATCGGATCCATCTTACCATCACGGGCAAGTTTGGTCATATCACGCGCCACACTGTCTAAAGTCGGCGTCTTACTATTTGGATCAACAGCACCTGCGACCTGTCTCTTAGAGGCTGGCGTTACTGCTTTACGATTGATAATGGGACGAATATCTAAACGAGTCTTCTCAAGAAATTCCTTCAATAGTTTGTTAACATTGACACCAAGTGTAGTCAAAATCCTATGAGCATATGAGTCTGAGTCTGAGACCAAAATATAAAATAGGTGGTCTGTGCCAATCTCATTTTTTCCATTTTCATTTGCTAAATACTGAGAAAGTCCAAGCAGTTCTTCAAGTCTTGGTGAAAAACTTGTTGTAGTTTTTTTAGAAAGCTCTGGCAAACCTAAACTAGCAGTTTCAAGTTCAATATCGATATCTTCTTTTTCAAGACCTTGATTGTGGATACTTGCTGAACCATGATTATCATAAAAGTCGGCAAAAGCCGCTAACAAATGCCCACTTCCAATTACCGTCGTTTTATACTCTAATGCAATTTGCTCTGCTTCAGATAGTATCGCCTCGACAGTAGGAGTAAATTTTAATTTATTATTATATTTCATCTTCTCTATCCAATCTTCGTAAAAACGATTTTAACATTGCTGATCTAAAGGCGTCTGAATCCTTCGAATCAAAGTTTGAATCACTCAACATTGCTAGTACAAAATTTCCTTCTCGATATGAAATCAACTCTTCTTCAAAAAGAAATTGCACTATATCTTTAGCCACTTTTTCACTCAATAAAAGTGGTATTTTTTCATTTAATTCTTGCAAAAGAACATGCTTGTTAGAATATTTAATTTTAACAATTTTAATATATCCTCCGCCACCACGTTTACTTTCAACTTCATAACCTCGAGGTAAGGTAAAACGAGTTTTTATGACATAATTAATCTGACTAGGTACTACATCAAAAGTTTCTGCGAGCTCTGAACGTTTTATTTCAATCTCTGCAGTGGCTTCCAAAAGCTTTTTGAGGTACTCCTCAATCATGTCTGATGTATTTTTCGCACTCATTTTATCCTCCTTTCTTAACGTCAAAAATCATTGACCTATTTTGACCTTAATATATATTATAACCAAATTTCTTAAAAAAAGCTAAAGAAACAATTGTTAATAGAAGATAAAATGGTCTTCTTTAGGAAGAGTCTAACTAATGAGTAAAATGTATATTCCATATACACTTTACTATCTAAAAGAAGAAATAAACAGCGAAAAACCGAGTGCGACTGAAACTATCAACTTTAGTTGATTAAGTCTCATCGACATCGACTTATCTGTAAATCATAATAAGTCTGGCTAAAATATATTATCTATTAGAGTATAATAGACAACGAAAAACCGAGCGCGACTTCTACTTGCAAGTTTTACTTGCATTAGTAGAATCGACATCGACTTATCTATAAAAATTCAATAAGTAAGACAATTCATATTATCAGATTGTACTAACTTAATAAGGAAGAAAATAGTGCCTTAAATCTTGCAAGCTTGCTTGCTCTAGTTTTACGGACATCGACTTATCTGCAAATCACATTAAATCTTACTAAAATATATTATCTAAATGGAAGCAAATAAACAACGAAAAACCGAGTGCGACTTCTACTTGCAAGTTTTACTTGCATTAGTAGAATCGACATCGACTTATCTGTAAATCACAATAAATCTTACTAAAATATATTATCTATTAGAATATAATAAAAAGCGAAAAACCGAGTGGAGGCTCGGTTTTTCTAGGAGTTTTTTATTTAAGGAGTTTTGTTAATCCTACTTGTAATTTGAGTAAAAACTAGTTGCTAACTTGATAACAAGTTTGCTCTGTGGTTCTTGAAATTACACCAATAGAATCAACGATTTATGAAAAAAGTTTACGAGCTTCACACCCGTTGGTTTGTTTATAGAAGGTGTATCACCTGTCTATGTATATATAATATATTTTTTCTTAAATTAATTCATCAGTCCTAAGTCCTATTTTTGAAATTTCAGCAATCATTTAATAATAGTTTGATAGATTGCCCTTTATAACCTCATCTTTTTGTTATCAATTATTGATTCTTTACCATTCTCTAATTTCACTAAATATCACGCTACATTAATCAAATACATCAATTTCTGACAAATTATTTCGCAAAATTTGATAGTCAGGATTTGTATCCCAATTTTTATCTTCAAAAACTTTTTGTGCTTCTTTGCGTGCTACTTCTACAATGTTATAGTCATTTACCAAATCGGCTACAGCAAATTCTGGAAGACCGGATTGACGAGTACCAAAAATTTCTCCAGATCCTCTCATCTTTAAGTCTTCCTCCGCCAAAACAAAACCATTATTGGTTTCAGTCATAATTTTCATGCGCTGTTTACCCTGGTCAGTTTTAGGATTGGCGACGAGTATTGCATAAGATTTCTTGCTTCCACGACCGACACGACCACGTAACTGATGAAGCTGACTAAGTCCAAAGCGATCAGCATCCATAATAACCATTATTGTAGCATTAGGAACATTGACACCAACCTCAATAACTGTAGTAGATACTAGAACATCATAATTTTTGTTCTTAAAATCATCCATTATTGAATCTTTTTCATCAGGCTTCATGCGACCATGCAAAAGTGCAACATTTACATCCTGACCAAAATAATCCGTTAACTCTTGATAAAGATCCTGAGCATTTTTCAAATCAAGTGCTTCGCTCTCTTCAATCAAAGGAGAGATGAAATAAACTTGCGCCTTCTTATCAAGTTCCTCTTTAATCCAGGGAAGGACTTGTTCAAGTTGCTCATGCCTAACCCATCTAGTCGTTATTGGGATGCGCCCCGCTGGAAGCTCATCAATGATTGACACATCCATATCTCCAAAGGCTGTGATAGCGAGGGTACGTGGTATGGGAGTTGCCGTCATCATCAAAACATCTGGGTTAATTCCCTTTTCCCTTAAAACTTTCCTCTGATTAACCCCAAAACGGTGCTGTTCGTCAGTAATAACCAAACCAAGATTATTGTAGCTTACACTATCTTGAATAAGGGCATGGGTACCTACAATCATATCAATAGTTCCTTTTTCAAGGTCTTCCAAAGTCTGACGTTTAAGAGCTGGCTTCATCCCACTAGTCAAAAGTCCAACATTTAATTCTGGGAAAAGAGTTTGCAAGCTTTCAAGGTGTTGATTAGCTAAAATTTCAGTTGGAACCATCATAGCTGACTGATATCCACCAGTATAAGCTGCGTACATTCCTATTGAAGCGACTGCTGTTTTACCGGATCCTACATCTCCCTGCAAAAGACGATTCATGTGACTAACTGAACTCATATCTGTCAAAATTTCAGTCAGTGCCATATTTTGAGCATTTGTTAGCTCAAAAGGTAGTTGATTTATCTTTGCATCAACGAGCTTTTCATCATACGATATCTGGATGCCCGCCGTTAATTTTTTTTCTTTAAATCTGAGAGCCTGTAATTTCAATTGAAAATAGAATAACTCTTCAAATTTCAATCGTCTCATAGCTTGTTTATGAGCTTCTTCGTCAAGTGGAAAATGCATCCCGAGTACCGCTTCACGTCTACCAACAAGTCTATATTTTTCAATTAAGTAATGTGGGAGACTTTCTTCCAATAAATCAATTGCTCCAGCATCAATTGCAGTTTTAATTAGAGCAACTAAGTTATTTTGCTTAACTCCCTGCATAACATGATATACAGGTTGAAAACCATTGTCTACTTGAGGCAAAATTTTCATCCCCATAATGGCAGTCTTTTTTGCATCCCACTTACCATATATAGCAATAGTTTTACCAACTTCCACCTTATCAGCTAAATAAGGTTGGTTAAAAAATGAGACAGAAATAACTGCTTCTTCCTGTTTAATTTTGAAAGATAAACGATTCTTTTTAAAACCGTAAAATTGAACATTCGCTGGCGTGACAACTTCTCCAACAATAGTAGCTCTTTCTCCGTCCATCAATTCAAAGATTGAACGACTAGCAAAGTCGTCATATCTGAAAGGAAAATAGCAGATTAAATCTTCAATTGTATATATTCCTAATTTTTGATATTTTTCCAATGACTTGGGGCCTACACCCTTCAAGTATTGAATCGAGTCTGTAAGTTTCATAATTTAAGTATAACACAATTGAAAAATTGTATAGAAAAAGAGACCAAAAGTCTCTTTGAAATTTTAATTTTATTCAACACTAAAGAGGTATGGATATACCGGTTGACCACCTTCATGAAGTTCAACCTCAATTTCAGGATTCCCTTCTTCAAGGTCTTCTGCAAGTCCTTCAATAAAGTCTCTGTCACCATCTTCACCAACATAGATTGAAACAATTTCACTTTCAATATCAATCATTTTATCAAATGATGCCATGATTGAATCGTACATACTTGGAGTTGAAGCAACGATTTTGTTATCAACCATTCCAAGAATATCACCTTCATGAATTTCAAGTCCATCAATAGTTGTATCACGAACAGCATGAGTAACTTGTCCACTAACTACATCATCAAGTGCAGAAGTCATACGTTCTTTGTTTTCTTCCAATGATTTACTTGGATCAAAACTCAACATTGATGTAAATCCTTGAGGCACTGTCTTAGTTTCAATAACTACTGTTGGTACTTCAACAACATCTGCTGCCGTCTCAGCTGCCATGAAGATGTTTTTGTTATTTGGTAAAATGATGAAGTTTTTAGCATTAACTTCTTCAATTGCCTTAACAATATCTTCAGTTGATGGGTTCATTGTTTGACCACCAGATATAACATAGTCAACACCTAAATCTTTAAATATAGTAGCTAGACCATCACCTGCAGCAATAGCAATTACACCAAATTCTTTTGCTGGTTGATTTTTAGCTTCTTCAGCACTTGCCTCTTTTTCAAGAACAGCATCATGTTGATTACGCATATTATCAACTTTTACTTTTACAAGGCTACCATATTGTAGACCTTCTTGCATAACAAGTCCTGGATCTTCAGTATGAACATGAACTTTAACAATTTCATCATCATTTACTACTAGTAATGAATCACCAATTTCATTTAAGTATGAACGGAATTCATCATAGTCAAATTCCTTTTTAGCAGTTGGGCCTTTCCCTAATGCAACCATGATTTCAGTACAATATCCATATTTGATATCTTCTGTTGCTACATGGCCTGCTACTGCTTTATGATGTTCAGCATTCACCATTTCATCCATAACAGCTGGAGTTGCAGTAAAATCTTCGCTTTCAATATATTCGCCAGTTGCGGCAGCTAAAAAACCTTCATAAATATAAGTAAGTCCTTGACCACCTGAATCAACTACACCAACTTCTTTAAGAACTGGAAGCATGTCTGGTGTCTTTGCAAGAGCAACTTTTGCACCCTCAAGAGTGGCACGTAATACTTCAATTGCATCATCAGTTTCATTTGCTTTTTTAAGTGCATAAGTTGCAGCACCGCGGGCAACTGTCAGAATCGTTCCTTCAACAGGTTTCATAACAGCTTTATAGGCAACTTCAACACCATTTTGAAGAGCGGCAGCTAAATCATGACCATCTAATTCGTCAAGATCTGCAACTTTTTGTCCAAATCCACGGAATAATTGACTTAAAATAACCCCACTATTACCACGGGCACCCATAAGTAAACCTTTTGAAAGGATTTGAGCCACTTCACCTACTGTTGAAGCAGGTCTGTCAGCAACTTCTTTAGCACCATTTGTAATTGTCATTCCCATATTTGTACCAGTATCACCATCAGGAACTGGGAAAACATTTAGAGAATTCACATATTCTGCTTGACTATTTAAGCGACTACTGGCCGCCTGAATCATTTCTTGAAATAAGCTTGCATTTATATTTGACATTTTACTCAGATACCACCTTCACATCCTGCACAAAAACATTTACTGTACTTGCAACTATACCTAGTTGATTTTCTAAATTAAATTTAACTCGTTCTTGAATGTTTTTTGCAACTTCATTTATCTTAACTCCATAGCTTACAACAACATATACATCAACAATAACTCCAGTTTCATCATTCGAAACGACTACACCTTTTGAGTAATTTTCTTGACGTAAAATGACTTTGAAGCTATCTTTAACAGCTCGTTGGCTTGTCATACCAACTACACCGAAAATCTCAGTTGTACTTGCACCTACGACTGTTGAAATCACGTCATTATCAATTTCAACATAACCGTTTTTTGTATTAATAGTAACAGCCATTTTTTCTGCTCCTTAGAATTTAATCGTAATAAGTGTACCATAATTTCAAAAAATAAAAAAGCCGTGACTAAACACGACGGACTTTTTATTCTATTGATTAATCAATAATAATTAGATACGTTCAACTTTACCTGATTTAAGTGCACGAGCTGAAGCCCAAACTTTTTTAGGTTTTCCATCAATAAGAACTGTAACTTTTTGTAAGTTAGGTTTTACTTGACGTTTAGTTTTATTCATAGCGTGTGAACGGTTGTTTCCTGATACAGTCTTACGACCTGTAAAGTAACATACTTTAGCCATCTTTATATCTCCTATTTATTTTTTCGTTAATCATAGATAACATACTAGCCTATTTTATCATAAATTTGCTCCATTGCAAGTACTTTGCGATAAAAAATTGCAAAAGAAATATTTCAGTTCCATAAGTTAGAAACATTAAAATAAGTAAAAGCAGTCCTAAACAGACTACTTTTAGCTATTTTTAATTTTCTTAATGTAATTATAAGTCTTTCTGTGAATTGCATTAGGATTGTTATCATAAATTTTTGCAAGCTCACAAATGATGGTTGGAATAATTGAAAGAACTACAATTATTAACCAATGAATTGGTGCAATGCTAGTCATACCAAAGATCCCTCTTATGGGTGTTAAAACTAATAAGGCAAACACTGCTATCATTGCAAAGGCACTATAAACTAAAGGTTTATTAGCAGAAATAGATGTATTTTTTATCGAATCTTTACTACGCACATTAAAAATATGTAAAATAGATGTCCATCCCACCGTCAAGAATGCCATAGTTTCCCCTAAAACTAAATCTGGACCAAGACCTCCGACAGTCATCCTATCTCCAACATAAAAGGCAATCAATGATACAATCGCACACACTAAAGTCTGTCTTAGAATCATATTGAGCATACTTGGTGTAAAAATACTTGCATCACGTTTAATAGGTTTCTTAGCCATTATATCTTCATCAGATTGCTCGTTAGCAAGTTGTAGGCCTGGAATACCATCACCTAGTAAGTTAATAAGCAGAAGCATTACTGGTGTTAAAACGATTCCCCAACCTGCAATTTGAGCAAAGAGCATAATAAATATCTCACTTAAGTTACATACTAGAAGGAAGAGGATTGTCTTTTTTATATTCTCGTAAACATTACGTCCAACCTCAACTGCTTCAACAATTGTTGAGAAGTTATCATCGGTTAAAATCATATCTGAGGCATTTTTTGCTACCTCCGTACCAGTTTGCCCCATGGCTATACCAACATCTGCAGCTTTCAGAGCTGGAGCATCATTTACTCCATCACCTGTCATAGCAACAACCTCACCTTGAGCCTGCCAGGCCTCAACAATCCGAATTTTATCCTCTGGCGAAACCCTTGCATACACTGCGTAATTTCTAACAGTATCGTTTAACTCGACATCTGAAATTTCTGCTAAAGCTGAACCAGTTAAAACTTTCTTACCTTCAGTTAAAATACCAATCTCTTTTGCAATAGCAGCTGCTGTGGCTGCGTGGTCTCCCGTAATCATTACCGTTGTGATTCCTGCTTTTTTAGCCTTAGCAATCGCTTCTTTAACTTCTGGGCGTGGTGGATCAATTAGACCAATTAAACCAACAAACTCCATATCAGTTTCCAATGCTTCAAGATTATCCATTTCTGGAATCTCTTTAACCTTTTTCACTGCAAGTGCAATGACACGAAGCGCCTTATCTGCATATGAGTCATGAACTTCGGAAATCTTTTCCCATTGTTTTTCATCACGCACAATAGGTATACGGTCAAGTGCTCCCTTGGTAATTACTAGGTAGCCATCATCTTCTTTATATACCACAGTCATTCTTTTTCTTTGGGACGAAAAAGGAATTTCAGCTACTTTTTCATATTGGCTTTCAAGATCTTTTTTGTCAAATCCCTTGTCATTCAATAAACTGATGATTGCAAGTTCCGTGGCATCACCAATATACTGTATTTGACCATCTTCTTTTGTTTCAATACTTGCATTACTAGCTAAAGCTAGTTGTTTTAACATTTTCTCTTCCTCAACATTAAATTCTGACTTTGCAAGAACAGATTGATTCTTATTAAACCAAAGTTCTTGAATTGTCATTTTATTTTGAGTAAGAGTACCTGTTTTATCTGAACAAATAACAGATGTATTCCCTAGTGTCTCAACTGCTGGCAATTTACGAATTAACGCATTCTTACTAACCATTTTTTGAACTCCGTTTGTCAATGACAGAGTTACAATCAACGATAGTGTTTCAGGAACGGCAGCAACAGCAAGGGAAATCGCAACCATAATCATTTCATCAAAACTAGAACCACCACGTAGACCTATAGCTAACAAGAAGAAGGCTGAGCCGATAGCAATCCACGAAATAACTCTACCTAAAGAATTTAATCTTAATTGAAGGGGAGTTTTTAAATTCTCACTATTATTTAAGTGGCCAGCGATTTGTCCCATTTGAGTATTCATTCCAGTATCAGTAACAACCGCCTTACCATGACCCGCTGTCACTACTGTACTTGAAAACACCATATTTTTTTGGTCACCAACGGCTACCGTACCATCAATAATTAAACTTGCATCTTTTTCAACCGGCTCGCTCTCACCTGTCAAAGCAGCTTCATCACAGGAAAGACCTGTTGCTTCTACAAGTCTAGCATCACTTGGAACAACACTACCAGTTTCTAAAATGATAATATCTCCTGGAACCAATTCGGTTGCTTCAATACTTATACGCATACCGTCTCTCAAGACCAAGCAATTTGGTGCATTCATATCAGCTAAGGCATCTAATGCTTTTTCTGCCTTTCCTTCTTGTGTAATTGCAAGGACAACGTTTAATATAACGACTGCTAGGATAACTATCGGTTCAATAAATCCTTCATTTTCCTTGATTGCTAGTAAAAATGATAAGGCTGTCGCCACCAGCAAAACAATTGTCGATACATCACTTAATTGATGTAAAATTCTTTTAAATAAACTTGTCTTCTGCTCTACTTCAAAAATATTTTTACCATATTTTTCTTGTCTGTCTTTTACTTGATTTTCTGTTAGTCCTACCTCTGCATTTGTATCCAGTTGACTAACGACTTTATCTAAGTTTTCACTATACCATTTCTTCATATCTATCTCTCCTTTTCAGTAGGTATCTCATTCAAGATTTCATTAATTTATCTGCATTTTCTTCTTCAGAAATTCAGGCCTATTGACAGCTTAGAGTTGGAAATCTCCTTGAATGAAGCTTTCTAAACTATATTTTTAAATTTTTGGTTCTAAAGAATACAAAAAGGTGCAATTCCCCAGGGAATCACACCTTTTCCATCTCATTTGGTCTTGGGGATCAAATAAGATCTAAGTTTTATTTCAATTTGTTGTTTTCCATGATTTCATCAATGAAGCCATATTCAAGAGTTTCTTGGGCACTCATCCAGTTATCACGTTCAGCATCCTTATTAATCTTCTTAAGAGTTTGACCAGAATTTTCAGCAAGAATCTTTTCTAAAGTATTACGTGTTTTAAGTAAATGTTCAGCAGCGATGGCCATATCAGTTTGTTGAGTACCTCCACCAGTACCACCCATCGGTTGGTGAATCATATATTCAGCATGTGGTAACATGAAACGTTTACCCTTAGTACCACTTGAAGCAATGATTGTACCCATACTTGCTGCCATACCCATAACAATTGTTTGGACATCAGACTTGATGAAGTTCATTGTATCAACAATTGCAAGACCTGCACTTACAGATCCACCAGGTGTATTTACATAAAGATAGATATCTTTAGTACTATCTTGAGCATCTAAGAAAAGTAATTGGGCAATTACTGTATTTGCCATATTATCTTCAACTTCTCCAGTAAGCATAATAATGCGGTCTTTCAAAAGACGAGAATAGATGTCATATGCGCGTTCTCCGCGGCTTGATTGTTCAATGACTGTTGGAACTAAATTCATTTTATCTCCTTTAAAATACTTGTTTATTCTAAAAAGTTAACTTTGATTACCTTATCAATTTAAGGCTACTATTTAATTTTACAATATTGGTCAGTTAAGGTCAAATATATTGTCTAACCTTATAAAAGCTAAGTTTTTTAAAATTGATTCATTATTAATTATACAGAAATATTTTCCGCTTATCTATAAGACCTAAGAACCACTTTAAAAGAAAAGAGCAACATTGTGCTCTTTCATCTTATATCAAACCACTGTCTCTTAGTAGTTCTTCTAAATAAGTTCCTTTAACCTTCTTCCATAATTGTTTTTCAAATATTTTAGCTGGGAAAGGTACTTTAATATCTTCTAGTTTTTGTCCATCCATCAAGCGATATGTTGATTTCAATAATGTGCGAATATCAAAGGCTGACGCAAATACTTCTGGTACACCACGATCAACATTTAAAAGAGTATAAACGGCTTCCATAGCAGTACGTACAGAGTATTCAGTTGTAAATACCGTATCTCTTTCAGTTTCAGCAAAATTTCCAATAAATGCTAAATTTTTAGAGCCTTCAGGAACGACTTGTGGACGATCACCTTCTGAGCGTGGCATAAAGTATGAAGTTATGTAAGGCATATATACTGGTACTGTATTGATTGAATTTTTAGCAAGATCAGGAATTTCTTCAACTGGAACTCCCATGTGGTACAACCATTCTTGAGCAATCTCATTTCCTGAACATTCAGTTATTTTCTTCTTAATGAAATCACCTGGTTCATCTGAAAGCAATCCATAAATCCAAACAACAAGTTGATCATGAGGTTGTTTTTTAAAGTGTGGTTGTCGGTTTAAAGTATAGCTGAGCACCCAACCTGAATCCTTGGCAGTTACGATACCTCCTGTAACTACCTTACCAGCATACGGGTCACGCTTGCTAATTTTTTCAATATAAGGAGCAACTTTATCATCTAAAGTTGTTGCAGTAGCTGAAACATGCCAGCTTTCATCAGGAATATTTTTAAAAAATTTAGCTGGTTTTCCAAATTTACTATCTTGAGCAGCCAAATGTTCCCACAATGACCAACTAGCACCGGAATCATGAGTTACGGGAGCAGGTGTATCATTATCACCATATGTAGTACTTTCTGTGATACTACCATTTGTGACAAATACTAGGTCATCAGAAGTTAAATCAATATTTTTTTCTTTACCTTCTTGCTCAACTACCAATGTTGATGCAATAATTTCATCATTAATGTGTTCAACTAAAATATTCTTAACGGCAGTATCATATTGGAAGTGAACGTTATGAGATTTCAAGTATGATACAAGAGGTAAAACTAATGATTCATATTGATTGTACTTTGTAAATTTAAGCGCAGATAAGTCTGGAAGTCCATCAATGTGGTGAATAAAACGCATTATGTAACGACGCATTTCCATTGCTGAATGCCACTTTTCAAATGCAAACATTGTACTCCAATAAATCCAGAAATTTGATTCAAAAAATTCTTCTGAAAATACATCAGTAATTCTTTTATCATTTAAATCTTCTTCTTTGGTAAAAAATAGTTTCGCCATTTCTTCTGCAGATTTATCACTAAGAGTAAATTTACCATCAGTTGGGATTCGTTGGCCTCGGTTTTCAATCACACGACATTTTGAATAGTTAGGATCTTCCTTATTTAGCCAATAAAATTCATCAAGAACAGATGCATCTTCAACTTCTAATGAGGGAACTGAACGGAATAAGTCCCAAAGACATTCAAAGTGATTTTCCATTTCACGACCGCCACGGATAATGAAACCTCTATCTGGATTATATATACCATCTAAACTTCCCCCAGCAAGTGGAAGTTCTTCTAGAATATGAATATTTTCTCCCTTCATTTGACCATCACGCACCATAAATGCTGCTGCTGCAAGTGAAGCTAACCCTGAACCAATAAGATATGCTGATTTATTGTCAACATTTTCAGGTTTTTTAGGTTTTGCAAAAGCTTCATAATTTCCATTTGATCTGTACATTATTTTTTCCTCCCATATATATGTAAGATATGGCTTCATTATAGTCCTTATAACCGTAAATATAAAATATTTTTTTCAATTTTTTATTTCAATTACACATTAAATAACAGAAAATAAAAAAACAATCCTGATTTATCTTATATACTTAGGATTGTTCACTATATTATAAGTTTTTATATTAATGAAGAAAATACCCCAACAACGAAGTTTTCCGGTGAGAAATCTTCCAAATCATCTAGTCCTTCCCCAAGACCAACTAATTTAACTGGAATCTTTAAAGTATTTTCAATAGCAAAGACAATACCACCTTTAGCACTTCCATCTAACTTAGTCAAAATAATACCAGTTAAAGGAGCAACCTCTGAAAATTGTTTTGCTTGTTGTGTGGCATTTTGGCCTGTTGTAGCATCTACTGCTAATAAAGTCTCATGTGGCGCATCAGGTAGCTCACGTTTGATGATACGAATAATTTTTTCAAGTTCCTTCATCAAATGATCCTTATTTTGTAGTCTTCCTGCAGTATCAATTAAAAGAACATCATAATCCTCATCCTTTGCTTTTTTTACAGCATCAAAGACAACACTTGCAGGATCACCACCTTCACGACCAACTACTACAGGAACTTGGCTACGGCGCCCCCATTCAACTAATTGATCTGTCGCTCCTGCTCTAAAAGTATCTGCCGCAGCAAGGAGTACTTTTTTACCTTCTAGACGGTAACGATTTGCAAGTTTACCAATTGTAGTTGTTTTACCGACACCATTTACTCCTACAAAGATAAATACCGAAAGTCCATCATCCTGTAAGTTAAGAGAGTGATTTAATCCATTGTCATCAAGTGTGTCAGCTAACTTTTCAATAATTACATTCTTTACATCTTGACGTTTTCTTGGATTCTTGAGACGCACTTCCTCACGCAATTCTTCTGCAATTTCAAGAGATAATTCATAGCCTACATCGCTAAGAATAAGTGCTTCTTCAACATCTTCAAAGAATTCCTCATCAACACCACGAAAGTTGGCCATCAGAGCATTCAGACGATCTCCAAACGAACGACTTGTTTTCTTGAGTGATTTTTCGTACTTTTCTTCAACTTCTTTTTCAGTTTTTACCGGTACTACTTCTTCAATCGCTAGTTCTTCTATATTTTCTACTTCAAGCTTTGGCTCTTCAGCTACTGGTTCTTCTATATTTTCTTCTTCAACCACTGACTCTTCAACTGTCGGTTCTTCTTCAACTGCAGTATCGTCTTCCACAGGTTGAGAAACATCCACCTTTTCAGTTACTTGTGGTGCCGTTTCTTCCTCGATATCACTTTTTTCAATAATATCTTCTACTCTAACTGTAGGAATGTCTCCCTCAGATTTCTCAACCTTTATTTCAGGTTCACCATCTTTAGGTTCTTCTTCCACATTTTCAATTACTTGAACTGCTTCTCCAGATTTTTCTGTCTCACTAATTTCCTTTGCAATTTCTTCAGCTTGAAGTTGTGCTTGAAGCTCTTCCTGATTTTCTTCTTTCTTTTTCTTACCAAATAATCTATCAAATAAACCCATATCACTTTTCTCCGAAATCTATTTTTATTTCTTATATAGTCTTATTTTTCCCATAGGGAAAAGAATCTTATTTCAAGATATAATTTTCAATTGCCCATGCAATTCCATCTTCATCATTTGTTAGTGGAATGACATGGTTTGCTCTTTCCTTGACCACAGGGACTGCATTTGCCATTGCCATACCATAGCCTGCCCAATCAATCATTGACAAATCGTTTTCTTCATCACCGATAGCCATTACTTCTGACTGATCAATTCCCAAAATATTTATCAATTTATTTAGACCAGTAGATTTTACAACACCTTTAGGCATAAATTCAAGAATGATGTCTCTTGATTTGAATGCTTCAAATTTTTCAAGTAGATCAGCAGGTAATTCCTTAATTTTTTCATCTAAGAAATCTACTTCTTTACAACAAATTGCCTTATTATAAATCCTGTCTTTAGGGAGTTGGTCAATTGGAAGCTCAACGTATTTTAGAATTGGATTTATTTTTTGATAATCCGTATATCCATCAACCTGATAGACTGTGTCATCACTTACAATTGACAATGGTAAGTTAAGACTTGATGTAACATCATGGATTTCTTTAAGTTCGTCTACCGAAAGTGAATCCTTAGTCAAAATTTCACCAGTATTCTTTTGAACTAAACCACCGTTGAAAGTGATACTATATTCATCTGAATCTACCAGATTCAATTCGGACAGAAGGTGCTCAATTGACATTAGAGGACGACCTGTTGTTATTACAATTTTAACTCCTTTTTCTTTAGCTGCTTCAAGGGCTTTTTTATTTCCCTCCGAAACTTTCTTTTTACTATTTAAAAGAGTTCCATCTAGGTCTAAGGCTAATAATTTTATCATTTTTCCTCCTCAAGTACTTTCTCATCTATATCTTTAAGTTTTACTGAAACTATCTTTGAAATCCCTGACTCTTGCATGGTAACCCCATACATTACGTCTGCTGCGGCCATTGTACCCTTTCTGTGGGTTACAACGATAAACTGACTGGCTCCATCAAATCGTGTCATATAGTCACCGAAACGTTTAACGTTAGCTTCATCAAGTGCTGCCTCTACTTCATCGAGTACAACGAATGGTACTGTCCTGACACGCAATATAGCAAATAATAAAGCTAATGCTGTCAGCGCTTTTTCTCCACCACTCATCAGGTTCAGGCTTGCTAGTTTCTTACCAGGTGGTTGAACAGCTATCTCAACACCAGCTTCAAGTAAATCGTCACTTGTAAGCTCTAAATCAGCATTCCCGCCACCAAACATCTGAGTGAATGTCATTTTAAAGCTTTCACGAATGGCTTCGAAAGTTGTTTTGAAACGCACCTTAACTTCTTCATCCATATCAGAAATTGTTGTAAGGAGCATTTCCTTAGACTGGAGTAAATCTTCTTTTTGTGTATTAAGGAAATCATACCGCGTGCTTACTTCCTCATACTGAATTATAGCATCTAGGTTGACGACGCCTAAAGCACGAATAGCTTTTTCTAAGTCACGTAATTTCATCTCAGATTGCTTAAGATCTTCAATATCAGTCGACTTGTCTTTTGCTTCTTCAAAACTCATATGGTAATTATCAGTCAAAAGACTTTGTCTGCTTAAAAGATAATTCTTAGATTGTTCAAGCTCCATTTCAAGTCTTGTCCTCTTGTCACCAACGACTTGACGTAAATTAATATTTTCGGCATTTTCATCCTCTAAATCATCAAGCTGAGCTTGTAAATCCTCTGATTCAAATTTGATCTGAATAATCTTACGATTACAAGATTCAAGTCGTTCTTCAACCTCCACAAGTTTATTTGATAAGTTGTCTCTTTCTTCAAGACTCAAATCACTTGGCTCAGTTAGACTTAGAGTCAATCCTTTAATTTCTGCAAGTGTATCTTCAAGTTCTCTTTCTAGACGACTTAATTCTGTTGCTGAGAATCTAAGTTCACTGCTCACTTCTGAAAGTTTCAGGCGCGTTTCTTGAATATCGTTTTGTAATTTATCTTGAATTAACTTAAGATCTGCTTGATTTTCACGAATTTGACTTAAGTCACCATCTATCTTAACTTTTTTTATAGCAATGGCTGATAATTCTTGTTCTAATTCTTTATTTTTATTGGTTAAACTTTCAAGTTCCAGAGAATCCTTACTTGTTGAGATGAAAGAAAGTTGAATTTTAAAATCTTCTTCTTCTTTTTGTAACTGTTCAAGCTTAATTTGCTTCTCTTGACTAGCAAGTCTTGCCATTTCTCCTGCTTGGCGA
Organism: Floricoccus penangensis; assembly: GCF_001832885.1. Classification (GTDB taxonomy): domain Bacteria; phylum Bacillota; class Bacilli; order Lactobacillales; family Streptococcaceae; genus Floricoccus; species Floricoccus penangensis. The sequence goes on along the minus strand of NZ_MKIQ01000026.1, from coordinate 91,231 downwards.
ATATTTTCAAGCTCTGCCGTTAGTGAATCACGTTTATTTTGTAATTCTTGAACTTTTAATTCAGCAGTCTTTAAAGCTTCTTCCATCTGCGGAAGAGATTTTTTAAGATTATCTATTTCTGCAACTGTAAAAGTCGTTGAATTTCGCTTGCCTGCACCACCCGAATAAGAACCACCTGGCATAAGGAGAGTTCCATCAAGTGTTACGATACGAACTGAATAGTTTAATGCTTTTGCAATCTGACTGGCATTTTCAGTCGTATCCACAATTGCAGTTGTACCTAATAGACTTGAAAGGGCCTTGAATATTCTTGGTTCAAACTCGACTAAGTTCAAAGCTACATCAATAAACCCATTCATACCTTGAAGCTTATTAATATTGTTTTGCGAGAGTTCACGCTCACGAATACTTGTAAGTGGTAAGAATGTTGCACGTCCTTGACGACTTTTCTTAAGATAATCTATCGCCTTACGAGCTGAGTTTTCATCCTCAACAATAACGTTTTGAGCACCAGCTCCAAGCGCTATCTCCATGGCAGTAGCATATTGAGAATCAAAACTAATAAGATCAGCAACTGGACCAACGATTCCTCCAATATTATCTGCGTTTTGCAAGACCGCTTTTACACCTTGATAATAATTACTGTGATTTGCCTGAATATTTTCCAAACTAGTTAGCTTAGCTCTTTGATTCTTCAAGATATCAAGCTGATCAAACATTTCATTTTGAGCTTTTTGAAACTCTTGACTTACTAAGGACTGAGCAGAAGCAATCTTCTTATATTCATCTAGCAATCCCTCAACATCAAGTTTGCTCTTTTCAACTTCAGTCTTACTTTGTTCAAGAAGCCTTTGATTTTCTGCAAATTTTTCTTCTAACTGTTGAGAATTTTCATTTTGTTCTCTTGTAGTTCGTAGAATATTATCAATCTCTGCCTTATTCCTTGTAATCTGGTTAGTGATTTCTGCTTCCTTATTTACTAGGTCAACATAATCTGTTCTCAACTGTTCCATAATCACTTCTGGACTGTCAGAGTATTTTCCTTGTTCAATTTCTAAAGCAACAAGCTCCTTTTCAAGAACAGACTTCTGTAACTGATTTTCCTCAATAGATATTTGGACTTCCTTAAGCTTTTCTTGATAGTCAATTTCATCTATTTCTGCAGTTTTAAGACGTTCTTCGATTTCAGCCTTAGACTTGTCAGAAGCGTTCTTTTGACTATCAAAAAGTTCTATTTTCCCTTGATAATCAGATTTTAGCCGTGTGAGGCTGACAACTTCAGTTTGAAGTTCTTCTTTTTGAAACTCAAGTTTTTGTCTCTTATCTTTAATCGAAGAATTCGTTAACTCAAATTTCTTTTGCTTTTCAGCAATCTCAGATAGTTCTTTTTTAATCTTCTCTAGTGATTCTTCACGCTCATCATAGGAAATTTTTTCCTTGATAATTTGAGCCACAACTACTGAAAGTTCTAACTTAACCCTTTCTTCTTCTAAACCTTGATATTTAAGAGCAGTATCTCTTTGAGCTTTTAATGGTACGAGCTGTGTATTCAATTCATATAGAATATCATCTAAACGATCTATATTTTCTTGGGTACCATTTAACTTACTTTCAGTCTCTTTCTTACGTCCTTTATATTTTAGTACACCTGCTGCTTCTTCAAAGATAGCTCGGCGTTCTTCTGGCTTACTATTGAAGATTGATTCTATTTTCCCTTGAGAAATTATAGAGAATGAATCACGTCCAAGACCTGTATCAGTAAAGAGATCATGAACATCTTTTAAACGAACTTTTTTCCCGTTTATTAGAAACTCACTATCACCATTACGATATAGTCTTCTAGTTATAGAGACTTCTTTTTCCGAATTTAGATACTTATCTTCATTATCAAATGTAACAATTACTTCTGCAAAGTTAAGCGCCTTACGATTTTGGGTACCAGCAAAAATAATATCTGGCATTTTTGCACCACGTAAACTTTTAGCAGATTGTTCACCCAGTGCCCAACGCAAACTTTCAGTTACATTTGACTTTCCAGAACCATTTGGACCAACAATTGCAGTTATCCCTTGGTCAAATTGGATTTTTGTTCGGTCAGCAAATGATTTAAAACCAATCATTTCTATTTTTTTCAGAAACATTAATTTTCTCCCTGTTGTAAAATGCTTGTTTCTACAACAAGATTATCATTACTATCAAGAGCATTTTTTGCTGCAGCCTGTTCAGCAGCTTTCTTTGATTTCCCTGAACCACGACCAATTTTTTCTTCATCAAGATAAACCTCTACATCAAAAATTCTCTGATGTGCTGGTCCACTCTCGTTAACAACTTCATAACTAATATTTACATCTCCATTAATTTGAAGCGCTTCTTGTAGACTTGTCTTAAAATCAACAACTTTTTCAAATTCTCCACTTTGAACTGTTGGAATAATTACCTTGTATATAAAGTCTTCAGCAGAATGAAAATCTTTATCCAGTAGAAGTGCACCTAAAAATGATTCAAATAGATTTTCTAAATTTGTATCACGACTTCTTCCACCGCTTTTTTCTTCACCATGTCCAAGTAAAATATATTTATCAAAATTACAAACTCGCGCAAAATTAGCTAAACTTTCGGTTCTGACGATATTTGAACGCATTTTTGATAGTTCCCCTTCTGGGCGGTCTGGATATTTCTTAAATAGGAATTCAGAAATCGTTAATTCCAAAACCGCATCTCCAAGAAACTCCAACCTTTCGTTGTTTGAAGCTTTTGGGAGACGTTGTTCATTTGCATAACTCGAATGAGTAAATGCTTGCTCAAGTAATTTTAAATCAGAAAAATTTACTGAGAAGTGTTCAGTTAATTCATTATTTAATTCATTAATTTTATTCATTTTTTTCTCCTTGTTAGTATTATAGCAAAAAAAACGATTGAATTCTTCAATCGTAAGTATGGATTAAATATTAAACAAAGGACTCGCTTCAATATGAGATGTATCAAATACCATTACTTCATTGCGAGCATCAATATCATTTTGCATAAGTGTGTTAACCATAGTCATATGTGCTAATTCTTTAATATTATTTTGTTGACTGCGGTGGCCTAAAAATATTTTTTTAGTCTTCGCCCCTATAACATCAATTGCTGCTTTCGCTCCATCTTCATTAGATAAATGTCCGTGATCACTAAGGATACGCTGCTTTATCCTCCACGGATATCCACCCATTCGAAGAATCTCAATATCATGATTACTCTCCATTAGATATGCATCTGCATTTTCAATAGTCCCAATCATTCTATCACTTACATATCCCGTATCAGTAAGCATAACAAAGCTTTTGCCATCCTTCATGAATTTATAAAATTGTGGAGCTGCTGCATCGTGGCTAACACCAAAGCTTTCAATATCTAGATCACCAAAAGTTAATGTTTTCCCCATCTCGAAAACATTTTTTTGCTCTGGTGCAATCTTCCCACACGACTCTCCAATAGCATTCCATGTTTCTTGGTTTGCATATAAATCAAATTTATACTTCCTTGCTAAAACTCCAAGTCCTGCCACGTGATCCTTATGTTCGTGAGTAATAAGTAAGGCATCAATATCAGCAATATTTCTGTCTACTTGTGAAAGTAAATTTTCAATTTTTTTACCTGATAGGCCCGCATCAACTAAAATCTTTTTCTGTGGACTTTCAAGATAAAAAACATTTCCACTACTACCTGATGCCAAAACACTATACTTAAATGCTGATTCTTCCAATTTTATTTCCTCGCTTTAAAAACTGGGAATATTATTCCCAGTCGTCTTCTTCTTCAACTTCTTGAGTTAGAGTTGGGTTATAAGGTAGGATGATAGTAATTGTAGTACCACTTTCACCGTCACTTGAAGCCCAAATATAACCATCATGCAACTTAATAACATCACGTACAATAGCAAGTCCAAGACCTGTACCACCTTGTTCCCTATTTCTCGCTTTATCCACACGATAGAAGCGATCAAATACCTTAGGTAGATCTTTTTTAGGAATACCCATACCCTCATCTGATATTTTAAGTAAAAGCTGATTACTTGTTTCCTCTAATGATACTGTAATATTCCCACCTTCTGGAGAATATTTGATGGCATTGTTCATGATATTATCAATAACTTGACCCATCTTGTCCGTATCAATTTCAATCCAAATTGGATTGAAAGGAATTTTCCTAATAATTTTTATCGTCTTATCAAGACCTGTAGTAGCAGACATTTGATCGAATCGATTCAATTGGAAGTGAAGGAATGCTACGAAGTTAACTACTTCTTTGTCAGCAATCATATCTTCCCTATCCATTCTTGATAAGGTTAGTAAATCACTTATCATCCGAATCATTCTATTTGTCTCTTCTAATGATACGCTTATAAAGTTAGGAGCAATATCTGGATCCTTCCAAGCTCCTTCATCCAAAGCTTCAAGGTAACTTTTCACACTTGTTAGTGGTGTTCTAAGTTCATGAGAAACGTTTGCCACAAAAAGACGACGCTCTCTTTCAGCTGTCTCCTGTTCGGTTACGTCATGAAGAACGACAACAAGTCCCGAAATAAAGCCACTATCCCTTCTAAATAAGGCAAAGTGAAGCTGTATACTTACGTATTCACCCATTTCATTTTCACGATCGACAATAATCTCGGGAGACTGTGTTAAAAGGTCTCTAAAACTATATTTCTGTGCTAGTCCAAGGACATCTACGATGCGCCTTGAAAGTATATTTTTTTCTGTTTCATCCAGCATACTAAGTGCTGCTGCATTTGCCATTACGACTTTACCACGACGGTCAGTTGCAATAACGCCGTCAGTCATATAAGTCAAGATTCCGTTTAATCGATTATGTTGGCTTTCAAGAGTATCTTGAGTCTTTTCAATCTCTTCACCAAGTTTAATAACATTGTCATATAGTAAGGTCGTTTCGTTATTTCCAACAATATTTTTTCTTTCAGAATAGTTATTATTAGTATAATCCTCAACCTGTTTTGAAATTTTAAAGATTGTACCCGAAACTCTCTGCGTAGTAAATATTGTAATTACTAAACAAATAAGCGCAAATACCAAAAAACTTCTATAAAGTATCAAGTTTTGCGACAACAAGTCATAGTTAAAAATGATAAAGATTGTAAACAGAAGCAAGACTAACGCAGTTGCCTTAAATACAATAGAATTGTAAAACTTCATCTTCTTCACTTATATTAACTTTCCTTATCGTTTTTTGAAAGATCCTTTGATTCACTTAAATAATATCCAACACCACGACGAGTAGCGACATATTCAGGTCTGCTTGGAGTATCTTCGATTTTTTCACGTAAACGTCTAACCGTTACATCTACTGTACGAACATCACCAAAATAATCATAGCCCCAAACAGTTTGAAGTAAATGTTCACGTGTCATTACTTCTCCAATATGTTGTGCTAAATAATGGAGCAACTCAAATTCTCTATGTGTTAATTCAAGTGGTTCGTCTCTTTTGTAAGCAACATATTTTTCTGGAACAATTTTTAAATCTCCGACTACAATTTCTTGCTTAGAGTCATCCTCTGGAGTAGCCGTTTGAACTGCTTTTGCACGTCTTAAGTTAGCCTTGACACGAGCAAGTAATTCACGATTTGAAAATGGTTTAGTAACATAATCATCAGCCCCTAGTTCAAGACCAATAACCTTATCAAATTCGCTATCTTTTGCACTAACCATTATTATTGGCGTATCGCTTGTTTTTCTAATTTCACGCGCAACTTCTAGTCCATCAATTTTTGGCAACATTAAATCAAGCAAAATCAAATCAGGATTTTCTGATTCAAAAAGCTCAAGTGCTTCTTCCCCATCAAAGGCTGTTACAACTTCATAACCTTCTTTGGTTAAATTAAATTTTACAATATCGCTAATTGGTTTTTCATCATCAACCACAAGAATTTTTTTCATGCAAGACCTCATCATATTTATAATTTATACTTATTATACAATTTTTCCTCCTATATTACAAAGCATGGGCACAAATGATATATACCAACTTAAAAATTATCAGAAAATTTATTCAAATCATAATTTTACTTTGACTAAAAAAAAATATTTTGCTAGAATAAATCAATGTTAGAAAATCTAACAAGAAGAAAGGACTTTTTATGGCACTTATTGAATTTAAAAATGTTGAAAAGTATTTTGGAGATTTCCATGCGCTAAAAAACATTAATCTTGAAATTGAAGAAGGACAAGTGGTTGTTCTCTTAGGCCCTTCTGGTAGTGGTAAATCAACACTAATTCGTACTATAAACGCCCTAGAAAAAATTAACTCTGGCGAACTAATAGTTGACGGTCGTCACGTTGATAATGCAAGTAATCAAGACTTGGCAGAACTTAGAAAGCACGTTGGGATGGTTTTCCAACACTTTAATTTATATCCTCACAAAACTGTGCTAGAAAATGTTACATTAGCACCCACTAAGGTTCTAAAAATATCTAAAGCTGAAGCTGAAAAAACAGCTGAAGAGTATCTACAATATGTAAATATGTGGGATAAAAAAGATAGCTACCCTGGAATGCTTTCAGGTGGTCAAAAACAACGTGTCGCAATTGCTCGTGGACTTGCTATGCACCCTAAACTACTTTTATTTGATGAACCTACTTCTGCACTTGATCCAGAAACAATTGGTGACGTACTTGAAGTTATGCAAAACCTCGCTAAGCAAGGAATGAATATGCTTGTAGTTACTCACGAAATGGGGTTCGCTCGTAATGTAGCTGACCGTATCATCTTTATGGCTGATGGAGAGATTCTACAAGATACTACTGATGTTGCTGGTTTCTTTGATAATCCGACTGATGAACGTGCCAAGCAATTCCTTGGACAAATTATTTCTCATTAATTTAAGACAAAAAACTTAAATTAATCATAAAGATAGAAGGAGAGATAATGAAAAATTTAAAAAAATCACTAATCTTTTTCACTAGCCTAGTTGCCCTTATTACACTTACTGCTTGTAGCGGAAATAAAACATCTACAAACAGTGCCAGCAATGGTAGTGAAAAATCTGGTTTAGATAAAATTAAATCAAGTAAGAAATTACAAGTTGGGGTTAAGCAAGACGTACCTAATTTTGGTTTCAAGGATCCAGAGACTGGAAAATTTTCTGGAATGGAGATTGAGCTTGCAGAGTTGATTGCTAAAGATCTTGGTGTAGAAGCTGTATTCACGCCAGTAACAGCTCAAACTCGTGGTCCCTTACTTGATAATAACCAAATAGATATCGTAGCCGCAACTTTTACAATTACTGATGAAAGAAAGCTCACATATAACTTTACAGAGCCATATTTCACTGATGAAGCAGGTTTTTTGGTTAAAAAGAAAAATAATTTCAAGAATATTAAAGATCTTGATGGAAAAAATATCGGTGTAGCCCAGTCATCTAGTACAAAAACAAATTTAGAAAAATTGGCTGATGAAAACGGAATTAAATTTCAATACACAGAGTTATCTGATTACCCATCATTAAAACTTTCACTAACATCTGGAAGAACAGATGCATTCGCTGTAGATAAATCAATTTTATCTGGATATGTTGATGATCAAACCGAAATTCTTGATATTGGTTTTGCACCTCAGAAATATGGAGTTGCGACAAAAAAATCTAATACCGAACTTGATGATTATATCAATCAACTTATCGCAAAATGGAAAAGTGATGGAACAATGAATAAATTATACGAAAAATATAATTTGAAAGATGCATCACAAAAATAACTCACATGTATAGTTGATTAAAATAGAAATACCTTCGTTTACTACATTGTCGATTACACTTAAATAAGCAAGCTTATTAGTGTAAGTCGCAAGACGAGGCACTGCGCTACGCTACGATGTCCATAAAACTTAAATTGCTAAAGCAATTAGTTTCTAATGGCGACGAATCAATGATAGAACTAGCGTTCATCGAGATGAGTCACTGCGCGTTGCTACGATGTCGATTATACTTAAATAAGCAAGCTTATTAGTATAAATCGCAACGATGTATTAGTCTATTCTTAAGCGACTATGATTTAGAAAGGAGTTCCTATGAGCCCATATGCTCTTGAACGCTGGCAAGCACTCTTTAGTGACTTTGGAATATTTGGAAAAGCATTCCTCTTCACTCTTGGAATTGCTGTCTGTGCATTAATACTTGCTCTTACACTTGGAATAATATTTGGAACTATGTCCTCAAGTAAAAATAAAGTACTAAGAGGTATCTCACTTGTATATGTTGAACTTTACCAAAATATTCCCTTGCTTATTCAATTCGTAGTAGTTTATTACGGATTCCCGATCTTAAACCAACACCTAATGCTCAGTGCCTTCTGGACTGCTGTACTATGTGTCGGTCTTTACCACGGCGCTTATATTTCAGAAGTTATTCGTAGTGGTATCCAAGCAGTTCCTCGTGGACAGCTTGAAGCTGCTGAATCACAAGGTTTCACCTATACAGAAGCAATGCAGTTAATCATCCTTCCTCAAGCAGTAAGAATGATTATCCCACCCCTTACAAACCAAGTGGTTAACTTAATTAAAAATACATCTACAATTGCACTTATTGGTGGAGCAGATTTAATGTTCACCGCCAAAAGCTGGTCATCTGGAAATCTAAGCTATATTCCAGCATTTGTAGCAGCGGGTGCACTATACTTTATTCTATGTTTCCCAATTGCATCTTATGGACGCCATATTGAAGAAAAGAATAAAAACTCTTACAGTATTTGATAATAGTCAATAGAAAGGGGAAAAATGTCATTAATCGAACAAGCACAACAAGTATTCACTGCACCAAATATGAGATTTATTTTCGAAGGGTTAAAACTTACACTTTGGATTTCATTACTAGCAATTATTTTCAGTACATTCTTCGGTACCATCTTAGCAGTTATGAGAAATGGTCGAAGTAAAATTCTCAAACTTATTGCTAGCATCTATATAGAAATAGTTCGTAACGTACCAAACCTACTCTGGATCTTCGTTATCTTTTTAATCTTTAAGATGAAATCAGTTCCAGCAGGAGTTACAAGCTTTACAGTTTTTACTTCTGCCGCCTTAGCTGAAATTATTCGTGGTGGTCTAAACGGGGTTCCTGAAGGACAAACAGAGGCTGGAAAATCACAAGGCTTCTCTGAATTTCAAATTTTAACTTTGATCATTTTGCCTCAGGCAATTAGAAAAATGCTCCCAGCAATAATTTCTCAATTCGTAACAGTAATTAAAGATACAAGTTTCTTATATTCTGCGATAGCATTACAAGAATTATTTGGTAGCTCCCAAATCTTAATGGGGAAATACTATCAAGCTGGGCAAGTATTTATGCTTTACGGTACAATTGCAGTAATCTACTTTGTAATCAACTTTATTATTAGTCAATTTTCTAGACGACTATCTAGAAGTTGGGCCAGCTCTTTAGAATAGATAATTTCCCAAATGGTCAATCATTAGATTGATCATTTTTTGCACTTTCTCCTATATAACATATGACTACATTCCCTATAAATACGCTTTCAATTTTCTAAATATATAGAAAACTCACTTCAAATGATATATAATAGTAGCAATGAAAAGTACTTTCATTTTCATAAAAACTATCGGAGATAACTAAATGGCAAACCTTTACTTCAATCCCTGGGATGAAGAATACAAAGTCCCTTTTGGGGCAAACAAAATAAATTCTACTAATAAATTTAATATAATTGTTGAAACAGATAGCCCAGTTGATGTTGATTTCGTTTTGCGAAGCGAAGACGGTTTTGAAAAATATTTTCCAATGAACCCATCGAACACGACTAAATACTTACATACAATTGAGCTTACTGATTTCGATAAAATTGGGGTATATAGTTACTTTTTCCAAATAAGAGAACATAAGAATGACTGTACCTACCTCTTCTTTTATGGTGCAAAAAGACCTCATACTGGCGAAGGACAGTGCTATCCACATAAAAATGAAACATCTCCTTTTACTTTGACAATTTTTGATGGCGAAGATAAAGGACCTGATTGGTATAGAGATGCTGTTTTTTATCAAATATTCCCTGACTCCTACGCTAAATCAGATAATGAAAAAATTGAAAACCCAATTGATAATGTCCTCTTCTATGGCAAGACGACTGACCGACCTTTTTACGTAAAAGAGCCTAGTGGAGATATCGCACGTTGGACCTACTATGGTGGAACACTGCGTGGTATTAGGGAGAAAATTCCTTACTTGAAAGATTTGGGAATTACTGCCCTCTATCTAAATCCAATTTTTAGTGCTTCGAGTGTCCATCGTTATGATACTGCGGACTATATGGAAATTGACCCCTTACTGGGAACAGAGAAAGACTTTACCGATCTGATAAAAGAACTTCATAAAAATAATATGCAGATTGTTCTTGACGGAGTGTTTTCTCATGTGGGTAGAAACTCTACCTATTTCAACTACGATGGTCGTTTTGGTGAAAATGTTGGCGCATATCGTGATCCTAAAAGTCCACACATTGATTGGTTTAAATTCAAAGAATACCCTCATGATTATGAATCTTGGTGGGGAATTATGGACTTACCTGAAATCGATAAACATAATCCTGTGTTCCAAAACTATATCTATCAAGCAGATGATTCAGTTGTTAATAAATGGACCAAGTTTGGTGTTGATGGTTGGCGTCTTGATGTCGCTGATGAACTTCCAGATTCTTTTATTGCTGGAATCCGCAAAACCTTGAATAACTATAATGACAAAGTTTTAATTGGTGAAGTGTGGGAAGATGCAAGTCGTAAGATTGCTTATGAAGAAAAGCGTAAATATATACTAGGTAATTCAATGCACTCAGTTATGAATTACCCATTTCGTAGTCTAATTCTAGATTTCTTAAACAAAGATATCTCAGCTCAAACTGCTTATTATCAACTTACTAATCTACAGGAAAACTATCCATTTGATATTTTCTTAAATAATTTCAACAATATCGGTACACATGATACTGCTCGTGCTTTAACAATGCTTGGAGAAGATACAAATAAACTTTATCTCGCACTACAAATGTTGATGACACTCCCTGGTGTTCCTTGTATATATTATGGAGATGAGGCACTCACTAGTGGTGGACCTGATCCGGATAATCGTTCTTTTTTCCCGTGGGAAAATATTAACGATAAAGTCCATGATGACTTCAAAAAATGGATTAGAATACGCAAGGAAAATAAGGAACTTTCTAATGGCCTTTTACTTTCTTTTTACACAAATAAAAGTTTTGGAATAATTCGTTATAATAACGAAAAAATATCTGTGCATGTCATCAATGCTTCTAATAGTATTGATATTTTAAACGACCAATCAATTCACTTCTCAAAACCAATACCAGATAGGATTCTAAGCCTTTTTTCTGGTGTGAAAATCGAACCACAATCTTCTATACTTTTAAGCAAGAACGTTATTTAATGACGCTCTTGTTTTTTTAAAAAAACATTGATTACAACACAATAAAAGTGTATACTAATAGTAAAAAGTAAACGTTTTCATAAAATATGTGAATTATATTACTTTAGAAGGGAGAACTACTCTGAATAAGCAATCCGAAAGTTTCATGACAGGTGAAAACTTTAAGGCACAAGATTACTTCGGTCATCATAAAACAAAGAACGGACATACATTTCGAGTCTGGGCTCCAAATGCCCAAAATGTTGATTTGGTTGGTGACTTTACCAACTGGGCTGAAAATTCTATACCTATGACTAAAATTGATAGTCAAGTATGGGAAATCACAACTGACTTACCTAATATTGGCGATTTATACAAATTTCAGGTTACCCGTAGTAACGGCGAAATCATTATGAAAATTGATCCATTTTCTATCGGTTTAGAAAAAAGACCAGGTACTGCTTCCGTTATTTATGATATTCCTGAAAAAAATTGGAAGGATGACAAGTGGATTAACAGGAGAAATAAAAGCAATTATTTTAAAGAACCTATTAATATTTATGAAGTCCATCCCTATAGTTGGAAAAATCATAACGATGGCACACCTTACACTTTTAAAGAATTAAAAGAAACTCTTATTCCTTATCTAATTGAAATGAATTATACGCATGTAGAGTTCATGCCGCTCATGGCTCACCCCTTAGATATGTCTTGGGGATATCAATTAATAGGATATTTCGCTTTAGAAAATACCTATGGAAGGCCTGAAGAATTAAGAGACTTTGTTGAAGAATGCCATTTAAATAATATAGGGGTTATTGTTGACTGGGTTCCTGGACACTTCTGCATTAACGATGATAGTTTAGCATACTACGACGGAACGCCTACATTTGAATATTACAACGAAACTAGAGCAAACAACTATCGCTGGGGAGCCTTAAATTTTGATTTAGGCAAACCACAAGTGCAATCATTCTTAATTTCTTCTGCTCTCTTTTGGTTAGAATATTATCATATTGACGGGATACGTGTAGATGCTGTTAGTAATATGGTCTACCTTGATTATGATGAAGGTCCGTGGGAACCAAATCACGAAGGAACAAATATTAACTTAGATGGATATCACTTCTTAAGAAAACTTAATGCTGTTGTCAAAGAAAAACATCCTAATGTTCTGATGATAGCGGAAGATTCTGAGACGAAAATTAAGGTAACAGGTCCAATTTCAGAAGATACTCTTGGATTTGATTATAAATGGAACATGGGTTGGATGAATGACATCTTAAGATTCTACGAAATGGATCCGATATTTCGTAAATATAATTATGGATTACTAACTTTTAGTTTCATGTATGCCATGAGTGAGAATTTCATTTTACCCTTCTCACATGATGAAGTCGTACATGGTAAAAAGAGTATGATGCATAAAATGTGGGGAAATCGCGAACAACAATTTTCAGGTCTTAGGAATCTATATGCATACCAGATGTGTCACCCTGGAAAAAAATTATTATTCATGGGTAGTGAATTCGGCCAGTTCCTAGAATGGAAATACAATCAAGGTTTAGAGTGGGATAGCTTAAATGATGATCTTAATCATAAAATGCAACACTATTCTAAAAGCTTGAATGAGTTTTACAAAGGTCATAGTCCTCTATGGAAAATTGATCACGATTATTCTGGTATTGAAATTATTGATGCGGATAATAGTGATCAAAGTATCTTTTCTTTCCTCCGTAAAGACGAGGAAAATTATCTATTGTGTGTCTTTAATATGACACCAGTTGAGCGCGTTAATTTCACTGTTGGAGTTCCCGATGCTGGTCTTTATACTGAAATCTTCAACTCAGAACTTAAAGAATTTGGTGGAAATCTTGATAAATTAAATCAGGATACCAAAACCAGAGAAGGTAACTGGAAACATTATAAAAATACATTGTCATTCACACTACCGCCACTTGGTGCTTCACTTTGGAAATTGAAAATTAAGGATAAAAAGAAGAAAGGTAAATCTTAGTATAACTAAGAAAAAGGTAATGCAAATGAGTAAAGATATGCTCGCATTGATTTTAGCCGGGGGACAAGGAACTAGACTTGGTAAATTAACTCAATCTATAGCTAAACCTGCTGTTCCATTTGGTGGGCGATACCGTATTATTGATTTTGCACTCTCAAACTGTGCAAATTCTGGAATTAAAAATGTTGGAGTAATAACTCAATATCAGCCTTTAGCTTTAAATGAACATATTGGAAATGGGTCAGCATGGGGGCTTGATGGAATAAATTCTGGCGTCTCAATTCTTCAACCATATAGTGCAACTGAAGGGAATAAATGGTTTGAAGGAACTAGTCATGCCATTTACCAAAATATGGACTATATTGATCATATTAATCCTGAATATGTCTTAATTCTCTCAGGAGATCATATTTATAAGATGGATTATGACGAAATGTTAAATTCTCATAAAGACAATCTAGCGAGTCTTACTGTTGCTGTAATTGATGTTCCTCTTAAAGAGGCGAGTCGCTTTGGTATTATGAACACTGATTCTTCTAATAGAATTGTAGAATTCGATGAAAAACCAGAGCATCCAAAATCAACAAAAGCATCTATGGGGATCTATATCTTCAATTGGAGAGAGCTTCGCGAAACTCTCATAAACGGTGCAAAAAACGGTGTTGATATGAGTGACTTCGGACAAAATGTCATTCCGGCTTTCCTTGATTCTGGCGAAAGAGTTTATGCCTACGAATTTGAAGGGTATTGGAAGGATGTGGGTACAATTGACTCCCTTCATGAAGCAAATATGGAATATATATCACCTGAAAATGAATTAGATTCAAGAAATCGTCAATGGAAAATTTACTCAAAAAATGAAATTGCTCCACCAAATTTCATCACTTCAAAAGCATCAGTTAAAGATTCACTTGTAGTTGATGGTTGTGTTGTTTCAGGAAAGGTTACTCATTCAATATTATCAACAAATGTACAAGTTAAAGAGGGTGCAGTTGTAGAGGATTCATTTATAATGCCAGGGGCTATTATAAATGAAAATGCTGTAATTAAACGAGCTATTATAGGTTCTAATGCTGTTATTGGAGCAGATACTGAGATTATTGGTGAAGAAGATATTCAAGTTATTGGATATAAAGAAGTCATAGGAGTACCAAAAGATGAAGATTGATAAATATTGCGCAATTTTAGGAAATGCTGTTGGTTATCATGAGATGGATGAATTAACAGCTAATCGCCCACTAGCTACACTTCCTTTTGATGGAAAATATAGATTAATTGACTTTCAATTATCTAATCTCATTAATGCTGATATTCATAACGTGTATGCTATATTCCATGAAGATAAGGTTAACAGTGTACTTGACCATATAAGAAATGGTCGCGAATGGGGATTAAATAGCCTTCTTAGCCACCTTTTTATCGGCTTTTATAATAAAGACTTTAATGATGTTTATGCAGATGATGATTACTATGAAAAGCTATTAACTTATTTAAAGAGAACAGGTAGCGACTACACTATATTCTCAACCTGCGACATTCTTTGCAATATCAATCTTAGTCAAGTAATCCATGTTCATACAGCAAATAAAAGAAAAATGACTGTTGTTTATAAAAGAATGGCTAATGAAAAACTATCATCTGCTAACCAAATATTAGAAATCGATGACACAGATACTGTAGTTGGAGCTTCTCAATTTGATCCAAGTAAACACACGAATAGTGATGCTACCATGTCAGCTGGAACTTATGTAGTAAGTACTGACTGGTTAATTGAATTGATGGAACAAGAACAGGCTAAAGCTGAACCTCGTAAACTTCGTTACCTTTTAAGTAATCAAGTTTCCGAAACTGATGCTCTAGCTTATGAATACACTGGTTATCTCGCTAATATCCATGATGTGAAGACATATTATGATGCTAATATGGATATGCTTGATCCTCACAAATTCAATTCTCTCCTTTTTGGAAGTCAAAAAGTTTATACAAAAGTAAAAAATGAGGAAGCAACTTACTACTCAGAAAACTCTCGTGTTGAAAACTCACAATTTGCATCTGGCTCTATTATCAATGGAAGTGTTCTTCATTCAATTATCTCTAGGAATTGTTTAGTTGATGACGAATCAGTAGTAAAAGATTCAATTCTCTTCCCTAAAGTAAAAATTGGAAAAAACGTCAATATTGAATATGCAATTATTGATAAAAGTGCAGAAATTGCTGATAATGTCACTATCAAAGGTACACCTGAAAAACCTGTTATTATTGGAAAATCAGATAAAATTACAGAGGATATTAAAGGATGAAAATATTGTTAGTTGGGGCAGAAGCTGCCCCTTTTATAAAAACTGGTGGTCTTGGAGATGTTCTAGGTGCATTGCCTAAGAGTCTCAACAAAAAAAAGGATGTTGATGCCAGAGTTATATTACCTTATTACAAGGGAATACCACAACACTTTAAGGACCAGGCTGAAGATCTATTTTATACATATGTCGATGTTGGATGGAGACACATGTATGCTGGTGTAAAACATATATATTTTGAAAACGTACACTTCTACTTCATTGATAACGAATACTACTTCAATCGTGATGGTGTTTATGGTTTCTATGATGATGGAGAAAGATTTGCCTTCTTCCAGCAAGCTGTTCTTGAAATTCTTCCGCAACTTGAATTTATTCCAGATGTTATTCACGTAAATGATTATCATACAGCAATGATTCCCGTTCTCCTAAGAGAAAAATATGCTTGGATTGACGGCTATCCATATATAAATACACTATTAACCATTCATAACATTGAATTTCAAGGGCAATATGATCCAGCTACTTTAGGTGAACTTTTCAACCTAAGTATGGATAAATATAATGATGGAACTTTTCAGCAAGATGGTTGTTTCAATTGGCTTAAATCTGGCTTGATTTATGCTAATAAAATAACAACTGTTTCTCCAACATATGCTAAAGAAATTCAAACACCAGAATTTGGTAAAGGTCTCGATTCAATTCTTCGTGCTCAGAGTAGTAAGCTTTCTGGAATTGTAAATGGGATTGATACTGAGATTTTCGATCCTGCAAAAGATGAATTCCTATTTAAAAATTATTCTTTAAAAACAGTTAAAGATAAAACTATTAATAAATCGGAACTTCAAAAACAAGTTGGACTTCCTGTTCGTGAAGACGTAATGCTAGTTGGTATTGTTAGTCGACTTACTTATCAAAAAGGTTTTCATTTAGTCCTAGAACAAATGAAAGAAATCTTGAATTGGGATATCCAATTTGTCATTTTAGGAACAGGATACAAAGAATTTGAAGAAGGCTTCTCTTGGTTTGCCGAAAACTATCCTGATCAAGTTGCTACAATTATCAACTTTAACCTAGAACTTGCACAAAGAATATATGGTGGAAGTGATTTATTCTTAATGCCTAGTGCATTTGAACCATGTGGTCTATCACAAATGATGGCTATGCGTTACGGAAACTTACCACTTGTTCATGAAATTGGTGGCCTTAAAGATACAGTAAGCCCTTACAACCCACTAACTGGTGAGGGTACAGGATTTGGTTTCAAGAGTTTTGATAGTTATTGGCTAAAAGACGTGCTCGCTTCTGCCAATTTATTGTATAATAGAGACCAAGAGGCTTGGAAGAAACTTCAAAAAAATGCAATGGAACAAGACTTCTCTTGGGATACTGCTAGCCTTGAATATTTAAATTTATATTGGGAACTAAATTAAAACAAAGGAGTAACATGGAACTTACAAAAGAACAGTTTATCAGAGATTTCAAAGATCAATTGCATAGAGATTTTATTGTTAAGATCAATGAATCTACTGATGAGGAACGCTTTTTAGCACTTGCACATTTAATTAAAAAGTATATCTCAACACCTTGGCTTGAAAGAAGACATGATTTAGTTGAAGAAGATGTAAAAACTGCCTACTACTTCTCAATTGAGTTTTTACCAGGCCGTATGCTTGAAACTAATTTACTAAATCTTGGAATACTTGATTTAGTTGAAGATGCTTTCAAGGATGTTGACGTAGACTTTTCAGATGTAGTAAACGCTGAAAAAGATATGGCTTTAGGTAATGGTGGACTAGGGCGTCTTGCTGCTGCCTTCATGGATTCACTTGCTACAATTGGGGCACCAGGTTTTGGTAATGGTATTCGCTATAAATACGGTTTATTTAAACAAAAGATTGTTGATGGCTACCAAATTGAACTTCCTGATGCTTGGCTTGGAACTGACGGAAATGTCTGGGAAACAAAAAAACCACACTCTGCAGTAGAAGTAAAAATCTATGGCAAAGTATACCTTTATCCAAATAAAGAAGGAAATTTCGAACCTTTCTATGAAGATCCTACAATTTTACGTGCTGTACCTTATGATATTGCACAAATTGGTTTCCAAAACGGTGTGGTGAACAACCTTCGTTTATGGGATGTAGAAATTCCTGAATCAGAAGAAGATAAATACCGTACTATTGAAGATCGACGTAAAATAGAAGATATTACAAATATCCTCTATCCAGATGATTCATCTTATGAAGGAAAGTCCCTTCGTCTAATTCAAGAGTATTTCATGGTTTCTGCAGGACTTCAAACTATCATTAAGAACTATCTTAAAACTGGGAAAGACCTAAAAGATATCCATGAATTAGTTGCAGTGCATATCAATGATACTCACCCTGCACTAGCGGTACCAGAATTCATGCGCATTCTAATGGATGATTATGGTGTTGTCTGGGAAGATGCTTGGAATTCTACAGTTAAAGTTATGAGTTATACAAATCATACTATATTAGCGGAAGCACTTGAAAAATGGGATTGCAATCTATTTAAAGAAATCCTTCCTCGTATCTATCAAATCGTAAATGAAATTGATAGTCGTTATGTTGAAGAAGTTTCAGGAAAGTTCCCTGGCAAAATCATTGAAAACACAAGAATTATTCGTAATGAAAAAATTCATATGGCTAACCTTTCAATCATCGGTGGTCATTCAGTAAACGGTGTTGCTAAACTCCATACTGACTTACTCATCTCTGATGTACTTAACGACTTCTACCAAATTTATCCAGAAAAATTCAATAATAAGACAAATGGAATTATCGTACGTCGTTGGTCACAAATCTCTAATCCACTTATGTCGGATGAAATCGATAAGCTAATCGGTAAAGAATGGCGCTCTGATATTCACCAACTTAAAAACTTAGAAAAATTCATCACTGATGAAAAAGTACTAAACGAGTTTTACGAAGTTAAAAAAGAAAATAAGAAAAAACTTGCTGCATACGTTAAAGAAACTCAAGGTATTGAACTCAATCCTGATGCTATCTTTGATGTCCAAGTTAAAAGACTTCATGCCTATAAACGTCAATTATTAAATCTTTTACACATCATTAAACTATATTGGGATATTAAAGATAATCCAGATATTGACATGGTTCCACGAGTATTTATCTTCGGTGCGAAAGCCGCTCCTGGATATCGCTTTGCAAAGTCTGTAATTAAACTAATTAACGAAGTTGCTAACTTAGTTAATAATGATGAAAGTCTTCAAGACAAACTGAAAGTTGTTTTCCTACCTAACTATAATGTAACTCTTGCAGAGTTAATTATTCCAGCCTCAGATGTTTCTGAACAAATATCTACAGCAGGTAAGGAAGCTAGTGGTACTTCAAACATGAAATTCATGATGAATGGTGCTATCACTCTTGCAACACTTGATGGAGCAAACATTGAAATTAAAGATGCTGTCGGTGATGATAACATCGTAATCTTTGGTATGAATACTGATGAAGTTTATGATCATTATGAAAAACATGACTATAATGCACGTAAACTATATGAGGAAAATCCAACTATTAATCGTGTTGTTAATACATTTATAGACGGTACAATTCTAAACTCACAATCAGAAGGTCAAGAAATCTATGATGCATTAATTCGCCATAATGATGAATACTTCTTATTAGAAGATTTTGAATCATATGTTAATGCTCAAAAATATATCAATGATATCTATCGCGATAAAATTAGATGGTCTCAAATGGCTCTAAACAATATTGCAAATTCTGGCAGATTTAGTGCTGATGATACTATTAGACTTTATGCGGAAGAAATCTGGAATATTAAACACAATTAAAAATCTTAAAATCAAAAATGATATGGGCATAGTAACCTAAAACACGAAAATTAATCCACTAGATATCCTAGTGGGTTTTTAAGCAATATGATAAATTATGATAAAAATTATTAGAATAAATAATGAAAATAAAGAAAGTCTTCAGCTACCCAATGAAGATTTTCACATATTTGGCAAGCTGATTCCAACATTTAAAGACGAAACATGGTCTTATCAAGAAGAAATTTTCGAAAAATCTTGGTCTATGAAATTCCCAGATGAAAACTATTCTTTAGAAAATATTGATAATAGAGGTTTTGCCCTTGCAGCCTTTGATGGAGAGAAATGTATAGGATTCGCCATTTTTGAAGATACTTGGAATAAATTCATGTATTTAATGGACTTAAAGGTAAACAAAGAATATCGTAAACAAGGTATTGCTTCCTTACTACTCACTTCTGCTGTAGGAGAAATTAAAAATAGAGGATATAAAGGAATAAATACTATCGGACAAGATAATAACCTGGCAGCATGTCGCTTCTACCTTAATAATGGTTTTAAAATTGGTGGAATAGATAATATGAACTATAAATTTACTCAACAAGAAGGAAAAACTGATATTTACTTCTATCTAGAATTCTAAACAATAAAAATGATTAAGTATGTGCTTAATCATTTTTATTGTTATTCAATTCTTCTTTTCTAAAGCAAGTTTCTTCATGATCTTCAATAATACCTACTGCCTGTAGAAAGGCATAAATTATGGTTGTACCTACAAATTTAAAACCGCGTTTCTTCAAATCTTTTGATATTCTATCCGATAATTCATTATTAGCTAAGAAACCATCCACATGTGGATAACGTATTATTGGTTTATTATCCACAAATCCCCAAAGATATGAATCAAATGAACTAAACTCTTCTTGAATTTCGGAAATACGATTGGCATTATTAATTATTGCATCAACTTTCAAACGGTTACGAACAATCCCTGCATCAGAAAGTAATTCTTGACGTTTTAGATCATCATACTTAGCAATCTTTTTATAATCAAAGTCATCAAACGCTGCATAAAAATTTTCAGTCTTATTAAGAATGGTCATCCAAGATAGGCCTGCTTGCATTAAATCAAGCGATAGTTTTGCAAAAAGTGCTTGATCATCATGGACTGGAACTCCCCAAACCTTATCATGATATTCAATCATATTTTCAGTTTTCCCAGTCCACGCACATCTCTTCTTCATATAATTAACTAGTCTTTCTTTTTATCAAAGTTTGGACGATAAAAATTTCTATTATCAAGTGCAAAAATGCGAGGTGTCATTTCTCCTGGTCCTACTTGATTTAATGCTGTCATCATCATCATCATACTAGCATCTAGGTTATCAATCATATGAATAATTTCAGCTTCCATAATATGCGGACGAACAGGACTACCATATTCAAGCTGACCATGATGGCTTAGCAAAACATGACGTAATAAAATCACATCTTCATCATTTTCATCAATACCAAGTTCAGCTACTGCTTTTGATACTTCCTCATCAATTAAAACAATATGTCCAATTAAATTACCAGCAAGCGTATATGAAGTATTTACCGGTCCGCTTAACTCAATTGTTTTAGCCATGTCATGAAGCAAAATACCAGCATACATTAAACTTGCATTTAATCTTGGGTAAACTTCAGTAATTCTTTCAGCAAGCTGTACCATTGTCACTGTATGGAAGGCAAGTCCAGTTTCAAATGCATGATGATTAACTTTAGCAGCTGGAAATTGGAAAAATTCTTTATCATATTTTTTAAAGATATGACGAACAATCCTATTCCAAATACCATTTTCAATCTTAAAGATAACCTTTTGCACATATTCCCTTAACTCATCTGCAGAAACAGGTGGTTTTTCTTTAAAATCTGCTGGATTATTAGGTTCAGTATTTTCAGGTAAACGTAAGAAAATTTGATTTACTTGAGGCATACCATTGTAGAGTTCCTTAACAGCACGCATGTAAACAACTTTTCCTGCAATAAATTCTTCAACATTATGGGCTTGAGCATCCCATAAATTTCCAGAAATTGTACCAGTTCTGTCTTGGAAAGTCATTGCAATATAATCCTTACCAGCACGAGTTTTTCTAACTTCTGCTGATTTTATTAAATAAAAACCCTCGAAACGATCTCCTACAGCTAAATCTTTTAATTGACTCATAGTCTTATTACTTCCTTTTCTTTTTCTTCTCTATCAAATGCCCTGTCACTAGTAAAAATAATGACTTGGTCTTCTCTTGCAACATCCCTTAGAATACTCAACAAATTACCCCTTCGATCCTTATCATACCTCAAAGAGCTATCATCCAAGAAAATAGGGAAATTCAAATTCTTGGCTTTAATGAATGCTAACCTGACTGCTAGTTGAAGTTGGTCCCTTGTTCCAGTAGATAAATCAAGTAATCTAAGACTTACCCCGTCAGTATTGGTAAGCATTAATAAATCACTATCTAAATCAATCTGGTTCCAGTAGCCATCCGTCAAAAGTGATAAATATTCCTCAGCAACCTGTAAAATATCAGGTAAACTGTGAGTCGAAAGACTGGCAGTAGCATTCTTGATAAGATCAATTTGAGTAGCCTTTATCATATACTCTTTGATTGTTTCAGAAAGTTCCGTTCGACCCAGCTCCAAATTCATTTGCAATTCTCCCAAGCTGCCATCACTTTTCTTCTGTTCAATTCTGACAGAAATTATACTATTATCATCAATCAAAGAATTAAGCTTTTCATTGAGGACAGCTATTTGACTTTCAATCTCTTCAACCTGTATCGCAATTTCATCAAAATTAATTTCATCATCTTCTGATAAATCAAAAATCCTAGATAAGGCATTATATTGTCTTTTTTGATAGTCAATCTTTTGTTCAGTTGATTGCCAAATCCTAATCATATTTGGAACATTATCCACATGTGGATAATTAAAAAGTAAATCATCTAAGTTTGCATATAGTTGGGATAAATCTGCTTCATTTTCTAAATTATCATAACGCTCAAAAGATAAATAGAGGTTTTGAAGCTCTGTTTCTATTGATTTAATAATCTGATATTGCCCCCTCACATCATTAGGTAGCTGATACCACTCACGAAAATATGAAGTAAGATTAAAGAAATCATTCAAAGCATTAGTATCCGCTATATCCTGTGTATTGCTAGATGTTTTTGAGTAAATGTAAACGATAACTGCAGTAATGACTTCCAATGCAAGGGCAAGATAAGCATATATGCGATATTCATCTGATAGCATTATTAAACTTGAAGCAGTTAAAATAATCACGGCGAGTAAGAAAAATTTCCATGAATTATCCCTTTTGTTACTAATTTGGTTAATATATTTTTCTTCTTCTAATGCTTGTGGATAAATATCCTGTATTTGACTTAAGTTATCTCTAGTATCTTCTTCTAATAAAAAGTTGTTTCTTGGCTTATCAAGTAAGTGAAGTTGCTCAATATTAGAATCAACTTTTTTTTCTAAATATGAAATTTCTGATTGTAATGAATTAAAAATTTCATATTGAGCTAAGAGATCATCATATTCTGCTTGGTCTGGAATTGGTTCAGCCTGCTTAAGTTCAGATGATAAATCTAAATATTGATAATAATTCTCTTCATAATTAAGCTTATGCTCTAAATCTTGTCTATCTTTTTCTAATTGATTTATCAATGAACGAATACGTGTAATCTCTGTGGCACGTTCTTCACTTTCCTTAATCAAGGGAGCAAGTTCAATTTCTTCTGCTTCTTTATCAGCTATCTTCCTTTTAATCTCTTCAAGTGAAGCTAGCTGTATGTTTAAAGGCTTAGACATTGCCTTAGGACTAGTATAAATACTATTTTTTTCTTTGATAAGGTCCTGCTCTTTATCATATAAAGCAACTGTACCAGTCGTTAAAGCCATTCTCCACTGAGCATCTAAGCTCTCAGCATCGTAATCTTTTTCTCGATTTATTTGTAAGTTTTCCTGAGTTACAGAGTAAATCTGGTCAAATAGATTTACTGACATAGGACTTATTAACTCAAGCCATTCATCCTCAGATATTTCAGCACCACTAGAATACCCTGCTTTGAATGTTGGATTTCCAGATTTCTTCGTTTTTATACGTTCAAGCCAAATCTCTTCCCCATCAAGCTCTAATAAAAGTTTTCCACCATAAATTTTACTATTCTGTGGATAGAAATCTCGGTTAGATTTAGTCCTGTTTTCAAAACCAAAAATCATATATTTGATGAAGGCTAAAAGTGTTGATTTACCTGCCTCATTATTTCCTAAGACAACCGTAAACTGAGAAAAATCATAACTTTGATTAACGAGTTTTCCGAATCCTTCGATTTCAATTCTCTTAATTTTCATGAGAACCTCCTTGGAAATTGAAGTTTTCATCTATAAAATTTGATAAATCTGACTCTAACTCATCTAAAAAATCCTCAGAAATAATCTTTTGAATTTCAATATTTCTTGGTAAATTTTCTGCCAGCTTATAAAAATCAAGATGCGAAAGGG
The DNA here is from genome assembly GCF_001832885.1 of Floricoccus penangensis. GTDB lineage: Bacteria > Bacillota > Bacilli > Lactobacillales > Streptococcaceae > Floricoccus > Floricoccus penangensis. Next base: position 67,122 of record NZ_MKIQ01000026.1, on the reverse strand, counting down.
CATCTAAAGGTAAATCAATTTTTTCATGTTTTGAGTTTGAATCTTCCAATGGTAATAATCTTGTTTTAACTATCACCTTGCCTTCGGCTCGTAAACTATCCACAAGTTCTCCGCTTGTTAGTGCTTCTTTCAATTGTTCCTTAATATCTTGATAATTTGAAAAGTATAGGCTATAAAAATTGCTTTCATCTTCAAGGTGCTGACGAATTTCAAACATAACTTGACTAAGTGTGGATAAACCAGATAAATCTATTGTTTCATTTTTCCAATGAGTTGGAGATAAGTCTACTAACTCCAACTTCATACCTGTATCTGTTAGTTCAACAAGAGCTACCTGACTAGTAATTTCTTTACGATTTCTACCTATTGGAGTACCTGGATAGATAATATTATCAGCTATATTAGATTGAAGATGTATATGACCCAAAGCCCAGTAATCATAGTTTTTGATATTTATATCAGTTATGGTCGTTGGTGCATATGAACTACCACCAAGTTCTCCATGAAAGATTCCGATATGATAATCAACTGAATAATCTCGTTTGGGGTATTCCTTAATCTTATTTTGACTGATATGAGGTTCAAGATAAGAAAAAGCAGATACTGCAATCTTCTCTCCATTACCTGTTTGAAAATACTTAGTTTCAATATCTTGACTGTAAAAGACTTGAACATTCTTTGGGAAATCAAACCAATATGTATTTTGGCGATAATAATCATGATTACCAAAGATTAAGAAGACTGTAATCCCAGCTGTCTCTAACTTTTTCAACTCCTGTATGAAATAATTTTGCATCTTAATACTAGGCTTAGACTGATGAAAATTATCACCTGCAAGTACAAGAAAATCTACTGATTCTTCAATTGAAAAATCAGTAATCTCTTCTAATATTTTATATGGTTTATAGACTACTTTTTGTTTCAAGCCTTCAAATTCTCTATCTAAATGCAAATCTGCAACATGCAAAAACTTCATAATAACTTTCTAAATATAGTTCTTAAAACTATATACGGTATTTGCTTAAAGTTCTACCGCTAATGATGATTTTAATTTTTCTACTCTCTCAGCAACATCTCCATTGAAGACATAGCTTCCTGCGACAAAGACATTTGCTCCAGCATTACGACATGCCTTAATAGTCTTATCGTCGACTCCACCATCAACTTCAATATCATAAGAATACTTCTTAGCACTTTTTATGGCACTTAATTCTGCTACTTTATCCAGACATTCTGGTATGAATTTTTGACCACCAAAGCCTGGGTTAACTGTCATTACCAATACTTGGTCAACCATAGAAAGTACTGGTTTAATAGCATCCACAGGAGTTCCTGGGTTAATAACAACACTTGCCTTCATTCCAGAATTCTTAATTTTCTGCAAGGCACCATGAATGTGATTTGTTGCCTCAACATGAATTGACATGATATCAGCTCCAGCTTCAGCGAATTCATCAACATATTTTTCAGGGTTTTCTACCATCAAATGACAGTCTAGAACTAATTTGCTCGATTTTCTAATAGCCTTAACAACACCTGCTCCGAAAGTCAAATTATCAACAAAGTGACCATCCATTATATCAATATGAATGTATTCAGCTCCTGATTCTTCAATTACTTTTGCGTCACGGGCAAAATGGCCAAAATCGGCACTTAAGATAGATGGTGCAATTTTCATGTTTTAACCTTTCTTACTTCTATTTTTAGCGTATGTTTCTCGCTTGTTTTGAACCTCTGACAACAGTTGCAGATAATCTTGGTAACGACTATCTAGGATATCCCCGTCTTCGACCGCAAGTTTAACAGCGCATCCTGGCTCGTGTGTATGAGTGCATTCTCTAAACTTACAGTCATGACTATAGTGAAGGATATCAATGAAAGCCTCATTTAAGTCTGGTGCATCCTTTACTTCGTAATCAATCGAAGAGAACCCTGGTGTATCAGCAATCCATCCTCCTGCGATAGGGAAAAGTTCAACATGACGAGTCGTATGGCGACCACGCCCAAGCTTGTCAGAAATTTCTTGTGTTTCGATGGTAAGGCCTGGCGCAATCTTGTTTAAAAGAGTTGACTTCCCAGCTCCCGTTTGACCCATAAAGACCGTTACTTTGTCCTTAAAATGTTCAAGTAAATCTTCTGGTTTGAAAAAAATGTAATAGCCAATTTTTTTATAGTCTTTTTGAACTTGCTCAAAATATGATGTGTCTTCCAGTAAATCAAGCTTACTGATATAAATAAGCGGTTTGATGTATTTGTGCTCCAAAAGAACCAAAAATCTATCTAAAAGGTTCAGAGAAAAATCAGGCTCTACTGCACTCATTACAACTACGGCTTGGTCAATGTTAGCAATCGGCGGACGAACAAGGAAATTTTTTCTTTCCTCAATGCTCAAAATATAACCTTCACTATCTTCATCAGCTGTGTATTCAGCAAAATCACCTACAACAGGTTTGATGTCTCGTTTTCTAAAATTTCCACGCGCGCGTGTTCTTTCAATCTCACCTTGGTTTTCAATATAGTAAAAACCAGCAAGTGATTTAATAATTCTTCCTTTTTTATTCATATCTATATTATACACGATTATGAGCTATCATTCATTAATGATGAAAGAAAAAAGCCACAGAATAGTGGCTGTAGCTTTAAATATTAATAGCATTTTTCACATGGTGTATATCCTTGTGCCTCTGCATTTTCTATAGTAGTTGAAGAAAAGCTACCATTTCCATGTGGATGTGTATGATATCTTTTACCAGTAGGAGTAATGTAAACCGTTGCTGAATTATTATTATCAACAAGTGCTTGTGGTGCTTGAGCCGCTTGTTCTTGGGCTGCATGCTTATCTGCTTCTGCCTGAACTTTTTTATCTGCTTCTGCTTGAGTCTTCGCTGCCTGCTCTGCTTGGGCTTTTTCTTTTGCTGCTTTATCTGCATTATCTTTTTCTTGCTTTGCATATTTTTCTTTCACATTTGAAAGCCTTGTTGAATAATTTTCCTTACTATCTTCTGATAATGAATTTATTGCACTATCAGCGGCAGCTATTGTATCCTTAGTAGGATTTTTTTCAGCAAGTGATAATTTAGAGTTGGCATCATCTACCTTTGCCTTATATTCCTTTTCTCTATCTTCAACTTCCTTAGTCGCTTTATTTAATCTATCTGTTATATCAGAATTTTCTTGAGGTATCTTTCTAACAAAAGACTTAGCAATCTCTAGATTATTCCTAGTTGGATTTGCTTCTACCTCTTTTAACTTGCTTATAGCATCATCTTCGGCCTCTTTTTGCCTCTGAGCCTCTTTCCTCTTTTCCTCTTTAAGCTTTTCTTGATATTCAAAATAACTGCTGTTATCAACTTCTAATGTTCTCTCAGTCTCTTTACCTTTATATTTTGCAATGACTTTAACTTCTTGAATTTTTTCAGTTGGTGATTTTTGGGGAGTTATTAATTGTTCAAATTTTCCACCATTATCTAAATTTAGGCTTATAATTTCTCCATCAAATTGAACAGTTGCATTTTTATCAGCATTTCCCGCAACAAAATAAACCCCATCTTGATTTGCTCTGATTTTACTTTCTTCAAAATCAATTAATGATTTGCTAAATCCACTTAAAAATGCTCCTAAAACAATAAATATACCAAATAAAACAGCGAATTTCTTTTTCTTACTCCAAGAACTAAAAATTTTTAATAATTTTTTCATTCCAATACCCCTTTAATATTGTTATACAATTAAATATATATCAATTATATCATAGGATTGTCGAAATATGATGTTATTATATGTAAAAAAAAACGACCGGATAGTCGTATTTTAAATTATTCTATACCTCTTCAACCATATTTCTATAAAGAGCTTCTGATAATTTTGCAAATTCTGGAATTGAAAGAGCTTCTCCACGGATTGTTGGAGAAATTTCTGCTTCTTCAAGTGCTTTTGCTAATTTAACTTTCGTTTCATCTGCCTTACCAAATTGTGCTAATAAATTATTCCATAACGTTTTTCTACGATGAAGGAACGCCATTTTACTCATTTTGAAGAAGAAATCTTCATCACTAACTTCAACAAGGGGGTGATCGCGTCTTACCATCTTAAGAATTGCACTGTCTACATTTGGTGCTGGAACAAATACAGTACGAGGTACAATAAATGCTACTGATGCATCCATGAAATATTGAACGGCAATTGAAAGACTTCCGTATGATTTAGTATTTGGTTCAGCACTAATTCTATCTGCCACTTCTTTTTGCATCATAACTACAAATTCAGCGAATGGAATTTTACTTTCAATCAAATGCATAAGAATTGGAGTTGTAATGTAGTATGGAAGATTTGCTACTACCTTAATTGGTAGTTCAGGATTTTTGAATTTCTTAATCTGACTTTGTAGGTCTGTTTTCAATATGTCTTCATTCACGACCTGTACATTATCATAATCTGCTAATGTTTCATCCAAAATTGGAATCAGACGGTCATCTATTTCAAATGCCATGACTTCAGCAGCATTTCTTGCTAAAAACTCTGTTAATGCCCCAATACCAGGACCAATTTCAATTACATTAACTTGATCAGATAAGTCAGCAGTTGCTGTAATCTTTTCTAGAATATTGGGATCAGTTAGGAAGTTTTGTCCTAAACTTTTTTTGAAAGAGAAACCATGGCGCTCTAAAATAGCTCTGGTGTTGTGATAGTCTGCAATGTTACTCATTTATAATTCTCCATAATATTTCTTACTTCTTCTTCAGTTATAGCAAAAAGCGCTAGTCTCTTTGGTAGTTGTTTGGCATTAACATAACCAATTCTCAATTTTTCACCAAGGTACTCTCTACGTTTTTTGCCATCGCTTGACATAATTAAGCCGAGTTCACTCAAAACATTAGTTGGTATCTGAGGAAATTCTAAGTTACCTTGTCTGGCATCTTTGAGAGCTTCTTTTAAGTCCTCATAACTTGCATGCTCAACACCCAAAGACTGACCTTTAGTTTTTGATTTAGGTCTTGCTTCATCTTGCTTTAAAAATGCTTGCTTTACATTTGGAATTGCTTGAACAATACGTTTTCTTATCTTTTCACCTGAAAAGTCAGGGTCAGTAAAGATAATTACTCCACGAAGTTCTTCCAACATTTCTATTTTTTCAATATCTTCTTCTGTCAAAGCAGAACCTTTAGTCTCAAAAGTATCAACTTCAAAAAATTGTTTAAGACGACTTGTATCATCCTTACCTTCAACTACTATAACTTCAGATATCTTTATTTTTTCTTTATTTTCTTCAATCAATTAATATATCACCACTCTTATACAAATCAAAACAGATTTCCAATTGCTCCTGGCTATTACGCAAATTGGATAGTTTAGGCAATTCTTCCATAGAGAAATATCCAAATTCATCCGTTTCACTGTTCTCCTTAAAATCAAAGGACAATTCATCCACTAAAAAAATTGCCTTATAGTACTGAGTCAACTGAGGATTATACTTGTTAGTATCAAAAATTGCTAGTAAACGATTAATAGACCCAGACATTCCAGCTTCTTCAGATAGTTCCTTCAATACATTTTTCTCCAAAGAGGTACCGACCTCAGCATAGCCACCAGGGAGTGCCCACTCGCCGCCACGCATATCTTTTACGAGGAGTATTTTATCATCTTTTACGACGAAAGCTCGCACATCAACAGATGGTGTCGGGTATTTACCCAAAGGTTTCTTAAGTTCAGCAAGTTCAGATCTATCTACTAATTCAAGATTTTCAAGTAGGGCAGCTGTAACTTCTTTGAGTTCGCCATACCTTTCTAAATCAAAAACATCTTTTCCGTAGTGAAGTCCTGCATCTGCGATAGCATTTAGCCGTTGCAAGTCATAGAGCATTTTCCCTTTATCCATCTACTTTTTCTCCAGTCCGAAAAGTTTATGAGCATTTTCTTGAGTTTGTTTGGCTACTTCCTCATAAGTCATTCCACGTAGATCAGCGATTTTCTCCACGACGTACTTTGTGTAGGCTGAATGATTTTGTTTACCACGATAGGGCATAGGAGCAAGATAAGGTGCATCAGTTTCCACTAGTATTTTATCTAGTGGAAGTTTTTGAGCTGCTTCTTGAAGTTCAATCGTTTTCTTAAAAGTAACGACTCCGGAAAAAGAAATATACATTCCAAGATCCATGAATTCTTTTGCTTCCTCATAATTTCCTGAAAAACTGTGCATTATACCACCACGAGGACCGACACCTTCTGACTTAATGATCTCATATGTATCTTCAAGCGCATCGCGAGTATGGACAATAAAAGGCAGGTCAACTTCTTTTGATAATGCAATCTGACGTCTAAAAACTGCTTCTTGCACTTCCTTAGGTGAAGTCATCCAGTGATAATCAAGACCAATTTCTCCCCAACCGATAACTTTGGGATTAGACATATTTTTTAGTAGATAATCTTCTACTTCTTGATTATAATCCCCTGCCTCTGTCGGATGCCAACCAATTATACTATATAGATTTTCATATTTATCAGATAAGGCTAAAGATTGCTCAATTGTTGGATAGTCAAATCCGACAATTGCCATTTCCGTAACATCATGTTCTTTAGCTAAGGCAAGCTCTTCATCTTCAATTCCTGCAAAGTCTTCTACATTCAAGTGTGTATGTGTATCAAAAATCATTATAAGTACCTCTTTATCAAAATCAATGCTTTTAAGCTATAATTAATTCAATTATAGCACATTTATGAACCTTACCCTATTCCCTTAAATATAATATGCCCACTCTTCTATAGTCACTTAAAAATAGACTAATACATCATTGCGATTTATACTAATAAGCTTGCTTATTAGTATAATCGACAACGTAGTAAAATGAAGGTATTTCTATTTTAATCAACAATAACAAATAGATTTAAGATTATTTATAAATAGTTAAAAAAAAGGTGCATTTTCATGCACCTTCTTCTTGTTTCTTTTCAATTACGGATTATTAGATGACACTCCTTAGACGAGCATCTCTGTTCTCAATTGTGCGTACAGCTCTTGGTAAAAAAGTACGAATTTCTTCTTCGTTGTATCCAATATTTAATCTTCGATCATCTTTAATAATCGGACGACGTAATATCTGTGGATTCTCCGAAATAATTCTTACCATTTCACTAAAGCTCAATTCCTCAAAATCAATATTTAACTGTTTAACAAAACGGTTACGTGTTGAAATCACCCCATAAACACCATCTTCAGTCATTGCTAAAATGCTTATTACTTCAGTTTCTGTCAAAGGACTACTAATCATATTTCTTTCATTGTAAGAAATTTGATGTCTTAAAAACCAGTCTTTAGCCTTTTTGCAACTTGTGCATGATGGCGCAGTATAAATTGTAAGCATAGAACATCCTCCTATCGAAAAGGAACTACTATCATGTGGTAATTATACCATTTGACACCTTTATTACAAGGGTTTATTCAAAATGTAGTTTGAGATTTTTCTATTACTCTTCAATTTCAATTTCGCCTTCAAGCTCTAATTCAATGTTCTCAGGTTCTGTATCTTTTATATCTTTTATATCTTTTATATCTTTTTTATCTTTTGAAGACTCTACTTTCTCAGATTCATCAGCTGCAATTAATCCATAATAAACACGAACTGCATGATCAATTTCTTCAAATACTTCCGGATGTTCTTTCAAATAAAGTTTTGCTTTTTCTGAACCTTGGCCGATTCTTTCACCATTATACGAGTACCAAGCACCAGATTTTTGAACGATATCAAGATCTGAAGCAATTTTAAGAAGTTCACCAGTTTGCGAGATACCTTCTCCATACATTATTTCAACTTCTGCTACCTTAAATGGTGGTGCAACCTTATTTTTTACAACTTTAATCTTAGTTTCTTTACCAACATTTTGATCTTTATCATCGCCAGTACCCTTGATTTGAGTATTTCCACGGACATCTAAACGAACTGATGCGTAGAATTTAAGTGCGCGTCCACCGGGTGTTGTTTCTGGATTACCGAACATAACCCCAACTTTTTCACGAAGTTGGTTAATAAAAATAGCAATTGTTTTTGTTTTATTGATACTTGCTGAAAGTTTACGCATAGCTTGACTCATCATGCGGGCCTGCAAACCAACGTGGCTATCACCTATATCCCCGTCAATTTCAGCACGAGGCACAAGAGCAGCTACTGAGTCGATTACTACTAAATCAATGGCTCCACTATCGATTAGTTTACCAGCTATTTCAAGACCTTGTTCTCCACTATCTGGTTGTGATAGTAGAAGTTCGTCAATATTTACACCTAGAGCTTGAGCATAAGCTGGATCTAATGCATGTTCAGCATCAATAAAGGCTGCAATTCCACCTTCTTTTTGAGCCTGAGCAACAGCATGAAGAGCTACTGTTGTCTTACCTGATGATTCAGGTCCATAGATTTCGATGATTCTTCCTTTAGGATACCCACCAGCACCTAGAGCTAGGTCAAGAGCTAAGCTACCTGAACTCATAACTTGTACTTTTTGTTCAGCCTTATCCCCAAGACGCATCAAAGCACCTTTACCAAAATCTTTCTCGATGATTTTCATAGCATCATTTAATGCTTTTTCTCTTTCTTCACCGTATTTTTTAGTTATTTCTTCTGTTTTTTTCTTTACTTTTGCCAATATTTGTCTCCATTTCTTATTGTTCGAAGTCCCTTTAATTATAACATTTTTACTCTTATTTTAATAGAATGCGGTTTTCATTTTGTATTTCTATCTTTATCACTTAATCTATATATATATACGAAAAAATAACTTTATTTTTTATTATTTTTCTTACTATTTTTACAAAATAGGGCTTAGGTCTTAGGCGATTTTTCGCAAAAAGTATATAATTAACAAGGTATTAATTAATGAATTATGTAAATTTTATAAAGGAGAAGATATGCCAATATTAGAATTAAAAAACATTCGCAAATCATACTATCTTGGCAAAGAAGAGTTTCCCGTCCTAAAAGGATTAAATCTTTCTTTTGAACGGGGTGAATTTGCAAGTATACTAGGTGAATCTGGTGGTGGTAAATCTACCTTGATGAATATCATTGGTGGACTTGATAAAGAGTTTGAAGGTGAAGTCATCGTAAACAATGAAGACCAACGTTCTAAAACAGAAAAAGCTATGGACGATTACCGCCGAAGCACAGTTGGCTTTATCTTCCAAAGTTTTAATCTCGTAAATTACTTATCAGTTTTAGATAACGTCCTTTTGAGTCTTAAAATGACTGATTTGAATCATAATCAACAGATTAAAAAAGCTGAAGAATTATTAAAGCAAGTTGGACTTTTTGAGCACCGAAAGAAGAACCCAAATCAACTCTCTGGTGGACAAAAACAACGTGTTGCAATTGCTAGAGCATTAGCAAATGACCCTGAAATCATCATCGCAGATGAGCCGACTGGAGCACTTGATAGTCAAAATACAAAAGAAGTCCTTAAAATTTTGAGCGATATTGCTGAAAGTGGTAAGACTGTAATCGTTGTAACTCACTCACAAGAGGTTGCTGACTGTGGTACTCGAATTATTAGGCTTGCTGATGGACAAATTACTAGTGATGAAAAATTAAGAGATCCTTACACTGCTGTTCAAGCTAAACCATCATTTAAAAACAAGGCTATGAGTTTTTCAAGTTCGCTTGGAATGGCTTGGAAACATTTCCTTTACAATTGGAAACAAAATCTCTTAATCGCACTTGGTACAGGAATTGGTCTATTTTCTGTAATGGTATTCTTAGGTCTCGGTAATGGTGTTAGTCAATTTGCCAACAAGCAAGTAAGCGACCAACTGAATCCCAATTATCCAATGATTATGCGTCGTGTCACTAAAGATGACAAGACACCTAATGAGCTTGCTATGCAAGAAAGTCAACAGTCTTTATATTCTGGGGATGAAAATAGCTTATTTGATGATCAGTTGATTGATAAGATTAAAAAAGTTGATCATGTAAAATCAGTTACTGAATCTTATAATATCAATCCTGTAGCACCTGGTAAATTGACTGTAGACAACTTTAGTGAAAACTTCCAAACAATCACTTCTTGGGGTTCAAATCAACAAGTAAGTGCCATAAAGGCTGGTAAAGTTCCTAAAGCTGGTGAGATTCTTATAAGCAAACAAGCAGCGCTCAAATATGATAATGAAAACTTTAAATCTATAGTTGGTAAAAACGTTAAATTATCATATACTATAATGTCTAGTGATGCTAAGAAAGCAATAAATATTGAAAAAGAATATACAGTTTCAGGTGTTGCAGATGTAATGACTCAATCAGGTACAATTTTCATGGATCAAAGTGAGTTGAAACAAACCCTCAAGGATAATGGTGCGCAAACTAAAACTGGTATTGTTATTGCAGAAATTGATGATTCAAAAAATGTTGATCAAGCATTAAAAGATATCCAAAATATTAAAAATAATGGTAAAAAAGCATTCGTTACTGCTGGTTCTGGAGATATTCTTAAAACCATAAATAGTTACCTTGATATTATCAAATATGTTCTTGCGGCAATTGCTGGTATTTCATTAATCGTTTCAATATTTATGATTGTTGTAACTACCTATATGAGTGTAACTGAGCGTACTAAAGAAATCGGTATTCTAAGAGCTATGGGTAGTCGTAAAAAAGATATCCGTCGCTTATTCACAGGAGAAAGCTTAATGCTTGGTATATTTGCAGCTATCATTGCAATTGCCGGTGCATTAGCAGGACAAACCTTATTAAACAAAGCTCTTTACAGTTTAGCTAAATTTAATTTAGTTCAAATAACTTCTGGAGCAGTTATCTTTGCAATCGTAGTTGGTATAGTCATCGCACTTGTAGCAAGTATTGCTCCATCAAGCCGTGCAAGTAAGATGAATATGATTGAAGCCTTGGCATCAGAATGACCTATTTGGACTTAAACATTCTAAAACTTTCATATAAACAATTATAATTCAACAAAATGGAAGCCATAAAATGACTTCCTTTTTTCTAATATCAAAATAGAATAGATACAAAAAAAGCCATTCCAAGAATGACTTTCTCATATTTATTATGTAAATCTTAAAGTTGTTTGTTGTAGAATTCTACGACAAGTGCTTCGTTGATTTCTGGGTTGATTTCATCACGTTCTGGTAAACGTTCTAAAGTTCCAGTTAATTTGTCAGCATCGAATGATACGAATGCTGGACGTCCAAGAGTAGCTTCAACAGCTTCAAGGATTGCAGGTACTTTTTGAGATTTTTCACGAACGCTGATAACATCACCTGGTTGTACGCGGTATGATGGGATATCAACACGTTTACCGTTAACTAGGATATGACCGTGGTTTACGAATTGACGTGCTTGTGGACGTGTAGTTGCAAGACCTAGACGGTACACAATGTTATCAAGACGTTGTTCAAGAAGAACCATGAAGTTGAAACCAAGTGTTCCTTCTTTAACTTTGCTTGCTTGTACGAATAAGTTACGGAATTGACGTTCAGTTAATCCGTAAGAAAAACGTAGTTTTTGTTTTTCAGCTAATTGTAAACCGTATTCTGAAAGCTTGCTACGGTTGTTTGGTCCATGTTGACCAGGTACATAGTTACGACGTGCGATTTCTTTACCAGTTCCTGAAAGAGATACACCTAAACGGCGAGAAAGTTTCCAAGATGGTCCTGTATAACGTGACATGTATGTCATCCTCCAAATTTTTATTTAGTCATATTGACTATTAATATTAGAAGAAACAATGTTTTAGTAATCCCAGGTTCGTGCAATACATTTTCACCTTCACAGCTTTGGTTACTTTATTAACCAAATGTATTGTTGACGAGTTCCTTGATTACTTGCTGCACTATTTCAACTTTACTAGTTTATCAAATTTATTCTTCTTCGTCAACTACTTCTACTACATCAATCTCAACAACCTCTTCAATTGGATCAGGTTGATCGGCATAGTGGATTAAAATATTTTCAGTAAGAATATCAGAGTAGCTATAGCTTGCTCTTTCTTTAGGTTTTCTGTCTTGATCATAAACAATTATAAACAAAGAATCATAGACCTCACTTAAAGTACCTTCACGTCTATTTTCTCTCTTACGTCCATATTGACTAGTAATTCCGACTACTTGACCCTCATGATTTCTGACGTCTTCCTTGATTTTCTTCATTTTTTCTACATCTTCAAATGCTTGTGACATATATTCCTACTTTCTTATCTATTATTCTTCCATAAATGAAAGGTTTACAAATTTATTAAATTCTTTAATAAAAGCTAGTTTAACTGTTCCACGCGCACCACTACGGTTTTTTTCAATGATAACTTCAACAGTATTATCTTCTTCAACCTCTTCGCCATCTTCTCCCTCACGTGCATAATAATCATCACGATATAGAAAGGCTACTATATCTGCATCCTGCTCAATTGATCCAGATTCACGGATATCTGAAAGCACAGGACGCTTATCTTGTCTTTGCTCAACTCCACGTGAAAGCTGACTAAGTGCAATAACTGGAACTTTTAACTCTTTTGCCAAAATCTTAAGCTGTCTTGAGATTTCAGAAACTTCTTGTTGTCTATTCTCTCTTCCAGTACCTGAAATAAGTTGAAGGTAATCAATAAGGATTAAACCAAGATTTCCTGTTTCTTGCGCTAATTTTCTCGAACGAGCACGAATTTCAGTAATTTTTATACCCGGTGTATCATCGATATATATTCCAGCATTAGATAGAACTCCCACAGCCATTGTTAGACTATCCCACTCTTCTTTGCTTAAATTACCTGTACGCAAATTATAGGATTCAATTCGTCCCTCAGCTGCAATCATACGGTTAACTAAACTTTCGGCACCCATTTCCAGTGAAAAAATAGCTACTGATTTATCTAATTTTGTACCGATATTTTGAGCAATGTTTAGGGCAAAGGCTGTTTTACCAACCGCAGGTCTTGCTGCTAAAATTATTAACTCTTCTTCATGTAATCCTGTAGTTAAATCATCTAAGGCTGTATAACCCGTTGCAATACCAGTTATACGTTCACTTTGCTGACTTAATCTATCAATTTCTTCAAAGTTTGCATCCAAAACATCTGATATTTTTTTAAATCCTGAGCGGTTTTTCTTTTCAGCTACATCTACTAGACCTTTTTCAGCTTCACTTAAAATATTATCAGCACTATCATCTTGAGCGTATGCTTTTTCAACACTTGCTGTTAAATTATTAATCAAATTTCGTAAAAGCGATTTTTCTCCTACGATTTTTGCATAGTAGGCCGCATTAGTACTAGTTGGAACAATACTTGCAAGCTCAGCGATGTAAGAAATTCCTCCGATGCTCTCAAGATCACCTTGACTTTCAAGAGCACTTCTGACAGTTAAAACATCAATTGGTTCTTTATCATCAGATAATTTAATCATTGTAGAGAAAATTATTCGATGGGCAGACTTATAGAAATCTGGTGTGTCAATAAATTCTCTGACCTCTATCAACCTATCGGCATCCAGAAAAATTGCCCCCAAGACGGCCTGTTCAGCCTCAATGTCTTGTGGTGGGGCTTTTATTATATCAATTTCAGCCATTAAGCTTCTCCGACATGTACTCTAACTACTGCAGTTACATCTCTATGTAATTTTACAGGTACTTTGGTTACACCTAATGATTTAATTGGACTATCAAGTTGAATTTTATGTTTATCTAATTTAACATCATACTGGGCATTCAAAGCATCTGCAATTTTTTTAGAATTAATTGCTCCAAATAGTCGCCCATCTTGACCAACTTTTTCTTTCAATTCAACTACTGTATTTTCTTTTTCAAGAACTTCTTTTAAAGAATTAGCTTCAGCAAGAACTTCTGCATCTAATTTAGCTTGAGCTTTTTTTTGCCCGTTAAGTTCGCTAACTGCTGCATTAGTAGCTTCTTTAGCAAGATTCTTTTTGATTAGAAAATTTTGTGCGTAACCAGTTGGTACTTCCTTTACTTCACCTTTCTTTCCTTTACCTTTTACGTCTGCTAAAAATATTACTTTCATGTCTATCTCCTTTTTATCATTTAAACTTATCACTAGAGTGATATATTTTTATTTACTTAAAAACTATGGACAACATCATTTTTGAAGATACACTTTTAGTACTTAATCTACATTTTCCTGTGCTTCTTCTACAGGCTTCTCATCATTGAGCACAGCAATAAGTTCTGCCTTAACTTCTTCGATTGATTTTTCGTAAACTTGGGCTGCGGCATTATTAAAATGACCTCCCCCTCCAAATGCTGTCATAACTTTTTGAACGTTATTATCACCACGACTACGAGCTGAAATAGCTACATAGCCATTTTTGTGATAAGCAATACCAAAAGCCATCTTTATATTCGCCATATCAGCTAGTGTTTCAGCTGCTATAGCAGTTTTCACGCTGTCATATTTTTTATCTGGATCGCCACAAGCAATTACAACATTATTTTCAATAAATTCTGCATTGAGAATAATTTCATTCACTGCCTTATAGTCATTGAAGTCTGTGGCGAGCATATTTTTAACAAGATTACTATCAGCACCTTGCCCACGTAAGAAACTTGCAGCTTCAAATGTTCGACTAGTCGCTCCTTTACTGAAGCTCTTAGTATCAACAGAAATTCCTGCAAGGGTTACACTCGCTTCTACCCCATTCATTTTCTTAGAGTTGCTGGTTTGATACTGAAGAAGTTCGGTTGCAAGCTCACTTGCACTACTTGCACCACTCTCAATATAACTTAACATGGCATGATTTGGAAAATCCTCGTCACGTCTATGATGGTCAATGACCACAACCTTATCAAAAGCCTTATAAAATTCTTCATTAAGAGTTATTTTAGTCTTTGAATGGTCAACCATGATTAAAAGTGAATTATCACGTCTTATTGCCTTGGCCCTATTGGTTGTAATTATATATTTTTTTCCATCATCAGCTTCATCAAGTTTGGCAATTGCTCTTTGCACATCAGGTAAAAGCTGTTTTTTGTCGTATACGACATATGCTTCTTTACCAGCTAAATTAGCAAAAAGTCTCATAGCAACGCTTGCACCTAAGGCGTCCATATCAGGGAATTTATGACCTACTACGAAAACATTTTCGCTCTCTGAGATGATAGTATTAAGGGCAGTTGCAATGGCACGCGCCCTTGTTCTTGAACGTTGTGAGCGGCTGGCAGAATTTCCACCAAAATAAAGAATTTGAGCTGAGTCAACATTTTCTTTAACAACTACTTGGTCACCACCACGAACTAAAGCAAGTTCAAGATTATTAAGTGCTGTTTTTCCAATTGATTGAAAATCATCAATCCCATATCCAACACCTATACTATAAGTTAAAGACACATTTCTTTCTTCAGCTTTTTTCTTGAATTCTTCTGTGAAAGAAAATTTATCTTGCATTAGTTTTTCAAGCGTTTGATAGTCAGTGAAGAAATAATATCTGTCACTTGAAACACGACGAGTAAAAACTTTGTACTTAGAAGAAAAAGAATCAATTGAATTAGTGATTATACTATTAATTGCTGTACGTTCACTTTCAGAAATTAAGTCAGTTGCTTCATCATAGTTATCAACAGATAAGGCTCCAATTACTGCTCTACTATTTGCCATCAAGTGTTTGGCATCAAACTCTCCACTAGCATCAAGAAGGTAAAGCAGATGTTTTTCCTTGTCTTGTCTTATTGAGTACTGCTTGCTTTCCAAGGTAACATATCTACTTGTACCACCTTCAACTTGTTCAACTATTTTTTTTACCTGTTCACTAGTTATATTTTTATCAGTTTCACCAAAAATCAAATCAACATATGGATTAAACCATTCAATTTCATATGTTTCTGGTTTATATCTGATAACCCCTATCGGCATTTTTTCCAAAGTTGAACTTAATGAATTTTCTGCCTGTTCATTAGCATTTCTAATGAAATCAACGGTATGGTCTTCATAACTTTTCTTTTGATAAAGAATAATAAATAAGACTGCTAGATTTAAAAAGAAAAGAATTATCATCGAATTTATACGTGATTCCGATTCGCGAACCACTATACACTCAACGAGGAAGAGAATACCCATAAGTATAGAAATCGTCATTGACGATAGTCTGTAAAAACGTTTCATATTTACACTCCTGTCCGTGCTATTTTACCATATTTTCCTTATAAAATAAAGTCGGTTAAAGCTTTGCTAAGGATATGGCTTGCAAAGAAAAAGAAGAAACCGAAGTCTCTTCTAAACATAACTATTATCTTCTATTTCTTCCTTCAAGATATACCATAAGAATACTAATATCAGCTGGATTTACACCACTAATACGGCTAGCTTGACCAATAGTCTCCGGATTAATTTTCTTGAATTTTTGACGTGCTTCTGTAGCAATAGAGTCAATTGCATCCCAATCAATATTAGCAGGAATTTTCTTAGCCTCTAAACGATGCATCTTTTCAACTTGATCCATTGCTTTCTTGATATAACCTTCATACTTGATTTCAATTTCTAATTGCTCAATTATCTTATCATCAAGCTCTTCTGGAGCTTCATCAATAAAATTAAGTAGATCATTATATTTAATTTCAGGTCTTCTTAAAAATTCAGCAGCAGTCATTGCATCCTTAAGTGGTTTGTAACCATACTCCTGAATCTTAGCATTTGTTTCAGCCACAGGTTTTAGCTTAAGCGTTTCAAGACGCTTCATTTCATTTTGGAACTTATACTGTTTAATTTCATAAGTATCCCAACGTTCATCATCAACAAGCCCAATTTCACGGCCGATTGGAGTTAATCTTACGTCAGCATTGTCATGACGAAGGATTAAACGATATTCAGCACGACTAGTCAACAAACGATAAGGTTCCAAAGTCCCTTTTGTTACCAAGTCATCAATCATAACACCAATATAGGCATCACTACGTTTTAAAATAAGTTCTGGTTTACCTTGTACCTTCAGTGCGGCGTTAATACCTGCAACAATCCCTTGACCACCTGCTTCTTCATAGCCAGAAGTACCATTAGTTTGTCCAGCAGTAAATAGTCCTGACACGAGCTTAGTTTCAAGGGTTGGGCGAAGTTGATGAGGTAAGACAACATCATACTCAATCGCATAACCCGAACGCATCATCTCCACATTTTCAAGCCCTGGGATTGAACGAAGTAAATCAAACTGAACATCCTCAGGTAGACTTGTTGATAGACCTTGTACATATACTTCTTCTGTATTACGCCCTTCTGGTTCCAAGAATAGTTGGTGGCGTGGTTTGTCAGCAAAACGCACAATTTTGTCCTCAATTGAAGGGCAATAACGTGGACCTACACCCTTTACAATACCTGAAAACATTGGCGCACGGTAAAGATTATCTTGAATAATTTTATGGCTATTTTCACTTGTATAAGTTAACCAACATGGGATTTGATCCTTAAGATAGTCTGCATCTTTAGACAAGTAGCTAAAGTGGTTAGGTGTTTCATCACCTGGTTGAATCTCAGTCTTATCATAGTCGATTGACGAAGCCTTCACACGTGGTGGTGTACCAGTCTTAAAACGTCCAATTTCAAAACCTAGATCACGCAAATTATCTGCTAAAGTCACTGAGGCAAGAGAATTATTCGGACCAGAAGAGTATTTCAACTCTCCGATTATGATTTCTCCACGTAGAGCAGTACCTGTTGTGATGACAACTGCCTTGGCAGAATAATATGTGCCTGTTGCAGTCTTAACTCCAATAACCTTATCATCCTCCACTAAAATTTCATCAACCATGGCTTGGCGAAGAGTAAGATTATCTTGTCTTTCTATAGTATGTTTCATTTCTTCAGAATAAAGATCTTTATCTGCTTGGGCACGAAGGGCACGAACAGCAGGACCTTTACCAGTATTGAGCATCTTCATTTGGATGTAAGTCTTGTCAATATTTCGACCCATTTCCCCACCAAGTGCATCAATTTCACGAACTACCACACCTTTTGCTGATCCACCAATTGAGGGATTACAAGGCATGAAAGCTAGCATATTTAAATTTATTGTTAGTAAAAGAGTTTTTGAACCCATTCTAGCAGAAGCAAGGGCCGCTTCACAGCCAGCATGACCTGCCCCAACTACAATTACATCAAATTCTTCTTGAAATTTATAAGTCATTTCATCTCCATTTTTATAGTTGCTTTAAAATAGAAGTACCTGCATTTTATTACGCTGTCGATTACACTTAAATAAGCAAGCTTATTAGTGTAAATCGCAAGACGAGGCGACTAATCGCTGATAGAACTATAGTTCATCAAGATAAGGCCTTACTCTTCATTACAGTGTCCATAAAACTAATACAAATAAATTTGTAAGTTTTAATGGCAACGAAGTATTAAACTATTTTCAAGTGACTAGACAATTTAAAAGCCAAAGTAAGGGACCATGCACGCACCAAAAAAGCATACATAATCCAGTACTTTGACTACTGTTTTATTTATAGATATTTTATATCAAATTTAATAACTGGTCAAGTTTATTGATACTGCATGACTTCACCATCTTTATAAGCATGGTCAATCAAACCACCCCCAAGGCATTCTTCCCCATCATAGAAAACAACTGCTTGACCAGGAGTAATTGCACGTACTGGTTCATCAAATTCAACAACTGCCTTGTCTCCATCAACTTTAACCTTAATCTTTGTATCAGGTTGACGGTAGCGGAACTTAGCAGTACATTCAAGTTCAAACTTCTCAGGCATTTCTTTTGTAAAGCTTAGTTGACTAGCATCTAAACTTGTTGAGTAAAGATGTTCATTGTGGAATCCTTGACCTACATATAATGTATTTGTTGCTAAATCTTTACCAACTACAAACCAAGGCTCATTATCTCCACCATGTTGGCCTCCAATACCAAGACCGCCACGTTGACCAATTGTGTAGTACATAAGACCTGTATGTTCACCCATATCACGTCCATCAAGAGTCACCATTCTACCCTTTTGTGCTGGTAGATAGTTACCCAAGAATTCTTTGAAATTCTTTTCACCGATAAAGCAGATACCTGTAGAGTCTTTTTTCTTAGCAGTCGCAAGTCCTGCTTCTTCAGCAATTCTTCTTACCTCAGGTTTTTCCAAGTGACCTAGAGGGAACATAGTTTTTGCAAGTTGTTCTTGTGACAGTTGGCTTAGGAAGTATGTTTGGTCCTTATTGTTATCAGCACCACGTAACATACGTACAGTTCCATCTTCATCACGACTTACTTGCGCATAATGACCTGTTGCTACATAATCTGCTCCAAGTTCCATTGCATAATCAAGGAAGGCTTTGAACTTAATTTCCTTATTACACATAACATCTGGATTTGGCGTTCTACCAGCTCTGTATTCTGCTAAGAAATATTCAAAGACACGGTCCCAATATTCTTTTTCAAAGTTTACAGTATAGTAAGGAATACCGATTTGGTCAGCTACTGCTGCCACATCTTTATAGTCTTCCGTTGCTGTACATACACCAAATTCATCCGTATCATCCCAGTTTTTCATGAAGATTCCGATTACGTCATAGCCTTGTTCCTTAAGCATCAAAGCTGTAACAGACGAATCAACACCTCCACTCATACCGACAACAACACGAGTTTTTGAATTGTCCATTTTACACCATCTTTCTCGTAAGTGAGATTAAAGGTCTCCTTACCATTAATATATTCGCTTTGCATTTGAAGGTGCAAGCTTACATATTATAACAAAAAAGCGAATTTAGTAAAATAAGAGAGTTTACAAAAGTAGAGCATACGCCTTCCAATACGTTTACAATTAGGTTAAAAGAATGTAAACTAACTCTATAGTTAATTAAAGGAGATATACTCATATGAAAAACTATTTTTTTGATTTAGATGGAACAATTATAAACAGTGAACCTGGAATAAAAAATGCCTTTAGATATACATTTGATAAGTTAGGAATGGAAACACCTGATGATGCTACCTTGACCTCTTTCATCGGTCCAAGTTTAGAGGCAACTTTTAATAAACTTGGAGACTCGGAATTTGCAGAACTTGCTGTCAAAACATACCGTGAATACTATGGTAAGCAAGGGATGTTCGAAGCTGAAGTTTATCCGCAAATCTTGGAAACAATGAAAATGCTTCGCCAAGCTGGAAAAAAAGTTTATGTTGCAACCAGTAAAAATGAACCTGTAGCTATTAAGACATTCGAGGCTTTTAAAATGAATGACTTTGTGGATGGAATTACTGGAAGTGGTGAGGGTAAATTTACTAAAACCTTGGTTCTAGCTGAGGCCATGAAAAATGCTGGCGCAAGTAAAGAAGACAGTGTCATGATTGGCGATAGAAGTTATGATATTGTGGGTGGTCAAGAAAATAATGTCAAGACTGTCGGTGTGCTTTATGGTTTTGGTGACCATGAGGAGCTTAAGACTGCCGGCGCGGACTTTATCATTGAAAATCCGAAAGAATTATTGGAGTTATTTTAAGTAATGAAAAACGTAAAATTTAAAAGTGTATTTGATATCATTGGCCCCGTCATGGTTGGACCTAGCTCTTCTCACACCGCTGGCGCTGTAAGAATCGGCCGAATTGTAAGATCGATCATTGGAACAACTCCAAAAGAGGTGGAAATTCATCTTTACCAAAGTTTTGCCAAGACCTACAAAGGGCACGGTACTGATATTGCACTTGTGGCTGGACTTTTGGGGATGGATACCGATAACAAACGCATTCCCGAATCTTTAAAAATTGCTCACGAGCAAGGTATGGAAGTCTCTTGGGTAATCGACCGCGAAGGTAAAACAAGTCATCCTAATACTGCGAAAATTGTAATTCATAATGATAATTCAACTACGTCAATTACTGGAATTTCTATTGGTGGGGGAAACATCCAAGTTACAGAGCTAAATGGATTTGACATTGCCCTAAGCATGAATACTCCTACATTAATCATTGTAAATGAAGATGTCCCAGGAGTTGTAGCAAATATCACTGATCTTCTTTCGAAAAAGAAAATTAATATTGCACAGATGAACCTAACTCGTGAGAGTGCTGGAGAAAAGGCAATCGTAATTATTGAACTTGATTCACAGGATATTGGAGATGTTGTGGAAGCCATTAGAAACCTACCACATATACTAAATGTCAACTTTTTCAACTAGGAGAGATAATGTTTTATTCAATAGAAGAGCTTGTCGACCAAGCTAATACAAATCACAATGGCAATATTGCTGAGCTAATGATTGCTACTGAGATAGAGATAACTGGTCGAACAAGAGAAGAAATAATATCAATGATGGAATATAACCTTGAGGTTATGATGAATTCTGTCGTTGACGGCTTAACTGCTACAAAATCAGCCACTGGACTTACTGGTGGAGATGCTCTAAAAATGGACAACTATATAAAATCAGGTAAAGGATTATCAGATTCTACTATTTTAAGTGCAGTTCGAAATGCTATGGCTGTTAATGAACTTAATGCCAAGATGGGACTTGTTTGTGCAACTCCTACCGCTGGTTCTGCTGGTTGTGTTCCTGCTGTACTTGAATCTGCTAGTAATAAGCTTGATTTAAGTCATGAGCAACAAATAGATTTTCTTTTTACTGCAGGAGCCTTTGGGCTTGTCATTGCTAACAATGCATCAATTAGTGGTGCAGAAGGTGGTTGTCAAGCTGAAGTTGGTTCAGCAAGCGCAATGGCTGCTGCTGCTCTTGTTCAAGCTGCAGGTGGAACTGCCTTTCAAGCTTCCCAAGCAGTTGCTTTTGTCATTAAAAATTTACTGGGATTAATTTGTGACCCAGTTGCAGGACTTGTCGAAGTTCCATGTGTTAAAAGAAACGCTATGGGTGCAAGTTTTGCTTTTGTTGCAGCCGATATGGCACTAGCTGGAATTGAGTCTAAAATTCCGACAGATGAAGTTATCCAAGCAATGTACCAAGTTGGGACTGCTATGCCTTCAGCTTTTCGAGAAACAGCAGAGGGTGGTCTTGCTAAGACTCCTACCGGTGAACGTTTGATGGAAGAGATTTTCGGCTCTGATAAGTAGGAGATACAAACTATTATGGAAAATAATCTGGAAAAGTTAATTAAAGATATTTGGGATGATTTTGATACTCTTTATCCTGAATATAAGGAATATCCACGCTCTGTCTGGGCCTTTGGTGGATTACCTGATGAGCTCGTAAAACTTGTTGTTGAGGGTAAGAAGTGGGCAACTTCTAGCTACCATCCAGCTTACCCATATGAAAAAGACAAGCTTCCAACTAATAAAGATGTTAACTTGATTACTGATGGTGCTGGGAAACCGATAGTTATAGCTATAAATACTGATGTAATTATTCAGCCTTATAAGGAAATAGATGAAAAAATCGCCCACGCTGAAGGCGAAGGTGATTTATCATTAAATTATTGGCGTTCAGTCCATCAAGCATTTTTTGAAAATATAGCGCGTGAGATGGGAACTAAGTTCTCAGAAGATGATTTAGTTGTAACTGAATATTTTAAAGTTTTAAAAGTCTTGTAAATCAAGGCTTTTTTATTTTCCAGAAGATATCTAAGTTTTTTTTATTTATTCTATCTATAATTTTGAGTATTAATTAACAAATTTTGTTATAATAAAATCATGAAAAAAGTAAAAGAATTTATTAGAGAAAACAAGTATTCACTACCTGCTAGTTTCTTCATTCCAGCTATTATTATGATTATAATATACGCTACATTTGGAGTATCATGGGGTGGTGAAAAAACTGTACTTGCTAGTGATGCTTATCACCAGTACGTCAACGCACATGTCCTATACAGAAACTTAATGCATAACGGAAAGGGGTTTTTATATACATTTACAAGTGGTCTAGGACTCAATATCAAAGCGTTTGCCTCGTACTACATGGGTTCATTCTTCATGCCTTTAACCTATTTTTTTAGTGTTAAAAATATGCCTGATGCAATGTATCTCTTCACTATATTGAAATTCGGTTGTATGGGACTTGCTGGTTTTGTAAGTTTCAAAAATATGTACAAATCTCTATCCCAATGGCTTATTCTTGCTATGTCAACATCCTATGCTTTAATGAGTTTCCCAACAGCACAAAGTGAACTTATTACCTGGCTTGATGCCTTCATTCTATTCCCATTAATCCTTTGGGGTCTACATAGCCTTATGGATAATGGTAAGAAGACTTTATATTTTGTTACTCTTTCAATTTTGTTCATTCAAAATTATTATTTTGGTTATATGTTAGCAATTTTCTTGCTTCTTTATTTCATAGCTCGAACAACTTTTGATACGGATAAAAATAAAATATTAAGAAATACACGTGACTTTATTGTTACCTCAGCACTTGCTGGTCTAACTTCTATGTTCACGATAATTCCTGCTTATCTTGATTTAAAAACAAACGGTGAGGAACTTACAAAAGTTTCAAAATTATTTACTGAAAAAAGTTGGTTTTTTGATTTATTCTCAAAAAACTTTGTAGGTTCTTTCGATACTACAAAATACGGATCAGTTCCAATTATATATGTTGGTATCTTCCCATTAATTCTTGCAATTTTATTCTTCTTTACTAAATCAGTAGGTCTATGGACTAAAATTTCTTATGGAGCTGTTGCTGTATTTATAATAGCTAGTTTTTACTTCCAAAAACTTGATTTATTTTGGCAAGGAATGCACGCCCCTAATATGTTCCTCCATCGCTATAGTTTCGTATTCTCATTGCTAATCATTATTTTAGCTTTAGAAACCTTGAAACGAATCAAAGAAATAGATACACGTTGGATAATTGATTCAGGTATAATTGTCTTCCTAGGATACATGTTTGTAATTTCCAGTGGTCGATACCCATATGTGAAAACAATTAACGTATTATTAAGTATCTTCTTTTTACTTGCTTATATAATTTTTTTACTTGCACGTAAGAAGAAATTAGTACCTAATAGTTATCTACTTTTAATAGCATCGCTCTTTGTAGTTGCTGAAATAGGGATTAACGCTTACTATCAAATCAATGGGCTTAAAAATGAATGGGTCTATGCATCACGTGAAAACTATGACAACGCTACTAAAAAATTACTTCCAATTGCTGACAAAGTACGTTCTGATGAGTTTTACCGTATGGATAACTTAGAACCTGATACAGCTAATGATGGTATGAAATTTGATTATAACGCACTTGCTCAATTTTCAAGTGTTAGAAACCGTAAATCAAGTAGCACCTTAAGTAAACTAGGTTTCCGTTCTGACGGTACAAATTTAAATCTACGATATCCAAATAATACTTTAATCGGTGATGGTCTATTTGCAATCAAATACAATATTACCAATAACGCTCAGCCAGCTAAATTTGGATTCAATAATACAGATCTTGAAAATCTAAAGGAAAACACCATCGTAACGAGCCCAGCAATTATCGTTAAAGAGGGATATAACGATATTACCTTTGATGACAATAATCTAACCGAAAATCAAACAAACTTTTTAAATAAACTTTCAGGCGAGAAACTTGAGTACTTCACTCAAATTTATAAAAACAATGAAACTATTAGCGGAAATGTGTCATCTGACGATAAGCGAGTAACACTTCGCAAACAAGAAGGCAAAGAAGAATTGTCATTTACTTATGGAATCACTGCTCCTGCAAAATCTCAACTTTATATTCGTGTTCCAAATATTTCAATTGATGGAGATGTTTCAAAAGATGTTACTATATCTTGCAACGATAAAAGCTATACATTTAACGCTAATGATACTGGAAGCTACTTCAACTTAGGTTATTATGAAACACCTACAGATGTTGAATTTAAATTAAAAGCTGTAAACAATGACAACATTAGCTTCGATAAAACCCAACTTTTAGCACTGAATGTTGAAAATTATAAAAAAGCTATTGATAAGATAAATGAAAATCCTACACAAGTGAAGACTGAAAAGAACGGTGCTAAAATTACATATGACAGTAAGGTGGCAGGTGATATATTCGTTACCGTTCCTTATGACAAAGGTTGGTCAGCCAAACTTGACGGTAAAAAAGTAGATATCAAGCAAGCACAAACTGGATTTATGAAAATCAAGACAGAAGCAGGTAAACATACTATAACTATGAAATTTGCTCCTAGAGGATATAAACTTGGATGGCTCTGCTTAATTTCAGGAATCGCATTATTTATAGTATATAATGGTCGTAGCTTTTTAGTGAAAAAAGATGGAGAAAATTCACAAAAAAATTCTACACCAGTACCAAAAAGAAAAGTTCCTATTAAAAAGGAAACTGATTCAAAATCTATAACTAAAGAAAAAGATAATAAAAAAGGAAGCTGGTTTATTTAACCACTTTCTTTTTAACAACTTATAGTTGATTAAAATAGAAGCACCTTCGTTTTACTACGTTGTCTATTATACTTAAATAAGTAAGCTTATTAGTATAAATCGCAACGATGTATTCTATTTTTAAGTAACTATATAATCAATAAGGAGCTTTTATGGATACTAGTTCGCAGTCTCAAATTATGAAAAAAAATAGAGACAATACCCCAATTATTTATGATAATTTTTGGATTAGAAATGGAATTTTCCTCTTTCTATCAATCTTATTTATTCTTCCACTCTTGTTAACTAATTCTTATTTTCCACAATCTGATGACGGAGCTCATATTCCAAGAATGTATGAGATTGCTCAAGGTATGAAGGTTGGTCATTTTTTTCCAGATGTTTCAGCATATACTTTTAGACAGGACGGAAATGGAATTCACTTTTTTTACCCGAATTCTTTCTCCTTTATTTATGCATTGTTTATTAATTTAACAGGAAAAATTGTAACTGGTCTATATTTTGGACATATTATTTTACTATTCGTAACACAGATAGTCGCATACTACTCTGCAAAGATTTTTACCAAAAATACCTTAAAATCTTTTGTATTTGCGATACTCTGGGCATTCTCGCTTTATAACTTTGGTAATTTTTTAAATCGTGGTGCTTCTCCTTCCTCCTTTGCCTACGCTTTCTTTCCACTAGCACTACTAGGCATATACGAACTATTTTTAGGGGATAATAAAAAATGGTGGCTTGCTAGTATTGGTTTTAGTTTAGTACTACTTAATCATCTTGTTACTTCATTTACTCTTGTTATTTTCGGGATTGTCCTTTTTGCATTAAGTATTTACTGGAAAAAATTTACAAAGGAACGTTTAATTTCAAGTGTTCTTTTTGCAGTTTCTGCATTTCTATTGACTTGTAGCTTCTTAATCCCATTTGCAATTCAAATGACTAATGTAGATATTTTAGGTGCAGATAAAAGAAATATGCAGGCTTTAGCTGCTTCAATTTATAGGATACTTAACATTAGTCTCGACAATGATCTTACTAACCCAAGTTTCGGATTTAATTTCGGTATTGTATTGTGCATAGCATATATTATATTTGGGATACTACTATTCACCAGTGAACAGGTAAAATCAAATACTAAACTAAAAAAATACTTCTTCCTATCATTAGGGTTTATTATCTTAGTAAGTAATTTATTCCCTTGGATTTGGTTTCAGAATACCCCTCTATCAGTAATTCAATTTCCAGATAGGTTTATGCCATTTACAGAGATTTTTATACTAATTTTTGTAATTGAATTTCTATTCCAATTTGAATTTCGAAATATCCCTCAATTTAGGACACTATTCTTATTACTTTTTACTATAGGTAGTTTTTTGACTGTATTAAATTATAAAGCAGACAATCTAACTATAGTTGAGGGAACAAAGGAGTTCAGAAAAGTTCGAAGCCAATTACCCAATGAATTTTCTGACAAAAATATAAAAGAAATGGCCAAAAGGTCAAACTTTGGTGGAAATGATTATATTTCTGAGAAACAGATGACGTATACTGTTAATGATACGAAAAATGTTAGACCAAGTACCAATGTTTTTGAACAAGGAATCATATCTGCAAGTACAAGTGGTTTAGATGAAAAGGTCGCATATATTGATGGTGAAAAATCACAAATCATGTTATATAATCAAGATTATACATTCATGGTAAATAATTTACCAAATGGAGATCACACAGTAAGATTACCTATGACTTGGTACAAAGGTTTTGAGGCCACTGACAATAATGGGACTAAACTAGAGTTACAAAAAGATGATGATGGATATGTCGTAGTTAATACAAAAGGACAACCACAAATCAAGGTTCAATATATTAAGTCTGCAGCTGAAAAAATGGGAATTTGTATCTCGATTTTATCATGGATACTCACTATTGCTACAGTAGGATTCATGTATTTCAGGAACAAGACTCAACTCGTAAAAGATGACGAAGTTTAACAAAAAAACAATTGGTAGATTTTACCAATTGTTTTTTCTAATCATGAACACAGTTACATTCAACCTTTGTTTCAACCGTCTTGTGGTCTAAAACATCTTTAAGCATTTGAATATCTTCTTGCGTAAAATCGCTTCTTCTAATAAGTTCAGCGATAGCAGATGCTCTTTGTTTTGTACAAATTTTATCAGCAAACTCATCTGCCATTTCACGCGCTGCTTCACATTCAGACATTTTAGCTGAATAAACGTATTTTCTACCATCACGTTCTGTACTCAACATATCTTTCTTTACAAGTCTACCAAGCAAGGTCTTTATTGTGGCTAGTTGCCAACCATGCTTAGGATCAATTTTATTTGCAATGTCATCGACCGTTACATTCCCATCAGTCCAAACAATTCGCATAACATCCCATTCAGCATCACTAATTGCCTTAATCATGAAAACCTCCTCATATGTTATTATATTCATAGTTTACATTTGTAAATATTCTTTGTCAAGTTTTCAGTCCCTACTTCCTTGTGAAAAATATTTATAAATTTACCCTTATTTACTTTTATTTCCACCTTTGAAAGTTTATAATATACATTAAATAAATTAAAAAATTCGAGGTATGTATGCGCGCCAATAAAACTATTTTTGCCCACCGTGGTTTACCACTTTTAGCACCTGAAAATACTCTTGCCGGCTTTAATTTAATGCAAGACTATAATATTGAATGGTTTGAAACTGACGTTACTTCAACAAGAGATGGGAAACTAGTTATTATCCATGATGATTTCTTGGAAAGAACTACAAGTTCAGCGGGTGAAGTTGCCCGAACTGACTACGATCTTATGAAGGACACTGATACTGGTAGTTGGTTTTCTCCTGAATTTGAAGGTCAAAAACTTCCTACAATTGACGATTTGGTTGAGTTTGTTAATAAGACTAAATTGAATTTAAATTTAGAGTTAAAAGGAATCACTGGCCCTCATGGAAATGACCTTGCAAATGATCTTGTTGTACAATTAAAAGAAAAACTTTCCCAGATTGACCCGAGTGTTAAGATTTTAATCTCAAGTTTTAATTCAATTCTTTTAGCTAAAATGCATAATATAGCACCTGAACATGAATACGCAATTCTATTTGAACAACATACCTTATATCCAGATTGGCAATTAATTGCTGATGCATGTGGTGCAACAACTGTCCATCTCGAAAATGATCGACTAACTCGTGAAATGATTGACGAAATCCAAAAACGAGGCTACAAGATTAATGTTTGGACTGTTAATGAAGCTGATCGAGCTAACGAACTATTTAATTGGGGTGTCGATGGTATTTTTACAGACCGTGCAGACTACTTTACTGGAAAAAGAAAATAATTTTCAAAAACCTGATAAATATTTATTAGGTTTTTCTTATATCTAAATTTTTTCATCAAAAAAGACCATGAAAATTCATGATCTCTTTATCATTAGTTAGCTACTACATTTACAAGTTTACCAGGTACTGCAATAACTTTTCTTACTGTTTTTCCTTCGATATTTCCTTTGATTTCATCATTTGAAAGAGCAAATTCTTCTAGTTGTTCACGAGTCATATCCTTATGTACAACAGCTTTAGCTTTCACTTTACCGTTAACTTGAAGAACAATTTCAACTTCGTTTTCAACTAGTTTACTTTCATCATAAGTTGGCCATGCAACGTACGAAATTCCACCATCTTCACCGAGCTTTTGCCAAAGCTCTTCAGCAATATGTGGCGCAATTGGCGCAAGTAGTTGAACAAACCCTTTGGCATATTCAATATAAAAATTATCTACTTTATTTGCCGCATTAACGAAGATCATCATTTGACTAATAGCAGTATTAAACTTCATTGATTGAAGATGGTCTGTCACTAATTTAACAGTTTCATTATAAACTTTATCAAGTTTACCATCATTTGTACTCACAATTTTATCACTTAGGGTACCATCTTCATTTGTATAAAGACGCCATACACGATCTAAGAATTTACGTGCTCCATCAAGTCCATCCTCTGACCAAGCAATACTTGCATCAAGAGGACCCATAAACATTTCATAAAGCCTTAGTGTATCTGCACCATATTCATTAACTACATCATCAGGATTTATTACATTTTTTAGTGATTTAGACATCTTGGCAGGGCCTTGTTCAAGTTCTTCACCTGTTTCAATATTGAAAAACTTATCATCACGTTTCTCAACCTTGTCAGTTGCCACAAGTGCACCACGTGAATCACGATAACTTGTCCCAAGGATCATTCCTTGATTATAAAGTTTTTGGAACGGTTCTTTTGTTGGCACAACACCAATATCATAAAGGAATTTATGCCAGAAACGTGCATAAAGGAGATGAAGAACAGCATGTTCTGCTCCACCCACATAGATATCTACTGGAAGCCATGTTTTTAGCTTATCGAAATCAGCAAGTGCTTTATCATTATGTGGATCAATATAACGTAGATAGTACCAACTTGATCCTGCCCACTGTGGCATTGTGTTAGTTTCACGACGTCCTTTGCGTCCATTTTCGTCAACTACATTAACCCATTCTGTAATGTTAGCAAGTGGACTTTCTCCTGTACCAGAAGGTTTTATGTCATCAGTTTTTGGTAAAACAAGTGGGAGTTGATCTACTGGAATAGCAGTTGTTTCTCCATCTTCCCAATGAATGATTGGAATTGGTTCACCCCAATAACGTTGACGACTGAACAGCCAGTCGCGAAGGCGATAAGTAACTTTTTTACTACCTACACCATTTTCTTCCAACCAACTATTAACTTTTTCTATGGCATCAGATTTATCTAAACCATTAAGAAATTCAGAGTTGATGTGTGCTCCATCTTCTGTGTAGGCTTCTTCTTCAACATTCCCACCTTCAAGTACTGGAATAATCTCAAGGTCAAATTGTTTTGCAAATTCCCAGTCACGAGTATCATGAGCAGGAACAGCCATAATAGCACCAGTTCCATAGCTTGCAAGAACATAGTCAGCTACCCAAATTGGAATTTCCTTACCATTTATTGGATTGATAGCATAAGCACCTGTAAAGACTCCTGTCTTTTCTTTAGCGAGGTCAGTACGGGCTAAATCTGATTTAAGTGAAGCTTGACGCTTATATTCTGCAACTGCATCGGCTTGATCAGGAGTTACAATTTTATCAACTAGTGGATGCTCTGGAGCAAGCACTGTATAAGTTGCACCAAACAGAGTATCAGGACGTGTTGTAAAGACTGTGAATTCTTCATCACTATCTGCCACTTTAAAGTTCACATCTGCACCAACGGATTTTCCAATCCAATTTCGTTGCATTTCTTTGATTGATTCTGGCCAATCAAGTTCATCTAAATCATCAAGTAGACGTTCAGCATAAGCTGTAATCTTAAGCATCCATTGGCGCATTGGTTTACGAACTACTGGATAACCACCACGCTCACTCGTACCATCAGGGAGTACTTCTTCATTAGCAATTGCAGTTCCAAGTTCTTCAACCCAGTTTACTGGTACTTCTGCTTCATAAGCTAGACCATGTTCATAGAGCTTAGTAAAAATCCATTGAGTCCATTTATAATAGTTTGGATCCGTTGTATTAACTTCACGATCCCAGTCATACGAAAATCCAAGAGAGTTAATTTGATCTTTAAAAGTATTGATGTTTTCTTGTGTAAAGATTGCTGGATCATTACCAGTATCAATAGCATATTGTTCAGCTGGTAAACCAAACGCATCCCATCCCATAGGGTGAAGCACATTATAACCTTGGGCACGTTTAAAGCGACTTAAAATATCTGTAGCTGTATATCCTTCTGGATGACCTACGTGAAGTCCTGCACCTGAAGGATAAGGAAACATATCTAAAGCATAGAATTTAGGTTTAGAAGGATCTTCACCTGTCTTAAATGTATCATTTTCTGCCCAATATTTTTGCCATTTTTTTTCTATTTCTTGATGGTTGTAATTCATATCCAATCCTCTCAAATAAGTTTAGTATTCTAATTTTAGCACAATTGAAAATATTTTTCAGTATTTCTAAAGTATTATGTAATATTTAGTGCTTTTTATTTTTAAATAAAAAACAATACGATACATATGCTCATACTGTTTAATCTTATAATTTATATACTAAAACTAATAATTATTAGTACTAGCAATATTCCTTTAAAATATTCAAAAGTTCAATTTTTAATTTCTCTTCTAAAATACCTTTACTTTCAAGAGCAAAATAGATTGCAGCTAAAAACTTTTCATAGGCAAAGCTCCCAATATGTCGTCTTCCTTCAGCTATGGGAAATTCACGATTAACAACTAGCTGAGATAACTTTTCTTGGCTAATTTTATTTTCAAGTATTGCTTCAACAAATGGATATGCTAGGCGAGCCTCCTCTTTTTCAGACAAACTGTATTCTAGCTTCTTAAAAATATCAATCACTATTTCAAAGGCTTCGAGTATAGACTCCTGATTAGTATCTGGATGTTTTATCACTTGTCCCAAATAATCTCCTGCATGAGCCAATCCGTGAACCCAACCATATTTTGTATCAAAATCCGTAAAATCTTTTTCCTCTTTTAAATAATTTAGGACTGAATTTAAATAGTAATTTCTCTCACTTTCGGTCATAAATTTATGATAAGAAGAATTAGAATCACCATCGACTCTGACTAAAAATCCATACAATAAGGCAGCGAAAGTTCTAGTTACCGTATAGGGTAATCCTTTTTGAATATTATAAAATAAAATATCTTCTTCTTTTGCTGACTTAGCTAAAAACTTCACTTGTTCTAGTGTAAACTTTTCTTCGACTAAACCACTTGCTAAACTTATAAAAACGAGAGAATCACGAATTTCCGGATTCTCGTCTCCAATATGTTCATATAAACATTGAACTTCTAAGTTGGTATAATCAGAATCACTTCTTTCTAATTTATCAAATAGTATCTTCACAATTTCTTCCATGTGAATTCCCCCTTAATTACTTCAATTTTAAGATTAATCAATTGTATACTTAACATGTCCAAAAACTGGATATAGAAAATCTTTAGTCTTTTGAATTTCTACTATCATCTCTCCAGCCTCGTCCCTTTTTGAAGCATTTCCAGCCTTAAGAGTGTATTTTGATGGTTCGTAGACATGACCATTGATTGTAAAATGCAATACTTTCCCATCACTTGATAGATAATATTGTAATGTTCCTGCAAATAATTCACTACCATGCGCGTAAGATACATGTTTGATATCCTTTATAACGCGTGAACTCCCCTCTTCTTCTTCAACATAGAACAAGATAGTTCCCCAATCTTGTTGATTGTTTTTTTGCTCAGTAGTGTTTTCTATGCTTTCGTACCTATAAAGAGAGTATATCTCCTTATCCCCTGATGGTAAGCCTTTTGGAAAAAGAATTGCCGTAGCTTCTTCCTCGCTAATCTCATCGAATTGGGCACATAGTGCTATAAGTGTTTCCTTATTTAATTTACCAGATCTTGAAATTTCATCGTTCGATAAATATTTGTTAAATGGTTTTTCATAATTACCTATATCGCTCGACTCTCCCTTACGACCGAAAGCGAAAAAAGAGCCTAGAAAGATAACAAATAATACTATCCATATTCTCCAATACCACTTTTTCATCACATAGTCCTCGTCATTCTTTTACAAAACACTACAAATATTATATATATAAATTTAAAATAATTATAAAACTATAATTTTATTCTTTATATAATTATATCATAAGTTCTCGAAATTAAATAAGTGTCTATTTTTTTGTTACAAAAAAGCATGAATAAATTTTCATGCCAATTAATTATTTAATAACGCTTGATAGATTACTACTCCGGTCGCATCTAATTTAATCCCATATTTGCGTTCGATTTTTTTTATTTTCTGTAAAAGAGTATTTCGATGAATAAAAAGACTTTTAGCAGCTTGATTTTGATTGGCTTTACTCTGATATAGGGCTGAAATTATTTCCTTAACTTCACCATCTTGATTCAAACGAAAATCTAAATTTGCCATTATCAAATTATTTTCGATTAAAGGATTTCTTAGCAGGGTTACAGCAAAGTCTTGAATATTTTCATATCCTTTCCCAAAAATTTCACTTTCCTTTAAGTAAATATCTGGAAGATCTTTTGGTTGACTGAAGTTTCCTATATAGTATGTAAAGTCTAGACCAAAGTCATTCTTAATTGCTTCAAAGATTTCTTCATATTCTGACATCGAGAGGTTTTCTGCCGTATATTCTTCTAAGTAAATATTTTTTTCTTGCCTAAATATATCTGGAACTAATGATCTTAATATTTCAGAGAGCTCATTTATGCTGTCTGCCTTGAAATATAGTATTCGGTAATAGCCAAGTGGAAGATTGGAAAAAATATCTGGTATAGGTTTACTTGGAAAAATAGTTGTTAAAAGTTCCCTTTCTCTTGAGCTAAGAATATTTATATCAAGATAAGCGAAGCTATCAGCTAATTGAAGTTTTAGACATTTACTTTCTTCATCACTAGTTTCCATTGTTTGAGGAAATATTTTTTTGAATTGTTCATAAGTTATCATATCATCACCTTATAAAATAAGCGACCTAAGTCGCTTGTTTTAATATTAATAATTCTTATTTTGTACTTCGAAAAGTGGAGACAATGGACGTTTTTCATGTATACGAATAATTGCCTCTGCTAGAAGGTCTGAAATTGAGATTTCAACAATCTTATCAATTTTGCGATCTTCTGGAAGATAGATTGTATCTGTAACTACCAATTTGTTGATAGCTGAATTTTCGATACGTTCTAATGCTGGTCCACTTAATACAGGGTGAGTACATGAAGCATATACTTCAGTAGCTCCAGCTTGTTTTAATGCGTCTGCTGCAAGAGTAATTGTACCTGCTGTATCAATCATATCGTCGATAAGAATACATTTTTTACCTTCAACATTACCAATGATATTCATTACTTCAGCAACGTTTGCTTTTGGACGACGTTTATCAATGATAGCGATTGGAGTTTTCAAGAACTCAGCAAGTTTACGTGCACGAGTTACTCCACCGTGGTCTGGGCTGACAACTACTACGTCATCTCCAACTAAACCTTGGCGTTCAAAGTAATCAGCAATAAGTGGCGCACCCATAAGGTGGTCAACTGGGATATCAAAGAATCCTTGGATTTGAGCAGCATGTAAATCAACGGTTAATAAACGGTCAATTCCTGCTACTTGTAACATATCTGCAACCAATTTAGAAGTGATTGGTTCACGCGCACGCGCTTTTCTAT
The DNA here is from genome assembly GCF_001832885.1 of Floricoccus penangensis. Classification (GTDB taxonomy): domain Bacteria; phylum Bacillota; class Bacilli; order Lactobacillales; family Streptococcaceae; genus Floricoccus; species Floricoccus penangensis. The sequence goes on along the minus strand of NZ_MKIQ01000026.1, from coordinate 32,592 downwards.
CTTGACGTGCATAACCATAGTAAGGCATAACAACGTTAATTGTTTCTGCACTAGCACGTTTAAGTGCATCAACCATGATTAAAAGCTCCATCAGGTTATCATTAACAGGTGCTGAAGTTGATTGAAGAATAAATACGTGGCTTCCACGGATACTTTCTTCAATGTTGATTTGGATTTCACCATCTGAAAATTGTTTAACAGTTGCTTTTCCAAGTTCAATTCCCATTTTATCTGCTATTTTTTCAGCAAGATCTTTGTTGGAATTTAAGGCAAATAACTTTAAATTTGAATAACTCATTACATCCTCCGCAATTTCTACATTCTATTTTACGTTGAAATGACTTTTTTTTCAAGCAATCTTACTAAAAATCTTTGTGAAGTTCCTTATTAGAACATATCATCAAATAAACTTAATTGATTATCTTCTGGCATACTACCAAGAATCCCCATGTCATCCATTTTTTCAACTAAAGTTTGTGAAACACCTGCTCTTTTTCGAAGTTCAGTTTTTGAAAGGAATTCTCCTTCTTTTCTAGCTTCGACTATTCCATATGCTACAGATTCACCTAGTCCATCCATTGCTCTAAATGGTGGAATTAAAGTGTCTCCTTCAATAATGAAGTTAACTGCGTCACTTCTGTACAGGTCTAGTTGACCAAATTTTAAACCACGTTCTAACATTTCATTACATAGCTCAAGGGTACCATACAAATCTTTTTCGACTTTAGTCGCCTCGTATATCCTATCCTTGGCTCTGATTTCATCCATCTTAGCTTTCACTGTTTCAAGTCCTGCACCCATTGTCTTAAGGTCAAACGCCTTAGCACGAATTGAGAAATAGGCACAGTAATAATATATTGGATAATGCACTTTGAAGTAGGCAACACGTAAAGCCATCAATACATAAGCTGCTGCATGGGCCTTGGGGAACATATATTTGATTTTGCTACAAGAATCAATATACCATTCAGGCACATTATTTTCCCTCATAGCTGCTAGGTATTTATCACGCTCTGCTTCATCCATTTTGTTCCATGCACCCTTACGCACGCGTTCCATGATATTGAAAGCCATACCTTCTTCAAGACCTGCGTGAATTAGATATACCATGATATCATCACGACAACCGATAACTTCGCTAAGATTAGCAACATTTGATTTGATTAATTCTTGAGCATTTCCAAGCCATACATCTGTCCCATGAGACAACCCTGAAATCTGTAGTAACTCCGCAAATGTTTTTGGTTTAGTTTCCTCTAACATCCCTCGAACAAAGGCTGTACCAAATTCTGGTACTCCAAATGTTCCGGTTTTTGAAAATATCTGCTCAGGTGTAACACCCAGAACCTCTGGACCTGAAAAAATCTTCATAACTTCAGGATCATCAGCTGGGATATCTTTTGGATCAATACCTGATAAGTCTTGTAACATCCTAATCATGGTTGGATCATCGTGTCCAAGTATATCTAGTTTTAGTATGTTATCATGAATGGCATGGAAGTCGAAATGGGTAGTTTGCCATTCGGCATTCAAATCATCAGCAGGGAATTGAACTGGACTAAAATCATAAACATCCATGTAATTTGGTATAACGATGATACCGCCTGGATGCTGACCAGTTGTACGTTTTACGCCCGTACTCCCTTTTGAAAGTCTATCAACTTCAGCTGCACGGTAGTATTTACCATAATCTCGCTCATATCCTTTAACGAATCCATAGGCTGTCTTATCAGCAACTGTACCAATAGTTCCCGCACGGAAGGCGTAGTCTTTACCAAAAATATCTCTTACGTCTAAATGGGCGTTTGGTTGATCTTCTCCAGAGAAGTTCAAATCGATATCGGGAACCTTATCTCCATAGAAACCAAGGAAGGTTTCAAAGGGAATATCTTGTCCATCTTTATTAAGACGTGTTCCACATTCAGGACACTCTTCTTCAGGCATATCATAACCTGACCCATAAGTACCATCATCATAGAATTTCGAATATTGACAGTTTGGACAAACATAATGAGGCGCCAAAGGATTAACTTCAGTTATTCCAATCATTGTCGCAACAAAACTAGAACCAACTGATCCACGGCTACCAACTAGATATCCACGTTCATTAGAACGAAGCACTAGCTTTTGTGAAATCAAGTAGATTACGGCAAATCCATTACCAATGATACTATTAAGCTCCTTTTCAATACGAAGATCTACTAAGTCTGGCAGCGGATTTCCGTATATTTCATGGGCTTTTTCATAAGTAAGACGAGCAACTTCTTCTTCAGTTCCTTCAATATAAGGAGTATATAGATCTTCACGGACCGGAGTAATGTCTTCAAATGTATCTGCAAGCTTTTGAGTATTATCAATTACAATCTCACGTGCTTTAGCTTCTCCTAGGAAGGCGAAAGCATCTAGCATCTCACTTGTTGTTCTGAAATGAGCCTCTGGAAGAGGGGCTGGCATTGCCTTTTCTCCACGACCTATCGGACGATTTATCATAGCCCCTGCTCCAAGCGCACGAACTATAATCTCACGATAAAGTGCATCTGTTTCATCCAAATAATGAACATTTCCTGTTGCTAAAACTGGCTTACCGAGAGTCTCACCAATTTTAATAAGTTGCTCTAAAATATTTTGAAGCTCCATCTCATCTTTAATCATTTCCTTTGCAATTAAAGGACGATAAAGAGCAGGAGGCATAACTTCAATAAAATCATAGAACTTGGCAACTTCTAAAGCATGATCAAAACTTTTAGTTGTAACTGCATCAAAAAGTTCACCTTCATCACAGGCTGACCCAATTATCAAACCTTCCCTATGAGCCTCTAATACACTCTTAGGAATTCTTGGAACTCCTTCAAAATAGTCAACATTTGAATAAGATACAAGTTTAAAAAGGTTCTTCAAACCAGCCTGTGTTTGAGCATAGATTGTAGCATGCTTAACACGTGCTTTTTTATATGAGTTATCATCGACAACCTGAATGTTCAAATCAGATAATTTAGAAACCCCATATTTTTCTTGAGCATCTCTTAAGAAAATAAAGAGTAAACGTCCAGTAGCTTCCGCATCATAATTGGCCATATGGTGATGGTCAAGTGCTACACCAAAACGTTTTGTCAAAGGTCCTAAACCATGACGTTTATATTCTGGATAAAGATTTCTCGCAAACTCTAAAGTATCAACAACTGGTTGAGTTATTTCAGGAAGATTATTTCTTTGATAGTTCATATTCATGAAACCAACGTCAAATGTTGCATTATGGGCAACTAAAACACTACCTTTACAAAACTCTTGAAACTCTTCCAAGACCTGTTTAAGAGGTTTTGATCCCCTTACATGATCATCTGTTATACCTGTCAATTGAGTAGTAAAGTCGCTTAAATGGTGACCTGGATCTATGAATTCATCGAACTCATCAATGACATTTCCTTTATGCATTTTACTTGCTGCTATCTGAATAAGATTATTATAAACAGCAGAAAGTCCAGTTGTTTCCACGTCAAACACAACGTAAGTCGATTCAGCAAGACTAGAATCATCTTCATTGTAGGTAATAGGCACACGGTCCTCAACTAGATTAGCTTCAACACCATATAAAATCTTTACGCCATTTCTCTTACCTGCATTATAGGCTTCTGGGAAACCTTGGACACCCGCATGGTCAGTAATCGCTATAGCTTTGTGTCCCCACTTAGCAGCACGTTCTACAAGTGCACCTGCTGGTTCAATAGCATCCATAGTCGACATATTAGTATGAGCATGAAATTCGACACGTTTTTCTCCCTCAGGCATCAAATCCTGACGAACTGGGTGTTTAACCTCAACTACATCTTGGGCTTCTAGGACTAAGTCACGCGTAAAGTTATTCATAACAACATTACCACGTACTTTCACCCACATACCAGTTTTGATAAGATCAAAGCTAAGTAAATCAGTATCCTTACGTTCCCATCTTTGAACAACAAAACTTGAAGTGTAATCTGTCATCTTGAAGATAATTAGATTTTTACCATTTTTAGTAACTTTTCGTTCAACATCGAAAATATAACCTTCAAAAATGACACGATTTTCTTCCGTATTAATTTCTACCATTTGTGTTACTGGTTCTTTTGGACCAATCTCACGACCGAGTTCTAACTTGGTTGGTACTTCACCTGCTTTAAGTTTCACTTCCTTCTTTGGAGCAGGTTTATTATTAGCAATATTTATTGCCTGTTGTTGGATTTGTTCTACCTGCTGATTAGTAGCTTCTTCAATTTGCTTCCTATGTTCTTCTGCTAATTGGGCTGAAAGTTCATGGTCAACTTTTGTAAAGATCTTAATGTCTGAAAACCCAAAATCCGAATAAATTGCTTCCATCTGAGGAATATAATTATCTTCAAAGTAAGACATATTAGCTAGATCAGAGGTGATCAAATACTTTTTATTATCGTTCTGATCGATATAGAATTGATATTTTTCGAAGATATTAGAAAATGATGGAACGTTACAACCATCTTGCTGAAAAACCAAGTGATAGTAATCATTCAACTCTTTTTTGGTATATGATTTATCTTCTGGTAAAATCGTCAACTTAATTCGAGCTATATTCTGGAAAGCTTCCTCTAAATGACCTTTTAAAGTTTTATAATCCTCTACATCTAATATTGCAGGAAAACTCAGATAAAAATGCCATAAATTACTTACCGTATGAACTTCCACATTTGCAATATCAGCACCATAAAATGCTTGAGACTGACGTAATTCAAGTGGTAAGTTAATTTGATCCATCAACTTTTCAAAAAGTTCGTGCATGAATTCTCCTTTCTAGAAAAGTGAAAGAAGGGACTAAAAATAATTAATTAATTATCCTTAGTCCTCCTCTCTATATTTTTTATTTATTTAAAATTTTGATTGTATCAATTAATTCATCTTTATTAATTTCAATTGTTTCGCCAGTTGAACGTATCTTGACTTCAACAATTCCGTCTGCTGCTTTTTTACCAACTGTTACACGAACTGGTAAGCCAATCAAATCACTATCAGCAAATTTAACTCCTGCACGCTCATTTCGATCATCTGTTAATACTTCAAATCCAGCGTCCATAAGTTTCCCTTCAAGCTCATCAGTCAAAGCTAATGCTGCTTCATCTTTAACATTTACTGGAATCAAATGAATATCAAATGGAGCAAGTCCAGCTGGGAAATTGATTGACCAGCTGTATTTGAAATCACCTTTTGGAGTTTTCTCAACATACACACGAGCAAATTGTTCAAGTATTGCACTAAGCATACGACTTACACCGATACCATATGAACCCATGATAATTGGAACTGCACGACCATTTTCATCAAGAACTTTAGCATTCATTGATTCACTGTAACGAGTTCCTAGTTTGAAGATATGTCCGATTTCAATACCACGTGCAAATTTAAGTGTACCACGTCCATCTGGAGACACTTCCCCTTCTTTTGCAGTACGTAAATCAACAAATTCCGATACTTTATAGTCTCTGTCTAGGTTTGCATTAATAAAATGGAATCCGTCTTCATTAGCACCTACAACTGCATTAACTACAGTTTCGACAACTCTATCAGCAATAATACGAGTATCTTCTGAAAGACCGATTGGTCCAAGAGAACCAAAATGAGCACCGAATACTTTAACTGCATCATCTTCGGAAGCAGGCTCTAATTCATCAGCTCCTAGGTAATTTTTAAGTTTAACTTCATTTACTTCATCATCACCACGAAGTAATAACACTACTGGCTCTCCATCAGATAAGAAAAGTAAAGTTTTAATAGTTGATTCAACAGGAACATCTAAGAAGTCTGAAACTTCTTCAATTGTTTTAACATCAGGGGTAGCGACTTTTTCAAGTTCTAGAGACTCTGTATAAGAATTATTTTTCTTAAATTCACTTGTTGCCATTTCAAGGTTAGCAGCATAATCACCACCATCAGCAAATACAATTGTATCTTCACCAGCTACAAGCCAAGAAGTAAGTTCTTTTTTAATATTTTCTAATACATCTTCAGGAATTTCATCAATTGATGCAATGCTTTTATCTAGAATTAACCATTTATCAAGTTCAGTACGATCAGGAGTAATAGCCATAAATTCTTGGCTATCCTTACCACCCATAGCACCACCATCACCAATGATTGCTTTAAACGTCATACCAGCACGACTAAAAATATTTTCGTATGCTGTCTTATAATCTTGATAAGTAGTATCTAAACTATCATAGTTAGCATGGAAACTATAACCATCTTTCATGATGAACTCACGACCACGTAACAATCCGTAACGAGGACGTTTTTCATCACGATATTTAGGTTGAATTTGATAAATGTTCAATGGTAACTTTTTATATGATGTAATCTCATCACGAACAAGAGCTGTCATCGTTTCTTCATGAGTTGGACCCAAGATAAAGTCAGAGTTATCACGATTTTTTAGTTTATAAAGATCTTCACCATAGGTATCGTAACGTCCACTTTCCTTCCATAAATCAGCAGTAAGTAAAGCTGGTGCAAGTAATTCTACCGCTCCAATTGCTTCAAACTCTTGACGCATGATATTTTTAAATTTTTCAAGTACACGATTTGCAAGTGGTAGATAAGCATAAATACCAGCAGAAATTTGACGGATATATCCTGCACGTACTAACAAAGCATGGCTAATTACCTGTGCATCACTTGGCATTTCCCTCAAAGTAGGGATTAGCATTTTCGATTGTTTCATTTTATTTTTAAAATTCCTTTCGCATATTAAAATATTCTCATAAAGTCATTCCATGTTACAGCAACCATTAAGGCTAGCATAAATACCATTGCTACAACAGTGATAACTCCTTCTTTTTCTTGACTAATTGGCTTACCACGCACTGCTTCAATTAGGACAAACAAGATTTTTCCACCATCAAGCGCTGGAATTGGTACCAAGTTAAAAATTCCCAAGTTGATTGAAAGTAACGCCATAAGTCTTAAGACTGTTACTGTCCCAGCGCGTGCGGCTTCTCCGCTGAGTTGATACATTGCTACTGGTCCACCTAATTTATCAATATTAGGTCTTACAATTAAATCACCCAAGGCTTTAATGATTTGTGTTGAGGCCATAACAGATTCTGTAAATCCATAAGTTATTTTATCGATAAAGCCATCTTTAACAGCTGCATTAATACCAATTAAATATCTATCACCTTCTTTTTTAGGAGTTAACTTAATGTTTTCTTCTTTACCATCGCGGTTAATTACAAAATCAAGTTGCTTACCATTGCTTTTTACAATGTTATCTGTTAGATCTTGCCAATTAGAAATTTTGACCCCGTCTATGCTTTCTACAGCATCACCTTTTTTCAAACCAGCTTGAGCTGCAGGTGAGTTAGGAGCAATTTGTCCCAAACGATTAGTATTAAGATTTGTTTCACCACCACCTTGTAAGAAGGCTACAATGATAAATACTACAATTCCCAAAATGAAGTTATTCATTGGTCCAGCAAAGTTTGTAATAAGTCTACCACCAATACTTGCATTTTGGTATTGGACATCACTGGGTGCAATCCTCACTTCAGTACCATCAGATTCAACAATTGTTGCATCATGATCAACAGGATATGTCTGACTTTCTCCATTCACTTCTCCAGTAACCGTAAGTGCGTTATCAAAATCATAATCAGTAATAAACATGGGAAGCATGTTTGAATAAGTTTGCTCATTGCGCAAATTTATTTGTTTAACAACTCCGTCTTCGATTTTTAGACCAACAGGAGTACCAGTCTTAATTTCTGTATCATCGTCTCCCCAACCTGCCATTCGGACATAACCTCCAACAGGAAGAAGGCGAATGCTATAAGCCGTTCCGTCTTTACCAATATGTCCAAAAAGTTTCGGCCCCATACCTATAGAAAACTCACGGACTAAAATACCAGATTTTTTTGCAAAATAGAAGTGCCCAAACTCATGAACAATCACTATCACGCTAAAAACGATGGCAAAAGTTATTATCGTTCTTATACTATCCATTTATTATATCCCCTTTACGAATTCCAACTAAAAATTTTTATCAGAAATCCAATTTTCAACTTTGTTTCTTGTTTCTGAATCAATAGAGATTAATTTTTCAAGAGATAAATCATTAACTTCAACATGATTGTCTACTGCTTTTTCAATGATTTTTTCAATATCTAAGAATTCAATTTTTTCTTGTAAAAATGCAGCTACAGCAACTTCATTTGCTGCGTTAAATACTGCTGGAAAACTACCGCCTAAACGTCCAACTTTGAATGCTAAGGCAAGCATGGGGAAGCGTTCGTAATTTACTTCTTCAAAGTGAATTGTTGCAAGTTTAGCAAGTGAAAACTCTTTTTCATTAACCAGAGATATATGATCAGGATAAGTTAAGGCAAACTGAATAGGTTGTCTCATATCACTAGCACCAAGTTCTGCGTACATTGCTCCATCTTTTAGGGTAATTAAAGAATGAACCACACTTTCACGGTGCATAATAACATTGATGTCATCATAATCTACTTGGAAAAGATGATGAGCTTCAATTACTTCAAGACCTTTATTTACCATAGTTGCTGAGTCAATTGTAATCTTCGCACCCATTGACCAATTTGGATGATTTAAGGCATCTTTCACGCTCACACCAACAAGTTCTGAACGTTTCTTATCACGGAAACTACCACCACTAGCTGTGATAGTTATGTCACGTAAATCAGTTTCCTTCACACCTTGTAGAACCTGAAAAATTGCTGAGTGCTCACTATCAACTGGTAATAAATTTACTCCAGCTTTTTTAGCTGCTGGCATGATAAAATCACCAGCTACTACAAGGGTTTCTTTATTGGCAATTGCTATGTCACGTCCTAATTCAATTGCAGTCATGGTAGGTATTAAACCAACACTTCCCATAACAGCATTTAGGAGTAAGTCGTAATCAGTTTGAACTAGTTGATTCAACCCTTCATTTCCATGAAAAACATCTATTTGCGGATATTTATTTTTTAAAGTTTCTGCTAATTCTTCAGTTTGAACTGAAACATATTTTGGGCTAAAGTCCTCAATAATTTTTTGAGCTTTTTCAATATTTTTACCAAAACTCATAGCTACAAGTTGAAACTTATCACTATTATTTTTTATTACGTCTAAAGTGCTCGTACCGATTGAACCGGTAGCACCTAATAAACATATTTTTTTCATTTAAATTTTTCCTTATCTATGCCAGACTATTCTAGAATAAACCAAATAAGTGCATGATTGGGAATACAAATAACATACTATCAAAGCGATCGAGGATTCCTCCGTGACCTGGTAAAATTTTTCCAGAATCTTTAACACCATATTGACGCTTAATCGAGCTTTCTACTAAATCACCCAGCTGAGCAACCATGCTAAAGATAATTGTCAGAATAACCATTTGCCACAAAGGAATTGATGGTGCATATTTTGAGAATCCAAGAAACATTATCAAACTAACAACTACTGCACTGGCTATGCCCCCAAGGGATCCTTCAATTGTTTTGTTTGGTGATACAGATGGGATTAATTTATGTTTACCAAATTGGCGTCCAACGAAGTAAGCTCCGATATCTGTAGCCCATACGATAAATAAGGCCAAAAAGATTGTAAACAATCCATTTGTTCGTGCATTAATTAGATTTTGGAATCCTATACCAATATAAAATGCTGTTAAAAACGGAAAACCAATATTTTCATAGGTGTACTTCCCGTTTGAAAAAACCATACCTGCCATTAAACAAAAGACAAAGAATGTAAATAGCATTAATTGACTATTAACACCTAGTTGAGGTAGATATTTATTAAGTGGCAAAGCTAGTGAAAGACCTGCAAAGATAGATAAGACACCTTCAATTGACATAATTTGGATATCTGCCATCTTAAAGAGTTCGCTTATGGCGATAACTACTAATAGGCCTACCAAACCTTCAAAAATTAAACCACCTTTAACAATAGCAAGTAAAAATACACCACCAGCAACTACACCTGTGATAATTCTTTCTCTCATTACTTGAGTCCTCCATATCTTCGGTCACGTTTTTTATAGATTTCAACTGCTTTTTCAAGTTCCGCTTCATCGAAATCAGGCCATAGAACGTCTGTAAAATATAACTCACTATAGGCTGCTTGCCAAGGAAGAAAATTACTTAACCTCTCTTCACCACTTGTTCGAATAATAAAGTCCGGATCTTGGTATTCTTTTGGTAAGATTGAAGTTTCAAGATTATCAGCAATCATTTCCTCAGTTATATCATTAACTGTAATAATACCATCATTAATAGACTGAGCAATTTTCTTAACAGCTAAAGTTATTTCATTACGTCCACCGTAGTTAAGGGCAAAATTTAAAATCATACCAGTATTATCTTTAGTATCAATACTAGCTCGATCAATGGCATCAATTGTTGATTTTGGAACACCATCTCGTTCACCAATCATTCGAATTTGGATATTTTCTTTATTAAGGACCGGGACAAATTTCTCATAAAAATCAATCGGTAAACTCATAATAAATTTCACTTCAGCTTCGGGTCTTGACCAATTTTCAGTAGAAAAAGCATAAACTGTCATTACCTTGATGCCCATTTTTTGTCCATGGATAGCTGCTCTTTGAAGTGAGTCCATACCTGCTTTATGACCAAAAACTCGGGGTTTACCCTGCTTTTTAGCCCAACGACCATTACCATCCATTATTATTCCAACATGATTAGGAACTGGAATTTCATTTATATCTTTACTTTTAAATATATTTAACATAATTACTCCACATAGTTAATGTCCATATTTTACCATATTTTGACAAATTTTTATATAGATAAGAAGTCTTATATAGTAAGAATCAGGACATTTTTAACTAAATAAAAAAGCAAGTTTCCTTGCTTTAAATTTAAAATTTATTTTTCATCAATGAAAGGTGACTCAGATTTAATAATATTCTCTGTGTCATCTTGTAAATCTTTAAGAGCATGCTCGCTATCATCAGCAAGTTGGTCAGTAAAGCTTTCTTCTTTATCAGAATCAGAAGACTTAGGTTTATTTTCTACATGTTCAGCAAAGCTATCATCTTCATCAGAAACTACAGTTGAAGCTGCTGGTTTAACTGTTAATACAGCAGAACGTTCAAAAGTTAAGAAAACACCCTCACAGTCAAGTTCAATAGTTCCTTCAGAATCATTTATAGCTGAAAGTACACCATGAAGCCCACCACGCGTGATTATCTCACTTCCAATTTCCATATTATTAAGTAAGTCTTGACGACTTGCTTGTGCCTTCTTCTGCTGTCTTTGAGTAAAGTACATCATAGCTGCAAAGGCTATTAAAACAATAATCATTCCCATTTTGTTAGTTCCTCCTATAATCTTATATTGTATTCTTTATTCTATCAAAATTAGCCGTAATTAACAAACTAATAGACTAATTAGAAGTCTTTTGCACCTTCTTTATTATAGCCATATGCTTCACAGAAATCCTGACGGAATTCCAATAAATTATCGTCCATGATTGCTTGACGAACATTTTTCATCAAATTAATAAGGAAGTGAAGGTTATGTGTTGAAGTAAGTCTCATACCAAAAGTTTCATCACATTTAATCAAATGTCTTATGTAAGCTCTTGTATAATTTTTACATGTATAGCAATCACAATTTTCATCTAAGGGGCGGAAATCTTCCGCATATTGTGCATTTTTAACAACCAAGCGTCCTCGACTAGTCATACATGTACCATTACGAGCAATTCGAGTTGGCAATACACAGTCAAACATATCTATTCCACGAATAACCCCATCAATAAGTGAGTCTGGTGCACCTACTCCCATAAGATAACGAGGTTTATTTGTTGGAAGCATTGATGTGGTAAAATCAAGAACTGCATTCATTTCCTCATGAGACTCTCCAACTGCTAGACCACCGATTGAATATCCCGGGAAATCCATACTTACTAAATCTCGTGCTGATTGACGACGTAAATCTTCAAATCCTGCACCTTGTACGATACCAAAAAGTCCTTGCCTATCTTTATTTGCATGTGCATTAAGACCACGTTCTGCCCAACGGCTAGTACGTTCAACACTTGCTTTTACATAATCATATGGTTGATAGAATTGTGGACACTCATCGAAGCTCATCATTATATCACTACCTAAATTGTTTTGAATTTGAATTGCTTTTTCAGGACTCAAAAATAGTGGAGCTCCATTTAGGTGACTCTTGAAATGAACACCTTCTTCTTCAATCTTTCGTGTATCAGCAAGTGAGAATACTTGAAAACCTCCCGAATCGGTTAAGATTGGCTGATCCCAATTCATGAATTTATGCAAACCACCAGCTTTTTTCACTAGCTCATCCCCCGGACGAAGCCATAGATGATAAGTGTTTGATAGTATAATTCCAGCTCCCATTTCTTTTAATTCTTCTGGGCTCTGAGTTTTAACTGTTGCAAGTGTACCTACTGGCATAAACATAGGGGTTGGAAAAGTTCCGTGTGGTGTAATAATCTCCCCTAGTCGAGCACCTGTATGTTTTTCCGTTTTTATTAATCTGTATTTGATTGGTGAATCTTTCATTTTTTCCTCCTGCTTCTTGAAAATACAGTTCAAGGCAATTATTTATTAACTATAACATTCTATCAGATTTACAAAGCCTAGTAAATAAGTATTAAGTACTATAAGATTGGTATATACAATGTAATAACACAATGTAAAGAGTTTATATCACTTTTATTGAATCCTATGTTTACAGAAAAGGGCTTTCATGAGAGAATGTAATCTGCTTGTGCTTTATAACAAGCACTTATAATAAATTTTAATATTTTAAGATATAAGGAGAAAAAATGAATACAACAGCACTTTTAATTGGACTTGGTCCTGTTATTGCATGGGGATTCTATCCAACTGTAGTAACAAAAATTGGTGGACGTCCAGTAAATCAAATCTTAGGATCAACACTAGGAACATTTATATTTGCCTTAGCTTTTTCATATATATACGGAATAGCATTTCCAAGCGGAACCGACTTACTATTTTCAATTTTATCCGGTGCAAGTTGGGCATGTGCTCAAATAATCACCTTTATAGCTTTCCCATTGGTTGGCTCTTCTCGAGTTACTCCAATATCTACTGCAATCCAATTAGTTGGTACTTCACTTTTTGGAATTATTGCATTAGGCAGTTGGCCTACTATCGATGATAAAATTCTAGGTGGTATAGCTCTCTTACTGATAATAATAGGGGCAACTATGACTGTTTGGACTGAAAAGAAATCTCACACTGAACAAGGTAACCTCAAGAAAGCAGTAATTTTACTTCTAATTGGTGGCATTGGCTATGTTGGTTATTCAGCTTTCCCACAAGCTACTTCGATTGATGGAATGACATCTTTTCTACCTCAGTCAATAGGTATGCTTTCAGTAGCAACAATCTATGCAATTATCCTTGCAGTTCGTGGTGAAAAATCTGCTTTTACTGAGAGTGTATCATATAAAAACATCATCTCTGGATTCTTTTTCGGCTTTGCTGCCCTCACGTACCTAATTTCCGCTCAGCCAAATATGAATGGAATGACGACAGCATTTATTCTATCTCAAACTAATGTTATTGTTGCTACACTTTCAGGAATTTACCTACTAGGCCAAAGAAAGACTAAAAAAGAAATGGTTATTACTCTAATCGGCTTATTATTAATTGTTACAGCTGCAACAATCACTGTCTTTATCTAAGACAAATATCAATCTACTTATTTTAGACTATTAGACTAAAAATTAATAAAAAAAGAGCAATCTTTCGATTGCCTCTTTTTTTATTTTATATTATTCAGTAACTTCGATTATTTCACCTTCAATTACTTCATCTTTTGGTACATGTGCTTGAGGTTCGATGTTACGGTAACGTTGCATACCAGTACCTGCTGGGATGATTTTACCGATAATAACATTTTCCTTAAGTCCAAGTAAGTGGTCTTTTTTACCACGAATCGCTGCATCTGTAAGAACACGTGTTGTTTCTTGGAATGATGCTGCTGATAAGAATGAGTTAGTTTCAAGTGATGCTTTAGTAATACCCATAAGAACTGGACGACCAGTTGCAGGCACTGCACCTTTAACAAGAGTATCTTCGTTTGCATCTGCAAAGTCTGAAACATCCATAAGTGTTCCTGGAAGTAAGTCGGTATCACCTGGATCCATGATGCGAACTTTACGAAGCATTTGACGAACCATTACCTCAACGTGCTTGTCTCCAATTTCTACCCCTTGAGAACGGTATACTTTTTGCACTTCTGCAAGTAGATAAGTTTCTACTGATAAAGCATCACGAACTTCAAGTAAGTGTTTAGGTTCAATTGAACCTTCTGTAAGTGGAGTACCACGGTGAATAAAGTCACCAACTTCAACCTTAGTACGAGAAGTATAAGGAATTGTGTAAGTACGTGTATCAGTTTCACCTTTTACGGTTACTTCTTTAGTACGTGTACTTGCTTCTTCCGTAATTTCTACAACTTCACCTGTAACTTCTGTGATTGTAGCTTCCCCTTTAGGATTACGTGCTTCAAAAATTTCTTGGATACGAGGAAGACCTTGAGTGATATCTTCACTTGAGGCAACCCCCCCTGTATGGAAGGTACGCATTGTAAGCTGAGTACCTGGTTCACCGATAGATTGGGCTGCAATTGTACCAACTGCTTCACCAACCTCAACAGCATCACCAGTAGCAAGGTTAACCCCATAACAATGTTTACATACGCCATGACGTGTTTTACATGTAAATACGCTACGAATCTTAACTTTCTCAATTCCAGCTGCAACAATTGCGCTAGCGATATCTTCTGTGATTAACTCATCGTTTCCAATGATTACTTCACCTGTTTCAGGATTAATAACTGTTTGAGAAGTGTAACGTCCAATTAAACGTTCTTCAAGTGGTTCAACCATTTCTTTACCATCAGTAATTGCACTGATTACAAGTCCACGGTCAGTTCCACAGTCATCTTCACGAATGATTACGTCTTGGGCAACGTCAACTAGACGACGAGTCAAGTAACCTGAATCGGCTGTCTTAAGGGCTGTATCGGTCATACCTTTACGAGCTCCGTGAGTTGAGAAGAACATTTCCAATACTGACAATCCTTCACGGAAGTTTGAGATGATTGGTAATTCCATGATACGACCATTCGGTGCAGCCATAAGTCCGCGCATACCGGCAAGTTGTGAGAAGTTTGAGATATTACCACGGGCTCCTGAGTCCATCATCATAACGATTGGATTCTTGAAATCTTGACCTTTAGCAAGTTTATCTTCAAGTTGAGCTTTTGCATCACGCCAAACATCAGTTACAGCTTGATAACGTTCATCGTCAGTAATAAGACCTCGACGGAATTGTTTAGTGATTACTTCCACTTTTTCATGGGCAGCATCTACAATTTCATGTTTTTCTTCTACGACTGGAATATCTGCAATACCTACAGTAAGACCAGCTTTTGTTGAATGGTGGTAACCAAGGTCTTTCAAACGGTCAAGCATTTCAGAAGTTTCTGTTGTACGGAAACGTTTGAATACTTCTGCAATGATATTACCAAGATTTTTCTTCTTGAACGGTTGTACTTCTGGAAGGTTCTTAATAGCTTCAACAACATCTCCACCCGCTTGTACAAAGTAGCGATCATTAGTTTGGCTAGTTAAGTTTTCCATAGTTGGTTCATTTAAATATGGGAATTCTGCTGGCATGATAGAGTTAAATAATATTTTACCAACTGTTGTTAATAAAATAGTATCTTTTTGGCTATCTGACCAAGGTTTATCTAATGATTTAGTAGCTATACCCACACGAGAGTGTAAATGTACATAGCCATTACGCCATGCAATTACAGCTTCTTCAGGATCAGCAAAAATCATTCCTTCACCTTCACGACCAGCTTCTTCCATAGTTAGGTAGTAGTTACCTAGTACCATATCCTGTGAAGGAGTTACTACTGGTTTACCATCTTTAGGGTTAAGGATGTGTTCAGCTGCTAACATAAGGATACGAGCTTCTGCTTGTGCTTCCTCAGAAAGTGGCACGTGAACGGCCATTTGGTCTCCATCGAAGTCGGCATTGTAGGCTTCACATACAAGTGGGTGAAGACGAATTGCACGTCCATCAATAAGGACTGGTTCAAAAGCTTGAATACCAAGTCTATGTAGAGTAGGTGCGCGGTTAAGTAGAACTGGATGTTCTTTAATTACATCTTCAAGTACATCCCAGATATCTTCATCCATACGCTCAACTTTACGTTTTGCTGCACGGATATTTGCTGCCATCTCACGTTTAACTAATTCAGCCATTACAAATGGTTTGAATAACTCAATAGCCATTTCTCTTGGCAGACCACATTGATACATTTTAAGAGTTGGACCAACAACGATTACTGAACGTCCTGAATAGTCAACACGTTTACCAAGTAAGTTTTGACGGAAACGACCTTGTTTACCTTTAAGCATGTGGCTTAATGATTTAAGTGGACGGTTCCCTGGTCCTGTGATTGGACGACCACGACGACCGTTATCAATTAAGGCATCTACAGCTTCTTGAAGCATACGTTTTTCATTTTGAACAATAATACCAGGAGCATTAAGTTCAATCAAACGCTTAAGACGGTTGTTACGGTTAATTACACGGCGATATAGATCATTTAAGTCACTTGTTGCAAAACGTCCACCATCAAGTTGAACCATCGGACGTAAATCCGGTGGAATAACTGGAAGAACATCCATTACCATCCAATCAAGTTGATTGTCTGATTTACGGAAAGCATCTAAAATATCTAAACGGCGTACGGCCTTAACACGTTTTTGACCACTTGCAGTTTTAAGTTCTTCTTTTAATTCAGCAATTTCTTTATCAAGGTCAACATCAATTAAAAGATCTTGAATTGCTTCAGCACCCATTTTTGCAACGAATGAACCATAGCCATATTCAAGCATTTTTTCACGATACTCACGTTCGCTTAAAAGACTTTTCTTTTCAAGTGGAGTTTCTTTTGGATCAATTACCACGTATGAAGCAAAATAAATTACTTCTTCAAGAGCACGGGGGCTCATATCTAGGGCTAATCCCATACGTGAAGGAATTCCTTTGAAATACCAAATGTGAGTTACTGGAGCAGCAAGCTCTATATGTCCCATACGTTCACGACGTACTTTAGCACGAGTTACTTCAACACCACAGCGGTCACAAATAATACCTTTATAACGAATACGTTTATATTTACCACATGCACATTCCCAGTCTTTAGTTGGACCAAAAATTCTTTCATCGAATAGTCCTTCACGTTCTGGTTTTAATGTACGGTAGTTAATTGTTTCTGGTTTTTTTACTTCACCATATGACCAAGTACGAATTTGACGTGGTGAAGCCAGAGATATTTGCATACTCTGAAATTTATTAACATCTACCAAGATTTCTTCTCCTAGCTATATAAAACTTGACCAAGGGTGAAGCATTTCCACCCTAGTCAATGTAAGTTCTCAAAATCTGTTTATTTTTCTAAAATTAGAATTTATTTGATATCCCCAGATACTTCTCTTTCAGCTGCTTTTACTTCAGCTGCAGCAGCATTTGCTGCACGCAGTTCTGTTTGTTCTTTACGAGCTTTTTCAAGAGCATCTACGTGGATTCCTTCATCGTCATCATCATCTAAATCACGAAGTTCAAGAGTATTATCTTCATCATCAAGTACCTTCATATCAAGTCCTAATGATTGTAATTCTTTTACAAGTACGCGGAATGATTCTGGCACACCTGGACGAGGAATTCTTTCACCTTTAACTATTGCTTCATATGCTTTTGTACGTCCTGTAACGTCATCTGACTTGTAAGTCAAGATTTCTTGCAGAATGTAAGCTGCACCGTAAGCTTCCAGTGCCCAAACTTCCATTTCCCCAAAACGTTGTCCACCAAATTGAGCTTTACCCCCAAGTGGTTGTTGAGTAACTAGTGAGTATGGTCCTACGCTACGTGCATGAAGTTTATCATCAACCATGTGGTGAAGTTTAATCATATACATGACACCTACTGATACACGGTTATCGAAAGGTTCACCTGTACGGCCATCATAAAGAACTGTCTTAGCATCTGCTGCCATTCCAGCTTCTTTTACTGTAGACCAGATATCTTCATCGCGAGCTCCATCAAAGACTGGAGTTGCAATATGGATGCCTAGTTGACGCGCTGCCATTCCTAGGTGAAGCTCCATAACTTGTCCGATATTCATACGAGATGGTACCCCTAGTGGATTAAGCATGATATCAACTGGAGTTCCGTCTGGAAGGTAAGGCATATCTTCAACTGGTAAGATACGAGATACAACCCCTTTATTTCCGTGACGTCCGGCCATTTTATCCCCAACGTGGATTTTACGTTTTTGAACGATATAAACACGAACAAGCATGTTAACACCTGTTGATAGTTCATCACCATTTTCACGACGGAAAATCTTAACATCATGGACAATACCGTCAGCTCCGTGAGGTACACGAAGTGATGTATCACGAACTTCACGAGATTTTTCACCAAAGATTGCATGTAATAGACGTTCTTCAGCAGAAAGTTCACTTACACCTTTAGGAGTAACTTTACCGACTAGAAGATCACCTTCTTTAACTTCAGCACCGATGCGGATGATACCAAATTCGTCAAGATTTTTAAGAGCATCTTCACCAACATTTGGTACTTCACGAGTAATTTCTTCAGGCCCAAGTTTTGTATCACGTGTTTCTGATTCATATTCTTCGATTGCAATTGAAGTATAAACGTCATCTTTTACAAGACGTTCACTCATGATAACGGCATCCTCAAAGTTGTAACCTTCCCATGTCATGAAAGCAACTAGTGGATTTTGTCCAAGAGCCATTTCTCCATTTTCCATTGAAGGTCCATCAGCAATGATTTCACCTTTATCAACTTTATCTCCTGATTTAACAAGAGTACGTTGGTTATATGATGTACCAGAGTTAGAACGACGGAATTTAGTTACTTTGTAAATATCAAGCTCACCAGATTCACGACGGATACGAATCTCAGCTGCATCAGCAAATTCAACTGTACCAGCTTCTTTTGCTACCAGGGCTGCTCCTGAGTCATGTGCCGCTTGATGTTCCATACCTGTACCAACAAAAGGTGCATGTGGATCAATAAGTGGAACTGCTTGACGCTGCATGTTTGCTCCCATTAGGGCACGGTTTGAGTCATCGTTTTCCAAGAAAGGAATACAAGCTGTGGCAACCGCAACTACCTGTTTAGGAGATACGTCCATGTAATCAACTAATGAAGTAGATACTTCAATATTGTTACCAGTATGACGAGCCATTACAGTATCATTTGTAAACGTTCCATCTTCATTTAGTGGTGAATTCGCTTGAGCAACTGTGTAATTATCTTCTTCATCTGCTGTTAGCCAATGAATATCGTTTGTTACAACACCTGTTGCACGATCAACTTTACGGTATGGACTTTGGATAAATCCATATTTATTAATTTTTCCATAACTTGATAAGTTATTGATTAACCCGATATTTGGTCCTTCAGGAGTTTCAATCGGACACATGCGACCATAGTGAGTATAATGTACGTCACGTACTTCATATCCTGCACGGTCACGTGTCAAACCACCAGGCCCAAGGGCTGATAAACGACGTTTGTGCGAAAGTTCTGAAAGTGGGTTATGTTGGTCCATGAACTGTGACAATTGAGAAGAACCAAAGAATTCTTTGATTGCTGCAACAACTGGACGAATATTAAGTAAAGCTTGAGGAGTCATACTCTCATTATCTTGACTTGACATACGTTCACGAATAACACGTTCCATACGGCTTAAACCTATACGAACTTGGTTTTGTAAAAGTTCACCTACTGAACGAATACGACGGTTACCTAAGTGGTCAATATCATCCACTTTACCAACACCATCATTTAAGCCTAACCAATAGTTAATGCTTGCAATGATATCTGCAGGTGTGACTGTACGAACAGTTGGATCAATTTGTCCATTAGAAATAACATTTACAACACGTTCTGGATCATTTGGTGAATATACTTTAACAACTTGAATATTGATTGGATCATTTAATACTGCATCATCAGATGGGTAATAAACTTCTGTATTCAATCCATTATCAAGAGCTTCTGTAATATCATCAAGAACTTCACGTGTGATTTCTGTATCCGCAGGCACTAAGATTTCACCAGTATCACCATCAACCAATGGCTCCGCAAGTTTCAATCCTAGAAGGCGGTTTTTAAGAGCTAGTTTCTTGTTGATTTTGTAACGTCCAACAGGAGCTAGATCATAACGACGTGGGTCGAAGAAACGAGCTACTAATAAGTTACGTGAAGAATCCGCTGTTTTAGGTTCACCAGGACGGATGCGATCATAAATATCTTTCAGTGCTTCCTCAACACGAGTATCGTTTGTATTTTTGTGAATATCTTTTTCGATTGTATTTCTTAGAATTTCGCTATCACCAAGAATATCAAAAATCTCAGCATCAGAACCAAATCCAAGAGCACGCATCATTACTGTAAATGGTAATTTACGAGTACGGTCAATACGAGCATAACCAACGTCTTTTGCATCAGTATCTAATTCAAACCATGCTCCACGGTTAGGAATTGTAGTATGACCATAACCAACTTTACCATTCTTGTCTACTTTATCATGGAAGTAAACACCTGGGCTACGTACCAACTGACTTACGATAATACGTTCAGCTCCGTTGATTACGAAAGTACCCATTTCAGTCATAAGTGGGAAATCTCCAAAGAACACTTCTTGTGTCTTAATTTCCCCAGTTTCCTTATTAATAAGGCGGAAAGTAACGAAAATTGGTGCTGAATAATTAGCATCGTGTGCACGAGCTTCTTCAATAGTATATTTAGGCTCACGCATTTCGTACCCAACAAATTCTAGCTCCATTGTATCCGCAAAGTTATTTATCGGAAGCATTTCTTGGAATACATCCTTAAATCCTTCGTCAAGAAATTGCTGGTAGCTATCTGTTTGGATTTCAATTAAGTTTGGCAAATCAAGTACTTCTTTGATTCGCGAAAAACTGCGTCTTGTACGGTGTTTACCGTAGGCAACATCATGTCCTGCCAATGTAGTTTCTCCTCTTTCCTATTTTATAGTCTTCTGAAGTATAAATAACATTCACTTTCAAAAGCCTATGTCCTTTGTTCCAAATAGTTATTTAAAGTAGTCTGAACATTTAGAAACATTAAACTTCAATTACATCAATTGAAATCGGTGGTCTAAAACGGCAAAAAAAGCAACGGTCAATCTCTTCACCGCTGCCTTACTACGCCTAGTATGGACAATATTTCATACCAAACGTACCGACAAACTATTTCTCTCTATTATACCTTATTCTTGCCAAAAATCAAGGAATGTGCTTATTTTAAAATTATTTATAAAATATAAAAAATGTAATTTCTCTTCTATATAATTTAGCAAATAAATTTCTTTTCACAACTATTTATTTAACACATGAATTCGATTTTTAATAACTAGCTGCTGCCTCAAAAATACTAAATATTTATATAGCACATAAAGAACAATAAGAATCGCAATAACTACTTCAAATGCACTAAGGTAATTGAGTATCATATATAGAAATTCCTTATCAATAAATAATGATTTAACTTTTGTTATGGCTGTCGCAGTAATAACCATTGGGAAAGTAAAGGCTGCATAACTTGGATAAAATTGCTTTTGAAAAAGTTTAGAAAAATTGGAAACAATTATAAAATATATTAACTGGGATAGGACTAGCAAGAATACTACTAGTGGCATATATGGATGTGTTGTGACTGACAGGTAGCCCGCTAAACAGAGCGAACCTGGGGCTGTCATAATGGTAACGAGAGGCATTGCTGAGTCTGGCATATTCGACATAAAAACTACCCTCTTTACAAGAATTGGAAGAAACAGTAAATAGAGGATTAAGGCTAGCCAAATGGTAATTTGTCCCAGTTCTTGAATAAATAAATTTGACGTATTGGGTATTACTCCCATTCCAACAAATGTTATAAACCAACTGGGGTAGATGTTTTCTAGGCTTAACTTTTCAGGAAAAACGTGAACGGCAACAAAGAAAACCATAAGAGCAAAGTGAAGAATAACCGCAAATAGCCAGATTACTTGAACCAGCTTAATAGATGGAAGAACACGTGTCAAAAATGCTGCAATAACCATAAGCGCCATCGTAAATGTTGGTGATACCGAAGCAACTATTGGATCCTTCATAGCTTTCAGTGTATGGTCCATAGTGAAAATAATTTTCAGTACTACTAAAACCATTAGAATACATCCCAGAATGCAAAAGATGTCCCCAAGTATGTGGTAGTTAATTGAGTATAATAAATTTCCAAGGGATACTGTACCTAGAATTAAGCCACAAATAGGTATTGGTATCCTCTTTAAAAATTCTTTATATGAATGTATCATTTTTCTCTCCTTTAGATTTTTCTGTCTTTATCTATATTTATGATAGTTAAGAAATTTACATTTGTAAAATAAATATTTATAATAGTTATTATTAAGAAAGTAAATAAAGGAGACTATATGCTTGATTGGATTAAAACATTTATTGCCGTCTATGAAACAAAAAATTTTTCTTTTGCTGCTGAAAAACTTTATATTTCACAACCAACAGTATCCCTGCAAATTAAGAAGTTAGAGCAAAATTACGGAATACAACTATTCCATCGAAATGGAAAGCAAAATGTCGTTCCAACAAAAGAAGCTGATTTTCTCTATCCAAAATTATTAACTATAATTGAAAATCTTTCTAATTCTTTTGAACAAGTTATGCAAAAAGAAAACTTCAAAGAGGAATGTATAATCGTTTGTTCAAATACTGTAGCCAACCATATCTTACCTAAATTAATGACTGATATTCTTAAAACATTTCCAAATGTTAACTTCACCATTAAAATGATGAATTCAAAAATGGCTTTGGAACAAATTCAAAACAATCATGCCCACATAGCTATTATAGAAAAACCAATTGAGACTCCTAATCTAAAAAAAGAAGTCATATACGAAGATGAGTTAGTTCTTGCCGGAAATGCCGATTCCAAATATTGGCTAATGCGTGAGAAAGAATCTGGAACTAGATTCTTTAATGAAATTTTTATGAATGAAAATAATATTCAACTCCCCATTATTAATATTGATAGCAATGAACTGCTAGAAAAATTAATAGAGGAAGGAATTGGTCAGTCAATTATTTCAAGATTAGCTACTAACGATAAAATCAAAATTCAGAAAAAAGTTAATAGCAGAAAGATTTTTCTCATTCCAAATCCCTACAACTCTAGTATCGAAATTTCAAAAATATCTGAATTGATTAAAAATCTTATGAAAGATTTTTAATATATAAATAAAGCACCTAGAGATTAATACTCCAGATGCTTTTTAATTAATTCTTTTATTTCAAAATAGCTGTGTTTAAATATCAAGAAGTCTGAGTCACTAAAGTGACTAGTCTTAATCGCAACTCCGATGGGATAGGCTTACCAAATTCTAACTCGGTCTTCTGGTGCACGCCACATTTCATCGCCTTCTTTGACATCAAATGTTTCAAAGAATTCATCAAGGTTAGTTGGTTGAACATTTGCACGAAGTTTACCTGGTGCGTGAACATCTGCACTTAAGAGCATTTGTTGATATTCTTTATGAGCCTTCATACGCCAGATTGTTGCCCATTGAGTAAACAGTTCCTCAAGGTTTGCATCTTCTTCAAGAAGTGCTGCTGTCATTGCTGCTGTAAGACCACCAGCATCTGCAATATTTTCAGATACTACAAGAGTACCATTAACTTTTCCACCAGCAATTTCAAGACCATCAAACTCATCAACCATTAGTTTTTGTTTATCTTCGAAAGCTTTAAAGTCCTCCTCTGTCCACCAATTTTCCATGTTACCATACTTATCAAAAAGTGCTCCATTATTATCGAAAGCATGAGATATTTCGTGAGCGATAACAGCTCCAATACCGCCATAATTTTGACTCTTTGTTTGTTCAAGACTATAGAATGGAGCTTGTAGGATAGCTGCTGGAAAGACAATAGTATTACTATCAGGACTGAAATAAGCATTTACCATATGTGCTGGCATATGCCACTCAGTCTTGTCTACATTTTCAGAGAACTTGCCATAGTGACGACGAATTAACGCACGACCAATACTAGTTGAATCCTCATAGATACTTCCACTTCCAACCTTAAATTCAGTGTAGACTTTTGGAAGTTTATCTGGATAGCCGACAAAGACTGTCATTGCATCAAGTTTTTCAATAGCTTTTTCTATTGTTTCCTTAGATAGCCAGTCATTATGGCGGAGACGTTCTTGGTAAACTTGAATCATTTGAGCTGTCATATATTTAACATCATTTTTTGCATCTTCACCAAAGTATTTTTTACCATAATAAAGACCAACAGCTTGAGAGAAGATTCCTGTTGCTAAATCATAGGCTGCTTTTTCAGGACTACGCGCCTCAGCAGTACCACTTAAAGCACGACCAAATACTCCTCCCAAAACACGCAATTCTTCAGAAAGGTAAGGCGTTGCAGTGCGCACTTCCGAAGCTAAAATATATGATTTAATTAACTCGAAATTTTCTGGATTTACTATTTCATTAAAGTTTTCATAAAATCTTTTTTCATAAACTAAAACTTTCTCTGGCATAGTCTTGATTAAATCAGCGATTAATTTTCCTGAATTGAAAGTTTTGATATGGGAAACAAATTCAGATATATCTACCGGATTATAAAGACCTGCATATTGAGCCCACTCTTCACTTGTATTTACATAAGGAACTAGAAGAGCATCAAATTTCAAAGTATTATCTACTGTTTTTTCAGCAAATTCCTTGTCATAACCGAATTTTTCCATGATTTCGATAGTGTTTTCTCTGTATACATTAAGAAGTTCTTCCTTACGTGGATGATCTTCAGCATAATATGTAGTATCAGGCAATATTAAACCAGGGCTTGAGAAATAAAGTGCATAATGGATTGCATCCTTCATATCTGGAGATACTGAAAGATCAAATGGAAGCGATCCATAATTTTCAAATACCATCTCTGTAAATTTTGAAGTTAAATCATCAAAATCTTTAATTGCTTCGATTTTAGCTAAATTAGACTTTACAGGTTCTGTACCTATCTTATTACGAGTATCATAGTCTTGTGCTTTCTTGTAGAAAAGCAAAAATTGGTCCATAACTGGATCATCAAACTTAGGGAAACCAGAAAAGTCTTCCATTAATGTTTTTTCATTATTAATAACAAGCTCGTCAAACCCACCAATTCTTGGTCTGTCGCCAGGAATTTCTGCCTCGCTTAACCAATCGGCATTGACTGCCTCATATAAATCATCTTGAATTCTAACCATATCGTCCTCCTATAATTAAATCTATTGTATCAAATTTTCAGAAAAATTTCTTACATCTAAAGTTTGATATTTTACAAAATCTTTCTTAATAATCTTATGAGAAATTTTTCCTTAATCATGACTTCTTTATTTTCATTTTTGTCTTGAAAATCTTTTATTTGCCGTCTTCTATTAGGCACCATAAACAAGGGAAGATAATTAAGATTAAAATATCTGAGTTCCTTTGTTTCAGGTCCAGATTTTATTAACTCTCCACTTTCAATATTACTTTTATATACAAACTGTGTATCATCAAGTTCTTCAATAACATATTTTCCAATTAAATATTTAGGTTTGACGATGAGACCTGTTTCTTCATAAGCTTCCCGAATTGCACAATCAAATTCGCTCTCTTCTGGATCCAGATGACCTCCTGGTAAGTCCCACAATGGTAAATCCTTTCTTTTAACTAAAAGTATTCGTTCATCTTGAACTATGATATTAAAAACACCTTTTGACATCTATACACTCCAATAATTTACTATTGTTAATTATAACAAAATAAAAACAATCCAAGTAAATGAATTGTTCTTTATATCATATTTTCTTTGTGAAGTTGTTCAAATTCTTGATTGCCATCATTTAGCTTATCCCAGATAACTACCTGACCACTTGAAAGTGATTTTTTGACATCGATTATTCTTTGGTTGCTTGAACCGCGAAATTGCAAAAGCAGATTCTTCTTTGATATATAGAATCGACCATCAACTAAGATATCAATATTAGCAAGCAGCTCAAGTTTATCATCACTCTCTTCTTGTAATTCTTCCCAGGTATAACCTGACCAAGACCAAATATCTTTTTCTGGTAGTTCCTCATGTATTCTTTTAACCAAAGGAAGTACGACCCCAGTATTGAGAAAGGGTTCACCTCCAAGAAGAGTGAGGCCTTGCACGTAAGGTTGAGCCATATCTGTCATGATACGTTCTTCTAGTTCCTGTGTATATGGTCTCCCGTAGCGAAAGTTTTGGGCAGCCACGTTATAGCAACCCTCACAAGCAAAGGGACAGCCAGAAACATAGAGGCTATTACGTACTCCTTCACCATCCACAAAATTGAAGGGTTTATAGTCGGCAATATAATTCTGACTAAGGTCTGAGGAAAGCCATTCCTTAGGCTTTGGATTTTTCATTCTTGCCACCGTTTTTCTTTTTCAAAAATTGGGCACGTAGCTCTGCTACTTTGTCTTGTTTGCTAGGTTTGTCAGTTGAATTTTTCTCATGATACTTTTCAACAGAAGCCTGTCCTTTATTATCTAATTGGTATTTTCCCATAAAATATCTCCTTTCTTAAATATGGAAAGTCTGAGTTCCCCCAGACTTATATTAATTTTTATTTGGCAAAAAACTTACTTCTTTCATCATGTGCTAGATTATCAATGTCATCGCCATTACTTAAATGACCAATTGATCCATTCATGTGTTTTACACGGTTTGAAATTTCCTTGTGGCGACCATTAACCATTGGACGAGCCTGTGGATTACCAAGATAGCCACAAGTTCTTTTCACAACATCAACTGTTGCAGGATTAGTGTTGCCACAATTTGGACATTTGAAGCCGCGTTCAGTTGGTGTGAAATCACCTTCAAAATTACACTCATAACATTTATCAATTGGTGTATTTGTTCCCAGATAGCCTACGCGATCATAAGCATAGTCCCATACTGCTTCAAGAGCCTTCGGATTTTGTTGTAACATTGGGTATTCACAATAATGAATGAATCCACCTGATGCGTAAACTGGATAATCTTTTTCAAAATCAAGTTTTTCAAATGGAGTTGGGTTCTTACGCACATCATAATGGAAAGAATTTGTGTAATATTCCTTATCAGTGATGTCCTCTATAATACCATATTTTTCAGTATCAAGTCTGCAAAAACGATCAGTTAGCGACTCTGAAGGAGTAGAGTAAATTGAAAAATGATAATCATACTCATCTGACCATGCTTCAGCTGCACCCTTCATTTGACGAAGTATTTCTAAAGTAAATTCCTTAGCTTCAGGATTATTTTCCCACTGACCACCATAAAAGACAGTTGCAACTTCATAGAGACCAATATATCCCATAGAAACTGTAGCGCGACGATTCTTAAATAATTCGTCCACATTATCAGTTTTCTTAAGACGACCGCCAAAGGCTCCGTTTTGATAAAGAATAGGCGCATTAGCGGGTGTTGCTTCCTTAACTCGCTCAATACGATAGACAAGCGCATCACGCAAGATATCCATCTTCTCACCCAAAATCGACCAGAACTTATCCTTATCACCCTTAGATTCAAGCGCAATTCTAGGCAGATTGAGGGTCACAACTCCAAGATTCATACGACCATCAACAACATCTTGGCCGTTTTCGTCCTTCCATCCTTGCAAGAAAGAGCGACATCCCATCGGAACCTTAAAAGAACCAGTCAAATCAACAATCTTATCATAACTCAAAACATCTGGATACATACGTTTAGTAGCACATTCCAAAGCCAGCTGCTTGATATCATAGTTCGGCGTATCCATCTCAAGATTCAAACCACGCTTAAGAGTAAATATTAGTTTAGGGAAAATAGCTGTCCTTCCCTCGTGACCAAGCCCTTTAATTCTGATTTTTAGAATTGCCTTTTGAATCTCACGCGCAAACCAATCTTCTCCAAGTCCAAATCCAAGTGAAGTAAATGGAGTTTGCCCATTTGAAGTAAATAAAGTATTTATTTCATACTCCAAAGATTGCATTGCGTCATAGATATCCTTTTTAGTCTTGGCATAAGCATATGCTTCCTGTTTTTCAGGAGCTACCCACTCACGCGCATCAGCTAAGTGCTTATCAAAATTCAATTTAGCATATGGTGCCAAAAGTTCATCAACTCGGTTTGCTGAACATCCTCCGTATTGACTTGATGCTACATTAGCAATAATCTGACTCATTTGAGCAGTCGCTGTCTGAATTGATTTTGGTGAAACAACCTCTGCATTACCAATCTTAAAACCTTTAGCAAGCATACCTTTAAAATCAATCAAGCAACAATTAGTCATTGGAGTGTATGGATGGTAATCAAGGTCATGATAATGAATATCACCTTTTTGATGAGCATTTGCCACGTGAGGAGGTAACATCTTAAGTCCTATTGATTTACCAACAATCCCTGCTGTCAAATCACGCTGAGTATTGAATACATCACTATCCTTATTAGCATTCTCATTAACCACTGTTTGGTCCTTATTTATAAGCTTATCAATAGTGAAATTAATATCTGTTGCTTGGCTGCGAGCAAAGTCACGATTTGTACGATAGTTTATATACTTTTGAGCAAGTTCATATTCGTTGGCACTCAAAAGGACATGTTCTACGATATTTTGAATTTCATAAATTTTGATATTTTTATCAAAGCGCGCAAAAATCTCTGCAACAACCTTATCAACTAAAACTTCTAATTTCGCTTCTTGAACAGGTGTTATTGGAGAAATTTCATTACTGGCCTTTTCTAAAGCTGCGTAAATTTTTTCTGATTCAAATGGAAGTTTCCTTCCGTCCCTTTTAATTACTTTCATAT
Organism: Floricoccus penangensis; assembly: GCF_001832885.1. Classification (GTDB taxonomy): domain Bacteria; phylum Bacillota; class Bacilli; order Lactobacillales; family Streptococcaceae; genus Floricoccus; species Floricoccus penangensis. The sequence goes on along the minus strand of NZ_MKIQ01000026.1, from coordinate 3,591 downwards.
TCGTTGTCTGAGTTTCTAATTCTTCAAATAAAATCATAATTATCTCCTTAATCTGATTTAAATTTTAACAGATTTCAAAAGAAAGTTCAATAGGTAACAATACCATATATTGTGTTTCAAAATGTATATTCTATCTACAATACACAACATATAGTTGTATGATTTTATACAAGTACATCATTATTTAATCTAAGCTCAACTTATGATAAAATGGTATTAACTTTTTAAAAGGAGAAAAAATGGACACTAAAGAAGAACAATTTCTATACAATTTAAGTAATGTTGATGGTATTGCAGGTCACGAACAAGAAGTGCGTGAAATTTTCAAAGAAGAAGCTAAAAAGTATACTTCTGATATTGAATTTGACGGTCTTGGAAGTGTTGTCGCTCGCTATGGTGAAAAAGGTCCTAAAGTTTTAATGGCTAGCCATATGGACGAAGTTGGTTTCATGGTAACTAATATTACTGACAAAGGATTCATTGAATTCCAAACTGTCGGAGGTTGGTGGGCTCAAGTTATGCTTGCGCAACAAGTTACTATTACTACACGTAAGGGTGATAAGATTCAAGGTGTAACTGGTTCTAAACCACCACATGTACTAACTGCTGAAGTTCGTAATAAGGTATATGATATCAAGGATATGTTTATTGACCTTGGTATGTCTTCTAAAGAAGAGGTTGAAGCTCTAGGTATTCGCCCTGGTGACATGATTACACCTCGTATTGAAGCTACTCGCTTAAATGGTGGTAAGTTCCTTCTTGGTAAAGCTTGGGATAACCGTATTGGTACTGCTATCGTTCTTAAAGTTCTTGAAAACTTAGCTCAAGAAAATCCAGTTGAAAATCAACTATATCTAGGTGCAAACGTTCAAGAAGAAGTAGGTCTTCGTGGTGCTCAAACTCTTACTCACAAGGTAAACCCTGCTATTGCTTTCGCTGTTGATACTGGTACTGCTGGCGATACCCCTGGAATGACTCCAAAAGAAGCTGATAGTGTTCTTGGTAAAGGACCTCAAATCCTAATCTTTGATGCTACAATGATTCCACATCAAAAACTTATCAACTTTGTAACTGATATTGCTGATGAATTAAACATTCCTTACCAATATACAGTAATCGCAGGCGGTGGAACTGACGCTGGTCGTATGCACCTAAGCCATGATGGTATTCCAAGTCTTGCAGTAACTGTTCCTGTACGTTACCTACATAGTCACACTTCAATGATTCACGAAGATGATTACCTAAATACTGTAAAATTACTCACAGAAGTTGCTCGTCGCCTTGATGATGAAGCTGTCAAAGAAATTTTAAGCTATTAATTATATAGAAAAATGGATGCCGCTAAGCATCCATTTTTTATTGTCCGTAATATTGTTGATTATATTGTTGATTGGGATCAGTGTTATTATATTGTTGGTCTGGAACAGCATCCTCTGTAGATTGAATTTCTTGATCAGATTTTCCATTTATATTTTCACTAGAACTCGATGAAGATTCTGTCTTTTCTTTAGATGAACCTTTATTTTTATTACTATTCTTATCATCAATTAATGAGTCATCACTACCAATTCTCTCATATATTTCAAAATCATTTGATTTAAATTTCTTATTCAAAGCATAAGATGAATCAAGTTCAGTATTTACAGATTTCTTTCCAACACCATCATAATTTTTATTCTCAATAATAAATTTCGATTCTGTTTTAGGCAGAGTTTCAGTAAAATGTTTCTTATATATTTCTGGATAACTATTTAAAGGAATAGGTAATGTTGCTAAACGTTTTGAATTAACATAAATATTATAGTCATCAGAAAGAACAAGTACTCGATCTTTTATATTTGTATTTTTATGTATAAAGCTAGCGACTCTGCTCTCTTCTTCAAATATTGGTCTTTTTTCAACTTGTGTATATACATCATACGCAAGTATCACAAGTATTCCTAATAATGGTAAAAAAGAAGATTTCACACCTAATAATACAGAAGACTTCTCTCCTTCTTGATTATGACTATTTAAAATAGGAATCAAGAAAAGTGGCAACAGAATTACCAAATCCCCTACAACATACATTGGACTTAAAACTGTAAGTATAAAGTATAGAAGAGAGGCAAGAATTATAAATTTATAAAAAAGGTTACCTTTTTCCGAACTCTTTAATTTTTTTGCTAGATATACAAGCTGCTTACCAAAGATCAATAATAAAAGAATAAGTGAAACAACTAAGTTTAATATAGAAGATGAATCAAATCTAATAGATTGAAACGGTAAAATAAACATTTGCTCAGCAGCCGGAACTAAAAATTGATTAATCAATCCATAATAAATCGTTAAGTAAAATATTATTAAAAATCCAAATATATAAGACAGTATACGGTAAATAAAACTGTAAATCTTCTGCTTATTAACTGGTTTTTCCTTTAAAAATTTTATAAAGAAAAATACAAAAAATAATATATTTACTAGTAGCATAGCAGGAGTAATAAAAACTGATATTGCCTGTAGTGAGCCAAATATAATAAATTTACTATCTTTATCTACTTGATTATTGAATATCTTATCAATGAAATCAATTGATAATAAAATGGGATAAATTGCAAAACCTGCGGCAAGATTACCACCATTTATTGCTACGGCAACTCCAATAATACTTAGAATACTGATGAATGTCGCACTAAAGGTAGATATATTGTGGCTACGTCCAATTTTATAAATCAGGTTTGAAACAAAAATAAGGTTTAAAGTCTCAACCCCCCATAAAATCCATGTATTACCAAACTTATTACCTAGTTCATTAATTAAAAAGAAAATAGGTCCATCATTTGAATAAAAATTTCTATAAGGCATTTGGCCATTATTCATAGCAAAACCAGAGTAATTATTTATTGATTCTTTCAGTCCTGAGTAAAACTCATTGAAAATAGGGAATGAATTAAAACTCAAAGATACTAATAGGGATATTAGCAAAAGGAGTATAAAAACGAAAAAATTTTTTTCTTTTTTAGGAGGTTCTTCTAAGTTATCAATATTTTTTGTTTGAGTTTCTTCAGTCTTGTTTGTTTTAATGACTGAAGCCTCTGAGTAATATTTTGAACGTCTTGAATATGTATTTTTTTCTTTTACCATTTTTTCCTCTAAATATAAATATTAAGCTAATAATAGCAAAATTTTCAGCATTCTACAAACTCACTATTTTTTTCTTATATAATTTATAGGTTTTTAACGCTGAATAGCCGATTACAGCTCCACTAGAGAACAATTCTTCCATATTGTAAAATAATCATCTCCATAACTACTAGCTTAGAAATAATAGCTTGTGAGAAATGTGATACCTGTGTTTCAATTCTCTAATCGTTCAACGTGATATATATATTAAAAAAATAGTTTACAAATATTATTTGTAAACTATGCTCATCATATACTATTATAACAATTAATCTTCATATCCATGAGGATGTTTTGAATGCCAAGTCCAAGCGATAGCAATAAATCCTGTTGTTTTTGTTTCTTCTGAACTCATAATTAAATTTTCAGATCTATTATCTTTTCGAACAAATTTATTGATTATTCTTTGCGTAATTAGCTTCAACTTCT
>NZ_MKIQ01000025.1 GCF_001832885.1 Floricoccus penangensis | reverse complement strand
TCAAAGTCCCTTGCCTTACCGCTTGGCTATACCCCAATAAATAGGCGAGTGAGGGGAATCGAACCCCCGAATGTCAGAGCCACAATCTGATGTGTTAACCACTTCACCACACCCGCCATATTATTAACACGGGCAGCAGGAATTGAACCCACACCAAAGGTTTTGGAGACCTTTGTTCTACCTTTAAACTATGCCCGTAAATTATGGAAGGGGAGGGATTCGAACCCCCGAACCCGAAGGAGCGGATTTACAGTCCGCCGCGTTTAGCCACTTCGCTACCCTTCCAAGTAAATATATAAACAAATAATAAAACTATTTGACGGTCCCGACGGGAATCGAACCCGCGATCTTCGCCGT
>NZ_MKIQ01000024.1 GCF_001832885.1 Floricoccus penangensis | reverse complement strand
AAGAGCTATACGAAGAATGATTTCTGATATGCAAAATAGGGGTTATAATGTGTCTAACTCATATAGTGGTTATAGAAGCTATGGTGTTCAATCCCAATTATATCAGAGTTACGTAAATAGGGATGGAAGATATTTAGCTGATACATATTCTGCTCGTCCAGGTCACTCAGAACATCAAACTGGTTTAGTTTTTGACTTGATAAACTGGAATGGTGCTCTGATTGAATCTAATAATGAGGCAACCTGGATTGCTCAAAATGCACATAAATATGGCTTCATAGTTAGATATCCTAGAGGTAAGGAGTACATCACGGGGTACCAATATGAACCATGGCATTTAAGATATGTTGGTAATAAAGCTACAAGCATTTATAATTCTGGTAAATCACTCGAGGAATATTACGGCATTTTAGGTGGTGGTTACTAAATATATTGGCAGATGGATAATCTGCCTTTTTGGAGTTTTAAAATTTTAAGGAGAATTTATGAAAAGGTATCCAAAATATATATATTTTATATTATTAGTAGTGCTATGTTTTTCAAGGAATAGTGCATATGCGTTAGTAAAAGATGAAGTCATCAATCAAAATACGATAACTTCAAGTAGCGAACAAGCTATAACTGATAATTCATCAACAATGAATACTAGTGAGACGAATCCCACTGAACTTATTTCAAATTCAGATAACCAAGGTACAGATACAAGTTCATCTTCAGTATATGATGGGAATAAAAATGATGATTTAATTTCTATTACTGATAGTTCAGCAGTAACTTCCACAGAAAGAGAAAACAAAAAATCATTAGTGAATAGTATTGAAAAAAATACAAATTTGTTTCAATCAATAAGTATTTCAAAAAAACAAATATCAACAAAACAAGAAATTAAATT
>NZ_MKIQ01000023.1 GCF_001832885.1 Floricoccus penangensis | reverse complement strand
TAGTCTATCATAACCGCGAATCGTTGTCAACTACTTTTTTAAAGTTTTTTTAACAACCAGTTATTTCGACTTGTCGCTCTCTCGAGACAACTTCATTATTCTATCATCAGACTTTATCTTTGTCAACTACTTTTTAAAACTTTTTTCACAAGTTTTTTTTCGTTGACTGTTTCGTCCTTGACAGTGTTATTATCTTATCATCCCCACATTTGTTTGTCAATAACTTTTTTAAATTTTTAACAATCTTATTTTTAATCTTTTCACTTCTCAATACTACTTAGTTCGATTTTTACTTTTTACAATTTAAACATTGAGGTAATTTTAAAATAAAATACGAACTATATATCGAATTTGTTCTACTCGATATTTTTATAGTTCGTATTTTTGTAATTTTATTTTTTAAATTTTATTGTTCTTCTTCAACAATCGAATTGAATACTTCTTCAATCATATTCCATTCTGCATCTGAATCTTCAGAGATTGGTACAATAATTTCTTCACCATTCTCATCTTTTTCAATTGCATAAGGTAAAATTAAAGCTTCATCATCTTCATTTAGTTCATGTGGAACAAGAAGAATGTAGTCTTTGCCAAATTCTTTTTGAGCTTCAATTTCTAAATAAACTTCATATAACACTTCATCTCCATTTTCATCATAAAGCGTTACTAGTTCAATGTCATCATGGTTGTGATCGTGATTATGTTCAGTCATAATTTATCCCTCTTCTTTTCTGTTTTTTTATTTATATGTTATCTATGTATCTCTAAATAATTTTGCAGAATTAAAACTGCTGCTAATTTATCGATTACTTTTTTGCGTTTATTCCTACTTGTATCATTTGATATTAACATTCTTTCGGCTTCTACCGTTGACAAACGCTCATCTTGATACTCTACCGGTAAATTATATCTTTCTTCGAGAAGTTTGCCATACTTTTGGCTTGCCTCTGCTCTCGGACCCAAAGTGTTATTCATGTTTTTCGGAAGACCTAATACAAAACGACCAGGTTTATTCTCTTTTACAAGCTCATCCATTCGTTCCAAACCAAACTCGCCGGACTCCTCATCAATCTTTATGATTTCAAGCCCTTGAGCAGTTATTCCCAATAAGTCACTCACAGCAACACCAACCGTTTTACTTCCTACATCAAGTCCTAGAATTCTTTCCATTAGATTTCTGCACCTTGATCTTTCAAGTATGATTTTATTAATTCTTCAACGATATCATCTCTATCAAATCTACGAATTAAGTTTCTAGCATCATTATGGCGAGGTATATAAGCAGGATCTCCTGATAATACATAACCTACCATTTGATTAATAGGGCTATAACCTTTTTCTTCTAGAGCTTTATATACAGTAACAAGTGTAGCTCCAATTTCCTCTTTGCTTGAATCTTCAAATTCGAAGCGAACTGTTTCATCTGTAAATCCCAAAAACTCACCTCTTTCTTATAGTTATTTACACAATTATAAGACATTTTGAATATATTTTCAAATTATCTTACTTTGCTATGGCAACACATTACCCGCAGCAATATATAATGAGTACCATTCTTCCCGAGAAAGTACTATATCTGAGGCTACTGCAATTTCTTCAATTCTCTTAGGATTCATTGTTCCAATAATAGTTTGAACATTTGCTGGGTGACTATTTATCCATGCATATGCAATAGCAGTTGGACTCGTATTATATTTTTCTGCTACTTCAACTAATTTTCTATTCAAATTTGGAAACTTTTCATTTCCAATAAATATACCTTCAAAATGTCCATATTGAAATGGAGACCATGCTTGAATTGTCATACCTTCAATACGTGAATAATCCCAAATGCTATCGTCACGGTCAATAGAAGCATCATTATGCATATTTACATTCAGACCTGAATCAAGCATTTCTGTGTGTTTAAGGCCAAACTGAAGCTGATTAATGACAAGCGATTCTTTTACTGCTGTCTTTAAAAGTTCAATTTGACTTTTCTTATGATTTGAAACGCCAAAGTATTTTACTTTGCCCGATTTTTTCAAAATATAAAATGCCTCGGCAACTTCCTCTGGTTCAACAAAAACATCTGGTCTATGAATAAGTAGTGTATCTAAGTAATCTGTATTTAATCGATTAAGAATTTTATCAGTGGAATTTAAAATATGCTCTTTAGATTGATCAAACATTATCCCTGGAACAATTCCGAGTTTCGATTGCAAGTAAATCTGCGAACGATTTATATTTGTCTTAGCAAATGCTTCAGCAAAAATAGATTCGCATTCACCTCTGCCATATATATCAGCATGATCAAAAAAATTTATCCCATTATTATATGCTGTTTCAATTACTTTTTGAGGATTTCGGTCTTCCTGATTAATCCGCATACACCCTAATATAAGATTAGAGACTTCTAAATCTGTATTTTTTATCTTTATTTTTTTCATAACTTCTCCCAACTTCTTTATAGTTGAACATATAAGGTTGTTTATCATTACACTTAAGAATCCCTCAGATTAAGTTTTTAGCTAAATAGCTAGTTTAGCGATAACTCTCCTCCTAATTGGTTTCATGTAATAATATATATTTTAACATAGAAATATAACTCAACAAAAAAATCGTAAGCGCTCGAGTTCGCTTTACGATTTTTTTATAATATTATGCAGAAATAACTGCACGTCCTTTACGACGACGAGATGCTAATACGCGACGTCCGTTCTTAGTAGACATACGTTTACGGAAACCATGTGTCTTTTGACGTTTACGTTTACTTGGTTGATAAGTACGTTTCATTTTGAAAGATCCTCCTGTTTTATTCTATTTATGTCTAGCCTAGGCTTTACTTGTTCGAATACTAAACATACCAAACTATTTTAATACATATAGTAGCCTTTTGTCAACCTATACTTATCATAAATTTGTGAAAAAGGAAAAATGACTCCTCTTTCATCCTAATATTCTTTGCGAACGACTATATATCTTCGTGAATCTTGACCTTCTGAGTGACTACTAATCCCTGGTTCTTTCGAAACCATTGAATGGATCATTTTTCTCTCAAAAGATTGCAAATCATTAATATATGCTGTTTCACCTTTTTTCGCTTTCTCAATTGCATTCCTTGCTAGTGATTTTAGAAAAGCTTGACGTTTATCAAGATAACCTGCAACATCTACTGTTATCTTTAGATAGTTATCAAACAAGGTACTAGCATATGCTTGGGCTATTAATTGTAAACTTTGCAAAATTTTTCCATGTTTCCCAATTAAAAGACCGTCTTGCTCCGAAGTTAAATTAAAGACAATATTGTCTAGTTCTTCATCGTAATACGACTGTACTGAAGTCGGAATTCCCATCTCTTTTGTAATATCAGATAGATATTTAGATATTTTAGAAACATCACTTGGCTGAGTTTTTTGATTAGAAGTAGATTTTTGCTCTACTTCTAATACAGAAACTGGTAAATCTGGTAAAATTTCATTCTTATCTGTATCACCAATATCTGTAGTAACTTCCTCGGAAACTATAGAATCTTCTTCCTTTAAATTACTTGAACCCGCAAGAATTGATTGTTTTTCTTTATCAGATAATAATTGTCCAGCCTCTTTTTCTGCTTGACGGACAGCCTTAATCACCTTGCTTAATTCTACAGTTGCTTCTTTTGAACTCTTTATTTCTTGACCACCAAGTGTTGTTCGATTAGTTCCACGAATAGCAAGTCTGTCAGCTTTTAATTGTGTTTCTTCACTAATGATATCAATATTGACACGAGCACGTTTAACACCGAATCCTAAAAATCCTTTTTTCTCATGTTGTTCAATTTCAATATGAACCTTTTCACGACTGACACCAAGTCTCGCTAACCCTCGTTCAATCGCTTTTTCTACAGTTTCACCAGTAAAAACAACCATAATATACTCCTTCAAAATTTATTTTTGCATAAACTTCAAACTTATTTTTTCTTTTTAGCTTTCTTAATTGCTTTTTCACGAGCCTTGACCTTATCTTTTTCAGATTGTTCTTTAGCTTTTCTCTCTTCCTCTATTTTAAAAGGATTGTTTAGAAGCAATGTTTGGAATACTTGGAATGCATTTGACACTGTCCAGTATAGAGTTACCCCGCTTGCTAAATTCAATGAAGTGAATAAAATGAACAGAGGCATAAAATATGTCATAGTTGTTGTCATTGTATTTTTTTCAGGCATTGATTTCATATTTAGCCAAGAACTTAGGAAAGTAAATAAGGCAGCAAGGACTGGTAAGATAAAGTACGGATCTGGTTTAGCGATATCAAGCCATAAGAAGTGACCACTACGAAGAAAATCAACCCTTGTTAATGCTTGATATAAGGCCATCAAAATTGGCATTTGAACCAGCAACGGAAGACAGCCAATCATAGGATTTGCATTATGTTCTGAATAAAGGGCTTGTGTTTCTTCTGAAAGAAGTCTTCTACTTTCGGCATCTTTACCAGGATACTTAGCTTGTATTTTTTTAATCTCAGGTTGCAAGTCTTGCATTGTACGTGATGACTTGATTTGCATATGCATCAATGGCAAGAGAGCTATACGAATTAAAAGAGTAAATAAAATAATACCAATTCCAGTTGAACCATTAAGCGATAAAAATCTAATGATTTCTGCAAATATATAAACAAATTTGTCCCATAAACCTGATGAAGAAGCTGTAATATCACTTCGACCACACCCTGAAAGAACTAAAACCATCAATAAGCTTGATGCAGCAGCTAATTTTCTTTTCAAACTAACTTAAATCTCCGTCTCTATAAATTTCTGCATGTTTCAAAGCATGCTTTAGATTTTTTTTGATTTCAGTAAAATCTAGATCCTCAACACCTACACGAACTATAACTAGAAAATCAAAGCTCTCAATGTTTGGTGAAAATTCCATCAAAGAGTGGCGAACTAAGCGTTTCACTCGATTTCTAGTAACTGCATTACCGATTTTTTTTCCCACAGATATCCCAACACGGTAATGTTTTTCAGAAGTTTCATCTTTGTATATAACAAATTTTCTATTAGCAAAAGTATCTTTTTTTCCTAAAATCCTCTGAAAATCTTGGGAACTCTTAATTCTATATGATTTTTTCATTGGATCCTCACTTTACTAGACTACATTCAATCTATCAGATTATAACATAAAAGCCTAAAAACGTATATAGACTGTACATCTTTAGGCATTATTTTTTATAAAAGCGATTCTTTCGCTACCTGTATTTGTTCCTTAATCGCTTCAAAACCAGTTCCTCCATAAGAATTACGTCTACCGACTGCCGTCTTTGAATCTAAATACTGATAAATATCAGATTCAATTAAATTAGATAGTTCCTGATAACGCTTCAGAGGGACATCTTGTAAATAGTAACCTTGCTTTGTACATTCAAGGACTAATTTCCCTACAATTTCATGAGCCTCTCTAAAAGGAAGACCTTTTGCAGCAAGATAATCAGCGAGCTCTGTTGCATTTGAAAAATCAGATTTTGTTGCTTCTTCCATAATATCTTCGTTGATTATCATAGTGTTAAGCATTCCATTCATAACATCCAATGAAGTTAATATTGTTTTTGCTGTATCAAACATGCCTTCTTTATCTTCTTGAAGATCTTTATTATAAGCCAAAGGAAGTGACTTCATAACCGTCAAAAGCCCCACTAAATCTCCATATACACGACCTGTTTTACCTCTGATAAGTTCCGCCATATCAGGATTTTTCTTTTGTGGCATGATACTAGAGCCTGTTGAAAAACTATCAGATAGGCTGATGAACTTGAACTCATTGCTACACCAAAGAATAATTTCTTCACAGAAGCGACTTAAATGCATCATTAAGATGCTGGAGTTACTCAAAAACTCTAGAATAAAATCTCTATCACTCACTGCATCTAAAGAATTTTCATATGGTCCAGTAAAATCTAAAAGATCTGCCGTTAATTTTCTATCAATAGGAAAGGTTGTACCAGCTAGTGCCGCTGCACCTAATGGTGAAATATTTGTATGTTTTAAATTAAAGGTAAAGCGCTCTGTATCTCTTGTTAGCATTTGATAATAAGCCATTAGGTGGTGAGCAAATGAAATTGGTTGAGCATGCTGAAGATGGGTATAACCTGGCATAATAGTTTCGATATGTTCTTCAGAAATTTTAACTAGTGTTGTTCTAAGAGTGTGAAGTTTTTCGATTGTTAGGTCCAATGTATCACGTAAATACAAATGCATGTCTGTCGCTACTTGATCGTTACGACTACGGGCTGTGTGGAGCTTACCTGCAACTGGACCAATTTGGTCGTGTAGATAACTCTCCATGTTCATATGGACGTCTTCATTAGCTACAGTAAACTCAATTTGCCCCGCTTCATATTTTTCTTCAACTGCTTTAATTCCATCTTTGATTTTCTCAGCTTCTGCCTCAGTCAAAATCCCAGTTTTAGCTAGCATGGTAACATGGGCAAGGCTACCTTGTAAATCTTGACGAGCCATTTTTTGATCAAATGAAATTGATGCTCCGAACTCTTCAACCCAATCAGAAACAGATTCTTCAAAACGTCCGCCCCAAAGCTTTTCTACCATATATCCTAATCCTTATCTTTTTGTTTTGCTTGTACTTCTGCATTTACTTTTGTAGGTAGTCCCCAAAGTTTGATGAAACCAACTGCAGCATCTTGATCAAATGTATCAGAGCTTGTATAAGTTGCTAGATTCTCATCATATAAAGAATTTGGCGATTTTCTTCCTACAACTGCGGCCGTACCTTTAAATAATCTAACACGCGCAGTCCCATTAACTACTTTTTGTGTCTGTTTGATATAGGCAATTAGACTGTCTGTTGCTGGATTAAACCACAAACCATTATAAATAAGATTTGAAAATTCATTTTCAATAATAGGTTTAAAATGTGCAACATCACGCACGAGTGTGATATCTTCGATTTCCTTATGGGCTGTCAATAAAGTTACGGCAGCTGGACATTCATAAATCTCACGTGATTTTATACCAACAAGTCTATTTTCTACATGGTCAATACGTCCAATTCCATGAACACCTGCAATATTATTAAGTTTTTGAATTAAATCAGCAAGTTTAAGTTCTTCATTATTTAATTTTACAGGAACTCCACCGTTAAATTCAATTTCAATATATTCTGGTTCATCTGGTGCATCCACAATTGACTTAGTTATCCCATAAGCGTCTTCAGGCGCTTCAGTCCACGGATTCTCAAGAACACCACATTCATTTGCACGTCCCCAAAGATTTTGGTCAACTGAATAAGGGCTATCCAGCTGAGCTGGAACTGGTATACCGTTTTCTTTTGCATAATTAATCTCTTCTTCTCTAGACCATTTCCACTCACGAACTGGAGCAACTACTTTAAGATTGGGATCTAGGGCAGCAATAGCTACTTCGAAACGAACCTGATCATTTCCTTTCCCTGTACATCCGTGAGCTATTGTTGTTGCTCCGTATTCATGGGCAACTTCAACTAGTTTTTTAGAGATTAAAGGACGCGACAAGGCAGATACTAATGGATATTTTTGTTCATAATATGCATGACCTTGTAAGGCAGGCAATACATATTGCTCTGCAAACTCATCTTTAACATTGATTACTTTAGAATCAATTGCACCTACCGTTAAAGCTTTATCGTGAATAAAATCCAAATCCTTACCTTCACCAACATCCATACAAACTGCTATTACATCATATTTTTCAGCCAACCACTTTATTGCTACCGATGTATCTAAACCACCCGAATATGCTAAAATTACTTTTTCTTTACTCATTTCCCTATCCTCTTTTCAGTATATTTATTCATATGCATTTTATATTAATGCATTTTTATTCATTAGTCAAGCATAAATATGCAAAAAAATTTTTTTTTATTCATTATTATAATCTTGCCAACTAAAACAAGAGATGATATAATATATCTTGTCAGCGGAGATGGCGGAATTGGCAGACGCGCAGGACTAAGGATCCTGTGACCGCTTTAGGTCGTGAGGGTTCAAGTCCCTTTCTCCGCATATATCGAGGGTTTAGAGCTTTTATTTTTCGACAGATAATTTCTTTTCCCCATTTGGTAACGTGTTGGTAACGAGTTGTATAATCTTGTTACCTTTTTTTGTTGTTTTATTTATTTCATCAACTTCAATATCATGAGTTTTGAAGTTATTAAAATCATATAATTCTTTAATTACTTCTTCTTGTTTATCCTTATTAATATGACCGTAAACATTACGAGTAACATTTGAACTTTCAGATTACCCTTTATTTTCTGTATATACTCCTTTGAAAATATTCAGCAGTCGGTAAAAAAAAGTCCACATAAATATGTAAGACTCAATCATATGTCTATAAAAACATTCTATTAATTAATTTTTACTAATTTATATAATAAAATCCTTAAGAAGAATAACTTATACGTACTCCCTAATTATTATGCCGTGCATTTCAATACTCTTTAGACGAGCCAATCAATCATAATTAATAATTCCATCTATTATTTCTACGCCTTTCGTTGCTATAAATACATTATTTCTTAATTCTATATTCTTACTAGGTTTTAAAAAATGAATTGGATAATAAATTTTTTCAAAACCCGTTGCTGGTTTATTTAATGGATAAATTATATTTTGAAATACATTATCTAGAATAATAATATTATTTATATCATATCCTGTATGACTTCCGATACTTGATCCATACTTCGAAATTACTAATTTATCATCTCCGTTTTTACCTACGTATGGTAAAAACATAGAGTTTTTCACTTCAATATTATTTGTAATTCCATACTTATCATTTTCTACATCTTCAAAAAATAAAACTTTTGAAATTAATTTATCACCTGTTCCAAAAGCACCATCAGATGCACCAATATCAAATTGAATTGCTTCCGCAAATAAATCATGCAAAGGTTCTTTCAAAAGATCCTTACTTTTGCTTTCAATAGATTTTATATCATCTTCATTTTGAACACCATATCCATAAACACCGATTTTATCAAAAGTATTAAAAGAACAATTAGATAAATCAAAAATATGACTTCCTTTGGCAAGAGCTTGGTTAAATGTTAAATTTTGAAATTTAGAATTTTTCACTTTCAACAACATTGCATTAAAGCCTCCAAAATCGTATTTTTCATTCGATACTGAACCAGTAATAGTTAAATTTTTATAAGATAAATTCATATCTTCTTTAAGATACCAATTAAAGTATCCACTGCTTTTTATTTTAATTTTTGAATAATTAAAATTTATAGTTCTAGCATTCTTATTAGGACTAAAATACCATTTTAGAGGTTTATCTAATATATATTCCTTGTTCCTAGGAAAAACCACATCTTCAGATAAATCAAATAAAATATCTCCTTTTACAAGTTTATCATCTATAACAAGTTTATCTAAATCATCTTGAGTTCTGATAGTATATTCATAATAATTCTTAGAATTTATTTCCTCAGCATTCCCATTACCTACTTTAATCATTAAAGAAAAAAGTAAGAAAATAAGTATAATTACCGATTTACTGTATATTCTCAAATTTTTCTCCTTTTTATATAATATGTTTTCCATTCTACACTTTTTCTGGAACAATTACAGTTCTAAACTCATATCTAGTTGATAAATTACTGAAATAATGTAAATTACAATTTTTTTAGAAATAGTTTACTTTTCTTTTATTTGTAAACTATAAGATTCATTGACCAAATGTTGCTGCATCTAGTTTGAGCAGTAATTTCAAATGATTATAACATACTCTTTGCCAACTGTTGTGGTTGTATAAAATATCTGCTTAGTTATAGAAGTTTGAGTAGCACGATAACCGTGCTACTTTTTTGTTTAGAAAGTTAGATCCCTTGTACAATCATTATTCTTCTCTTAAAGTTATTAAAGTTCGTATAGCTATAAGATATTCTCTTTACTACTTTAATATTGTTGTTCATGTCTTCAAGTCTACCATTATTGTAAGGAAGTAATTTTGCGTTTTGTATATCATCATTAAATCTTCTAAAGGTCTTAAATACAGTTTTAAATCTTGTCACTCCAACCATATAGATAAAAGCCATAGAAGATTTATAGTCTTTAGTTACCCTGAATTCATCAAAATGGACTACCTCAAGAAGGTATGAGAAGATGTTCTAGTAATTTTGTAGTAAGATTTGAACTCTATAAAATGAGATTATCTTTAGCAATGTCCTTAATTGATTTCTTATCTTTTAAATCAATCACAATATAGTATTTAACAGCTTGCTATACCTGACAGTTTTTCATAACAATATTAGTTTCGCCTGTTTTAGTAGCACCATATCTTTTACATTTGTATCTATATTTCTTTGATTTTAGATATGTTTTATATTTGAATGTAGGAGTAAGTAGAATATCAGAGGTGAAGTATCCGTGTTTAATCCAGTTCCTCTTATCAGTCTTGCATTCACACCTTTGAGATAGTCTAGTTAATGATGCAAGTACACAAGTACAATTAACATTCTTAATTGATTAGTAATCTCACCAGTAAAAAATAATATAGGATCTTCAATTCTTATTATATTTCTGAGAGAATAGTTATTGAGCATATGCCTTTTCTCCTGTGGAATGTTTTTGTGGTTATTAACTATTCTAACAGAGAGTCATACGTTTTTTTATTTATATCAAAAAAGTGTGAATGGTTTTTAACCACCCATACTAGAAATTACCATATAACAAAAACAAAAATGGACTCTTATTAAGAGATCCATTTTTGTTTTTGTTTTTTATGGAATCATACCAAATATTAATGCTGCTAAAACTGCTCCAATGATTGGTCCAACGATTGGCACCCAAGAGTATGCCCAATCAGAATCACCTTTATTTGCTATTGGTAGTACTTGATGAGCAATACGAGGGCCTAAATCACGTGCTGGATTTAATGCGTACCCTGTTGGTCCACCAAGTGATAAACCTAAAGCTAGAATTAACCCACCTACTGCAAAGACATTAAGTCCATCTGCAAAATTATTACGTCCAAATGCTAGTAATCCAAATACTAGTACAAACGTTCCAATTGCTTCAGTCACAACGTTTGCTGGATAATCTCTAACGGCAGGACCGGTTGCAAATGTTCCAAGGATTGCCCCTTGATCCTTTGTTTCATTCCATAAAGGACGGTAAGCAAGCCATACAAGAACTGCACCTAGAAACGCACCTAACATTTGAGCTAAGATAAATGGAACAACTTGACCATAACTAATTGCACCTGTCATTGCCATTGCAATTGTTACAGCAGGATTTAGATGTGCAGGTCCTAAGAAACCTGACATATATACAGCCATTGTTACTGCCATTGCCCATCCAAAGGCAATTACAATCCAGCCTGAACCTTCTGCCTTACTTTTTTTAAGATTAACTGCTGCACATACTCCATCACCTAGAAGTACTAAAAACATTGTCCCTAAAAATTCACCTAAAATTTCATGCATCTTATTCTCTCCTTATTTTAAATAAGATAAATCTGATTCAGATATAACCTCGTCAAGTTCAGCTAATGCACTAGATTTTTGTTCATCATTCCATTCTAGATATTCAGCCATTACATCAACTACTGGTTGAATCAAATCATCAAGACTATCTCTTTGGAAAAGAATATGATTTGTACGTCGCATAAAGTAGTCAGCGGGAGCAAGTACAATTTCTTCATCGAGTCCATAGCGAAGTCGTGCTGACTCAGCTAGTGTCAAACCTGGATATGCTTCAATTTCTTTAGCTAAAGCAAAGATTTTCAATGAATTCATTCCATAAAAATCAGCAATATAAGTTGCTTCTTCTTCTGAAAGTCCTGCTTCAATTCCTACCTTAGCATTTTTAGCAACTGTTTCAGTTACTTTTGTATTATCAAATTCACCACCAGAAATCGCATATCTTTTTGAATCAACTTCTTTAAATGTTTCGTTATATTGATCAGCTAAAATTGTGCGGATTAATTCTAATGCACCTTCTGCCATTTTACGGTAGTCAGTAATTTTACCACCAGCAAGTGTAATTAAGCCATCTTCTTCTTGTTCTAATAATGAACCACGTGATACTTGAGATGGAGATAGTTCTTTTTCCCCACGACTATTTTCTAGATGGTTAAGAACATTTTCAACATCTTCACGAGAGATTTTATCTTCTTTGTAAGCTACAACTGCATCTAAAACATCATTAAAACTTTTATCTGAAATTGTACCATTATCACCACCATTGTAGTCAGAACCAGCATTTCCTCCTAGTAATGGACGAAGACCAGCCCAGCTTGATTCAATGTCATTGATTGTGATATTTGCTTCTGGGTAACGGAAATTAATTACTTCAAGTAAGTAATCAACATCATCTTGAGTCACTTTTGGTTCTGCAAAGTCACCTTTATAATCAGTGTCAGTTGTACCAAAGTATGTTTTGTTTTCTCTTGGGATTGCAAAGACCATTCTTCCATCATGTTTACCTGTATCAAAATATGTTGGTTGTGGTACTGGAAGTTTTGCCGCATCAACTACTAAGTGAACACCTTTGGTTGGACGCATCATTGGTCGTACTGCACGTGTAAAGTTAAGTGTGCGAACTTTATCTACCCAAGGTCCACTTGTATTAATGACAAGTTTTGCCTTGATTTCAATAACTTCATCTGTTAATAAATCACGCGCCTTAACACCGTTAATTTTTTGGTTTTCATCATAAGTAAAACCAATAACTTTCATTTTACTTACTGCAAGTGCACCGTCCTCAACTGCTTTTTTTACGTTATCAATTACTAAACGGGCATCATTGTTACGGAAATCCAAGTAAACTCCTGCACCTAGAAGACCTTCTTTTTTAATATAAGGTTCGCGTTCAAGAACTTCTTCTGGTGTCAAAGTGTAATTTGCAAATGCAGAATTTTCAACTCCTGCAAGACGGTCATAGATGTCCATAGCAACTTTGACTGAGAACATGTTGAATGTTGTTGCTCCTTCATCGTCATATAGAGGTAGAAGCATTGGGTCTGGTTTAGGAATATGAGGCGCAACTTGTTGAACCACCGCGCGTTCACTTACTGTATCTGCCACAACTTCTACATCAAAGTTTTTAAGGTAACGGATTCCACCATGAACTAGCTTTGTAGAGCGTGATGATGTTCCTTCAGCAAAGTCCTGCATTTCAATTAATCCAGTTTTAATACCTGCAGCAGAAGCCTGAAGTGCAACACCTGCACCAGTGATACCCCCACCGATTACTAGTAAATCTAATTCTTCTTCTTGAAGGCTTTTAATTGTGTTCTTTCTTGATTTTTTTGAAAATTCCATTTTAATCCTCTTCCTTTAAATTTGTAAATGTTTGAGTGGCTTTAACTGCACGTTTCCAACCACCATATAAATTATTTCTACGTTCGTCATCCATATCTGATTCGAACATTTTACCTACTGCATAAAATTCTCTAATTTCATCAATATCTTTCCAGTATCCAACTGCAAGACCCGCTAAGAATGCTGCCCCTAATGCTGTGGTTTCGAGATCTCCTGCTTTTTGTACAGGAACATCTAAAATATCTGATTGGAACTGCATTAGATAACTATTATTTGCTGCTCCACCATCAACTTTAAGAACAGGAATTGCAATACCAGTATCTTCTTCCATAGTATCAATTACATCTCTTACTTGGTAAGCAATTGATTGTAAAGTAGCCTTTATTATATCATTTTCTGTTGTACCACGTGTAAGACCAAACATTGCACCACGTGCTTCTTGATCCCAATATGGAGCTCCTAGACCTACAAATGCAGGTACTACATAAACTTCATCATCATTCGTTGATTTTTTAGCAGCGTCTTCTGAGTCGCTTGCTTTTTCAACCATATGAATCCCATCTCTCAACCATTGAATTGAAGAACCTGCAACAAATATACTACCTTCAAGTGCATAATAAACTTTTCCATTTATTCCATAACCAATAGTTGTAAGTAATTTATGTTTTGAATATTGTGGTTTTTCACCTGTATTCATAACAATGAAAGATCCTGTTCCGTATGTATTTTTCACCATACCTGGATCAAATGCCATTTGTCCAAACAATGCTGCTTGTTGATCTCCTGCCATACCTGAGATTGGAACTTCACTTCCAAAGAAGTGATATCCTTGAGTATAGCCATATATTTCTGAGTTAGAGGCAACTTTTGGAAGCATTACTTCAGGAATATTTAACAGTTCTAATATTTCCTTATCCCATTCCAAGTCATTGATATTAAACATCATTGTACGACTTGCATTTGAATAGTCAGTAACGTGTGATCCACCATCAGTTAGTTTCCAAACAAGCCATGTATCTATTGTTCCAAAAAGCAACTCGCCTTTCTCCGCTCTTTCTTGAGCACCTTCAACATTATCTAAAATCCATCTAACTTTAGTTGCTGAGAAATAAGCATCTATTACTAAACCTGTTTTTTTATGGAAGAAGTCTTCATAGCCATCTTTCTTTAACTGATTAGCAATTCCTGCTGATTGGCGTGATTGCCAAACAATCGCATTGTAAATTGGACGACCTGTGTCTTTTTCCCAAACAACTGTTGTTTCACGCTGATTAGTAATCCCAATACCAGCAATCTGTTCTGGTTTAATACCAGATTCAATAAATGATCCGGCAATTACAGATTGGACTGAATTCCAAATTTCATTGGCATTGTGCTCAACCCATCCTTCTTGTGGAAAGTACTGAGTAAATTCCTTTTGTGAACTCGAAACTTGCTTGCCCTTTTTATCGTAAATGATAGCACGTGAGCTTGTAGTTCCTTGGTCAATAGCCATGATGTATGTTCCTTCTGGCATAATCTTCTCCTTTTTGATCAACATATTTTTGTAAACGTTTTCTATAAACTTATAATATATGTTTTAATGCAACTTTTACAATCAATAACTTATAATCGTGGTCAATTTCTGACAGTTTTTGCAAATTTCCCTTTAAGAATCATGGTTTAGATAAGATGTTTTTTTCTGTTTTTCTTTCTTCTATTATTTTTTTGATCATTGCTAAATCATAATTACTTTCAAATTCCGACAGAAGATATAATTTCTCATCTTCTTTTATGGTAATTTTGGGATTAGTTGTAATTACTAAATCGTACTTATTTCTCTTCTCGTATTTCTCAACTTGAATACCTTTAACAGCTGATGTCAATGTCCTAAAAAGATACTGATAATAATTTGGACCATATACAGGGAGGCTCTCCTCCACAATCCCTATATTTATAATCTCAGCAATATGAAAATCAATTATGGAAAGAATATTTATGTAACTTATTAAAAGGAAATTTTGTAGGTCAGATGTTTCACTTTCATCATAATCAATTCCGATTTGCTCTAAAACGACCTTTTGTAATGATTTTGCAAGCTTAAATAGATTATGGCTCAAGAGCTTCGTTTCTTTTTTGATTAAATTTTCCCATTCATATTTTTGTAGGTACCCTTTAAAGAAATATAATCTACTGTTTGTTTGGGACAGCTGATATCCTATCTGTTTTTCCAAATTCAAGGAGATTCTTTTAGAACTGTAATGTTGCAAGATGTACTCTCTAATGTATACGTCATGCATGGCGGTAGGCAACCTTTTACTACGCATAAGATCATAATAGTAATGTCTATCTTCATTCATTATTGGCAGAGCACTGACAAAGGCGTATATACTCATACTTTCAAAATTAAAGTCATACTCAGAACTACTAACAAAATAATCTGTCATAAAAGTATAAATATCTTTATACAATTTGTCTTTTTGAAAAAGACGACTTTTTTTGACTAGGTTATTTTTCCGACCTTGTTTAGAATTTTGGCGTAGCCTAGATATCTCAAGCCAAATTTGCAGTGAAATTTCTGCGCTTCTACTTATATCAATTGCTAATGCCCCAATCAATCCCCTAGCTTGAGTACTAATTTGACCATATTTTTTATGATTTATTGCGAAACTTTGATTATTTTTAATCAGATATTCATACATAAGAAAATAAAAATATCGAACTTGTAGCTCTTCACCAATTAATCGTCCATTTTTTATTGAAATACCAAACTCCTCTAGCAAAAAATTAATTCTTTTTATTTTGCGAAAGACTGATGACTCACTGATTGAAAGTTCTCTGGTTAATTGAATGATTGAAAACTTCTGATGATATAAAAGATAGTTTAATATTTTAAATTCAATGCTATCAAGAATGTAATGAGTAATAATAATATCTAAATTTAAATCCGCAGACATCTCCAAACTTAGGAAATCATCCTCACGTTTCACAATTAGCTTCTTATTAAGTTCTTCACCCAGTACGCAAATTTCCTGTAAATATAACTTTAGTGTATTTTTAGATAAATTTCTTTCTTTCATAAGTTTATCAAAACTTACGTTTGTATTTAGTAAAAGATAACGCAGAATACCTACTTTATGCGCCTCCTTCTTATCTATAATTTCTTCAATTTTCATATATTTTCCTTCATGGTTACTAGTAACTTATTAAATTAATTATAAACTAATTAAAGTATAAACTGAGAAACTTTTTACAAAAAAAGCACGATTTTCATCGTGACTCTATTTTCAATATATTAATTTTGATTTTCTAACGGAATTACAAATATCTTAAGAGCGAAGGCAAGAGGAACCACAAGTTCATTTTGATTCATGCTGATGACCACTTGATCATCTTCTTCATTTTTCTCTAAAATATTTACTGTTTGCCCTAGTCCAAGGGAATTTTCTTCAACAAATTCAAGAAGTTTGCTACTATCATCAAATCGTTTTATTTCAACTTGTGAACCAATTTCGAAAGAACTCAATGGGTCAGTATATTTTTCAAAAATTATCTTATCTTTATTAATCATACTTCCATGTGGACAAGTTTCAGGCTGTCCAAGAAAATTGTATAGTTTATCGAAGAAGTCTAGATCTTTTACATGTTCAAGCTCTTCAGCAAGCGTGTGAACCTCTCTTAACGAATAGTCTAAACTATCATATAAAAATCTTTCGAATATGCGATGGTTTCTAATGGTCGTCGCAGTAACTTCTGCGCCTTTATCAGTCAAGATAGCACCCTTGTATGGAGTATAGGTTATGTAATCTTCTTCACTTAATTTAAGAAGCATCTCTGAGACAGAAGGAGGTGATACCTGAAGTTTTTGCGAAAGAACCTTGTTGGATACGTGCTCGTCAAGTCCTCCATTTTGATAAATAACCTTTAGGTAGTCTTCTTGATTAGCATTATTCACATGTTTCTTCATTTGATCACCTCAACCTCTCTCTTTATTTTAAACCATCATGGATTTTATCAATGTTCCATTTCATCATACTAAGGTAATTATCCCCCTCTTGCCCCTCTTTTGCAAGAGAATCGGTGAAAAGATTTGCTGCAATTTTCTTACCTGTATTACGGGCGACAGCTTCCATCGTTTTAGGTGCAACACTTGATTCAACAAAAAGTGCCTTAACATTTCTTTCTTTGATGATATTGTCAATACGAACCATCTGTTCAGGCGTTCCTTGATTGTCAGTATTAATCTCCCAAATATATTCTGCGTCCATATCATAGCGCTTGGCAAAATATTTAAAGGCTCCTTCACTAGTCACCAAAACACGATTCTCTTTAGGAATTGTTTGAAGTTTGTCATATCCTTCTTCATCAAGAGCAGTAAGCTTTGCAATATAGTCCTTTGCATTACTTTCATAATAGTCCTTATTGTCAGGATCATATTTGATTAACTTTTCCTTAATATTCTCTACATAGATTATACCATTTTGAATATTAAGCCAAGCATGAGGGTCTTCCGTTTTCTCTGAATTGTCTTCCGTTAAATAGAAGGGAGTCACTCCTGTACTTACTACATAAGCGTGCTCTGTTTTTCGACCATTGCTCAAAAGCTTTTCGAACCATCCTTTACCAGTTTCAAGATTCAGTCCATTATAAAAAACTAGATCAGCTTTTTCAGCATACTTACTATCTTCTGGTGTGGGTTCATAAGAGTGTGGATCAACCCCGATTGGTACAATGGAATGTACTTCAACCTTATCTCCTCCAACTTCACTAGCCATATCTGCGATAATCGAATAAGAAGCCAGAACCTGTAGTTTACCATGATTCTTGTCACTCATCAATCTTGAACTTAAGAAAAATCCAAAAACAAGTAAAATAGGAATTAGGGCAATAGCAAAATACTTACTTTTGTTACCTGACTTAAACTTACTATAGTCTATAATTCCATTTTTTGGTGAGAAAATAAACGAAACAATAAAGAAAGCTGCCCCGATTAAGACAATTGTCGCACTAGTTGGCAAGTTGTACTTAAAGCTTACAACAACACCCAAGAGTCCAAATATCACACCTAAAATTGATGATGTTACAATCATACTACTTAGATGCTTATTCCAAAGATAGGAAGTTGCTGCTGGTATAACAAGCATGGCAACCACCAACACAATTCCTACTTGAGATAGAGATGAGACTGTAAAAATTGTAAGTAAGAACATTAATAAATAATGAAAAAAACTATTATTAAGTCCTGCAGCTTGAGAAAATACTGGGTCAAAAGAAGTAATCATCAATTCCTTATACAAGGCAACTACAACTACTATTACAACTATCATCAAAATAAATGACTGAAAAATCTCTTCGGGTGTCACTGCCAAAATATTACCAAATAATACATGGTTCAAATCGACACCGCTTCTCACCTGACTGATTAATATTATTCCCAAAGCGAAGAAGGTAGATAATATTATGCCTATGGCAGTATCAGCCTTAATTTTGGACTTTTTAGTTATATATTCAATAAGAATTGAGGCTAAAATCCCAAATATAGTTGCTCCAAAAAGAACATTGATTCCCAATAGATAAGAAATTGCTACACCAGGAAGGACCGCATGGGAAAGAGCATCCCCCATTAAGGACAACTGTCTTAAAACGATAAAACTTCCAAGAATTCCTGACATAACACCCAGTATAATTGATGTTATAAGTGCATTTGTCATACTAACAGGAAGGTTAAAAAAGTCAGCTATATTAAATAAAATATCCATTATTTTTCCACCCCCTTGATAGTAATATCACCCATGGTATTACCATAAGCTTTCTTGATATTATCCGTTGTAAATGTATCTTCAACATCGCCATATGCTTCTACACCTCGGTTAACAAGAATAAGTTGGTCAAAATATTCTGTAACTTTATGTAAGTCATGATGAACAATCACAATTGTTTTTCCTTGATCCCGTAGTTCACGAATTATATCAATAATTATTTTTTCACTTACCATATCAATTCCAACGAACGGCTCATCCAAAAAATAATAATCAGCTTCCTGAGCTAAAGCGCGTGCTATATATACCCTTTGCAACTGCCCTCCAGATAAGTCTGATATTGCTCTTTCACTGTATTCAGTCAATCCAACTTTTTCAAGGGCTTTCTGCGCAATTAATTTTTCTTTTTTACCTGGTCTTTGAAAGACTTTCATATTAGGATAAGTTCCTGTCAAAACAACCTGCCCTACTGTAATTGGAAAACTAAGGTCAATTTCACTTCTTTGAGGTACATAGGCTACTTTTTTGCGAAAATCTTTTTCTCCCATACCATCTATCGAAATACTTCCCATATCTTTTTTTATAAGCCCTAAGATGGCTTTTAGGAATGTTGATTTCCCTGCACCATTTGGACCAACAATTCCAACAGATACTCCATCTGGAATTTCTAAATTTACGTTAGTCAGCACGGGAATATTATTATAAGAAACATTTAAATCTTCTACCTTAATCACGAATTATATTCCTTTCATTTACTAGTTATCTATAAATTTAGTTTAACCTAAATTTTATTTTTAGGCAAGCCTTAAAAATTATAGTTATTGACCTTTCATGAACTTTTTAAAACCACTTATGAATATCTAATGCATTTATTTTCAACAAATGTTAGAATATCATCAGTTACTTTATTTTTAGATGAGTTAAATAAATATTATACAACATAGGGAAATATAAATTATGGATACAAAAAGAAGCCAGCGATATAATAAAAAAAAGAAGAGGAAGTTAAAATTAATCCCTTTTCTTATTTTAGTAGCAATATTATCATTGGCAAGTAGCATCTTTGTTACTAATACAATTTTTAAAATTGTATCAAAAAGTGAAGCAAAGCACCATTCAGAAATACAAGCTGATGAAAACAGTAAAGAAAAAGGTTCTGAATCAACTGCCGAATCAGCTACTCAACAGAGTACAGAGAAAAAAGAGACATTTCCAACTTCAACAGATGGAACAATCATAAGTCCGATACCAGCTAATAATTATCAAAATCTCAGTAAGACTGTGTTAGCACCTGAAGCACAAAACATGGATACTGAGCTAGATGCTGCAAGCTTTGTTGGAGTAGCTCTAGTTATAAAAAATGGACAAATAATTCTCCAAAAAGGATACGGATACGCCGACTATTCGGAAAATCGCTTAAATACTGTTAACTCACACATACAAATTGGATCTGTCCAAAAAGCATACACAGCTACTTTAATTTATAAACTAATTGAAGAAAAAAAATTATCATTCGATACTCCTTTAAGTGACTTTTATCCTCAGATATATGGAAGCCAAAATATTACAATAAGGGATATGATAAGGATGCACTCTGGTCTTCAAATTTCTATTCCTGGAAATGCGTATTTTTCTACAACTGATCAAGTTATGGACTATATTGTTACAAACGTAGAAAATACTGGGCAAAAAACTTATAAATATCAAGCCGTTAACTACAGCTTACTTGCAGGTATTATCGAAAAAATAACTGGAAAAAGTTATTACGAAAATTATGAAAACTTTTTTCATAATGTGGGATTAAAGAACTTTGGTCTGTATGTAGATTGGCCAGAACGGCCTGGATATGCTACTGGATATAAAAAATCGGGAGAATATTTATATTCTTTACCTAATCCATATGATCCACAGATTTTTATACGTGAGTTTGGAACCGGTAATATTGATTCAACTGCTGGTGATGTATATGAATTTTTCAATAAATTATTAACTGGTAGTTTAATAAAAAGTTCAGTACTCCAAGAAGCATGGAAACCTGTATATAGCGATAGCAACACATACATAGGTGGTTTTTATGACCAAGGTGATGCCTATCGAATGAACGGTGTGATGAATTACCAACAGTTAGCCATTTTGATTTCAAAAGATACAAAAAACGCTGTTATTCTTTTTAGCAATCGAGGAAATCAAGAGTTAACTCAGCCTACGATTTCTTCTTTTTATCAACAGATAACAGGTAATTATGTAAAATTTTAATCTCATTATGGATAAAAAATAGGCTCTATAATTTCTAGTGTGAATGGGTAAAAACCATTCATACTTTTTTATGAAAATATAAAAATATACTCCTCTTATAAGATATTTTAAATTGATAAAAATACTTTTCATGTATTACTATATTCGTCAGAATCATTCATATAATATAACACTTTCTAATCAATCTAAACTTGATAAATATTATCAAACTATCAAAATATATATGGTATTACCTAGAGGTATGATATAAATCTTTGAAAGATAACAATATACAAACAAAGAAATTTTTTCCAAAATTTAAAATTGTTATTATACCTATGGAAGATTTAGCGATGATATACAAAATGAAATAATACATCCTTGTAGCAATGGTAGACACGAAGTTATAAATAACAATATTAAAATGATAATAGAATATCTTGTAGATATAGGAATTTCAAGAATTTCAAGAGAAGAATAATGATTTGTACAAGGGAATCAAACTTTCAAAATAAAAAAAGTAGCACGACTAATCGTGCTACCCAAACTCTATTAACTAAGCAGATATTTTTATACACCCACATAGTTGACAAGTGGCCTAAAAAGACAAAGTATTCGATACTTTGTCTTTTTATATTTATATTGTAACCGAGATTCTTTTTAATTCATAGATCATTCTTGTCTTAGATATGGATTGGAAGTCCATCTGCTAATTCACTTGTATCCATGATCGCTTCTCCAAGAGTTGGATGCGGATGGATTGTCATTGAAATGTCTTCACTTGTTAAACCATTTTCAATAGCAAGAGCAAATTCAGAGATCAAATCACTAGCACCAGGACCTGCAATTTGAGCACCCACAACAACATGGCTAGCCTTATCAGTCAAGAGTCTAACGAATCCACGAGTTGCATTCATAGTGATTGCACGACCATTTGCAGCGAATGGGAATTTAGATACGATAACATCGATTCCTTTTTCTTTTGCTGAGTCAGGTGTTTCTCCAATAGTAGCCAGTTCAGGATTGCAATAAGCAACTGCAGGAATTGCAACAGCACAATTCAATTCATCTTCACCTGCTGCATTAGCTGCTGCAATCTTAGCTTCATATGAAGCTTTATGTGCAAGCATTGGTCCAGGGACGATATCTCCGATTGCATAGATACCTGAAACGCTTGTTTCTTGGCGATTATCAACCTCAATAATTCCACGTTCATTTACCTTAACATCTGTATTGTTTAAACCAATAGAGTCAGTATTTGGTCGACGACCAACAGATACAAGACAGTAATCCGCTTCAATTACTTCTTCTTTACCATCAACTTCATAAGTAACTTTTACTGAGTCTGCAGTTTGTTCAGAACCTTTAGCACGAGCATTTGTTACGATATCAATTCCGTATTCTTTGAATTCTTCAACGGCAACTTTGATCATTTCATCATCGAATCCATTAAGGATATGTGGAAGGCCTTCAAGAATAGTAACCTTTGCTCCAAGGCTAGCATAGGCTCCGGCTAATTCACTTCCGATTACACCACCACCGATAATTACAAGATGTTTTGGAACCTCAGGCAAGCTCAAAGCACCAGTTGAATTTACAACACGACCTTCAAATTTAAATCCTGGAATTTCAATTGGACGACTACCAGTAGCAATAATACATGATTTAAATTCTAATAAATGTGACTCATCACCATCAATAACGTTAAGTACTTGATTATCGTTAAAGCGAGCTTCACCACGTAGAATTTCAACTTTATTTTTCTTAAGGAGCATTCCAACTCCACCAGTTAAAGTTTTTACTACTTTTTCATCTTTCCATTTAAGTGTTTCTTCCCAATTTAAAGTTGCACCTTTTGAATGAACACCCATTACTGTATCTAAATCATGGACTTGCTCATGGTATTTATGACCAGCATTGATTAAAGCTTTTGAAGGTATACATCCAACATTTAGACATACTCCTCCGATGTAATCACGTTCTACAATCACAACTTTTCTGCCTAATTCTGCAGCACGGATAGCCGCAACGTATCCGCCAGGGCCACTTCCGATAACTACTAAGTCAACTTCTCTTGCTTGTGAACCTACAACCATTTTATACCTCCATTAACATATAGCTAGGATCAGCTAGCAATTGTTTTAAATAATTCATTGCACTTTGTGCTAACATTCCATCAATTAATCTATGATCAAATGAAAGTGATAGTTTCATCATGTTACCAACAGCAATTTCGCCTTCAGCATTAACGATTGGTTCTTTAGAAATTGTACCTAAACCAAGGATAGCTGCTTCATTAACATTAATTACTGGTGTAAACCAGCTTCCACGAGCTGAGCCAATATTAGAAATTGTGATAGTTGAACCAGTTGATACATCAGGAGTCAATTTACCATCACGAGCACGGTTTGCTAAATCAGAAATTTCAGCTGCAATTGCAAGAATTGATTTACTATCAGCATTCTTAACAACAGGTACAAATAATCCATTTGGAGTATCAACAGCGATACCAACATTAATTCCATCAGGGTAAACAATTTCTTGTTTAGCCATATCAACATGTGCATTTAATTCTGGGAATTTCTTAGACATAGCTGCTAAAGCTTTAGCAACATAAGCAAGATATGTTAATTTAACACCTTCTTTAGCTGCAATTTCTTTGAAGTTAGCACGATGTTCCATAAGTTTAGATACTTCAGCTTCATCAAACAAAGTTACATGAGGAACATTTTGTTTTTGACTTACCATGTTCTTAGCAATTGCTTTACGAACTGGAGTCATTGGAACACGACCTTCTTTGGCTGGAGCAGGAGCTGCCGCAGGTTTAGAAGCAGTATCAGATACTGTTTCAACAGTAACTTCTTCTACAGGTGCAGTTTCAACTGAAGCACTTCCATTAGAAATAAAGTTATTAACATCACTGATTGTTACATGACCATGACGACCAGTAGCTGGTACTGTAGTTAAATCAATATTATTTTGTCGAGCTAATTTTCTTACAGATGGCATTGCACGAACTTTGCCATCTATAACTGGTGCACCAACGGCTGTAATCTTAGCTTCAGGAGCTGACTCTGTAGTAGTAGATTCACTAGCTGCAATAAGTTCATCTTTCACTTCTTCAGTTACCGCTGTAGGTGCTGAAGAACCAGCTGAACTACCAGTTCCGTCACCATCAAATTCTACTAATGGTGCACCAACTTCAACAACAGTTCCGGCATCAACAAAAATCTTTGTTACTTTACCAGAATAAGGAGATAGAATTTCTTGCAATAGTTTATCATTTTGAACTTCTGCTAATGCATCATCTTCTTTTACTTCATCACCAACTTTTACTAACCATGATGCAATCTCACCTTCATGCATCCCTTCGCCTACGTCAGGCATACGGAAAATCTCAGTCATAGTCTACAACCTCCTTAACTTTACTTACAACATCTTTAACTTGTGGTAACCAATCATTTTCAGCTTGTGCAAATGGGTAGATGCTATCTGGTGCAGCAACACGGCCAATAGGAGCCTTCAAGCTTAAAATAAATCTTTCACTAATTTCTGCCATAACTGCTGAACCAATACCAGCTTGACGTTGCGCTTCTTGAACTACAACTACACGACCAGTTTTTTCAACACTTTGGCCAATTGTTTCAATGTCTAGAGGTTGAACAGTACGTAAGTCAACAACTTCAACTGAGATTCCATCTTTTTCAAGCTCTTCAGCAGCTCTTAGACTTGTTGGAACCATACCACCATATGTAATAATAGTTACATCAGATCCTTCTTTAGCAATCGCTGCTTTGTCAAGAGGAGTTGTATAATATCCTTCAGGAACTTCACCTTTTACTGAACGATAAAGTTTCAAGTTTTCAAGATAAATAACCGGATCATTTGATTCAATAGCTGCTAATAATAAACCTTTCGCATCAGCAGGATTACTTGGCATAACTACTCTAAGCCCAGGTGTTTGAGTCATCAATCCTTCCAAGCTATCTGAGTGCATTTCAGGAGTATGCGTTCCACCACCATAAGGTCCACGAACTACAATTGGAAATTGTTTTTGACCATGGAAACGGAAACGATTACGTGCCATTTGACCTGAAATTGAATCCATAACTTCAAATACGAAACCAAAGAATTGAACTTCAAAGACTGGACGATATCCTTCAGTTGTAAGACCAATAGCTGCTCCACCAATTGCACTTTCAGCTAGTGGTGTATTGAAAACACGTTCATTTCCATATTTAGCATTTAAGCCTTCTGTCGCACGGAAAACTCCACCATTTTCACCAACGTCTTCACCGAATATTAGGACGTTATCATCTTTTTCAAGCGCTAAATCAAGCGCTTCTGTAATTGCTGCAATATATGTCTTGACTGCCATTTATTTGCCCTCCTCTTGGAATTTTTTGATTTGTTCTTGCATTACATAGCCTGGTTGTTCCAAGGTAGTTGCAATAAAGTCTGACACTTTTTGTTTTGGAGCATTATCAGCTAACTTAACTGCTTCGTCAATTTCTGCATTAACTTCTGCTGCATAAGCCGCTTCAATTTCTTCACTCCATAATTTACGACCTTCAAGGAAAGTACGCATACGAACTAGAGGATCTTTCTTAAAGTTTTCATCGATATCTTCTTTTGTACGATAACGTAATGGATCATCTCCACTCATTGAATGTGGTTCTAAACGGTTACATAAAGTTTCAATTAAAACAGGTCCATTACCACTTGCTGCCCAATCACGTGCTTTTTTAGCTGAAATGTAACAAGCTAATGCATCCATACCATCTACTACGATACTTGGAAGACCTGCTCCCCAGCCTTTTGCTGCAATGTGTGGTGCTGCTGTTTGAAGTGCACGTGGTGTAGAGATTGCAAAACCATTATTTTGAATAAAGAATACCGCGTTAGCTTTATAAGCACCAGCAAAGTTCATTCCTTCATAAGTGTCACCTTGAGAAGATCCTCCATCACCAGTATAAGTGTATGCAACAGCATTTTTCTTTCTCATCTTCATACCTAAAGCAATACCAGCAGCTTCAACAAATTGAGCTCCGATAATGATTTGAGGGAACCAAGTCTTAACTCCATCCATCTCACCACCAAGGTAATGACCACGACTCCATAAGAAGTTCTTGTAAATTGGATAACCTTTATGAATCATTTGTGGGATATCGCGGTATCCAGGTAATAAATAATCTTCATCTGTGAATGCATAGCTTGTTGCTGATTGGCTAGCTTCTTGACCACGTGTTGGAGCAACGAAACCTAGACGACCTTGCTTAGCAAGTTTTGTACTACGTTCATTTAATACGAATTGTTTAATCATACGTTGCATGATATTCACTAAATCTTCATCTGTAATTCCAGACTCTTCAAACAATTCTTTGTCAACTAATTTCCCATCATTATCAAGTACTTGTAATGTAGGAAATTCATTTTCTTGATCTTCTAATTGTTTTCTAAAATCAAGAATCTCTGTACCTTTACTCATAGAATCTACTTCCTCCCTATTCTTCAATCTGTTCTTCATGGAACAAACTTGCTACTTCTTCTGAGCTAATCGCACCGAAGTACTTTTTTTGCTCATACTGTCCCAACAACTCCAGAATCTTCGGTTCACTAAATTGCAAACCAATAAATTCAGGCAAAATATTTTCAACATCTTCTACATCAAGGAAATCACCCTCAAATGTAATAGATTTGATAATCCCATCTTCTACTTGTGCTTTGAGGTCGATAATTCCACCATCAAATTTCTCATGTGCATGATAGTTAAATTTTGGACTTTCTCCATAATTCCATTCCCATTTAGAAAACTTTTCTTTTTCAAGTTTATGAACCTCAGCTAATTGTTCATCTGTCAAGATAATTTCTTTATCTTTATTATGATCAGAAAGTTCATAAGTTAGTGCCTCTTGAAATTCAGATAAAGTTAAGTCAGGAACAACATCATGAATGTTTCCAACTCTGCTACGCACACTCTTCACCGCTTTTGAAATAAATTTTTCATCACTCACATTTAGAGAACGTACTAAAGTTTCCGTATCGCTATTAAATAGTAGTGTCCCATGGTGCATTAGATATCCTTTAGAGTATCTTTGGGCATTACCACTAATTTTTTTCCCATTTACAAGTAAGTCATTTCTACCACTTGTTTCTGCAGGAATTCCTAGCTTTTGAAGTGCTGTTACCATAGGTTGAATAAATTTCTTCCATTCAACTTGATCTGGATGATCTAATGGTATTATGAAGGTAAAATTAAGGTTCCCTAAATCGTGATATACGGCTCCTCCACCAGATACTCTTCGAACAACTTCAATGCCATTTTCTTCAATGAATGATGCATTAATTTCTTCAAATGTATTTTGATGCTTACCAACAATTACGGCACTCTTATTTTGCCATAAGGCAAATACTGGCTCGCTCGGTTTCAATTTCGTGAGCAGCCATTCATCCATGGCAATATTAAATGGTGCAGTCTTATTTTCGTTTACAACGTATCTCAAGACTATCTCCTTTACAAATATTTTGCTAAAAAAATCAGCAATCGCTTACATTATCATTGTAAAACATTTTGGGAATTTTTACAAACTTTTTGCTTGTTTTTTCTTTATTTGATAAGGGTTAACAGGTGTTCTACAATGGATGTATAACAAAAATTCACAAAGTTATTAATTTCACTAAATAAATTTTAAAAATAAAAAAAACTAGATTTTCATCTAGATTTTAAGGCTCTATTGTAAATCAATAACAACCTCATCTTCAGTATTTGTTTTGTAAACTAATTGAAGTCGAGTACCTTTTTTGACTTCTCCAACAAGATTTCCTGTTACTTTTTCGCCTTTTTTAAGCGTTCCAGCCTCTAAGATATCAATACCATCAATATTCAAATTTGCATTAATATCATCACCCTTTTCTGTTCGTAGCACAAAATCTAATGGGTTATATTTAACAGATTTTTTCCCACTGTTAGTCAATGTGACAGTTACAACAGCAAATTCCTTACCATTTTTTGGTTTAGTATAATCAGTGCCTTGACTCTTTACTACTTTATCAACACGTACCTCATAATTATCAAGTTTTACATTCTCACCTGTTTGATGTGCTGCAGAATATACCTTTACGATTAAAAAGATAAATAAAATTAAAATTATTCCAATAAAAACAAATTTTTTGTAACTCTTATCTTTCAACTTTTTTCTCCTTTGATACTATCAAAAAACTCTAATTAACACACGCAATCGCTTTCACATATAATTATAACATTTAAAAATATAATTTAAAAATCTAGCATAACTGCCAGATTATTTTTTTAAATCTTCAATTTGAGATTGTAAATTTGAAATTTCTTTTTGAGTTTCAGATTGAATGTTTTTTATTGCCTTCTTTGCATCTCCTTTTTTATAAGTCCACCCCAAAATAACACCAACTGCAAACATTATAAGGATTAAAAATAATAGCGGAATTTTAATTGAAAAGAAAATAAACGATAATTCGACCAAATTTAAATTTTGGAAGGCAAAGACAATAATTGCAATTAATACTAAAATAGCTATTACTCTCTTTGGTGTAAGTAATTCTTTCAGCTTCTCCATAGCTATACTCCTTTTTTAATTAATTTGTTACTGTAATCATTATACAAAATTTTTATAATTTTTTCAGTTAAATTTTTTGTTGAATACATAATATTGGTCTATTATATAAATTAAATTGACGATAGATAGAAGGTAGAAATTTAAATGACTGAAAATGTATTTAACAGTATGGCTAATAATTATGATAACTATGACCGAAAGAAGCTAGCTGATGTTATTAGATTAGAAATTTCAAAATACCTATCTAACGATAGCTCAAATGATATTTTACTAGATTACGGTGGTGGCACAGGTCTTGTATCTTTACCAATTGTTGAAAATTTCAAAAAAGTTATTATAGCTGATAGTTCAAAACAAATGCTTGAAATAGCTCTTGACAAAATTAATATTGGTAACATCTCTAATGCTTCAATTTTACTTGTAAATGATACTACATTATTACCCAATGCTGATATAGTAATTCTATCACTAGTCTTGATTCATATTCCAGATACAGAAACAATTCTTAACAAAATTTATAAAATTTTGAATCCTAATGGTAAGGTAATTATTGTTGATTTCGACAAAAATGAAAAAGTTAATCATCCTATGATACATAATGGCTTCCAGCATGAGGAACTAAAAGCAATACTTGAGAAAGAGAAATTTAAAAACATAACTATTAAAAATTTTTACTCAGCTAATAATTTATTTATGAAAGAAAATGCAACCTTATTTATTGTTCAAGCAGAAAAATAAATAACAATTTTCTTATAAAAAATTTATAAGAAGCTATAAGTTTTTCATATACCTAAACACCTTGTAGGAAATAGTTTTTTTTGCTATCCTTTATCATACAGTGTTGGAATAGCTACTATTTCACAAGTCTAGAGGATTAGAGGTATTTAATTATGGCAATTATTGGTATCGCAGGTACAACCTATTACGGTGAAGACGAAGTACCATTTCATGGAAATAAAGTAATATATACTAGAAAAGGGTTCGTAGATGCTATTCAGGCCATGGGACATATACCTCTAATAATCCCAAATGATAAACCTGAAAGAGCGACTGACTATATTAATATTGTAGATAAACTTATATTAATGGGGGGAGAAGATGTTAGCCCTCAGTGCTATAATGAAGAACCTGACAAGCTTCTAGGGAATACTAATCCCGAAAGAGATATTTTTGAATTTGCTCTGATTGAAGCTGCTTTAGACCAAGAAAAATCAATTTTCGGCGTATGTAGAGGTTTACAAGTATTAAACGTTAAGTTTGGTGGAACTCTATTTCAAGATGTATCTTATACAGGAACAAAAATTAAACACATGCAAGTACCTACTAAACAACGCTTTCCTACACATTCAATTGAAGTTAAATCTGACAGCGTCCTGGATTTCCTTGGTCAAAAACATATGGTCAATTCCTTCCATCATCAGTCAATAAAGCAATTAGCTGATAACTTTACTGCTATTGCACATGCAAAAGATGGAATTATTGAGGCAATCAGCGATGAACAAAGAAAAATTATAGCAGTTCAATGGCATCCTGAAGCAACATGGCATCGTTTTGATAAAGATAAGGCACTATTTTCATATTTTCTAAATGATCTTTAATCTGCATTCTTTCAAATATTTAAAAACCGAATTCATATGTATTCGGTTTTTATATTTATGGATAGTATTATTTATGAAAGAAATATTATCCAGATATTTCTCGTTTTTATTTTATTAAGATAACTATGATTAAAAATTTAAAAAAATTAATTTAATTAGAGAATGCCTTGAATTTATAATAGTCACCTTATTTTTAGCAATGTTAATTTCTATCCAAAGAAATATAACAGAAATACTTGACATATTTCTGTAACAATGTAATAATAAATACATAAAGGAAGTTGATTAGCTTTAAAGGGGGAATTTATATGGAGAAAACCGTATTGATTAAATGAAATATAAAATTTTAAAAAATTAAATAGAAAAATAGAAATAGGATAGGAAGAAAAAATGAAAAAAACAATTACTGCATTATTAACTGCAACAGCATTACTAACATTAGTAGGATGTGGTTCAAATAAAAAGGATACAACTTCAAATAGTACTACGAAATCTTCTTCAACAAATGTATCAAAAAAGGTATCAAAGAAAAGTGAAGTAAAGAGTGAGCAAAATAATTCTTCTAGTGTTGCCTCTGATACTTCTGCTGATAGTAGTGAAGTAAATACTAATAATACCACTTCTACTCCACCTTCAGAAACAAGTAATGAAAACAAACAATCAGAATTTCCTTTTGATAATATACTTGGGTATTGGAAAAATTCTGATGGTCAATATATAACTTTTAAATCTAATTATGAAAAAACATTTATAGGTTACGGGAAACTACCTGGTCAGTCTGCTGATGGTATATTCAATATTAGCGATGCAAAGATTGATGGAAATACCATTTCTTCAAAGTTAGAAAACGGAATTGGGGATAAAAATACAATCACGATTACTTCTAATGGCAAAGATAATATGACTTTATCATTTAACGATGGAGAAACGTGGAATCTAGTAAGAACAAGTCAAGAAGAAATTCAAAAATCTCAACCTGCTTCTGAATATATTATTGATGACATCATTGGAACATGGAATAATAGTGATGGAAGTGTAGTCAAAGCCACGGTTGCTGATAATCCCGATTATATTAATATTAATGATACTAGTAAAGATTTTCCTGAAGGTAGAATTGCTAATTTATCTCGCAAAGAATTCTTTATACAAGGTGATTCTATATCTGCAAGAGATATCATTGGAGGGGATGCTATGTCAAATAATTACACATCTGTGACTTTTGATGGTAAAGACAAAGCAACTATTACAGCACAAAATGGGAAAACTTATACATTAACAAGAGCAAACTAATCTCAAATAACAGGAATGAGATTTCAAAAATCTATGGGTGGCCATCCCATAGATTTTTATTACAAAGTAATATTTATCAACATAGAAAATAATCCCCAAATATAATTTGAGGATTATTTTTTTATTTTGAATTTTCTTCTAAATGCGCAATTGCCTTATCTTTACCTAATAAATAAATTGTATCAGGTAATTCAGGTCCGTGCATTTCACCAGAAACAGCAATACGAATTGGCATAAATAAGTTTTTACCTTTAATGCCTGTTTCTTTTTGAACTTCCTTAATTAATGGGAAAATATTATCCTTAGTAAAATCAGCATCATCAAGATTTTCTAATTTTTCCTTAAAGGCTTTGATGACTACTGGACTAGTTTCAAGTGATAAAACTTCTTTTGCTTCATCCGTTAATGCTGGAAAATCTTCATAGAAAAGATCTGTCAACTCAATGATTTCTTCACCATATTTAAGTTGAGGTTTATATAAATCAACAAGATATGGTGATTTTTCGTCTAAGCGTCCTGCTTCTTCTAAGAAAGGTTTTGCAAGTTCAAATACTACTTCTGAGTCAGCATTCTTAATATATTGATTATCCAACCATTCAAGTTTCTTTTGGTCAAAAGCTGCTGGTGATTTACTTAAGCGACTTTCGTCAAATAATTTAATCAATTCATCCTTAGAGAAAATTTCTTCTTCTCCACCAGGATTCCATCCAAGTAATGCAACGAAGTTAAAGATTGCATCATTCATGAAACCTTTTTTACGATAATCTTCAATAAATTGAAGCGTGTTTGTATCACGTTTTGAAAGTTTCTTACCTGTTTCACTATTGATGATAAGAGTCATATGACCAAATTTTGGTGCTTCCCAATCTAACGCTTCATAAATCATAAGTTGTTTAGGAGTATTGGCGATATGGTCATCTCCACGAATAACATGGCTAATATCCATTAAATGATCATCAACTACTACGGCAAAATTATATGTTGGGTATCCATCACGTTTTTGAATTACCCAGTCACCGCCAATATTCTTACCTTCAAACTCGATTTCACCTTTAACAATATCATCCCACTTGTAAATTGATCCTTCAGGAACTTTTATACGAACAGTCGGTTCAATGCCTTGTGCTTCACGTTCAGAAATATAAGATGCAATTTCTTCTTCTGTCATTCCTTTATATTCGCTCACGTAAACAGGCGGAAGACCTTTTGCTTCTTGAGCTTCACGATCAGCGGCAATTTCTTCTTCAGTTTTATATGATTTATAAGCTTTACCTGATTCCAAAAGTTCATCAACATATTTTTGATAAATATCTAAACGTTCTGATTGACGATATGGTCCATATTTTTCATTTGGATTTTGTGGACTTTCATCCCAATCCATTCCTAACCAAGCAAGGTTTTCTAATTGGCTACGTTCACCATCTTCGACATGACGTTTACGGTCTGTATCCTCTATACGGATGATGAATTCACCACCGTGGTGACGAGCAAATAAGTAGTTAAATAATGCTGTACGAGCATTTCCAATATGTAAAAGTCCCGTTGGTGATGGTGCATAACGCACACGAATTTTATCTGACATTTTTCCTCCAATTTGTACAAATATAAAATATAAAAGGCTAAACTAATTTAACCTTTTACTTTTTAGCATAGAATAGTATAACACAAAAGCTTAAGCAAGTTAAGATTTTACAATTAAAACAACCGCTTCACAGGCCATTCCTTCTTCACGACCCACAAATCCTAATTTTTCTGTTGTAGTAGCTTTTACATTAATATTTTCTTCTGATGTATGTAGTATTTGAGCAATATTCTTTTTCATTTTAGCTAAATGGGGTTTCATTTTTGGTTGCTCAGCCATAATAGTAGCATCAACGTTTCCAATAACAAATCCTTTATCTATCATCTTGCCATAAGTATCTGAGAGGATTTTGGTTGATGCGATACCTGCAATCTCTGGATTTGTATCCGGAAATGCATGACCAATATCACCTAATCCAAGGGCTCCAATAATTGCATCCGTAATAGCATGCAAAAGAACATCCGCATCACTATGACCTAATAAACCTCTATCATGAGGAATATTAACTCCTCCAATAATCAATTCACGATTTTCGACTAACTCGTGAACATCGTATCCTTGTCCAATTTTAATATTCATATTAATTACCTGTAGCAATATACGAACTTAGAACATTAGCGAATGATTCAACATTGAGACTTTGTACAAGAATCTTACCAGTACCTCTGAAAGTGTTTACTACTCCCTCACCAGTACCAATACTTTGCATGAATCCATTTTCCAAGCGAATATCATAGTCAAGACTTGTACTCCATGCTACAACATGAGCATTATCAATTGTTATCTCATCATTTGAAAGATCAATTTCCTTAATAGAACCAAAGGAATTTACAAGGAGAGTCCCTTGACCTTCTGTAGTCATGATAAAGAAACCACCTTGTCCACCAAATACAGCTCTGCCAACACTCTGTCTTTGCATAGTATATTGAGCACTTCCATCTAGGGCAAGAAATACTCCATCATTGAGCCTATATTGCTCACTGCCTAATTCAAGAGCCATAACCTGACCAGGAGTATTAGGTGCAAGAGCAAGTTTACCACTATCCGAAGTTGAAGAAACTTGAGTTAAAAACATACTCTCGCCACTTGTTACACTTCTAGCCATCGCTCCTACAAGTTTACCAAGTCCTGAGCCTTTAGAATTTAAAGTAGTAGACAACTTGATTCCTGGACTGTGATAGACCATACTTCCACGTTGGATATAAGCACTTTCGCCAGCCTCTAAATAAAGTTCCACAAGCGGAAATTGCATATTAGAATCAATCACATATTTCATTCTGTTATCAGCCATTAATTTACATCCTTTCCTTAATCAAGCGAGCCATGAGGATATCCTCAGGCGTAGTAACCTTTATATTATTATAAGAGCCTTCTACGATAGAGACTGAAATTTCTTCAAATTCCTCAATCAGGCTTGCATCATCAGTGCCTAAAAAGTTATTTTCAAAGGCCTTCCTATGAGCATTAATTATTAAAGCACTTTGGAAACATTGGGGAGTTTGAGCCGCAAATAGAGTATCGCGTGGAATAGTTTGTTCTATCTTTCCATCTGAATTTACTTGTTTAATTGTATCTTTAACAGGAACAGCCAAAATAGAATTCGGTTTTTCCTTTAATCTATTGAGTTCACTCTGATTTATAAATGGGCGAGCTCCATCATGAATCATGACATAATCTGATCCAACTAGTTTCAATGCATTTCTCACGCTATCTTGTCGTTCTTGACCACCAACGGCAAAAACTATATTCTCTGTCAAGTAAGAAGTAAACATGACCTGCTCTTCTTTCTTACCAACTAAAATTATTTTTTGACAGTCAACATCAGTTTTGAACAAGTCGAGTGAATATTGAAAGATAGGTTTATCATCAATCTTTAAGAATATTTTATTTTTACCTATTCCCATTCTTTTTCCAGAACCTGCCACTAAGACTATCGCATCATATTTCATTTGTCACCCAGTTTCTAAGACTAAACTAATTTAGCAAAAATCATACGACCTGCATTAGTTTGAAGTGCACTAGTAACTTCAGCATCAACAGTCTCGTCAATCATATTATCAGTGTCTTCTACAACAATCATAGTTCCATCAGGCATATATCCAATACCTTGATGTCTTTCACTACCTTTTTTAACAATAGTAACTTTAAGTTCTTCACCAACCACAACTTGGGGCTTGACTGCATTTGCTAATTCATTAATATTTAAAACTGGCACACGCTGGATTTCAGCTACTTTATTCAAGTTATAATCGTTCGTTATCAAACTTCCCTTAAGCTCTGTTGCCAGTCTTAATAACTTAGTATCCACTTCATGAATATCATCATAATCCTTATCAGTAGTTTCAACCTTAATATTTTTAAGCTTTTGAATATCATTTACTAGGTCTAATCCGCGTCTTCCCTTGGCACGTTTAAGTTTATCATTGCTATCTGCAATTAGCTGTAATTCAAAAACCACAAAGTTTGGAATTAAGATAGTTCCATCAACAAAACCAGTTTTTAGAACATCGATAATTCGACCATCGATAATTGCACTTGTATCAAGTAATTTATAATTTTCTACTTGGGTAACTTTATTATTTTCTTCAACTTCATTTTCTTCAATAACTACAGGTTTTTTACGACTAAACATGGCAAAAATTTCTTTACCACGACGAGCAAATACTCGATAACCCACATAGGCGAAACCGGACATAAGGATCAATGGCCCAACTGTACTGACAAATGGGATATTGAGTGCCCAAAGTGCGACACTTGCAATCGCTCCTGCCACCAAACCTAATAGAGTTCCTGTAAGATTAGATGCGAACTTCTGCAAATTTAACTTGCTAATATCTTCATCCAACTTTGAAAGGGCACGTAGAATAGATTTATTAAAAATAAATGATAATAATAGAAAAATAATTGCACCAATAATACTATTAACTACGTTGTTGTTTTCAAGTTTAGTTTGATTCAATGCAGACCATAAATACGGTAAGAATGAACTTCCTACTGCTGCTCCAATTACAACCATTAAAACTTGTATAATTAATCGCCTCATAGGTACCTCCTTTTTATTTTTTGTACAGTATAATTTTACCATAAAAACAATTTAAATACTTATATAATCAGTGTTTTAGCTGATTTTATAGATTTAAATATAAAATAAAATTCTTAAAAATAAATTAAAAGAATCAGAACATAAAATCTGATTCTCTCAAACATATTTATCCAAATACTTTTCCTAGAACTTCTGTTAGCGTGGTAACTCCTATAACCTGAATTGTATCAGGTACTTTTAATCCTGTTAAAGAATTTTTTGGTACATAAATTTTCTTAAACCCAAGTTTAGCTGCTTCGTTTATACGACTTTCAATTCTGTTTACTCGTCGAATTTCTCCTGTTAAACCAATTTCGCCAATAAAAGCCGCATCCGCTTCGGTAGGCTCTTCCTTATAACTTGAAGCGATAGCTACCGCTACTGCAAGGTCAATAGCTGGTTCATCAAGTTTTACACCACCAGCCGACTTAAGGTAGGCATCTTGATTTTGTAGCAATAATCCTGCTCTTTTTTCGAGAACTGCCATAATCAGGCTAACTCTATTAAAGTCAAGGCCTGTTGTTGTTCGTTTAGCATTTCCAAACACAGTCGGTGTAACTAAGGCTTGTATTTCAACTAATATTGGTCTAGTACCTTCCATTGATACAACAATTGCTGATCCAGTTGCACCTGCAAGGCGTTCTTCCAAAAAGACCTCTGATGGGTTTGTTACTTCAACTAAACCAACTGATTGCATCTCAAAAATACCAATTTCATTAGTTGATCCGAACCTATTTTTTACTGCCCTTAAGATTCTAAAAGTATGCTGTCTTTCTCCTTCAAAATAAAGTACAGTATCAACCATGTGCTCAAGCATCCTTGGTCCTGCTAGATTACCTTCTTTAGTGACATGACCAACAATAAATATTGCAATATTATTCATTTTAGCTAACTGCATTAGTTCTGCAGTAACTTCTTTTATCTGACTTACACTTCCTTGTACACTACTTATTTCTGGCGACATAATTGTTTGTATAGAATCTACAATCACAAAATTAGGCTGCATTCTTTCAATCTCAGCACGTATATTGACCATATTCGTTTCTGCATAGAGGTAAAAATCACTATTGATATCACCAAGTCGCTCTGCCCTTAGTTTTATTTGTTGAGCACTTTCTTCACCTGACACATACAAAACTCGTCCTCGATTGGCAAGTTGAGTTGAAACCTGAAGTAAAAGTGTTGACTTACCAATCCCTGGGTCTCCACCAATTAGAACCAAGCTTCCTGGTACAACTCCACCACCTAAAACTCTATTAAATTCGTCTAAATCAGTCTCTACACGTAAAGTGTGTTGTGTCTCTACTTCATCAAGCTTCATAGGACGAGATTTTTCACCTGTTAAACTGACACGAGCATTCTTAACCGGCTCAGCTTCAATTTCTTCCAAAAAACTATTCCATTCACCACAGTTAGGACATCGTCCTAAATATTTTGGGGAATGGTAGCCACAATTTTGACAAATGAATGTTGATTTTGCTTTTTTTGCCAAATTATCCTTCTTTCTAAATTACAAAATTCGATAAGTTATCAGGACTTCTTCACTATCTTTTACATTCTCTTTTTTAAATAAATCCCACAATAACGGGTAAGTATCGTCTACTTCAAAATCTTTAAAGCTTTCGACCCCTATAGTATTAGCTTTTAAAGCAAGATTATTCAAGAGAATTTTCAAAACATCTATTTTTTCAGCGTATAAGTATCCTATTTCTATACTGTTAGCTTCATTAGATTTGTATGAAATCAAAACGCCAGAAATATTACCATTATCATAAAACACAGAGGATAAATCTGGAAGAAAATATTCATCTTTAACTATTGCTTCCCATTTTTCAATGTCAAAATTAGCTACTGGATTAACTTCATGTGTCTTCCTATATACTTTATAATGATAGCTCCAAAATCCCAACTTTTCAGCTTTACTCAATTCACTATAAGTCCGTATATTGCTATTATTACCATCATCAAGGAAAATTTCTAAACTTCCTGATAATGTCCTTGTGTTTCTAATAATCTCGAAAGGTAGATTTACTTTTTGAGAGCGATAAAGAAGTCCCTTACCTTCAAATTTAGCAAAACTCACTGCTTCATTCTTTTTTCGTAAGTCTTTTAATAAATAAGATTCTGGATGTGTAGTATTAAAAACTAAAAATTCAGGAATTTCCTTCATTTGTTATTTTCCAGTACTTCCAAAACCACCTGTGCGCTCTCCTTGGGCATTATCTCCATCCGCAACTAAAAATGGCATAAATACACCCTGAACTACTCGTTCTCCTTTTTCAACTAATACGTCTTCATCACTAATGTTCTTCATTTGAGCAAATATAGCTCCTTCATTACTAGGATTATTATAATAATCTCCGTCTATTACACCTACGGAGTTGATTAGAACAAGCCCTTTTTTTCGTGGGTTGCTGCTTCTATCAAAAAGGTAGAGCACTTCCCCTGCCTGCATATAAGCTTTTAGTCCAGTTGGTATGAGTTTAATTTCACCTGGTTTTAATACAGTATTTTCTGATGCCTCTATATCATAACCTGCCGAATGTTCAGTTGAACGTTCAGGTAAATTTATATTTTTATCAGCAAAAGCTGAGATTACTTCAAATCCACGAATTTTCATTTTTATTCTCCAATACTAAATACGATTTTGTTTACTAATTATATCAAAAAAAGAAAGTGAGACTCAATCATATTTTCAAAATAGATTAATCTTCACTTTTTCATTATTATTTATTAATTATAATCCAGCTGTCAATTTTTCTTCTCTTAGCTTTATATAATAATTTTGGTTTGCTGTCTGCATATATGGAAGAACATAGAAAGATGCTAATCCGAGAGTAACTAATACTAAAAGTCCCCAAAGTACAAAGCTCAGGTTGAATATTACATAATCTAGTTTTCTGCCATACATAAGGACTTGACTTCTTTTAATAGCCTGCCTCCAAGAAAGCTTGATACCATTATCAATTGCATCTTTGTATACATTCGTTGCTTGAATATATGAGATAACTTTTGATGTATATAAAATTACTCCACCGATGGCAAAAATCACAATCAAAGACACTGAGAGCCAATTTGGTATATTAGGACTACTTATAAAAGATAAAACTAGGACACACAGCGCAAAAAGGATTCCCCAAAATATCATATAGGCTCCTACTATCAAAGAAATCCCTACATTTGGCCAAAAATATTGACTACTTAAAATTTCAGATTGTTGTTGGAATGCTTTTCCTGTCGGACGACCAAATCTTAAGTTATCCAAAGTTACGTAATTCGCACTACTTCTAGTAATGAAAACTGCAATGGCTACTAATAACGATAAAATGTTCAAAGTTAATGGGGCATCACCGTCAATATAAGCATCTATTTTATATCCAATTGTCCCACTTATGTATGAGAGCACAATTGTTAGAGACCATAAACTAATGCTATATTTAAGATTTTGTCTAACAAAATCCTTAGCTTCTTTTTTGATTAATTTTCTATTCATGTCACTTCTCCT
The DNA here is from genome assembly GCF_001832885.1 of Floricoccus penangensis. Taxonomy (GTDB): domain Bacteria; phylum Bacillota; class Bacilli; order Lactobacillales; family Streptococcaceae; genus Floricoccus; species Floricoccus penangensis. The sequence continues at coordinate 92,221 of NZ_MKIQ01000023.1, read as the reverse complement.
AACGAGTTCTGCCTTTAATTATAACAAACTTGTGAAAAATAAAATAGTATAAACAATATTGTCTATACTACCTATTCCTTATTGAAATATCCCTTTGTTTTATTGACCATTATATGAATGACTAATGCTATCAACAATGGCATTCATTTGTCTTTTTTTCAACCAACCTAGTGAAATCCCAGTTAGAAAGTCATTTGTTTTTTGAAAAAAACCATTTGAATCTTGTTTCTCGCTAATAACAACTTCAGTTGTCCCATCATTTTGAGGATGCAGTTCCCAGCGAGTATGATAAGTAGCTCTATTTGTATAGGTTGAAAAAGCGTAGACTTCGGGTTTAGTCACTTGATCGAACTTAATACGTCCAGACTGATTCTTTCCAAATTCTTTGGTGTACTCATAATTATTTAATTCTTTTAAACTTGGACGAAATCCCGTATGTTTCTCAATGTCATAAAGACCAGACTCAATAATTTTACTGAAAATAAAGCTCTGAGGGACTTTAATCTTTCTTTTTATTTCCATATTTTTCCTCTATCTTCTTACCTTTTAAAATAATACTAATACCAAAAATAAATAGTATGAAACCTAAAAACCATCTTTGATACATTATCATTAGGCCAGCAATTGTAAGTATAGCATAACCCCACGCAACCATATTTTCTCCTTCTACTATGATATTTAGTACTATTATTAAATAAAGGCTGACCGTAGTCAACCTTTATAAGATTTTTAAATATCAGTTTCTTGAATTTTGTTTGCTGAAATTACAAACGGAGCCCAGATTGCAAATGATGCAAGCATACATACGATTGTAACGATTGGAGCACGCCAGTCACCTGCAGTTGCAAGGAATGAGTAAAGAATCGGCGGTGTAGCCCAAGGAATCTGTACTGATACCGGATAAACTAATCCAAAGTAAGTTGCTACCCATCCAATTGTTGTTGCCACGATAGGCGCCAAAATAAATGGAATAAACATGATAGCGTTGAATACGATTGGAAGTCCAAACATAACTGGTTCATTTATGTTAAATAGTCCAGGTGCAATACCAAGTTTAGCTACCTCTCTATAATCCGCACGTTTTGAGAATATAAAGATTGCGATAAGTAGCATTAAAGTACCACCAGATCCACCAAACCATGCATAAGCATCAAATGATCCACGAGTCCAAATATATGCTTTACCATCTTTAACAGCATCTAATACACCTTTTTGTCCAGAAACACCATTGTATCCTTTTTCAACAATATTAGCGTTGATAAGTAATGCTTGTTGCCAAATACCATCTAAAACTGGTGCAAAAACATTTGGTCCATGAATTCCGAAGAACCAGAACAACTGTACAAAGAATGATACAATCAATACTGAAGCTAAGCTTTGAGATAGACCCAAGAATGGTTCAGCAAGATATTTTTGAATGAGATCAATAATCAACTGACCATCTGTAAATTTTGTAACAATAAAGTTGATAATTGCAACAACATAAATTGCAACTGTCGCTGGAATTATTGCAGCAAATGCTTTAGATACTGCAGGTGGTACTGAATCAGGCATTTTGATTGTAATATTCTTATTCATTAATTTACTGAATATAAGAACAGCAATAGTACTGATAATCATTACTGTGAAATATGCTCTTGCATCCAAATGACCAAGTTTAAGCCATCCCCATCCACCTTTAGAAATACTATCAGCAGTAGCAGACCAACCTCCGTCAGCACCTGTTGTGTTAATAGCATCTACAACTGATGAAGGAAGTTTAGTTTCTAATGTGTCTGAATATGCAAATGCAATACCTTGAATAAAAGCAGCCACACTGACAATTCCTCCAGCAAGCTCATTAGTCTTGTAAGCTTTTGCTAGATTATATCCCCAAGAGAAAGCAAACATTAACCCAATGACTGCAAGTGTACCATTCCATACAAATCCATTTACTCCAATAATTTCGCGAATAACTGGAACAGTACTTGCATCGTAATCAGGCCAAAACTGTTTTGGAATGTCACGAATAATTGCATTAATCATTACTGCAATTGATCCTGCCATTACAGCAGGCATTGTGCCAATAAAGGCATCACGTAAAGCTACTAAGTGCTTCTCAGAACCAATCTTAGCAGCAATTGGTACGAGATGTTTCTCGAGCCATGCAGAAATTTTGTCCATAAAAATACTCCTTTAATAAAATATATTAATTAATAACCTTGTAAAGTTCAACAATTTCTTTTGCTAAATCTACAAAGGCAATTCCCGTCATTAAGTGGTCCTGTGCATGAACCATGTAAATATTTAGTGGCACTTCTTCACCATTTGCTGCCTTAGTTAAAAGATCAGTTTGCCCGTGGTGAGCTTCCACAATTGCTTTACCTGCTGCATCAAGCTTTTCTTGTGCTTTATCGAAGTCTCCTACCTTAGCTGCTGCTATAGCTTCGATTGCATTAGACTTCGCTTCACCACCATACATAATAAGTGGCATGATGATTTCAAGTTGTGCGTCATCCATATGTGAATTATTCTCCTTTCTTTTTTTCAAACCATTTTTCAGATGCGTTTTTCATCTACACTTATCATATCACAGAATATTGAAAGTGCAAACGCTTACGAAAACATAAAATAATTTTATTGCATTCTTTTAAATTAATATAAAAAGCTATAAAGCTATATATACAAACTATAACGAAAAATGATAAAATAACACTTTCTGATTTTATAAAAATTGGTATATACCACAGCCTGTTGCTAAATATAGGTTTTCAAGCGTTTTCATAAAACTTGTACTATTTTAAGAAACATGTTGTTAAAAAACACAAAAAAACAGCCTAAAATCATTGACAGGCTGTATTAATATATTTTATCTGTAAATTGAAAATATGCAAAAGAACATTAGAAGAGTTGAATATATTACTAAAGCGATAAACCGAACCCCTTTAGAATTTCTCATTCCTGGATAATTATATGGAATTGCAAAAGCAAGTAATATTCCTCCTATTACTCCTCCTATGTGACCTAACAAGCTTACATTGACTTCAAATAAATTCGAAACTAAGTTAAACACTATTAAAGCTAAATATCCTTTTGCTACTTCTCTAAATGCTGAATTATTAGCTATGTAACCAAGTGCTACAACTCCTGCAAACATTCCAAATATTGATGTTGATGCTCCAGCAGATATTGTATCTGGACTAAAATACAGTGACATGGCATTTGCAAATATTCCAGAAAACATATAAAGAATAAAGAAACGAAATGATCCAAATATTTCTTCAACCTGTGCACCGATAAAATAGATTGCGAAAATATTAAACAAAAAATGCGAAAAACCAATGTGAACAAATATCGGAGTTATAAGACGCCATAAATCAAAAGGCGAGCTTATTACTCCTCCCCACAGAGCGCCTGATTTTATTAATGCAACAGGTGATGTCATACCATCAGGACCATACACAATCAACATGTATACAAAAACAATTGTTGTAATAGCCGTGATGATATAAGTCACCTTGTGATTAGGATTAAAATATTTTTTTAAATTTGTCATTTTTCCTCTTTTCTATCATAAAAATAGATTTTTTTCACTTTCATATCAAAATTCTCTACTTGGAAATCTTGTTTTTGAAAGTCAAAGGCAAGACTTATAGTCTCCCCATGATAATTTTCTAAATATCGATCATAGAATCCCCCACCATAACCTATTCGATATCCTTCCCTATCAAATGCTAAGCCTGGTACGAGAATTAAATCCGGTATCACTGAATCTAATCCTACCGGTTCCCAAATTCCAAATTTTGATAATTCTAATTTATCTTCATCATAAGTGTAGAATTTCATCAATCCCTTATCAATTACCTTTGGAATAACAACCATCTTATTTTTCTCTAATAGTCGCTTTCTAATATAAGTAGTATCAAATTCAAAAGGCATAGACATAAACAATGCGATAATATTACTATCTTTTACTTGCTGATTTTCAAGAAATCTTTTATTTAAGTAAGATTCTTGTAAAGACTTTTCTGAATTTTTTTGACTTTTCAGAGCCTTTTGCATATTTTCTCTAGTTATTGCTTTCTTTTTCATATTATATATGATACACTAAATTTGTATTTTATTTAAGAATTAAATCGGTGCTTGTTGCATTCTGTAAAAAGATTCAATGTTACACACTTTTAAGGCTAAAGAGATACAAATAAATTTTTAGGAGTGTGTTCACATGGCACAAGGTACTGTTAAATGGTTTAACCCAGAAAAAGGTTTTGGTTTCATCACAGCTGAAGATGGTAAAGATGTATTCGTACATTTCTCTGCTATCCAAACTGATGGATTCAAAACTCTCGAAGAAGGTCAAGCAGTTGAATTCGACGTTGAAGACGGACAACGCGGACCTCAAGCGGTTAACGTAACAAAAGCTTAATTTAATTAAGTAGTAAAAATGGACTGACCTCGGTTGGTCCATTTTGCTGTTATAAAATGGTACTGAACTACACATATAATTCAAAAATTTTATTGCTTGGCTGATAATATATTCATAATTACTATATTTAAAGTCAGTTTATCTTATAGAACCATCTACAAAATATGTGAAAGGAGAAACACTTAAATGAATGATTTAACGAAGGGAAATATTTCTAAAGGACTGATTTTATTTACTCTCCCTCTTTTATTGGGAAATTTTTTCCAGATATTATATCACACTACAGATACAATTATAGTTGGTCAGACTCTGGGTAAACTAGCATTAGCCAGTGTCGGTGCTACAGGTGCAGTTAACTTTTTAATTGTAGGCTTTGCTCAAGGATTGACAAGTGGATTAACTATTGTAACTGCCCAACGTTTTGGTGCAAAGCATTTTCAGGATGTCAAAAAGTCTTTTGCTACCGGTCTTGTGTTTACCGTAGTTGCCTCTCTAATTTTAAGTGTCCTATCTGTAATTTTTATTGGACCACTTCTTAAATTGATGCAGACTCCTGATGAAATATTTGAGGGTGCTAAAACTTTTATGACTTTCATGCTTGGTGGGATGATTTTCGCTAACTTATTTAACTTTCTATCAAACGCCTTGAGAGCTCTTGGAGACTCAAAAACTCCACTGTATGCCTTAGTTATTTCAAGCATAGCAAATATTATATTGGAATATACCGCCATTTTAGGTCTTGGGTGGGGTATTGCAGGTGCTAGTATCGCGACGGTTACTGCTCAAGCAATTTCGGTTTGTTACTTGGTCTATCATATCTCGAAAAAAGTTCCCGAACTATATTTCCCTACAGAGTATCTTAAGTTTGATAAAAATGAATTTAAAGAGCACGCTCGCCTGAGCCTTCCAATGGGCTTTCAGTCAAGTATTATTGCTATTGGGAGCATTACCCTCCAAATCGCCTTAAACACCTTAGGGACTAACGCAGTGGCTACACAATCAATAGTAAGTAAAGTCGATCAATTTGCAATGCTTCCCATGATTTCAATCGGACTTGCCATGTCGACATTTGCTGCACAAAACTACGGTGCCCAAAAATATAAACGAATAATCTCTGGATTGAAACAAGCTACCTTAATTTCAGTAATCTGGGGAATTATTTATGCCATTTTATTAATTACTTTTAACCACCAAATCACAACTGTTTTTATATCATCAAGTGAAACAGCTGTAATTAATATGGCTAAACAATACTATATTATTAATGGTGCCTTTTACTGGCTTTTAGCAATTTTATTTTCTACTCGAGGTACAATTCAAGGTCTTGGAAATAGTAAAATCCCGACATTAGCAGGATTTATGGAATTATTTATGAGGGCTGGAGTTGCTATATATGGTGTCCATAAGATGAGCTATACAATTGTTGTAGCTTCCAACCCCGCAGCTTGGATAGGAAGTATATTGGTCTTAATACCTACAATATTAGTGACAGTAAGAAGTTTCAAAAAATTATCATAGTATAAATGGAAAATCTACTCCCAAATTAAAGGAAGTAGATTTTTTTATTTTATACCTTTAAGGATGACAACATTTCCCAAATTGCTTTTTAGTTTTAAGATCCATGGTAAATCAATTTTTTCTTCTAAAGGAATAATTTCAATTTCTGAAACATCCATATCTTTAATAAATTTATCAAAATCTCCAAAAGCATTTCTATCTTTGAACTGATCAATTAGAACAAACTCACCACCGACACGTAGAGTACGTAATGATTCGTAAACTAGATTTTCATTTTTTTCACCGGCTGCTTGCTGATAAGTCAGCACGCTTGTTAACCCATCAAATGCTCCATCCTTAAATGGAAGTCGGTTTATATGAACACGTGAAAATTTAACTTGCTTGAGGCTCACTCCTTCAAGTTCAGCATTTTGTCGACATTCTTCATCACCTGAAAGTAATGGCTGACGATTTTTTTTATTTTTCTTTTTTTTGTTGTCTCTTCTTTTGATAAGCGCATCGTCTCGCCAGTGATCTACACCTTCAATGGTAATTTTAGGATTTTTCTTAGCTAACTTAATTGGAAGTGCTCCGCTTAAAGTACCCACATCCAATACTTTCCCCTCTTCAAGATCAAACTCTTGAGCGGCAAGATTATAAATTTTATCTTGATAGTTTCCACCACTAGGCGAGAATGCGTTATAGGTCAAGCTAAGTTTAAAAGTCATGATAATAGCAGGAACAGCTGCTACCCACATGAGAATATTTGCTAATTGTCCAAAATCATAGATTAATGGCAAGAGAAGTAGAAATAAACTTACTGCAAGAAAAATAACAACTTTTCTTTTAGGGATCCATGACCGATAATGTGTTTTTTTCATAATATACTTTCTAAATTCTACTCTTTAAAAATTTTGCAATATTTTCAACTCCAAATGACAGAGCTTTTTCATCTGGAGACATTTTAGGGTGGTGAAGTGCATAGGGACTGTCAATTCCAAGCCAGAACATAACACCCGGTACTTGATGAAGAAGATAGCCAAAATCCTCTCCTGTCATGCTTGGAAGGACATCTAAGAGATTCACCCCTTCCTCTTCATTAAAGAAGGACATCAAATTATCTGCTAACTCTAGATTATTCTCAACTGGCAAATAGCCTTTTTGATTCAAAGAAACTTCAACATCTAAATCAAAACTCATTGCTACACCTTCAGCAATTTGACGAACTCGTTTTTGAGTCAATTCATTCATCTCTGCTGTTAGAGTGCGGATGGTTCCTTTAACAGTTGCTACTTCTGAAATTATATTATGCGTATTTCCAGCATGAAAGCTTCCGATAGTTACTACTGCTCCCTCAATAGGGTTAACATTTCTACTAACAACCGTTTGAACCTGAGTAACAAATGTTGCTGCTGCCACAAGGGCATCACGTGTATTGTGTGGAAAAGCAGCATGTCCACCAAGACCCTTAAAAGTTATCTCAATCTCACAAGTCCCTGCAAACAGGGTATTATTGTTAGAAGCAATGGTACCAACCGGCAAATCTGGATTAACATGAAGACCATAGAATTCGTCAGGAAGCCAGTCACCAAATGCTCCATCTTTATACATAAGCATACCACCGGCTTCATTTTCCTCAGCTGGCTGAAAAAGGAAAAGCATATTGTTCTTAGGTTGCTCAAGAGATAACTGATCAAGAAGGCCCAAGGCAATTGTCATATGGCAATCATGGCCACAAGCATGCATTCGACCTTCATGGATTGACTTAAACTCTAAACCTGTTTCTTCAACAATAGGTAGACCGTCAATATCAGTTCTCCAGCCTATCGTTTTCTCAGGATCACTTCCATGAAGCATAACCAAAATACCTGTATTCCATGTTCGAATTTCAGTAAAATTATTTTTTTCAGCAATTTTACCTATTTTTTCCATCAAATACTTGTGAGTTTCAAACTCTTCAAGACCAATCTCTGGAATTTGATGAAGTTCTCTTCTAGTTTTTATTAAATCAATCATATTACTTATCCTCTAAATATTTACGACCATTAAACTCAATCGCTCTCTCTAGCAAATCTGTTAAGATATCTTTACTTGTATCATAAGGTATTTGAATTGCTCCCTTTGAGAAATTTAAATTCAGTTCATTTAGCAAAGACTCATTTGCATAAATAAAAGCTGGCATAGGATAAAAACCTAACCATTTTTTATTTAAGCTTAGATAAATAAGTAGTTGTATTCCTTTTGCCTTTTCATCTGGGTAAAAAGCTGGCATGGCATAACTTATTTTTTCTACAGTTGTCGGCCAAATTTCATGGACTTTATTTCTAGCAAATTCAAAATACTTTTTTTGCTCTTTTGTTGCTGAACTTTGGGCAATATAATCATCTATTTCTTGATTTCTTAACATAGCATTCTCCATGTCCTAAAATTAATACTATTAATTATAAATATTCAAGGAAGTTTTAATTTTTATAAGTTTCTCAAAGCGTCTTCTAATGCTGTTTTCGCTTCAGTTTTTTCATCAATTTCTTTAATAATTCTTGCTGGAACTCCTGCAACTACGACACGTTCAGGTACATCCTCAGTTACGATTGCTCCTGCTGCTACTACTGCTCCGTCACCTATTTGAACTCCTTCAATGACTACAGCATTAGCTCCTACAAGAACGTTATCACCAACACGAACTGGTTCTGCGCTAGCTGGCTCAATAACGCCTGCAAGAACAGCTCCTGCACCAATATGACTATTATTACCTACGATAGCTCGACCGCCAAGAATAGCTCCCATATCAATCATTGTCCCTGCACCAATTTCAGCACCAATATTGATAACTGCACCCATCATAATAACTGCGTTATCCCCAATTTCGACTTGGTCACGAATAATTGCACCTGGTTCAATACGTGCATTAATTTCTTTTTTATCCAGTAAAGGAACAGCTGAATTACGAGCATCATTTTCAATTACATATTCATCTGCTTTTAGATTTTCAAGCAATGGTTTTACATCTGCCCAATCACCAAATACAATTCCAAATCCATCTTTAACAATTGAATCAAAATTTTGTACTTTACTTAAATCACCTTTTAAATTCCCTTTATAAGTTACTTTAACAGGTGTTTTCTTTTCGGCATTTCCAATAAATTGAATAATTTCTTGTGCATTCATTTTTGTAGTCATCATATCTCCTCTTTTATCAAATACTTTTTTATTTTATAAAACCATTCCACATGAATAAAATAGCCATCAAAACAACTATCGATAATATTAAAGCGGTATCTCTAAAATGCCATTTTAAAATACGGTACTTGCTTCTATTGTCTCCACCTTGGAAACCTCGACTTTCCATAGCAATTGCCAAATCATCCGCCCTCTTAAAACTTGAAACAAACAAAGGAATTAGGATAGGAATAACACTTTTAATTTTTTGGATTAGGTTTCCTTCTCCAAAATCCATCCCTCTTGATCTTTGAGCATTCATAATTCTTGTTGTATCATCCATCAATGTAGGAATGAAACGTAGGCTTATTGAAAGCATCAGACCAATATCGTAAACTGGGACTCCTATTTTTTTTAGTGGCGCAAGTCCAGTAGCAACACCATCTGCGAGTGTTAATGGTGCTGTTGTTAGCGTAAGAACTGTACTTAGAATTATTATCAAGATTAACCTTAGTGACATATAGAGGGCATTCATTAGGGCACCTGTCGTAATATTGATAATCCAGAATTTAAAAATAGTTTCTCCACTTGCGGTAAACAATATTTGGAATAAAGCTGTGAAAATAATTAATCCAAACATTGGTTTTAAACCAGTATAGTAATAAGAAATTTTTATTTTTGAAAGAACTACTGCTAATACAGTGTAGGCAAATAAAATTCCATATCCAACTAGATCAGTTGCCATAAAAATTACAAATACAAAAGCAAACATTGCAAGTAGCTTGCTTCGAGGATCCATCCTGTGAATTATTGAATCACCAGGTATGTATCGACCCATAATTATTTTATCCATGAATCTTATCCTCCAACATATTAACTAATTCTTTTCTTGTTATTGGAAGATGATCAAAATTTACACCTTTTTCAGTAAGTTTTAATGCGAAATCAGTTGCTTTAGGAACCCCTAGCTGATTTTTCTTCATAAAATCCACATCTTGAAATACATCACTAGGAACACCTGACTTCACCACGCGCCCCTTATCTAAAACATAAGCATAATCTGCATAATCTGCCACATCATCCATTAAATGAGTTACAAGGACTGTTGTCAAATTATCTTTTTTGTGAAGACTATAAAATAATTCCATCATTTTAATTCTAGCTTTCGGATCAAGACCTGCTGTTGGTTCATCAAGAACTAATACATCAGGATTCATAGCTAAAATCCCAGCTATTGCTACACGGCGCATTTGCCCTCCAGATAATTCAAATGGTGAACGTTCAAATAATTCCTCATCAATATCAACCAAAGCTAATTTTTCACGAGCAATTTTTTCAGCTTCAACACTAGAAATTCCGAAATTTTGTGGACCAAAGGCTACGTCCTTAAGGACAGTTTCTTCAAAAAGTTGAGCTTCAGGAAATTGGAAGACGACCCCCACTCTTTTTCTAATTGGTTTTATATCTTTGTTTTTACTTTCGTTAGTGATTACTGTATCAAAAACTTTCACGCTGCCACGAGTTGGTTTAATTAATCCATTCAAGTGTTGCAAAAGTGTTGATTTACCAGATCCTGTATGTCCTATAAGAGCTGTGTAACTTCCATCTTCAATATCTAAATTAATATCGAAAAGAGCCTGATTCTCAAAAGGGGTATTTATTTGGTACACATAATCTACTTTTTCAAATACGATTGCCATAAATAATCAGCCAATCCTTCCTCATCCATATATTTTTCAGGGATATCAAAGCCCTTTGCTCTTAAATCTATCATAAGGTTCGAAGTAAATGGAACATCAAGTCCTATTGATACCATGTCATTTTCACTTTCAAAAATCTCATCAGGAGTAGCAATACGAACAACTTCTCCATCCTTCATGACTACTATGCGATCAGAATTAACCGCTTCATCAAGATCATGTGTAATTGAAAGGACAGTCAAACCATACTCATCTTTAATTTCTCTAACAACATTCATGAGCTTATTACGACCGTTTGGATCAAGCATACTTGTTGCTTCATCTAAAATAATAATTTTTGGACGAAGAGCGATGACTCCGGCAATAGCTACACGTTGTTTCTGTCCACCTGATAGGCTAGCTGGCTCACGATCCTTGAAGTCTGACATATTTACCAGTTCAAGAACATCATCAACACGTTTAATCATCTCATCACGCTCAATTTGTTGATTTTCCATCCCAAAAGCAATATCGTCCTCAACAGTAGCTCCGACGAATTGATTATCAGGATTTTGAAAAACCATACCAATTTTGCGGCGAATATCCCAGACATTATCTTCAGTCAGGATGTCTCCATCAACTATGATTGTTCCAGATAAAGCAGGCATCAAACCATCTATCAAGCGGGCTGTCGTTGATTTACCAGATCCATTACGTCCGATAATGCTAATCCACTCTCCCTCATTAACATCAAAGCTTACACCTGATAGATTTAGCTTGTCACTATCCTCTTCATATTTATATGTTAAATTTTGAATTTCAAGAATTTTTTTCATGTTCTAATTATAGCATGTAGCCTTTACCTTTGCTAGGGTTTAAGAACTACCCTTCATCTATTTCAGTGGTTTTCATGAGTTTTTCTTATTTTAAAACTTAACTAAAATTTATTAGATTACTTCAAATTATGACTCTAATCCTTTAAAAATAGTAACCTTATAGGACCTTATCAGTTTACTATCCTCTGAACTTTTGATTTAATATTCAGATAATTATTGATAAAAAAATTAATCTATTATACCTAGTAAAACCTCCATGCTTAAACCAAGTAAAACTGACAATTCGACTAGTTTATAAAAATCAGGCAAATTTTCACCTCTTTCCCAACTATCAACTACCTCTTGATTTACATTCAAATAATCTGCTATTTGTTTTTTAGTTAGACATTTAATTCTTCTTGCAAATTTAATTTTTCTTGCGAACATATAACTTCCTCCTTATAAATTTAATGAAACTATATCAAAAAATTGGTTGATAAATCATATCTTATCACCAATTGACTTTTAATAATCCTGAATAACTAGAGCATATGATAGCATTAAAAAAATATCTAATATATATATTAGATATCTTAAAATTAATAATCCAAACTCACTCCCCTGTTTGCTATCATTTCTTTCAACTTTTTTCCCTTTCCTAGAGAAAAACGTCTATTTATCTTTTTATCAAAATATACATCACGAGTCTTATAATCAATTAATGTGATATTTTCAGGATTAACTATACAATATCTACTTATTCTAAACAGACCAAGATTTGTTTTCTCCACTTCTGATAATTTACCATAAAATTCAAATTTTGCATTTTTGGTTAATAACACTAATCGATGTGGGATTCCCGAAGGCTCAAAAAACAATATATCATCTAATTTTATATTGTAAATTTGGCTACCCACCTTAAATGAAAAGTTTCTTCCTTGTATAATATTTGCACAAGCAATTCTTTCTTGAGCTATACTTAAACTAGATGCAATTTCTGCTCTAAATTCATCAAAACCTTGGTTCTTATCTATAAAAGCTAAGGGTTCGACCCTCCTTTTAAGAGTCTTAGGTGCCACTTCTCCATGAGTTGTGATGAATATAATTTTTGCTTGCACGTCGCTTGCTCTAATCTTCTCTGCTAAATCTATTCCCGTAAGGTTATGACTTAAATCATAATCTAAAAAATAAATCCCTCCATTTGGTTTATAATTTGAAATATATTTTAATACTTCATCGGGATTTTGAGATTTTAATCCTAAACGAAAGTGCTCGCCATGAAACATAATATAATTTTCTACAATCCCTTGTAGCATATTTAATTGTGATTGGTTGTCTTCACATATTATTATTGGATAGCTCATAATTCCTCCTATTTCATAATAATCATTATTCTAGTAGAAAATTTTTCAGTAGCAGAATATTGAACAAAGAGATTATCATATTTTTCCGATATCTCCTTAACGTTAGATAGTCCAAATCCTGAATGTCCCTTCTTACTAGTATTACCTTCCTCAATGTAATAATCTATATCTAAATCATTCTTCATATACGGATTTTCAATTAGAAATTCTTGTTCTTCAGAGTTTTGATATATAAATATTTCTACTTTTCCAGTACCCATTATAGAAATTTCTTGCACAGCATTGTCAATACTATTTCCAATGATTCTTATCATATCGTGGGTTTCAATATTACTTTTGGATATTGTTGTTTTGCATTCAAATTCATAGTCTATCTTATCATGCTTCATTTGCACTAATTTCATGAATAAAAATCCTTTTATTAATGGATCCTCTATATTAAGCAAATCTCCCATAGAATCCACAATCTCTCCCTCAAAATACTTGGAAGAGTATCTATCAAAGTCTTCAATCATCGCAAGATTAATAGTACCATCTATGTAACTACTTTTCAGAGCTAGCATTATATTTGTATAATCATGTCTAAATTTATTCAATTCTCTTTGATTCTGTTCTAATTCATCAGTATAATATTTCAAATTATTAAGTTGATTATCAATTAACTCTCTTTTAGCTCGTGTCTTAGAGTTTTCCATCTGAATAATAAAAATTGTTATAATAAAAATTAATTGCAATAATAAAAATATAGAAAACCCAAGGATAATCGTATTAGTCGTACCAGTTCTTCTTCCAAAGTAAAAAAAACTTTCCAAAATGATTAATATATATACAGAGAGGATAGATAATGTGTAATTTCCATCCCTAACAATGTTAGCAAAATTATATTTCCTACAAAGATAAAAAATTAATATCAATATAATTAATACCATAAAATTTTCGGTACTAATAATAAAAATATTCAACACTTTTAAATTTATTATAAATGGTAGAATCATGACTCTTACAACTATGGTAGTAAAATTAAAAATTATTCTAGAGATAAGCACTGTATTCATTAAATAATAATCTGGATTTGATTCACGATACATAATATATATACTAATAATTAATATTATCGTTGGAATAAATTCATATATATCATAGATGAGCACTGTACTAAAGAAGTTTAATACAATCAAAAAAATATTTCTTATTAAGATATCTTTTTTTCTCTTCCCAATTATTAAGGAAAAAAATATAAAATAAATTATCAATTCAGTCAATAAATTTACTAAAAATACTTTAGAACTTATCTGAAACATGTACTTCCCTCCTATGAACAATTTACTACACTTTAACAATAATTATATAAGAAATAATATATACATTTAAACTTTAATATTAAATTAGCTGCTTTAATTTCTAGTGAAACGTTGGTTGTTCATAAAACAATGAATTAGTATTTTCTAAATATTAAAGCGAAAACACTTGTTTCTATATTCTTCAATACCTTTATCTAATCGCATTTTCTAAAAAATGAAAATAGGCACGTGATTATATTTCCTGTATGATCTTGCATATGCTTACCCCTTTCTTACAAATTAAAATTACGGATATTAATCTTGTTAATAAACTCAATTAATAATATCTAGTAATTTTTTATATTATATATTTTATTTCTGAGAAAAAAATTTATTATCTTGAATTATATAAAAACGTGTCTTGAATAAGTACATTCCAAATATATCAAAAGCCGTATATCAAAAAAGACGAATAATCGTCTTTTTTATTATTTCACATCTTTAAACACTTGCATATTTTTCGCGAAATATTCATATCCAGAATAAACTGTAAAGAATAGGCAGATGTATAGAACAATTGTTCCAACTGTATGGAATCCTAATAAAAGCAGAATGATTGAAATCATTTGAGTCGCTGTTTTGATCTTTCCTGGCATTGCTGCTGCAAGGACTGCCCCTCCATTTTCAACCAATAATAAACGTAATCCAGTAACTGCTAACTCGCGACAAATAATAACTGCAGCAATCCAAGCAGGAACAAAACTAATACCTACAAGCATGATGAAAGCTGTCATAACAAGCATTTTATCAGCTAGAGGATCAGCAAATTTACCAAAGTTGGTTACTAAGTTATCACGACGTGCAAGATATCCATCCAACCAGTCAGTAGCACTTGCAAATGCGAATATGATTGCTGCCAGAAGATGCATCAATGGTATCCCAAATACATCTGTTGGAGAGGGTATTGACAAAATAATAATAAATACGGGGATTAAAATTATTCGTAGCAAAGTTAGCTTATTGGGTAGATTCATTTCCATCAAGGAAACCTCTTACTTTCTTAATTTTTATAATTTATATTTAAACTAACAGTACCAGTCATTTGATCTGCTAGTTTAGACATATCTAATTCTTGTCCATCAACCTTGATTGAAACTCCTTGCACGACTCCCAAAGTAATGACAGCATTCGGAGCATTATCACTAAGTTTAGCTGTTACTGAATTTTTGCTTGAATTTAGGACAAGACCATTTTCTTGATCAGAATTTGTAACTGAAATCCAAGATTCAACACCATTAGAAACTGAAATTTCAATATTTAAAGGATTCGGAGCATTAGTCGCTTTGACTTGCATATCAGAACCTTCAACTGATGCTTCAAGCTTAGTTTTTACTTCTTCTTTAGGTTTTTCCTCTTTCTTCTCTTCCTTTGGCTCTTCTTTTTGAGATTCCTCTTTAGAAACGAGACTTGAAGAACTAGAAGTTACTGTAGGTAAAGATGTTTTAGGTCTATTAAAGAAAACAATAGCACTGACACCTATTAATATTAGAAGTGCTGTTCCTGACAACAAGATTATCGGTAAATGATTGCGAATATTATTTATAGGATTATTATTATCTTGGTCAGAAACCTTTGTATTATTATCAATATTATTGTCATATTCTAATTGTCCTTCAAAAGAAGGCTCAGACTCATCTTTATCTCCAATTAATTCACCGGTCTCATAATAATTGATTAACGGACTGTAGTCTGTCCCTAGACGATCTGAATACTGCTTTATATATGCACGGACATAAAAGTCTCCTGGGATATCATCATAATCGTCGTCTTCAAGAGCAATAATATATCTCTTCTTAATACGTGTCGCCTGCTCTGCATCATCAATAGTCCATCCACGTTCTACTCGTTTTTCTTTAAGAATCTGGCCTGCTGTTTTTGATTCCATCGAGTCCCCCTTTCTCTGTATTTTGTAATTGACTGATTCAAGTATACAATTATTTTAGATTTTTTAAAAGTCAAAAATATACTTCCTATTTAGGACTAATAACAAATATACTCTTTTCCATTTGTTCAATAAAGAGGGTTGCATTCATTTCAATTTTTTTAATATCAATATCGGCAAGAATCTCTGGATAGTCAAAAAATGTTATATCTGGGTAAATATTTGAAGAAAATTGATTTGCTATAAATTCAAGAGAATTCATGCTTTGATAGTAATTTCCTAAATAATCCTTTTTGATAAGCTCCAAATGCTCGGCATTGAAATCCTCATCAGACTTGAAACTTATTAAAGCTGAAGTTAGAATCTCATCAAGATCTTCCATATTTCCCCCATCACTTGTGAATGAGGCCATATGGAATCTATCATGCATCTCAAAACTATAATCAAAAGAGTCATCAATTAAACCAGAGTTATAGAGTTGTTCATATCTTTTACTTGTACTTCCTACTAACATTGTTAATAATAGGTAATTTGATAGACGATACTCCAAAAGTTTTTTTCCATCAATTGGAAGTTTATCCTGTCCTCTAAATCCTAGAGCAAACTTTGGATTTACTACATCCATTTGAATTTGCGATCTTCTAATTACAGGTGCTGCAACGAATGGTGCTCTCGCTATAGGCTCAGCATGTGGAAATTCTTTTTTAGATTGATTTTCACCTATAAAACTTGCCATTTTATCTACATCAAAAGGTCCTGTAATAAATAAAGTCATATTGCTTGGATGATAAAATGTATAATAATTTTCATAAAGTTGCTCTGCAGTAATTTTTCTGATACTAGACGGAGTCCCTGCGATATCATCAGCTAGTGGAGATTCCGGATAAAGGTTTTGCAAAAGTCCAAAATATAATTTCCAATCAGCATCATCTTGATACATTTGAATTTCTTGGGTAATTATCCCCTGTTCACGCTCAACACTTTCTTGAGTAAAGTAGGGTTCTTGGACGAAATCTAACAATACTTCCATATTTTCATAAACATTATCGCTTGTTGAAAATAAGTAACTAGTACGGTTAAAACTGGTAAATGCATTACTTGCTGCTCCTAGCTTACCAAAGTCTTGAAAAACATCTCCAGCCTCTTTTTCAAAAAGCTTATGCTCTAAAAAGTGAGCAATTCCTTCAGGATATAATTCAAAATCTTCCTGTCCTCTAGGAATAAACCTGGTATCAAGAGAGCCAAAGTTAGTTGAAAAAAGCGCATAAGTCTTATTATACTCTGGCTTTGGTAGGTAATATACTTCCAAACCATTTCCTAATTTATCTTGATAAAGGATATCTCCAGTTAACTTATAATTAATCTTCTTCATCAAATGAATCCTGTCCTTTCAAGAAATATACTACTTGTAGCTTAATCAATTTAGCAACAGAAATAATGTCTTTTGATTTCACATTTTCAAGAGCTTCGAGCCACTCTTCTTTTTCCATATACTTATCTGGAAACTGTGTTCTGGTAAAAGATTGTTCAATCAAATTTCTAGCAGAATCTTGTGCCAATTGGTAAGAAGTAGCTAGCATTTTCTTAGTTTGTTCAATCTCTTGTTCAGAAAATTCACCATTCTTCATTGACTCTACTTGCTCATTAATCAGTGACTGTGTCTTATTCTTATCTTCTGCTTCAATTCCTGCACGAATTCTTAAGATACCTGAAAAAGAATCAAAAGAACTTGTTGCATAATATGCTAAAGACTCCTTTTCTCGAACATTCATGAAGAGTTTTGAATGAGGGAAGCCACCTAACAAACCATTATAAACCTGTAGAGCCATGTACAAATCATCACCATATTTAATTGGTAAGTTATAGGCCATTTGAATTATTGACTGACGAGCATCTTTTTCATCAGTGATCTCTTTCATATCTTTAATATCCTGTTGGTAAAAATAGTCACTTTTATCTTGTCTGTCAATAAAATCAAAATTAGAAAAACTTTTTTCAACTAAATCAATTGCTTTATCATCAAGATTACCTAGAACAAAGATATCAACAGCATCTTCACTGAGCATTTTTTTATAATATTCATAAGTAGTTTGGGCAGTTTCTTTTCTTATTAAATCAGCATCTGCGGTGCCTGCAACCTGCATGTTTTCATCTGTAAAATAAAATTTGTTTAAGCGTTGTCCTGCATAATAAGCACGGTCTTCAACAGTTGCTTCTAAATATTTAATCAAATTTTTCTTTTCTCTTTTAAACGACTCTTTTTCAAAGGAAATTTGTCCTTCTTCAATTGTTAGAAGTGGATTAAAAATTACATTTTTTAAAAAAATGATAGCTTCTTTCAGCAGATCAGCGTCATTCAATAGTATAGGATCAACTATTGATAGATTAAGATTAAGAAAATGTTCGCGCCCCTTCTTTGATACTGTAGTCGCATAGCTTGCACCGTACATATCTGAAAGCTTTAAATCTAAATCTCGATTGGTTTTAAGCACTGCATTGCTTGTTTCCCAAAGGTTAGATATTAACATTCTTTTAGCTACCGTAGTTTTTTTTAGTTCCGTTCTAAAGCGCATAACTATACTTACGGTTTTAAATTTTGTTTGTTTAATAATGTTAAGGTTTACACCTTTTTTTAACTGCATATTTTTCTCCTCAAGTGATGTTCCTATTATATCAAATTTAAGAGTAATCTATTTGATTTTTATTTGATAGTTAATAAAAACTAATATTTAAACTAGCTCTTAAGAATATAGAATTATTTGTGGTAAAATAGGTTCATGGACTATATATTATTTGATGAATTTATCACTCTTGGCAAATTGCTTAAAGAGATTGATATAATAAGTAGCGGTGGTGCCGCAAAAGCTTTCTTAGCTGAAAACACTGTAATTTTAAATGATGAACATGAGAATCGTCGTGGTAAAAAACTTTATCCAAAAGATGTCTTAATTTTTCCAGAGCTTGGTATTGAAATCCACATTGAAGCTCCAAGTGAAGAGGAAAAAGCAGAACATGCTGAAGAATTGGAAGAAAAAAAACGAGTGAAAGAAATTGTAGCCAAGATGAATAAGGAAAATAAAAAGGTTACAAAGAAACCAACAAAACCACGTTTCCCAGGAATGAGATAGATGAAACTGAAAAATATTTCCCTCAAGAACTTTCGCAACTATGAGCAATTGTCTCTTGAATTTCACCCCAATTTAAATATTTTTTTAGGTCAAAATGCACAGGGGAAGACTAACATTTTGGAGAGTATCTACTTTCTAGCCTTGACTCGTAGTCATAGAACATCTTCCGATAAGGACTTACTTTCTTGGAAGTCGGATAATATGGAGGTCTCTGGAACAGTTGAGAAGCGAAATACCAATACTCCTCTTGAAATTATCATGAGCAGACAAGGAAGAGTTACTAAGGTCAATCATCTTCGCCAGCAAAAGGTCGCAGACTATATTGGTCAAATGAATGTCATCATGTTTGCTCCAGAAGACCTGTCAATTATAAAAGGGAGTCCTGCTATTCGCAGACGCTTTATTGACATGGAAATTGGACAAATTCGACCTTTATATCTATATGATTCAATTCGTTATAATAAGATTTTGAAAGAACGTAATGCCTATCTGAAATTTGATCAAGCAAATATTGACGAAACATATTTATCAGTTCTTGATGACCAACTTATTGAGTATGGAAGCAAGATGATCGAACATAGATTGAATTTTATTAAGGAATTAGAACGAATTTCACAGGAACTTCATAGTAAATTGAGCCATGGCTTAGAAAAGTTGACTATCAACTACAAATCAAGTCTTAAATTCTCAATAGCTAATCCAGATTTAAAAGCAATCGAGGCTGATTTTCACGAGCAACTTCTTGCCATACGCTCAAAAGAGATTTTCCGTCATCAGACTCTTTTAGGACCACATAGAGATGACCTCGAATTTTTTATTAATGATATTAACGTTGGAGATTTTGGTTCTCAGGGTCAGCAACGAACTACAGCTTTATCAATAAAATTGGCTGAAATTGATCTGGTCTTTGAGGAAACTGGCGAATATCCTATTTTACTTTTGGATGATGTAATGAGCGAGCTAGACAATACACGTCAACTTGATTTACTTGAGGCAATAATTGGTAAAACTCAAACGTTTGTTACAACTACAACACTAGATCACTTAAAGAATCTACCTACCAATATGCAAATATTTCAAGTTGAAAATGGTGAAATTATTGAACAGAATTAAGACAATCTTAGTTCTTTTTTTCTATACAAAAACTGTAAGAATAAATTAAAAAAAAAGAAGTTAAAATTAACTTCTTTTTATCTTCTTATTCCTTTATAATCAGGAACTTCTTTATTATTAAAATAGAAATTACTGATACGATCTACCGAACCTGGCTCTGCTTGCTCAAGAGCAGTTGAAATATCTTCTCTTGCTTTTCCGTAATCCCATTCATTATCAAAAACTTGTACTGCTCGGTTAAATGCCTTAGCAACTTCGCCGTCTGTAGTTTTATAACGATTTGAGTACTGAATAAGTTGTTCCGCAAGATTTGCATCATCAGTAAGCTTATCTGTCGCATCTTCTAATACATTCATATCTTCATTAGAAATATCTAGTAAATGATTAACAGTATCAACATTTACTCGTACTTTATTAAGTTCTTTGAAAAGAGATTCAACACGCGATGTAGCCATATAGAATAAATCTAAGTATTCTTTTGGTAATCCTGGTAAATTTAACTTTTCAACATAACGTTTAATTGTACGAAGTTCAATATCAAAAGCATCAGCTTTAACTTGTGCATCTTTTTCTGATACCTTAAGTCTAGAAAGAGAATCATTAATTTTCAATTGATTATCTTCGATTTCTTCCAGTAAACCTTGAATAGCTTTCAAGCGGCTATTGAATACTGAGTTAGCCTCTGTATTTTCAGCAATATCTTCTAACAATTCTTCTGCATCGTTACTTGCTTGCTCAATTTGAGCTTGGTATGCACGAACTTGTCCCATTTCATTTCCAGTTAATACGTAACTTTGAGACACATGATCGATTTCAAGGAGAAGATTTTTGTTATTATCACGAGTATGGTCGATATAACTTTTGATTGAACCAGCATTTTGTTCCACTAACCTGCTTGCTGCATACTCTGATTCAAAAACCTCGTAAAGTTCATTAATATCATCATTAATTAATTTTATTTCAGATTCAGCGCGATCAAGTTCAAAACGTTCAGCAAATTCAGTTGATGATTTCATACGATCTTGGATATTACTAATTTCTTGTTTGAAATCCAAAGTTGCTGGAAGTTTATATTCTAACTCTTCAAACTTATCATATCCTTCGTTAAGTTCTGATATTTTACGTGGGAATTCTTCATCAATTGTTTTTACGATTTCGGGAATTCTTTTTGTAATATTTCCAAGAGCAATTGTATGTTCTTCTGCATTTTCAAGAACTTCTGCTGCTTCAATTGGGTCACCTGTTGAATTCAACGTTACAAAATTAGTAAATTCTTCTTCAATATTATTTAATTGTTTTTCAATTTCACCAATTGTAGTCCCATATGCTTCTGCATTTTCAGAAATTTCATTACGAAGTCCTTCATACAAGTCAAGTGACTCTTGAATTTTTGTACTATTACGTTGTTCCTGAGCGGCTAATTCAGAAATAGCTCCACGAATGTTTCCCGCATCATCTTTCATTAAATCAAGTTGCTTTTCACATGCATCAATTTCTGTTCTTGCATTTAAAAAGTGAAAATGGTTATTCAACTCTTCAGCATCAAATAAATGTTTTTCTAAATCTGCGAAGGAATTAGATGACAAGTCAATCCATTTTTGATTCCATTCTCGATAAATATTCTGACTTTGACCAACTAAATGCATCTTTTTAACGGCATCAATTTCATCTTGAATAGGAAGGTCAAGTAATTTTTCCTTCTCTTCTTCTAATTTGTGGATACGGTTTTCATTACCTTTGCGCATTATCATTATTAAAATATATGCTGCAATGGCAACAACCGCGAGGGCTACTAAAACCCAAATAACTGTTGTTGGCATGTATAATTCCCCTAATACTAGTTAGTCTTTTTTGCTCCATAAATTATACCATAATTTTCATGGTTATGGTAGTTAAATTTAAAAAACATCTCCGTTTGGAGATGCCTTTTAATAAACATCTTTATTTGCTTGCTGCTGCTGTTTGTGCTGCAACTTCTGCTGCAAAATCATTTACAGCTTTTTCAATTCCGTCACCAACTTCGAAACGAGCAAATTCTATTACTTTAGCGTTTACTGAATCAAGGTAAGCTTCAACTGTCTTGCTATCATCCATGATGTAAACTTGAGCAAGAAGAGTATATTCTTGGTCAACTTTAGTGTTATCAAGCATGAAACGAGCTAATTTACCAGGAACAATCTTATCCCAGATTTTTTCTGGTTTTCCTTCAGCTGCAAGTTCAGCTTTGATATCTTCTTCAGCTTTAGCAATGATTTCATCTGTTAATTCAGCTTTTGATCCATATTCATGGAATGGAAGAGCTGGTTTGTTAACCATTGCACGGCTTTCGTTATCTTGTTCAATTTCATGGTTAATTTTAGCTAACTCATCTTTAACAAATTGTTCATCAAGTTCTTTGTATGAAAGAACATTTGGTTTCATAGCTGCAATATGCATTGAAATTTGTTTAGCTAGAGCATCATCTCCACCTTCAACAACACTAATAACACCAATACGTCCACCATTATGTTGGTATGCACCAAAATGCTGGTCATCAGTTTTTTCAAGTAAAGCAAAACGACGGAATGAAATTTTTTCACCAATTGTAGCTGTAGCATTTACATAAGCTTCTGCTAATGTATCACCTGAAGCTGTTTTAAGTTCTAATGCTTCTTCTACGCTTCCTGGTTTACCTTCAGCAATAACTTTTGCTGTTTCATTAACAAGGTTAACGAATTGCTCATTTTTAGCTACAAAGTCAGTTTCAGAGTTAACTTCTACAACTGCTGCAGAGTTACCATCAACGTAAACTCCTGTAAGTCCTTCTGCTGCTACACGATCAGATTTTTTAGCTGCTTTAGCCATACCTTTTTCGCGAAGAAGTTCAATTGCTTTTTCCATATCTCCGTCAGTTTCAACTAATGCTTTTTTAGCATCCATAACACCGGCACCAGATTTTTCACGTAATTCTTTTACTTGAGCTGCAGTAACTGCCATTTTATATTCTCCTCTGTAATTTTTTACAATTTTAAGTCATCTATTATGATAGATGGCAAGCGATTTGTTTTATCGCACGTATCGATGAAGTCTTAAGAAAGCACTTCTATATTAAAACAAGGCGAGGCCAAAGCCCCGCCTCAGCGTTTCATCATTTTTAAGATTAAACAACTAATTAGTTGTTATCTCCTTCAACAACTTCAACGATTTCTTCAATTGATTCGTCAGAAACTGTATCAGTAGCTGCTAATTGAGCTTCAACTGTTTCACCAGCATCTTCACCTTGACGTCCTTCAATGATAGCATCAGCCATTTTACTTGTGATAAGTTTAACGGCACGAATAGCATCATCATTTGCAGGAATGATTACATCAATTGGATCTGGGTCAGCATTTGTATCAACCATAGCAACGATTGGAATATTTAATTTAGTTGCTTCTTGAACAGCGATTTGTTCTTTATGTGGATCCACGATATAAATTACATCAGGGATACGTGGCATATCAGCAATACCACCTAGGAATTTTTCAAGACGGTCGCGTTGTTTGTTAAGTAAAACAACTTCTTTCTTAGGAAGTACTTCGAATACTCCGTCTTCTTCCATTCTATTAATTTCTTTTAGACGTGCGATACGTTTTTGGATAGTTCCCCAGTTAGTAAGAGTTCCACCCAACCAACGATGGTTAATGTAATATTGACCAGCACGAGTTGCTTCTTCTTTAACAGCTTCTGCTGCTTGTTTTTTTGTACCTACGAAAAGTACGATTGCACCTTCTGCTGCAGCATTACGCATATAGTTATACGCTGTGTCTGCCATTTTTACAGTTTTTTGTAAATCGATAACGTGGATTCCGTTACGTTCTGTAAAGATGTAAGGTTTCATTTTAGGGTTCCAACGGCGTGTTTGATGACCGAAGTGAACACCTGCTTCAAGTAGTTGTTTCATTGAAATGACTGCCATTTTGCAAGTCTCCTTTAATTTTGTTTTTTTCCTCTCTTGATTTTCAACTTGCCAAGCAGACCTAACGGCACATGCGAGACAATCCTTTCAAGATGTGAAATATTTTGCTGATTTAACAGCTTAACCATTATAACCCATAATTATCTGTATTTCAAGTGATTTAGGTAAAGTATTTGCTAATTATATTATATTTTACTCTTGACTAATACCATATTAACAATGTATAATACTAATGTTGTCAATTAGACGGCGGTATAGCCAAGTGGTAAGGCACGGCTCTGCAAAAGCTTGATCGTCGGTTCAAATCCGTCTACCGCCTTATAAAGCACCTTTTATAGTTGTTTATTTACGTTAAAACCCTGTAAATACAGGGTTTTTGTTTTTGAAACATAAATAAAGATGAATAAAAGATGAAATAATTTTGGACAAGGTTATTTCTTTTTTAATTAATCTATTTAAAAATCCTGATTTTCAGGATTTTTTTTTGCAAATTTTAACTTATGATATTTTATCTATAGCTCTTCTGATATTAGATCTGCCATTATTTGATACCCTTTCAAACCAAAGTGAAGTCCATCATCCATACTTCCTTCTAATATATCAAGTAATTCTTTTGGTTCAAATTGATTAAGTCTTTCATTGAATAATAAATAGTGACAATTATTTCTCAAACACACTTCCTTCAGCACCCTATTATATTCATTAATCAATAAATTACTTCTATATCTCTGTTTATCTTCATCAATTGGTGGAATTGATAGAAAAAATACATTATTTCTATCATATTTTTCAATTAATCTCATTATTATAGATTGTAAATTTTTTGCATATTGATCTGCAAATACGCGTTTATTAGTTGCAAGATCATTGGTACCAATGATAATAAAAATTTTTTGTGCTTTTTCTACAGCTAAAATTTCAGAATCAATTCTTTCTAAAAGTGCTCCTGAATTTTCGCCACAAACAGCAGTATTAACTATCTCTAAATCATTAATTCTATTTCTCAAAGCTTCATTGATTGCGGGTTCTGTCAAACCCTCGTTCCGAGCCATTAAACTATCACCAGTTAATTGAATTTTCATTTCTTATTCCCTTCTAATTAAAAATTAATTTATGGTACTAACTTACTTTTTCAACTATAAAAAGTCTAATATGTTAAAATGTTTATATAGATTATATTAGGGGGAAGATATGAAAAAATCAACCAAAACTATTTTTACAAGTTTTACTTTAGCTGGTGCTCTTGTTCTTACAGCATGTGGTCAAAGCAACGGTGCAACTTTTGTAAAGACACTTCAAAATGATAGCAAAAAAAATCAAACTAACCTCAAGGTCAAATTTGATGAATTAAAGGTTAATACGCAGGAGCCTTCCACATTCATTGAAATTAACACCCCTATTGAGGTTACTATCTTAACAAGCAAGGATAGAAAGACTAGTAACTATACTGTGAAATCAGGTGATATCTCTTATAAAGGTATACTTGACGGTAATAAATCTTATCTCAGTGCTGATATGGTCAGTAGTGCATTAACATCTGGTTTGAAAAAACAAGGTGCTGCTAATCTCTTACCAGAATCTACTATAAAAAAAGTTGAAGACAAGTTAAACGATAACTTGAAAGATAAATATTTGGAACAAACTGATGTTGACAAAGTAACAGGTAATAGTATCGTTGACTACCAAACTGAAATTATTAAATTCTTCGTAAGCAGTAATTTTGATTTATCCATATATGAGAAAGCAACTGATAAAAAGGATTTCCAACAAAAAGATGGATCTATTACATTCAATTTAGATAAAGATAAAATTGATAAAATAATCACCAAGGCTTCAAAAGATTCTGAGAAAGAAAAAGATAGTAGTAAATCTAAAGAAATAAAAGATGTGCAAAAAGCTTGGAATGAAAACAAAAATAATATAGACGCTTTAAATTTAAGTAATAAATTGGATACAAAAACTGGTAAGCTTACTACAAAATTTGAGCTTGTAGGAGCATTAGATAATCAAGGAATTTCAACCAAAGGGACATTTGATTATTCCACTGAAGATAGCAAGGATGAACCGACCAATGTGTCAGAGAAAGATGTAATATCGTCAGAAAAAGTGCAAAAAACACTTTCTGATGCTATAAACGAAGTTCTCCAAGGTTTATTCGGAAATGGAAAGTAACATAGTTGACGATTGATCCATATACGTATCACTAAAAGGAGCCTTGGGCTCTTTTATATATATTTATCACCTTTACAGCTAATCTACTGAAGAATTATATACACGTAAAAAGCTATCCTATTTTTAGAGATAGCTTTTGATATTTTTAATATTATTTTTAGTATATTAAAGGGTTAGCCTTTATAGTCATAACATGTTTCAATAATTCCTTTAAGCTCAGAAATTAAAGGTTCTTTAGGATTAGCTGTTGTACACTGGTCTTCATAAGCTTTTTCAGATAAGTGATCAATTTCAGCATTCATTTGTTTCTTAGTAAGTCCTTGAGACTTCCAGTTCATTTCAATACCGACTGCAATACCCAAATCATAAACTGCCTTAGCTAATGATTCCACCAGTTCTTCTGTTGTTTCTCCAGGTAATCCTAGGAACTTAGCAATATCGGCGTAATCTGTATCCGCACGGAAGAAATCATATTTAGGGAACATTGCATGTTTTTGAGGATCTTTGGCGTTGTAACGTATTACATGTGGTAATAGGATTGCATTAGTACGTCCATGAGGAATATTCCAAGCGCCCCCAACCTTATGAGCGATAGAGTGAGTTATACCAAGGAATGCATTAGCAAATGCCATACCAGCCATTGTTGACGCATTATGCATTTTTTCGCGAGCAAGTGGATCTCCAGTTTTAACAGAAGTTTCTAAGTAGTCAAATACAAGTTTAATGGCTTGCAATGAAAGACCACGAGTATAGTCACTTGCCATTACTGAGACATAAGATTCAATAGCATGAGTAAGTACATCCATGCCTGTATCAGCTGTTACACTTGCGGGTACACTCATAACTAACTGAGGATCAACGATCGCAACATCAGGTGTTAACGCATAATCAGCTAACGGGTATTTAGTATGATCTTCGCTATCAGTAATAACAGCAAATGGTGTTACTTCTGAACCAGTACCTGAGGTAGTAGGAATACAAATAAATTGAGCTTTTTCAGCGTAAGGAATCTTGTAAGCACGTTTTCTAATATCTAAGAATTTTTGTTTAGCACCAAAGAAACTTACGTCTGGATGTTCGAAGAACATCCACATTGCCTTAGCAGCGTCCATTGCAGAACCTCCACCTAATGCAATTACTACATCTGGTTGGAATGAAGTGAAGACTTCCAGTCCCTTATATACTGTGTTTGTAGATGGATTAGGTTCAACATCTGAAAACACTTCAATTTTAGGATCATTAGGATTTTTTTCCAACTGTTTACGAATTAAATCAGCATATCCAAATTGAACCATACCTGGGTCACATACAAGCATTACACGTTCTGCCTTAATTTGGCGTAGGTAAGTAATTGAGTTTTTTTCAAAGTAAATTTTTGATGGGAGTTTGAACCATTGCATATTATTTCTTCTCTTTGCTAATGTTTTGACGTTGATAAGATCTACTGCGCTAACGTTATGTGATACAGAGTTATGTCCATAAGATCCACAACCAAGTGTAAGTGATGGAATCATTTCGTTATAAATGTTACCAATACCACCTTCTGCAGAAGGAGTATTAACAAGAATACGACAAGCTTTCATACGTAGACCGAAACGAATTTGTAAATCTTCATCTTCTGTATGAATTACAGCTGTATGTCCAAGCCCACCAAGATTAAGCATAGCTTCTGCCTTATCCAAACCATCTTCAATTCCATCTGATTTGATTAAAGCAAGAACTGGTGATAATTTTTCACGTGAAAGTGGATAATCAGGTCCTGCATCTTTTATTTCAGCAAGAAGAATTTTAGTTCCAGCAGGTACCTTAATGCCAGCAAGATTTGCAATGTATTCAGCTGAATAACCTACAATTTTAGGATTAACTGCATGTCCATCAGGAAGCATAACAGCTGCTTCTAATTTTTTAAGTTCATCTGGCCTAGAAACAATATAGCAATTATGAGCCTCAAATTCTGCTTTAACATCCTCATAAATTTCTTTATCAACGATTGCTGCTTGTTCAGAAGCACAAATCATACCATTATCAAAAGATTTAGAAATAATTAAATCATTAACTGCACGCTTAACATTCGCATCTGGTGCAAGATAACTTGGAACATTACCTGGTCCTACTCCTAATGCTGGTTTACCAGTAGAGTATGCAGCTTTAACCATCGCTGCACCTCCTGTAGCTAGGACAGTGGCAATACCAGTGTGATTCATAAGTAAATTAGTAGCTTCAATACTTGGTCTAGTTACCCATGAAATACAATTTTCCGGTGCACCAGCTGCAATCGCTGCATCACGAACGATACGAGCAGCTTCAGCAGAAGATTGTTGTGCAGATGGATGAAAGGCAAATACAATTGGATTACGAGTTTTGATTGCAATCATTGATTTAAAGATTGTTGTTGAAGTTGGATTTGTTGTTGGAGTAACTCCACAAACAACACCTACTGGTTCAGCAATATAAACAAGTCCAGCCTGATCATCACGGTCAATAACACCCACAGTTTTATTATCTTTGATTGAATTCCATATATATTCAGATGCATACATGTTTTTAATTGCTTTGTCTTCAAATATTCCGCGTCCAGTTTCTTCAACGGCCATTTTAGCTAAAAGCATATGCTTGTCAAGAGCTGCCATGCTCATCTCATGGACGATATGATCAATTTGTTCTTGATTTAATTTTTCTAGTTCTACAAGTGCAAGATTCGCTTTACCTACAAGCTCATCAATCATTAATTGAGTTTCAGAAACCTCTGTTACCTCTACAGACTTTACTACCATTTGTTCTCCTTATTATATATATCCTAAAATCTTTGTTAATTATTTTACAAACTTATTATATCAAAGAGTGTTGATTGTGTAAATATGTTAAAAACTTCACATACTTTGACGTTTAAATCCTTTTATTATCAATTTTGTTACCGTTTTCATTATTGTTAAACCTTTCACAATAACAATAAAAAGAACACAAAAAAAACACAGTTTTACTGCATTTTTTCTATAAATTTCTCAGATGCCTGTCCAACTAAACTATAAGTTTCTTCAAAGTCTCCCGTATAGTATGGGTCAGGAATTTCTACATCTTTTAAGAAGAGAGAAATCTTATCTTCTGTCCCTGCAGGGGCCATAGATTTCAAATTTTCAATATTTGAATCATCCATTCCTAAAATATAATCATAATCTTTAAAGTCCTGGTTACTGATCTGTCTACTAGTTTTATTCTTATCATAATCTATATTATATTTCCTAAGAATTTTTTGAGTTCCTTGATGGATTGGATTACCGTGTTCCCACGAACTAGTTGCTCTACTCTCAACATGGTAGTCGTTAGACAAGCCATTTTTTTCAAGTTTATCTTTGAAAACAAATTCTGCCATAGTACTACGGCAAATGTTTCCTAGACAAACAAATAATACTTTTTTCATTTCATACTCCTATTTAACCTTCTTATCTAAAATAAAGTGTGCAAAAATTACTAGTCCCATCATCAATCCTGATATAACAAAATCATACAAGGTGAAGGGAAGTTGGCTTTTGTCCAAATAGAAAACATCAATTACAACTGCCATAATAGCTGCGATGGTTAAAAACATAAGTAAAACCATCTTATAACGATTGAGAGGTCTACTCACTCTGACAATCATTAACAAACCGTTGAGAAGCGCCAGACTAATACAAATTATTCCAAGTTTACTTGAATCATCAATAAAGATATTAGTAAGTAATACTGCCAGCACTAATGTTCCACCACCGACTAGGGCATTCGTCATTACCGACTTCATAAAATCTGGTTTAACCTTATTTTTATTTTCTTCAAAGGTTAAGAAGAATGACGGTATACCGATAGTTATAGTAGAGATTAGAGTAAACTGGATTGGTGTAAATGGGAATTTAAGGGCAAATATTATTGAAAGAATTGCAAATATTATAGAAAAGAAAGTCTTGGTTAAGAATAAAGATGCTACCTTCTGAATATTATTTATAACACGACGACCCTCCATCAAAATATCATAAAATACAGAAAAGTCATCAGTTAAAAATACGATATTTGATACGCTTTTAGCTGCACTTGTTGCACCATTCATTGCAAAACTCACATCCGCCTTTTTAAGTGCTAGGACATCATTTACCCCGTCTCCGCTCATAGCAACTGTCTTTTTATCCTTTTGCAAAATTTCAACCATTGCTTCCTTTTGAGTTGGTGTTACTCGACCAAAAATATCATTTTCAAGAACTACTCGCTCAAAATCATCAAGCTCTACCTTGCTCATATCAACAGCCTTAGCATTTGGATTAAACCCTGCCTTAATTGCTACACCTAAGACAGCCAAATGGTTATCACCACTTATTATTTTAATTGATACATCTTGGCTTTCAAAATACTCAAAAGTTTCTTTGGTATTTTCTTTTATCTTATCTGAGAGAACAACACTTCCTATATATGATAAATTTTCAGGAATTTCGACATAATCTGAACTCTTAACTAAAGTTAATACACGAAATCCTTGCTTTTTCATATCTTGATAATGTTCCGGTATTGAATCATTCAAATTTAAAAATTCATCCGCCCCAAAAAAGTAAGTACCTTCTCCTTCAACCTGTATGAATGAATATTTATTTTTACTAGAAAAAGCTCCGATTTTTCTTACGTGCCAACTTTTTTCAAGCTTAAGGTAGTTTTTCAAGGCGATTGAAGTTGCATTCTCATCATCAAAGTAGGAAAGATAATTTTTCAAGACTTCTTCAACCTTATCAGATGTCTCTACAACTTCCATTTGACCCGTAGTAATGGTTCCAGTTTTATCGAAACAGAGAGTATCCACGCGCGCTAAAGTTTCAACGCAATAAAGTTCCTGAACCAAGACCTTTTTCTTTGATAGCTTATAGGCAGATACGGCAAGGGATACACTAACTAAGAGCATGAGTCCTTCTGGAATCATACCAATCAAAGCTCCAGAAGTTGATAGAACGATTGAATTGTATGTTCTACCCTGACTTATCCCCCTAACAACTAACAGTAAAGCTATTGGTACCATTAAAAGAGAAATTATTTTTAGTATTTTATTAAGATTATCTCTCAGTTCTGATGGATATTTTTTAAATCTCTTTGACTTTTGAGCAAATTGATTAATGTAGCTATCCGCACCGACTGCTGTAACCTTGATTAAAGAACTACCACTTACAACATTACTTCCACTTAAAAGATGGTCATCCTTTGATTTATGGATATTATCACTTTCACCCGTAAGGAGAGATTCATCAACTTCAATTTGGCCTGAAATTATATATCCATCAACTGGGACTTGATCTCCTAAGCTAAGATGAAGATACTCACCTTCAACAATATCTTCTGAATATACTTCAACCGTTTTATTATCACGATTGACCTTATATTTACTTCTACTAAGCAACTGAAGATTTTCTAATGCTCTCTTTGAGCGAATCTCCTGAAAACTACCTATTAAGGTATTGATAATAATAACAAAGACAAAAGTCAGATTTTCAAATCTAAAAGTAGTAGCAACGAATAATGCTATGACCAGAACCATACCATTGATGAAAGTAAAGGTATTTGAAAGAATTATATCCCAAGTACTTCTAGTGGTCTTATCCTTGTCCACATTTTTCTTGGCATTTTTCACTTGTTCTTTAGTTAAATATTCCATTCTCCCCCTTCTCCCATCTACTTAGTCATTCTCAAAATATGGTATCCCTAGATGTTCGTAAGCAAGTTTTGTAGCTTTTCGTCCTTGTCTTGTACGTATTAAGAAACCTTGCTGAATCAAATACGGCTCATACATGTCTTCCACCGTATCTCTTTCCTCAGCAATATTTACCGCAAGAGTACCTAGACCAACAGGGCCTCCCCCGTACATTTCAATCATGGTACGTAGAATCTTTTGGTCGACATAATCAAGACCGGCTCTATCAACATCTAGCATAGTCAAGGCGCGATCTGTAATTTCCTTTTCGATTATTCCCTCACCTTTAATTTGTGCATAGTCACGTACCCTCTTCAAAAGACGATTGGCAATACGTGGGGTTCCACGACTTCTAAGAGCTATCTCAAGTGCCCCATCATCCGTTATTTCCATATCGAAAATATCAGAAGTCCTCATTACAATTTCTTTAAGGTCTGATACTTCGTAGTATTCCATATGGGCAGAAATCCCAAATCTAGCTCGAAGTGGATTTGATAGCATCCCTGCCCTTGTAGTAGCTCCAATCAAGGTAAAAGGAGGAAGTTCTAAGTGAACACTTCGGCTACCATCACCTGAACCTAACATAATATCAATGTAGAAATCTTCCATAGCTGAATAAAGTATTTCTTCTACATTCATTGGCATACGGTGAATTTCATCAATAAACAGTACATCACCTGGCTCAAGTTCATTAAGAAGTGCTACCAAATCTCCTGGCTTTTCAATTGCTGGACCACTTGTTTGCTTAAGTCCAACACCAAGTTCATTTGCAATTACAAAAGCCATTGTTGTTTTACCAAGACCCGGAGGTCCAAATAATAAAACATGGTCGAGACTTTCCTCACGAATTTTAGCAGCTTCAATAAATATCTCAAGTTGCTCTTTAACCTTATCTTGTCCAATATATTGTTTTAAAGTCTGTGGTCTTAAAGAAAGCTCCACGAAAGTATCTTCATCATGCTCATGGGCATCTAAAAATTCATTTGTCATCTGTAAAAATCTCCTATTTTTAACATTATAACATAAGAAAAGACCGAGTAAATCGGCCAAGGGTTCTATCCCATCATCATTCTTAAGGCAGTCTTGATATAACCTTCTGTTGTATCTTGAGTTGCTTCTAGTTTTGTACGAACTTTTTTAAGTTCAGTTGCACGATATCCAAGAGCAACTAGAGCTTCCATTGCTTCTTCTAATTCCACATTTTCATTATTAGCAACAGGGTCTTGAACAGTACCTGCCACAATTTCAAATTTACCTTCAAGGTCCAGTACCATTTGCATGGCAGTCTTTTTACCAACACCTGGGAATTTAGTCAGGTATTTAATATCACTTGCATGAATTGCTTCAACAAGTCCTTCATTATCAGCTGTAGCTAAAATGGCAAGAGCTGATTTTGGACCAATCCCTGAAACACTGATCAGCTTCAAGAAGAGATTCTTTTCTGATTCATTCATAAATGCATACAAACTATGGGAATCATCACGAATTACTTGGTGTACATAAATCTTCACATCAGAATTCATTAAATGAGAGTAGCTATATGGATTTGCGACATTCAAGATATATCCAATTCCTGAAACTTCAACAACTATGTAAGTAGGAGTAATTTTAGTTAAAACTCCTTTTAAGTATTCATACATTTTTATAACCTCATGCTCTATTAAGTATTCATCTATTATAACAAAAAAAGCAAAGCATTTCTGCCCGCCCTTTCTTAATGTTACTTTTTAACTGATGCCTTATAAACTTTAGATAAGGCCCAAGCAAGTGCTAACGTACTACCAACTGTAAAGATAATTGCCATAACAACCTCCCATAATGATTATTATTTTTTATTAGACAAACAATATTACATATTGCATCCTTTGTCAATTATTAAAACTCTAAATTCCAACCACCATGGTGGTTTTCTTGGATTCGTCTAAACATCTTCTCCATATCACTCTTAGTAAAATGAACAAGCACGGGACGTCCATGTGGGCAATTGTATGGATTCTTACATTTAGCAAGATCAACAATAAGTTTACGAGCACTCAGCTCATCAAGCCAGTGATTAGCCTTAATAGATTTTTTACAAGACATCATAATAGCTAAATCTGCTCGATATTCCTTGACCGATACTCTTCCTAAAGTCAAAAGCATATCTATCATTTGATAGACAGCAGCCTCAACCTCTGATTCGTTCAACCAAGTTGGATGTTCACGCAAGATAAACTGCCTATCGCCATATTCTTGCAAGTTAATACCAGTTTGAGCTAAAATATCCAACTTCTCTTTTATCAAAATAAAATCATCTGTTGGGAAGGTGAAAATATAAGGAACAAGTAATTGCTGTTGCTTATCTTCAACTTCACCAATTTTGTCTCTGAAGTATTCATACTTGATTCTTTCCTGTGCAGCATGTTGGTCAACTATATAAAGACCATCCCGACCTTGGGCAAAAAGGTAGGTACCGTGCATCTGACCAAAGTAGTCAAGTTCAGGGAATGTAGATTCTTCTTCGTTAACTAGTTTATCTGAAATTGTACCAAACTCTTTTAATGATTTTTTATCTGAAAACTTAAAGTCTGGATGTTCGATATCATCTTCAGATTCATCAATCCTAGTAGCAAACTTAATTGCTGGTGAACTAATATCTTCCTTAACTTCTAGCTCTTCTTCAACAACGGACACTTCTTGAGTCTGAGGACTTGAAAAGTCTTTTTCTTTCTCAAAGGGTGTTCTTTCTTGACGATTACTTGTAAATGATTTTGGAACATCTTCCTTTACATCATCTTTTACAAAGAAATCATGGCGTTCCTTATCATAATAGAGGTTTGAACTAGTAAGTGGTAAGGTAGTTTGTTCTGGTTTAATCCTTTTTTCTCTTGATTTTTGGAGGTTATCAAGTGCATCTGGAATTAATACTTCTGGTTGTAGAGCTTCTGAAATTGCTTTTTTTACAAGGTCCATCAACTCTTTTTCTTTGGATAAGCGTACCTCTTGCTTGGTTGGATGGACGTTTACATCGGCTAAAAATGGGTCAAGTCTAATATCAAGGACAGACACTGGAAAACGACCGACCATCAGTTTACTTCCGTATCCGTCAACGATGGCGCGATTTATAAGGAAATTTTTGATATATCGTCCATTTATTAGAACGGTAATATAGTTTCGATTAGCGCGTGTAAGTTCTGGTAATGAAACGTATCCTTTGAGCTCAAAGTCTAAATCACTAGCAGAAATTTCCACCATCTTTTTAGCAGTAGCAACTCCGTAAACCCCAGCTATCGCAGTCTTTAAGTCGCCATTACCTGCTGTCTTCATCATTTGCTTACCATCATTTATTAAAGTAAATGATATTTCAGGATGGGCTAAGCTTTGTCGATTTATAACATCAGTAATGTGAGAAAGCTCTGCCTGCATACTCTTCATGTACTTCAAACGAGCTGGAGTATTAAAGAAGAGATTCTCAACAGTAATCTTTGTACCAGCCCTTTTAACAGCAGGTTTAAAGGTTTCGATATTACCACCTTTTGAATATAAATAGCTCCCTGCTTCTTCTGTTCCTACGCTTGTTTCGATAGTCATCTCACTTACACTGGCAATAGATGGCATGGCTTCACCTCGGAATCCAAGTGTTCTAATCCTGAAAAGATCGTCTGCTGTTTTTATTTTACTAGTTGCATGACGTTTAAGGGCAAGTTTAACATCATCAGCACTAATTCCCTCACCATTATCTGTCACACTAATAGATTTGAGACCACTCTCTTCAACGGCAACAGTAATCTGACTACTACCTGCATCTATGGCATTTTCTACTAATTCTTTTACTACGCTCGCTGGTCGTTCAACAACCTCACCAGCAGCAATTTTATCGGCTAAATTTGC
The DNA here is from genome assembly GCF_001832885.1 of Floricoccus penangensis. GTDB lineage: Bacteria > Bacillota > Bacilli > Lactobacillales > Streptococcaceae > Floricoccus > Floricoccus penangensis. The sequence goes on along the minus strand of NZ_MKIQ01000023.1, from coordinate 56,165 downwards.
ATCTAATTCTATAATTTTTGCCATAATTCACTTCCTTGTCTAAATACTTACTTCATTATATCAAAATTCAGCAATTACCACTTTAATTTCATTTTAAATAAAAAGTATTAGCTATCTTACTTAAGAAACTAATACTTGTAAATATTATCAATTTGTATTTATCACTAGACAAAGCCCATAAATAAAATCATAAACATAATTATCCAAATCCACCATAAAATGAATGCTAAAAATATACAGAGGATTGAAGTTAATATCTTAAATTTGTATTTACCTTTAAAGACTATAACAGCAAGATTGATGAAAGAAATGAGAATTGGTAAATATAAGATTAATGACATGATATAAACTAATCTATTAAAACTTTCTACATTGTAGCCAATTTGATTTCCTAAATATTTATAATTATAAATAAGTAAAAAAGCTACCAGCATAATGGCGAAGGAATAAAAGAAATAATTTCCTTTTGGCAAACTTCGACATATAGAATATAGTGTTATAAGGTAAATTATTCCAAAAACTATACTGACCCCAATTGATGATAGAGCTAACGGCATCGTACATCCCCCATGATATAAATTATACTAATCCCAAAAATACACCAGTGAAAACAACCATCCACAATAAAAATAACAAGATATTGAAAGCTATAAATATAAGAGTAGTTAAAATTTTATATTCAGCTCCTAATTTAAATATTTTAATTAACCAATTAATGCCAGATGTTGCAAAAGGTATAAAAAGAATTATCCCTACAATTTCCGTAGGAGTTTTGATTTTATTGTAGTTTTCATTTGAAACCTGGCTTAAGTAACTACTATAATAATAAATATTAAACAAAATAATTATAAATACAAAAACCAATAAAAAATATTTTTCATAAGGCACTTTACGGTTAGTAAAGTATATCATTAGAATATAGAGAAGCGAAAAAACAATCGCTACCACTGAAAGTGAATTAAGTGTAAAAGTCATATTTTTCCCCCAAAAAAATAAATCCTTTAATTATACAAACCCAATAAATATACCATCGAACATCACTATCCATAACCACCACAATAAAACAAGAAGCAGTAGAGATACAATAATAATTGGTATTTTCTGAGTAGCATCCCCTTTTAATAATTTAAAAATTGAATAAGCATAAGCCGCTACATAAGGAATGAAAGTGATATTACCTATTATATAGGTCAACATACTTAAAGTATCATAGTTATTAGGAGTAATCTTGCCTAAATATACATAGTTGTAGATTCCTACAAAAATAATTATTAGAGAAATGAAAATAAAAAGATAGTACTGCGCATTCGGTACCTTACGATTAGTGAAATAAATTGTAACTATGTAAATAACTGTAAAAATAATACTAATCCATATAGATGATTGAGCAATTGCCATAATAGACTCCTTATCGTACATTTTTATATCCAGAAATCCTTTTCTTGTTAAATTTATTATAAAACAAAACATAGCAATAAACAACTTATATTAGAACACTCTAAAAACGAAATTAAAAAAGCGGTTTCCCACTTTTTTAATTTACATATTTATTATTTAGCATCTGACTCTTTTGCTTCATTTGCCTCAGCTACTGCATTATTTAAGTCATCTTCTGTCCAGTTTTTAGCTTTCAATGCACGCTTCTTACAAGCTGAACAAAGAGCATCTTCGCCTGTACCGATCTTATGATTTTTTGCATGAAGGTCTTCAACACTTCCTTCAAATAATTCTTTTACATTATCACTCTTTAAGTATTGGCAATCTGCATATAAATGATATTTTTCACCAGATTTTGTACCATATACTAAATCTTGATCAGTTAAAGTTTTTACTACTTGTGCTTGTGCTGCATATTTTTCTTGTGAAGGTGGATTAAAATCTGCACCTGCCACTCCAACTAAAATCATAGCAATAACAGCTACACCACCAATAATACCCTTTTGTTTGCCATCCATATCTTTATTAAAGAATACAAATACTACTAAAGGTAGAAATGCAACGATAGCAACAATCATACCAAGTTGACTTTGCATGAAGAACAGGAATTTATTTTTTTCACTTGGTGGATCCATCTGGTTAGAACGTTTCCATAAGAAACCTCCAAGAACCGCAAATGCTGCATCAACTGCAATGATTAATAATGGGATCCAAAGCTTGATATCGCCACCATTTTGTCTTATGTAAACAATATTTGCTACTTGCGCTCCAATAGCTGCAAGCCATGATAGAGCTGCAAAAATTCTATACTGAGTAGCTTTTCCTTTATTCTCTTTAGAAGGTTTCCATACAGGTTCTTCTTTTTCTTTACCTGCTTTTTTAACTTCTTCTTTTGGTGCTTCTGTTTTTTCAATAGTTTCTTGACTATCTGATTTAGCTGTACCAGACTTTGCTCTTACAGGTTTATCTTCTGAAGCTGTAGGTTTTACTACCTTATCTTTATCAGCTTCACCTTTAACGCTAGTGATTTTCTTCTCAGCCATTATACTCCCCTTTTTCTCCTAATTTTTGTTTCATAATAGCATAAATTCGAACTACTCACAAGGCACTCACACCTAATGGTAGGCTAAATTTCATATCATTTTTTTAAGCTCCCATATTATATTCATGGCATCCATTGGAGTTAGGTTCATAACATCAATAGCACTGAGCTTTTTGACCAATTTCGAATCTGCTCCAAAGTCTCCAAATAAATCCAATTGAGCACTTTCTTCTTTAACAACTTCTGCAACTTCTATATTTCTTTGAGATAAATCTTCTAGACCATCCTTATTTTGTAGACTAGGTGCTTGATTTTCAAGCTTATCAAGAATTTCTTGTGAACGAGCTAATAACTCTTTAGGGAGTCCTGCGATTTTAGCTACATGAATCCCATATGATTTATCAGCAGGACCATTTTCAATTTTATGGAGAAAAGTCACGTCACCATCTTGTTCAAGCGTTGCTACATGGACATTTTCTAAACTATTTAATTCATCGTCAAGTTCTGTCAACTCATGGTAATGGGTTGCAAATAGTGTTTTAGCATGGATATTATTGTGGATATATTCAATAATTCCTTGAGCAAGAGCCATACCATCATATGTAGCCGTTCCACGTCCAAGCTCATCAAAGAGAATAAGACTATTTTTAGAAGCTAGTCGAAGGGCATTATTGGCTTCCATCATTTCCACCATAAATGTTGATTGTCCTGACGTTAAGTCATCACTTGCTCCAATACGTGTAAATATGGCATCAAATATTGGCAAGGTTGCTGACTCAGCTGGAACATAAGATCCTAATTGAGCCATAATTGCAGTTAAAGCCAGTTGACGCATATAAGTTGATTTACCACTCATATTGGGACCTGTAATTAATTGAATCTCGACATCTTTAGATAGATTAATATTATTAGGAACGTATTCCTGACGACCAAGAACCTTCTCAACAACAGCATGACGGCCATCAACAATGTTTATAGTAGCCCCATTCACTTGGAGATTTGGTCGCACATATTGGTAAGTTTCAGCCACGACTGCTAGAGCTTGTAAACAGTCAAGACCTGCAATAGTCTTAGCCAAAGCTTGAACCTGTGATATATATGCTTCTACTCTATCACGAATGGCCATAAAAAGATCATATTCATAAATTGAAGATTTTTCTCTAGCTTCAATCATCTTGCCTTCAATCTTTGCAAGTTCCTCTGTACCATAGCGCTCAGAATTTTTCAAAGTAGCTTTACGGAAAAAGTAATCTGGGACTTGATCTAGATTCGAATTAGTCACATGGAAGTAGTATCCATCCTTTCGATTATAATCAATTCTTAGCCCATTGATACCTGAGTTTTGACGTTCACGCGCCTCAAGTTCAGCAATCCAAGCTGTCCCTTCACGAAGTGTTTGTCTATATTCGTCAAGTTTCTCATCATAGCCATCCTTGATTACCCCACCTTCTGTCAAAAGTCTTGGAGCATCTTCAGCAATACTTTCTTCTAAAAGACTTCTAAGTTCTGGAATATCATTTAAATGTTGGATTATATTATCCAAAGCTGGATCTGCAATAGCCTCTAAGATTGCTTTAATTTGTGGAACTTGAGACAAGGTATTTCTTAGCTGTAAAAAGTCAGGTGCTGTAGCCTTACCAAATGAAATACGACTTGATAAACGCTCAATATCATACACACCTTTAAGTGATTCAACTAAGTCAACTCGTTCAAAAAAGTTATCCAGAAATACCTGAACTACCTTTTGACGATTTTCAATTCTTTCTTTTTTAATCAGAGGTCGATCAATCCACGATTTCATCATTCTTGTTCCCATGGCCGTTTTAGTTTCATCTAAAAGCCACAGTAAAGTACCTTGTTTTTTACCAGTTTTAAAGTTACTAGTAAGTTCCAATGATTTTTTTGTCGCATAATCCATCTTTAAGAAGTCGGTTACTTCATAAACTTTTACTTCCTGAATATGGCTGAGATTTCTCTTTTGTGTTTCTTTAATATAAGTTAAAAGTTTAAGAGAAACATTTTTTTCCACTAATGGTAGGATGCTGGGAATTAATCTAGCTTCCTCCATATTGTCCATAATTGTTTTCTGGTTGCTAACTAAGACATTAAGTCTTGCAGTTAGTTCAGCAAGTTGTCCTTCGGTTGCTTCATAACCAAATAATATTTCCTTAGTCTGAAGGCTTGCTGCCTCACTTATAACATCAGCAAACTCAGTTAATTGCGTTACATAAAACTCACCAGTCGTTAAATCAATATACGAGAATCCATAGACAGAACCATCAAAATCAACTGCCGTAAGGTAGTTGTTTTCTTTATCTGCATCAAGGGCATCTACTGCTGTACCTGGAGTTATTACTTGAACTACTTCACGTTTTACGACCCCTTTAGCTTGCTTGGGATCTTCCATCTGCTCAGCAATTGCTACCTTATGACCGAGGTCAACCAAGTTATCAATATATTGCTGTACACTGTGATAAGGAACCCCTGCCATTGGAATTGGATTATCAGCGTTTTTATTACGGCTCGTTAATGTAAGCTCAAGAATTTGAGCAGCATTCACTGCATCATCATAGAATAATTCATAGAAATCACCCATTCTAAATAGAAGAAAAGCATCGGGGTAGTCAGCCTTAATTTCTAAATATTGCTGCATCCCTGGTGATAATTTTTCAGTTGCCATTACCTTCTTCCTCCTCATCTATAAACTGTAAGCTACTGTTAATTCTGTCTTCTAGCTCACCAGTAATATATTGCAAAAGGTCGCTTACGTCTTCAAGCTTAGAACGGTATTGTCTTATTAATGGATTAGCATTAAGTTCTTCTTCTATCGCACGTGCCTCTCCTATTGTTGCTTCATATGCTTGGTGCTTATCAATTTTTTGAAAAAGAATTCCCTCTTTTTGCAAATCTTTCATCTTTTCTTCCTGAGCCCAAATTTCCTTATCAGACTTAATCATTTCTTCTAACCTTTGAAACTCTTGGACATAGTCAATATCACTAACCTTATTACGTAATTGTTCTAAAGCTAGCTCATAATCTTCCTTACTCATTATCAATTGCCTTACTTATTTCATTATGTAGTTTTTGAGCTTCTTCAATGCTTGCACAGGTTATCAAAAGAGTATCTGCTCCTGCGAGAGTACCTAAAATACCTGGGTTTTCACTGTCATCTAAAATATTAGCAAGAATATCTGCTTCTGATAAACGTGTGTGTACAACTACCATAAACATCACACTTGATACTGTGAGGACATGGTTACGATACGATTGTGCTATGTCCTCAACATTATTAGACTGCTCATCTAATAATACGTAAAAAGAACCTTCAGCTGTTCTGCTTTTTATAATACCCAGCTCTCTAATGTCCCTAGATAGAGTAGCTTGAGTTGTTACAGCCCCATTTTCAGCTAATTGACGGCTCAATCCTTCTTGAGTTTCAATTCTATTTTCTCTTATTAATTGCTTAATAAGTTCATGTCTTTCAATTTTTTTCATACTTATAATTATACTAAATTTTATACATTTTATAAACATCATAAAAAGTCCAATATCAATTTTGGACTTTTTTTATATATCTTCTCGAAAAAGTGGCATACTCATACAACGAGGTCCTCCACGCCCTCGCACCAGCTCACTACCAGGTATATAATTTAGTTTTATGCCAGCTTTTTTCAAATGTTCATTTGTTACAGGATTTCGATCGTATACAATAACTTCACCAGGAGCAATTGCTAAAGTATTAGATGCATCATTCCATTGTTCCCTTGCGGCAGTAACATCACATCCTGCTCCACAACGCAGTAAAATCACCTCTTCTAAATTAAGAAATTTACATAATATATTTTCAAGACTATCTAACTCTTCACTGGTTTCAAGCACTCCATCATTATCTATAATTGAATAAACCTTTAGCTCATCTTCAATTTCAGGATGGACAGTAAATTTATTGTAGTCTACCATAGTAAAGACAGTATCTAAATGCATAAATTTGCGATGTTCTCCGATATCAAATGCCAATATTTTCTTAAATCCCATATCTTCTCTAAAAATATTTTGTGCAAAATCCTTAACCGACTGAAGCATTGTCCTTTCAGAGACTCCAACAGCAATTACTTCTTTAGAAAGAATTAATTGATCTCCTCCTTCAATACTTGTTTTTGCTCTCCTATCATATAATCTAGGGATGTCTTTCTTGGAGAAACGTGGATGAAAATCAAATATATATTGCCCATAAATTGTTTCCCGATTCCTAGTCTCGGAATTCATTTTATTCAAGGAAATCCCTTTACCTATCGAAGAAAAATTATCTCTTGTAAAGTATAGGTTTGGCATGGGAGCGACAAAAAATAAATTGTCTCTTTCTTTTTTGTCAGAGAAAGAATCTTCCTCAAAATCCAAATCACTCTTTGAAATCCCAGCCATTGTTAAGTCAATTAGCTTTTGCATATCAGAAATATTAAGAAAAAAATCTTTTAAAAGTTTCCTATTATGATCATCTTTAATTTTTGCTTCATACAAGAATTGATCAATAAACTGTTCCTTTACTTCCTCATTAATAAGAGACTCTGCTGCTAAATTTTCTAAATATAGGACTTCTATACCTTTTGATCTTAAAAGATTTGCAAAATTATCATGCTCTACTTGTGCTTGTTTTAAGTATGGAATATCATCAAATAACAGCTCATCCAAATAATCAGGTGTTAAATTTTCAAGTTCTCTACCAGGTCGATGAAGTAAGACCGTTTTTAGCTTACCGATTTCCGAATATACATTTATCTCATTCATATAATTCCAAATCCTCTCCTTACAATTGAACACATTAACATCTTTGTTAAAAAGTATTATATATTATTGTTCCAAATATTTAAAATATTTTATAAATTATTTAATATCTTTGGAGTATGTATTTTATAAGAACTTTTCGAATAATTAAACATAAGTGAAGGTAAAGAATCTTAAAATCAAAAGTCTTTTGTGCTATAATGTTTCTAGCTAAGCAAAAATTAGGAGATATATAATGAACGACAAAAAATTAATTGCTGAGAAAATTTATACAGCTCTTGATGGCGAACTTTCGCTTGATGATATATTAAATTTACTAGAAAAACCAAAAAATTCAGATATGGGTGATATTGCTTTTCCTGCTTTTACCCTAGCAAAAACGAGGCATATGGCTCCACAGGCTATAGCCAGTGATCTTGCTGAAAAGATTAATACTGATGGTTTGGAAAAAGTTGTTGCTACTGGACCATATGTTAACTTCTTCTTAGATAAGAATAGTGTGTCTACTAAGGTTGTTGACCAAGTAGTTGGGGAAAAAGAACACTACGGTGACCAAAATATTGGCCACGGAGCTAAAGTGACTATTGATATGTCTAGCCCTAACATTGCTAAACCATTCTCTATTGGGCACTTACGTTCAACTGTTATTGGTGACGCTCTTGCTAACATTTACCAAAAAATTGGTTATACTCCTGTCCGTATCAACCATTTAGGTGACTGGGGTAAACAATTTGGTATGCTGATTGTAGCCTACAAAAAATATGGTAATGAAGAAGCTGTACGCGAAAATCCAATTGATGAGCTTTTGAAATTATATGTTCGTATCAATGAAGAAGCTGAGACTAATCCTGAGATTGATGAAGAAGCGCGTGCTTGGTTCAGAAAACTTGAAGATGGTGATGAAGAAGCTTTATCTCTATGGAAATGGTTCCGTGATGAATCATTAGAAGAATTCAATCGCCTATATAATAAGATGGACGTTGATTTTGATTCATACAATGGTGAAGCATTTTACAATGATAAAATGGATGCCGTTGTGCAAATTTTAGAAGATAAAGGATTACTTGAAGAATCTCAAGGTGCTACTATTGTAGATCTTGACGACGAGGGACTGAATCCTGCTCTTATCAAAAAATCAGATGGTGCAACTTTATACATTACTCGTGATATAGCAGCTGCCAAATATCGTAAAGATAACTACGACTTTGCTAAGTCTTTATATGTTGTAGGTGGTGAACAAACTGGTCACTTCAAACAACTTAAAGCAGTACTTAAGAAAATGGGCTATGATTGGGCCGATGACATCGAACATGTATCATTTGGTCTAGTAACTCGTGATGGTAAAAAACTTTCAACTCGTAAAGGTAACATCATCCGCTTAGAACCTACAATGGACGAAGCAATTGAACGTGCTCTTGCTCAAATCAATGCTAAAAATCCTGATCTACCTAATAAAGAACGTGTAGCTCACCAGGTTGGTGTAGGAGCTATTAAGTTCTATGATCTTAAAAATGAGCGTACAAATGGTTATGACTTCAACCTTGAAGAAATGTTAAGCTTTGAAGGCGAAACAGGACCATATGTACAATATACTTATGCCCGTATTCAATCAATCTTAAGAAAAGCAGATTACAAGGCTCAATCAGATGTTGAGATTGATTTTAACGACTCAGACTCTTGGGAAATTGTTAAATTACTCCAAGACTTCCCTAATGTCATTAAACGTGCTGCTGACAAGTACGAACCTTCTGTAATTTCTAAATATGTAATTAACCTGGCTCAAGCATTTAATAAATACTATGCCCACGTTAGAATATTAGAAGAAAACGAAGGATTGCAAGCACGTCTTGCCTTAGCAGACTCAACAGCAACAGTAATAAAAGAATCACTAAGACTCCTTGGAGTAGAAGCACCAGAAGAGATGTAAAAAGAAGTGACGAAACGACTGGTCAGATTTTGAAAACAAGCTAGCTTGCAGTTTATTTACTTAAAACGAAGTTTTAAGCTGTGAGCGTACTTGTGAGAAAAATCTAGGAGTTAAGGCACGACAATTAAGAAGTGATTGAGCCTACCGGTTAAATTTTGAAATAGAGTCAAGCAAATGGTTCATTCACTTTGACGAAAGTCAAAGCCGTTTGCGAAGCTCTATGGAAAATTTGGTAGCAAAATCACGACAATAAGAAGTGACGAGACGACTGGTCAGGTCTTGAAACAGCTCGCATAATATTATATAGAAAGGCAGTTGGGAAAATTTCCCAACTACCTTATTTTTTTCCTGTAATTTGTTTTAATTTGCCTTTTGTTGCTTCTATAGTCTCTTTAAATTCTTTTTGATTTTTACTTATATATTGTTCAGCTTCTTTTTTCTTAGATGAAGATATGTCTTTTTCTATTATCTTTAAGTCATTATCAACTATTACTGAGTAGGAATTATTTCCATCTGAAGGATTAATAATAACCTCGGTACAATTATCCCTAACGTCAACAACCTGTTCTCTATTATTTCTGTGTGTAATGATAGACACCTTCATTTCTTCCAGCGGAACACCTATAATCCCTACTGGGAGTATATAAGTCCAATATTCATATTGGCCATCTCTTAAAATATATGCGTTATCGTCTGTATACAAATCTGTCTTCACTAATTGCCAATGGTTTTCAACCAAATTAGTTCTATATCGCTGCTCATCACTTCTTAGCTTATAATTCATACCTATGTACGACACTATAATTAGCAATAATATAATTGTCGTCCACTTGAAAAATTTTCTGAGTTTAGTCTTCTTCCTTGCATCTTTAACCACTTCGGTGTCCTCCTTGATTAATTTATCAAGAGAAATATCAAAATAATTGCTAATTTCTACAAGAGTATCAAGATCAGGATAATTACGACCCACCTCCCAGTTTGAAACAGCTGTCCTTGATACATTCAATATTTTTGACAGCTCTTCTTGGGTTAAATTACTTTTTAATCTTTCCTCTTTTATCTTATTACCAATTGCCATGATGTTTCCTCTCCAAAATGATTATATGTTTAGTATATCCTATTAGCTAGACAAGTAAACTAACATTATAAAAATTAGCCATCCACAATATGTGGCACCTTATAAATAGAGGATTTATGTGGTGTAAACTTGTTGTAAATATAAAATAAAAAAGGCATCCAATGGATACCTTTTAAAATCATCAAGAAATTTCAATGATTAGAATTTTTTACGTTTACGAGCTGCTTCTGATTTACGTTTACGTTTAACAGAAGGTTTTTCGTAGTGCTCACGTTTGCGAGCTTCTTGAAGTGTTCCAGCTTTTGTTACAGAACGTTTGAAACGACGAAGAGCATCATCAAGAGATTCATTTTTACGAACTACAGTTTTTGACATATTTTTCACCCCATTCCCGTTTCTAATTTCTGCGTCTGAAACGCACAAACATTATATTAACAGAATTAATAGTGGCTGTCAATCTCCAAAGCTCTTTAAATTAACTTTTTTACCTTCTTCCTGTAAATGAATTACATGATTTTCACCCCACGAGCACAACTGATCAAGTATATGCGATAAAGTTAGACCATATTCACTTAAAGAATACTCAACTTTTGGCGGAACTACATTATAGATTTTCCTCTCTATCATATGATCTTGTTCCAACTCCCTTAACTGTTGGGTTAACATTTTTTGGCTAATATTTGGTATTTGTCTCATCAAATCACTTGGTCGCATAGCTCCGTGTCTCAAATTACATAAAATAATTGGCTTCCATTTACCACCAATTACATCCATAGTAGCTTCTACACCTATATTATAAAATTTATTTTCCATATAGCTCCTTTGTTCATACAAAACTTACTTTTTAGTACCTACATTACTTTAAAGTCGGTACTTCCATAATATATAGTCAGAGTATATAATAAATTTTCTTGAATTACTACTATTTTTTGGAGGTCTTATGGATAAGAAAATTTCATCTAATTTAACGCTCTTAGCACTTGCTATCAATGCTTTTGCTATTGGCTCTACGGAATTTATAAGTGTCGGTTTATTACCAATGATTGTTGATAGCTTTAAAGTTTCTCTTGATCAAGCTGGTCTGACTGTTTCTCTCTATGCTTTGGGTGTAACTATTGGTGCCCCACTTTTAACAATTTTAACAGGTAAGTGGAATCGTAAAGTTCTCATGCTTGCTATTATGATTACCTTCATTTTAGGTAATCTAATTGCAGCATTTGCACCAACATTCTCAATTCTTTTAATAGGAAGAATAGTTTCATCACTTGCTCATGGCATTTTTATGTCAGTATCTACCGTAATTGCCGCTGACGTTGTTGACGAATCAAGACGTGCTAGCGCCATTGCAATAATGTTTACTGGTTTGACTGTTGCCACTGTAACTGGTGTGCCACTAGGAACATATATTGGTCAACAAACTAGTTGGAATATGTCATTTATTTTTATTGCTGTCATTGGATTTATCGGACTTTTAGCAAGCTTGTTTTTAGTACCGACTAATCTTCCAATTCCAGGAAAGGTTGATTTACTGGGAATTAAGCGTATTTTCACTAATAAACCTTTAGTAATTTCATTTTTAATTACTGCACTTGGATATGGTGGTACTTTTGCGGTTTACACTTACATCTCTCCAATACTTGAAAGATATTTTGGTTATTCGGACTCTGCAATCGTCATAATTCTAGTTGTCTACGGAATCATGGTAGCCATTGGCAATACAATAGGTGGCAAACTTGCCAACAAAAACACCCTAAATGTTCTTTTCAAAATGTTTATTGCCCTTGCTATCAGCCTTTGCTTTATGTATTTTGCCATATTATCAACCAATATGATAATTGGAACAGTTTCAGTTCTCTTATTAGGACTTTTCGCTTTCATGAATGTACCTGGTTTACAACTTTACGTAGTTCAACTGGCTGAACAATTTGTTCCTAAAGATATTACACTTGCTTCAGCTTTCAATATAGCAGCCTTTAATATAGGGATTAGTCTTGGTTCGACAGTTGGAGCTAAGACTACATCAACTTTTGGACTTCAGTTCACTCCATTGATGGGAATGGTTTTAGTGATTATTGCTATAATTCTTGTATCATTTGCGAAAAAGAAAAATCATTAAATAAATATCAAAGTATAAAAAATTTTTCTTGAAATTTATACTCTAAAGTATGGAGTATCTTTTAATTTTCAAGTAACTGCAATCATCTATAAATAACAGGCCAAATATTTGAAAACGATTGCACCAAGTGCTAAAGTATACCTGTAAGGTTTATCGGACCTATAAATTAAAATATAGTATAAAACTATAAAAGGAGCTCATTAGTATGACTAACACAGATACTGAAATTTCAAAAACTGTCCCAGCTAGCGTTGCTATGCTTAGAGTTATCGAATCATGGGGTGTAAACCACATTTATGGATACCCAGGTGGTTCATTCAACTCAACTATGCATGCCTTAGATTTGGAAAAAGATAATATAGATTATATCCAAATTCGTCATGAACAAGTTGGAGCATTAGCTGCCGCTGCAGATGCTAAACTTACTGGCAAAATTGCTGTATGTTTTGGTTCAGCTGGACCTGGAGCTACTAACCTTTTAACAGGACTATACGATGCTAAAGAAGATCATGCACCAGTACTAGCTTTAATCGGTCAAGTTCCAAGTACAAATATGAATTACAATTATTTCCAAGAATTCGTTGAAAATCCAATGTTCGCAGACGTTGCAGTCTATAATCGTTTGGTAATGACACCAGAAAGTCTTCCATATGTAATTGATAAAGCAATTCGTGAAGCTTATAAGCACAATGGCGTTGCTGTTGTTGTCATCCCTAACGACTTTGGTTATGTCCAAATTCCTGATGTACCTTATACTTCTCATTCAAATACTGATAATAAAGTTGTTGCTGGTCCTCTAGCTACTGATGAAGAAGTAGATCAATTTTTAGCAATGGTTAAAGAAGCAAAACGACCTGTATTCCACGTAGGACGTGGTATTAAAAATGGTGGTGACAAACTTGTCGAACTTTCTAAGAAATTACAAATTCCGATTGTTATGACAGGTCTTGCTAAAGGATTAATTCCAGATAGCTATGAAGGTAATCTTGGAACTGCTAACCGTGCAGCTTCTAAAGCTGCTGATGAAATTATGGCTGTCAGCGATTTAATAATCACAATCGGCGCAGACTTCCCATTTGCAAACCTTGTATATCGTACTCATGAATTCAAATTTATTCAAATTGATAACAATCGTGCTCAATTTGGACGTCATCACTTCTTAGATTTAGGTATTTGGTCTGATGCTACAGCTTTTGTAGAAAAAGCAATTGAACGCAGCGAAAAAGTTGAAGAAAGTCCTTATTTCAAGGCTGCTGCTGCTGATATGGCAAACTGGAAAGAATATCTTGATTACTTGACAAATCGTAATGCTGAACCATTAGAATTTGAAGCTGTTTATAAAGAAATCAATCGTATTGCTGAACCGAATGCAGTATTCTCAATTGACGTTGGTGATAACATCATTAACAGTTTCCGTCATTTAAATATAACACCTAAAAATAAGTGGGTTATTTCAGCTTTATTTGCTTCTATGGGATCAGGAGTTCCAGGAGCTATTGCTGGACAATTAAGCTATCCAGATCGTCAAGTGTTCAATATTTCAGGTGATGGTGCATTCTCAATGGTTATGCAAGACTTAATCACTGAAAAGAAATACAAACTTCCAATTATCAATGTTGTAACATCTAATGCTTCTCTTAACTTTATTAAGAGTGAACAAGATGATATTCCAATGGATTACTCAGGTATCTATATTGAAGATCAAGACTTCGCCATGATTGCTCAAGCAATGGGTGTTGAATCAGTCACTGTTCGTTCTCCAAAAGAACTTCCAGCAGCTTTCGATAAAGCACTTGAAGTCACAAAAGCAGGTCGTCCATTCTTGATTGATGCTAAAATCACTGATAAACGTAGTATCCCGGTAGAAGATTTACTTCTTAAGATTGAAGATGGTAAGTTAGTTGAAACAGTCAGCAAAAACTACGATGCTTCTCCTTCTACTCAAACAGCAGCTGGGTATAAAGAATATACAGTAAGAGAATTCTTAGATAGATATGATGGTCAAAATTTAAAACCACTTCCAGAATTATTTGAAGAATATGGTGTTGAATTATAATAAGAAATAAATAATTACATTGTAAAAGCATAATAGTTGGAAGACTATTATGCTTTTTCGTTGTTAATTACTCTAATAAATATTAAATTATATAAAAATCTTGCTTAAATTTTAGGCAAGATTTCTTTATTATTAATTGTAAATTGCTTTAATTGGATCCATCCTTGAAGCACTAATGGCAGGTATGATACCAAATATTATACCTGTTAATATTGAAACAGATGTTGAAATCAAGAAAATCTTAGGTGTAATTACTGGCACAATACTCAATGCTGGTCCAATCATACGAGCAATTCCGTAACCAAGACCAACACCAATTAATCCACCAAGTAGAGTAATAAATGCTGCTTCAAGTAAAAATTGGAGTAATATTACTCTTGGTTTTGCACCGATAGCACGGCGAATACCAATTTCTCGTTTTCTTTCAGTGACTGACACGTACATAATATTCATAACTCCAATACCACCAACTAAAAGTGATATGGCAGTTACTGCAAGTAAGAACATTGTTATACTACCTATACTATCTTCCATTTGCTTTTGTGCTTGACGATCTTGATCATCTTCTCTAAACACACCCTTAACATCTGGATGATTCGTGGTCATAATCTCAATTGCCTTACTAATCACAGCATCTCTATCTGCACCTTCTTTTAGTTTAAAATTAATTCCAGAGATTGATTTAGTCTCAGCTAATTTATTATAGTCACTTCTTGAAACAAAGGAGCTCATCATAGTTGTCCAATCCATTGACATTGCATCTGAAGCACTCATATTCTCATAATTTACTTTTTCTAAAATACCAATTATCTTAAACATATAGCCATTGATAGAAACAGCCTTATTAATCATATCAGCAGGATTATCAACCTTTAATTGATATTCAAAAATTTCAGGATTCAGTACAATCACATTTTTCCCACTATCGGCATCCGAAAAATCACGTCCATATTGAATTTTATTATTACCTCGGTTTGAAGTAACCATAATACTTGTTTGATCTCCAAAGTAATCCATGGAAAGACTCAAATTATCTCCCATACCTCCATCACCATATTGCGGATATACTGTTTTAACTCCTGGTATTGATTGCACCTTTTTCATATCAATTCGTGAAAATGAAAAATCAGATTCTCCAGAGTCCCCTTTACTTTTTCCATCATCACTTGAGGTGTATTTGAGTTTCACAACATCAGCATTCATAGCACTGGTAGCGGATAAAACTTGTTTTTTCATACCTTCACCAAGTGAAGAAATCGTAACAACCGAAGTAATACCAATAATTATTCCAATCATTGTGAGTAAAACTCTTAACTTATGAGCACGTAAACTTAGAAAAGTACTAACTAATAGATTCCAAATCATTCAGTTACCTCCTCTTTATAAAAGCGACCATCTTTCATATGAATTACCCTGCTAGCATATTTAGTCATATCAGCATCATGAGTAACCATGACGATAGTTTTTCCTTGCTTATTAAGTTCCGTCAAAAGGTTCATTATCTCAGTACCTGTTTCACTATCAAGTGCTCCTGTTGGTTCATCAGCCATAATCAATACGGGATCATTAACTAGTGCACGTGCAATTGCAACACGTTGTTGTTGACCTCCAGAAAGTTCTGTAACCTTTGATTTTGCCTTACTTTCAAGTCCAACTAGTCCGAGATACTTTTCAGCAATCTCTTTTTTTTCTGATCCGGATTTTTTTCCTTCATAGACACAGGGTAATTGAACATTTTGACTTACATTTAAAGAACCAATTAAGAAAAACTGTTGAAATATGAATCCTAAAAATTCATTTCTAAATTCAGATTTTTTATTTTCAGATAGTTTCGAAACATCAGTACCATTAAAATAATACTCCCCTTCGGTTAGTCTATCCAAAAATCCAATAATATTCATCAAAGTAGTTTTACCACTACCTGACTTACCCATTATCATTATAAACTCACCAGGATAGATATCTAAATCCAAATCTTTGAGAACAAGTAATTGCTCTTTACCAACAGGAAACCTTTTTTCTATATGCCGTAACTTAATAAGAGGTTGTTTTTCAACTTGTTCCATTTATACCTCCTTATTTACTTTCAGTTTTTTCTTCAGATGCCTTCTCTTGTTTCTCCGAGTCTGATGTTTCACCTTCTACAGCAGCGTTTGCAGGACCTTGGCCAGCGTCGCCTCCACCAATAATATCACCTTCTTTTACTGGCTTTTCTGATGAAACAATTACTCGATCAGCGGACTCTAAACCTGATTTTATTGTTACTTTCCCATCTTTTTCTTCACCAACTTGAACATCACGTCGAACAACATTACCAAAGTCATTAACTAGTACGTACTTCTTATCCCCACTATCACGAACAGCTTCTTTAGGAAGTTGCACAGCTTCTTTTTTACCTACATCAACTGTGGCTTGAATATGATAGCCATTCTTTATACCTTCTAAAGTATCAAGAGTTATCTTAACATCATAACTTGAAAGTGAAGAGTTATTACCATATTGATTTTGTTCCGTTTTATTTTCTGGTGGATTATCATCTATATATGAAATCTTGCCTGTTACTACCGTCCCATTTGATATCGATGTAAGGGTTGCTTGTTGTCCAACTTTAATTTTTGGTAAATCTTTTTCACTAACTTTACCTGCAACATACAATTCCTCTGATGTAAGTCTAAGAATTGGTGAGTTTGCATCCTTAACTTCAGGAATTGATACACGCCCTTTAAATTTAGCACTTGTAGATATATATTGTTTAGTTTGTAGGTCTGCCTCAGCATCATTTGCAAAACCAATTTCTTCATCAATACCATCAATTTCTGATTGATACTGTTCGTTTATACCAGTTGATGTTTGAGCCCCACTAATACCTTCTTTATCCTCAGTTTTAGAGGAAGCATTTGCACCGTTAGCATTTGCTAAAGCTCTATTCCATTTTGCAATCGTATTCTCACGCTTTGTTTGCAATTTATTAACGGTATTTTTTTGATTTTCTATTTCCTTAGTAATATCTTTATCTTCATAAGTAAAAAGAACTGTTCCTTCGTCAACAACTTGACCATTAGTTACCTTTATATCTGGTTCACTTGTATTTTTATCATTTTTTGGGAATGATTGCATTTGATTCGGTTGAACTATACCATTTATGAATACTTGATCAACGTCTGGTACTTCAAAATACTTAATTCCATAACTATCACCCGTATTAGCTATCTGTGCAGCCTTATTATTTTTCTGACCAAATGTTTTTACACCGATAAAGGCAACTACAATCAAAGCCAATATACTTCCTAAAATGATCATTAGCTTTTTATTTTGCCAAATTTTCATATTATCCTCCATTCTTTTCACTAAACTTCCAAAGAAACATTTTTCTATAATAACCATTATATACTAAAATATAATGTAAAAGCTTACAAATTTGTAAGATTTATAAAAAAATATTTTAATTCAATTTTTAACTTTTCTTTCTTACATTTCTATTATTGTACAAACTATATATTTTATGAAAATTATTTTAAAGCAATGATGGCAAACATATAAAAAATACTCGCAACAAGATGTTGCGAGTACATAGCCAAACGTTTTTTCAGCATAATATCAATAACTTTCAAATGATATTTATTCATCATATTTCTACAATATATATTTTAACCACAATTTTCAATTGAGCCAACATACTCTCTTAAGACCATCAACATATTCAATGTTTTTTTAATATTTATTTTTTTTAGACAAATAATTAGTTTAAATTTTACCAATGCTATTTATTATAATAAAATATTAGTATCTAATAAAAATCAATGAGCTATCTATACAATCTCATTTTCGTATATCCTCCCCCCCAAGGAACTAACTCTATTGATTTAGGTAATTTATTTATAAGAATCTTCTTGATTCCGTTTTATTCCATCATAACGTTACAATTGTCACTTGTCTCTAAATTTATTTTACATTACTTATTGTTTAGTGAATTTCATAGATTACTTGTGATTTAAACTAGTTACACTTATACTTTTAGATTCTCTTTTTAATAAATTTTCATATACAAAAATATGAATGTTATCTTATTATCAATTTATTTGAATCTAAAAATTTAATAATAATTTTATTACTCGTCTATTCGTGTCATACTAGTATCAACAAATTACATACGTAACGTCCAAGAATACTAACTATAAAATAATAATTTAACTAATTTAAGTTTGATATTTTATAGATTTTTCGCAATCGCTTGCAATGAATTGGTTGTAATTTCAAAAGCTTGTGGGCAATGGTTTTATATCGCTTACATAAAAACACATAAAAACACTTGACTTTCAGTGAAAACGATTGCATAATAAGTCTTAGAAAGACATGTCAAAAATGATGTGTCAAAAAAAACTAACTTTAATACACATTAGGAGGGTATTATTAAATGAAAAATTGGAAAAAGCTTGCTCTTGCAGGGGCTACTGCGCTAGCTGCTACTACTCTATTAGTAGGTTGTGGTGGGAAATCAGAAAAAAAATCTGAGTCATCTGGTAGTTCAGATAAAAAAGTCTCATTAAAAGTTTGGGTTCCAACAGACTCAAAAAAATTCTATGAGGCAAATGTTAAGGACTTCGAATCTGAAAATCCAAATGTTAAACTAGAAATCATTGAGAGTGATGCTTCAAAAGCTCAAGAAAATATCAAAAAAGATCCAAGCAAAGCTGCTGATGTTTTCGCCGCTCCTCATGATCATATTGGTCAACTAGTTGAATCAGGTGTACTTCAAAAAATTCCTGAACAGTTTTCAAAAAAAATCAATGATGAACAAATTGACAGTGCTGTTCAAGCCGTAACTTATAAGGGTGAAGAATATGCCTTTCCATTTGGTGTAGAATCGTTAGTTTACTACTACAATAAAACAAAATTATCAGCTGACGATGTTAAAACATATGAAGGTATTATAAGCAAAGCTAAATTTGGTGGATCATCACTTGAAGAAGTGAATGCTTACTACTGGGCTCCTTTATTTATGTCAATGGGACTTGACTTATTTGGACCAAATGGTGAAGATCCAAACGGAACTAACTGGAACAATGATAAAGGTGTATCAGTCCTTCAATGGGTTGCTGACCAAAAGAACAATAAAAACTTTGTAAACGTTAAAGAAGATGGGCTAGCTAAATTTAAATCTGGTGACATTGCAGCATTCCAATCAGGTCCATGGGATTTAAGCAAAGCTGAAGAAGCTGTTGGTAAAGAAAATCTTGGTATAGCAGTATATCCGAAAATTAATATTGGTGGGCAAGAAGTTCAACAAAAAGCATTCTTAGGTGTACAAGTATTTGCAGTTAACCAAGCACCAGCAAACGGGGATACAGAAAGAATTTCTAAAGCTTATAAATTAGCTGAATACTTCTCTTCTGAAAAATTCCAAGATGCTCAATTTAAAGAACCTACTCGTAGTACTGTTCCTACAAATAAAAAACTTCAAGAGTCTGACGCAGTTAAAAACAGTGAAATTGCTAGTGCTGTTGCAACAATGTCTGGTAAAGAATACTCTGTAATCATGCCTAAGATTCCTGAAATGACTAATTTCTGGTCTTCTACTGGAGCTACTATGTCTGGTGCATATACTGGTAAAATCAAACCTGATCAATACAAATCTTCACTTGATCAACTTATGAAAGATATCTCTGGTCAAAAATAATCATACAATTTTTAGGGGGCGCAAGGCAAATACGTGCCTGCCCCTTATTTTTATAGAAAGGATTTATTATGGATACATCTACTAACCATAGTTTAGTACCTATGAAAACCGTATTCAAAGAAGGTGATTTGATCACTAAGTTATCTTTCATTATTTCTGGTTTAAACAACCTTCGTAATAAACAAATAATCAAAGGACTTGCATATTTATTAGCAGAAATTTTTTTCCTAATCTCATTCGTACTACAAGTAATCCCCGCTTTATATGGATTAATTACACTAGGTACCCATACTCAAGGTGTTGAAACAAAAGTTGTTGACGGTATTGAGATGCAGGTTACTGTTGACGGTGATAACTCAATGTTGCTCATGATTTTTGGGTTAGCTGCAATTATATTCTGCTTGGTCTATGCATATATCTTCTGGTGCGGTCTTAAAAGTAATCGAAAACTATTCGTTCTTCATAAAGCTGGTATCAAAGCTCCATCATTTAAAGAAGATTTTGAAACACTTGCTAATGGACGATTCCACATGACGTTAATGGCAATTCCTCTAATCGGAATTGTAATTTTCACAGTTTTACCATTAGTGTATATGATTTTAATAGCCTTTACTAGCTATGATCATTTGCATCTACCTCCAAAACATTTATTCTCATGGGTTGGATTATCTAACTTTGCTAATGTATTTACTGGACGTATGGCAAACACATTCTTACCATTGTTATCTTGGACTTTAATTTGGGCAGTATTTGCTACGGCTACTACTTTCTTCTTCGGTATTTTACTTGCATTAGTAATAAATACTAAAGGTTTGAAAGGTAAAAAGGTTTGGAGAACATTATTCGTTATTACAATGGCAGTTCCTCAATTCGTATCTCTATTAACAATGAAAAATCTTTTAAGTTCATGGGGACCAGTTAATACATTGTTACAAAAATGGGGATTAATCAGTGCACCGATTCCTTTCCTCACTAACGGTTTAATGGCAAAAATTACTATTATATTTGTTAATATGTGGGTTGGTATCCCAGTAACAATGCTTGTAGCAACAGGTATTATTATGAATCTACCTTCTGAACAATTAGAAGCCGCTGAAATTGATGGGGCTAACAAATTCCAAATATTTAGATCTATTACTTTCCCACAGATTTTATTGATTATGACACCAACTTTGATTCAACAATTTATTGGAAACATAAACAACTTCAATGTTATCTATCTGCTTACAGGTGGTACACCATCTAATCCAAAATACTATCAAGCTGGTGAAACTGACCTCTTGGTTACTTGGTTGTACAAACTTACTGTTGAGGCCGCCGACTACAATCTAGCTTCAGTTGTCGGAATATTTATCTTTACACTAAGTGCTGTATTTAGCTTACTAGCTTATACTAGAACCAATTCATATAAGGAGGGGCTATAACATGAATAAAACTAAAACTAAAAATTTAGCATTTACTTATATATTACTATTTGTTTTGGCTATTGTCTGGTTATTCCCTATCTTCTGGATAGTTATGACTAGCTTCCGTGGCGAAGGAGGAATGGCTGTTCAGTACATAATTCCTAAGACATTTACACTTAAAAATTACTCAAATCTATTTACAAATCCATCATTTCCTTTTGGAAAATGGTTTATAAATACATTAATAGTTGCTATCTTCACTTGTATAATATCAACATTCATAATAGTAGCAATGTCATATTCTTTAAGTCGTATTCGTTTCAAATATCGTAATCGCTTTTTGAAACTTGCACTTGTACTTAACATGTTCCCTGGTTTTATGAGTATGATTGCAATTTACTACATATTGAAGGCAATGGGGCTTGACCAAACTCTTACTGCTTTGGTTATTGTATATTCAGCAGGAGCTGGACTTGGATTTTATATAGCAAAAGGTTTCTTTGATACGATCCCATATTCACTCGATGAATCAGCAATGATTGACGGTGCTACAAGGGCTGATATTTTCTTCAAGATAACTCTTCCACTATCTAAACCAATTATCGTTTATACTGCCCTCATGAGCTTTATGGCTCCTTGGATGGACTTTATCTTTGCTAAAGTAATTTTAGGAGACAAAGTTGAAAAATATACCGTTGCTATTGGTCTATTTTCTATGGTAACTCAAGATAAAATTAATAATTGGTTTACAACCTTTACTGCTGGATGTGTAATCATAGCAGTGCCAATTACCCTCCTATTTATATTCATGCAAAAATATTACGTTGAAGGTATCACATCAGGTGGTGTTAAAGGTTAAAATATCTTACAAAAAAAGAAAATCGAAGCTTCGATTTTCTTTTTTTAATTCCTTTATGATAAATCATTAAAAATGTAAAACTAGAGAAAGATTCCTCTCATTTTTTTTACTATTTTATTAATATCTCTCGTTTTTCACCATTAATAGTTAACGTAAACTTCAAAGACTTAATTTCTTTGGGCAAATTATTATGTGTTATCACTTCACCATTATTAATATTTAATCCAGCAAAACCATATAGTAATCCTAGCCACGAGCCTCCCATATTAGCTGCATGTATTCCATGACTTGAATTGCCTTGTTGATCTTCTAAATCCATTGTCGCAGCCTCTTTGAAGAATTTATAAGCAACATCACTGCGACCAATTTTACTCGCAACCACACCATAGATTGCCTTTGACAAAGAACTGTCATGAGTAGTCAATGGTTCATAAAAATCAAAATCTCGTTCCATCTGTTCATTTGAAACATCATAGAGCATATGAGCTAAGATGGTATCAGCTTGTTTAAGAACTTGATATTTATAAATAGTCATTGGATGGTAATGTAAAAGTAAAGGATAGTTTTCCTTAGGTGTATTTTCAAAATCCCAAACTTGCTTATCAAGGAACGAGTCATCTTGCTTTGTAATACCTCTTTCAATATCATAACCCAAATACATTTCATTTGAAGCCTCTTCCCATTTCGCAGCTTCCTCTATATTAACATTCATCCTTTTAGCCAATTTACATGCATAATTAAGATTATTTTGTGCCATTTTATTTGTATAGTAGTTATTATTTACTAAAGCTGTGTACTCATCAGGACCTGTAACTTCATGTATTTCGAAACCACGCTCAGACATAAAGCCATAACTATACCAAAATCTTGCAGTTTCAAATATGACATCTGATGATTTTTCAATAAAGTCAGAATCACCTGTTACCTTTTCATAAAGTTCAAATGCGTAAGCAATATCAGCATTAATATGCAGTTGTGCAGTTCCCGCTGGGTAGTAAGCTGATGTTTCATGTCCATCAATGGTCCTCCATGCAAACAGAGCTCCCTTAAAGCTCAACTCTTCAGCACGATCACGTGCTTTATCCAAGATGTTAGTTCTGTAAGTTAAAAGCGACTTGGCAATTTCAGGTTGAGTGTAGACAAAGAATGGTAACAAATACATTTCTGTATCCCAAAAGTAATGTCCCTCATACCCTTCACCAGTTAATCCCTTAGCACCAAAACTACTGTGTCCATCTCTCCCAGCTGAATTAAATAAATGGTATAAATTGAAGCGAATACCTTTTTGTAGCCTTTCATCTCCTTCAATTTCAATATCGGAACTTTCCCAGAAGCGGTTAAAAATTTCTATTTGTTTTTCTTTAAGATGATCATAAGTAGGACTGGTAAATTTATTTTCACGAGAAATTTGATATATCTGTTTAAAAGTTACAGACTCACCTTCATTAATTTCTAGATTCTCATTAATTTCATCAAAATTAACGAAAAAACTTAAATTACTATTCGGAGTCGTATACTTATTTTCCTCTACTATTAAGTTAACACTAGCTTCTTTTACCCTTGGATCAAAATCTTCATCTTTTTTTGCTAGGATATGCTTTACACTCTTATTAATAGATAATTGTCCTGAAAAATTCAAGGCAGTTATTATTATTTTTTGAGCATAAACATTTCGATCAAAATGACTTGCAAAAGATTCTAATTCAATTTTTATCCTTTTACCATCAATTGTAGTATAAATATATTCTTCATTTAAGATACCTTTTGCCATATCTAAACTAATATCTTCTTTTTGAAGCTTTAAATTATTATCGCCTAGTATTTCAATGTCTATACTCCTCATATCGAAAAGTTTTACCATTGTCTCATGCTTTTTAGCATAACCATAGGCATTTTCACCATAAATGATGTCATGACTTTCATAATATGCATTTAGAAACGATCCAGGGTTACTGTCAGAATCTAAAATTGGAAGACTAGATCTAACCCCAAGAGCACCATTTGCCTGAGCAAAGAGGGTCTCAACATTTTGTATCGAAGTGTTTCCCAAATCGCCTAATCCTACTGTAAATCCATTCATTATTTCAACTTCCTAACTATAGTATTGTATCTGTTATCACACATTAATTATATCACAGTTATGAATCTATTATTATATACATTTTTAAATTAATGTAGCACTGAAAATCATCAAATATCATTCAATATGTTTATTTGTTTCAACTGTTTTAAATACTTCGCCTTTTGAATTTATAATTTCAACATATTTCACTTTTTTCGATAAATTATTTTGAAGTTCAATATTCATTTTTTCTTGATGTTTAAGAGAAAAGTCCATAGAGCTTGTCAATTCAATTTGAATTGTATCTTCATGATACCTGTTATTATTTATAAAATATCCTGTCAAGCTTCTGTAAAGAGGCAAATTTGTATTAATTTGTAAATTATCTCCATCAATCTCTACTTGTTTTATTTGATTTGAGTTACTGAGTTCAATATTCTTATACCTATCAAAAGTTATAATCAGTAATATAAAAAATAAAACAAAAGTTAAAATGAAAAATATTAATCTTTCCTTTCTTATTTTCTTGTTGTCCTTTACAATCTTGTCAACCATTTCTGTATCGCCTTTCAACAATTTATCTAAAGAGATTGAAAGAATATCCGATATATCAACAATTGTTTTTATATCAGGATAATTTCTACCAGCTTCCCAGTTAGATACAGCAGCTCTTGTAACATTTAGCTTTCTGCCTAACTCTTCTTGAGTCCATCCTTTTTCTTTTCTTTTCTCTTTTATCTGATTACCTATATCCAAAAATATATTTCTCTCCTTTCTAAATTTACTTTAAAATGTTTTATACATATGATAAAGATAGCATAACTTAATTTACAAAATATTGCACGATAGGATTGCTTTACAAAGCTAAAACGACCTATTTTTTCAAATTTTACACAAAAAAAACCAGATTTCTCTGGTTTAATTATTATTCAGCTACATTGTGATAAACTTTTTGAACGTCATCATCTTCTTCAAGAATATCAACTAATCTTTCAAAAGTTTCTAAATCTTCTCCAGACAATTCAACTTCAGATTGAGGAATCATTTCAAGTTCACTTACAGTAAATTCTGAAATTCCATGTGCTCTTAAAGCTTCCATTGTTTTATGGAAATCTTCTGGTTCAGAATAAACAATGATTTGATCATCTTGAGCTTCTACGTCACGTACTTCTATGTCTTGCTCAATCAAATATTCGAATATTTCATCTGTATCATCGCCTTTAAAACCAACAACACCTGTATTATCAAACATATAAGACACAGCACCACTTGCACCCATATTACCACCATTTTTACCAAATGCTGTACGGATATTTGCTGCTGTACGATTTACATTGTTTGTCAACGTGTCAACAATAATCATTGAACCGTTAGGACCAAATCCTTCATAACGACCTTCTGTAAAGGTTTCATCAGCTCCACCTTTTGCTTTGTCAATTGCGCGGTCAATAATATGTTTTGGAACCTGTGCTTGTTTAGCACGCTCTAATACTAAGCGAAGTGCTGCATTTGATTCAGGATCTGGATCCCCTTGCTTAGCTGCTACATATATTTCTACACCAAATTTTGCATAAACTTTACTAGTAGCTCCATCTTTTGCTGTTTTTTTAGCGACAATATTTGCCCATTTACGTCCCATTTTGGAACCTCCATATCTTAATTTCTTACATATTTTATCATATTTTAGGCAAAGGTTAAAATAATTTTTTCTTTATATCATTTACATAATTATAAAGTGGCGTTGTTGAAACTAAAAATTATGTTAAAATATATGTAAACGATAACAACTTTAAAGGAGTTTTTATGAAGAAGATATTTACTATCATTTTGCTAGGTTGCCTATCTCTACCATTTTTAACTGGATGTTGGAATAATAAACCAGTAGAAGCCAAAAAAGAAATCAAATCTGGGAAAAATGAGAAAACTGAAAAAAACAGTCAATCTAAAGAAGAGAACAAACCAACTAACAAAGTGGAAACTTTTAAAAATCCGGATGATGCAAAAGAATTTCAAATCACACTTCCTAAAGGCTGGGAAAACACAACGCAAGAAGATAAAAAAGATAACCCTGATACAGATGCAGTATTTTATGCAAGCAACTTTAAAACAAGTGTAAGCTTGGCAATTTTAATTGAAAATAAATCAGATTTTACAGATATCAATGCTTTTACTACCCTGGGAGAAAATACATTTGCTGAAGATCCAACAATAAAAAATAAACCGGTTAAGTTTAACGATATTGAACCAATAAATGGTCAAAACTCAAAACTTGCAACATATGATACTGAAAAATCTGGAATGAATCTTGTTTGTAGTGAGTATGTAATAGAAGGTATTGACTCTTATATTCGTGTAAGTTTTTGGTCTCTTAAATCAAATTATGAAAAAAACAAGACAGGTTACAATGAAATTCTTAGTTCAATTAAAGAAGTAGAAAAATAGAATTTATAATTTTAACACCCATCGATTATTTATCGACGGGTGCCTTTTTATATCTATAAGGAATTCTTCCAAAATTTTGTTCTTGGATATTTGTATCAGCAAGCATATAAATTTCATCTGCTTTTTGACTTTCTACATCCCAAGGAATACTACCAATTTTTGCAACTAATTCTACATCTTTTTTTATAGACTTCAAATGCTTTTGTCCAGCCTCTGTAAAACCAAGCACTCGAATTTTATTAGATGAAACAATACCTGCTCCCTCTTTTATGTCAAGTAGAATGTAAACTAGCAACCTCTTTATTCTCGCCTTAGTATAACGTTTAGTGTAAACCTCTTCGACGAGCTCGTCAATTGAATTCACCTTATCGATAGTTCTCTTTATTCGAACTTCTAATTCTGTATTCATTTGTAAAATATTAGATATGTCAGATGAAATGATTTTATATTTAAGTAAAGGAAAGAAATTTGTCCAAGAAACTTTAGGTGAATCTTTCAAAGTATCAGCTACTAAAGAAGGGACGAAGTTAAAATATCTTTCTGGTTGATCAATACTATTACGAATGGCTGTAGCACTTGCAAAATCACCTGTCAGTTCCTTAGAATGAAAACCTTGTCCCAATCTCCTAACTGGCGATAAAGTCGCTTCATAGCCCCCAAGAGCCTTTATATAAGCAAGAGCTAAAATATGATTGGGAGTATTGCCATCAAAGCTCAGATCTGTATACTTTTGCCACATAAGTTGTGTCTTTTCTGGATAAGATAAATCTTCCGATAGTGTTTGTAAAAAATCTTCCATCTCTTCCGATTTTGTTTTGTAGATGTCAGAAACCCTTTGGTAATCTAAATCAGACTCAGTTCCAAAAACCAAATTATTAATTTTTAGTGATTTAAGAATATCAATTGCACCTTTAGCAAAAAAATCTGCTGCCTGAACACTAGCAAGCACTGGCATCTCAATCACTAAATCTGCACCATTTTCAAGCGCCATATTAGCTCGTGCCCATTTATCAACTATTGCAGGTTCTCCACGCTGTAGCCAGTTACCACTCATGACGATAATTTTAATACCCTCTGCTTGCGACAGAAGGTATTTGTGGCCATTATGAAAAGGATTGAATTCAGCTACAATACCCGTTACTTTTTGCCCTTCTTCCATATGGTCCCTTTCATTATTTGAAAAAATTTATTGATTTATCGGAAACATATTCCCATATTTAGTGACACAGTCGTTCAACGAATGTTAGGATCACTTCTTTGTCGTGATTCTTCAACCAGATTTTTCTTACAAGTTGTTTACAGATTGCGATTTATACTAGTAAGCTCCGCTTACTTTAGTATAATCGACAGCGTTGCTTTCAGCATTAGCTAAACCACGTTTAAAGTTAATGAACTGCAAACTTCCTTGCGAGTTTTACTTACAAATTTATTTGTTTAGTAAAATCGACAGCGTTAACCTAGGTTATTAGTGATGTTCAAAATCTAAACGGTTGAATCGCGACTAAGTCTTGTAACTAGATTTATTTATAAAGATAGTTACTTTAGACTTATCGACACCGTCGTTCGAAGAACGTTAGGATCACTTCTTAGCTACAAAGAACCAGCGTGCGCTTTCTTCTGTCGGTTCTTTATCTTCAAAGTCTGCATAGACCTTAACATCATCGAAACCAGCATTCTCAAGCATGATTTGATAGTTGTAGATTGAGTAGGTTCTTTCATCATGTACCTCATCACGACGATTAAATTTACCATCAGTTTCATCTTGTACAAAGAAAGTTAGCTCATGAGTAATTGAATGCTCTTCTTCTCCAGGATATGAATCCCAAACGAAGGCAAAGTCTTCATCATTTTCATGATAAGAATAACCAGGAAAAACATCATCAATTTGATGAATCGAATGAACATCAAATATGAATGTTCCACCCTCATTTAGACTTCCATATACTTCATCAAAAACTTTTTGAACCTCTTCTTGATTCGGCATGTAGCATATTGAGTCTGAGTAACAAGTAACCAAGTCGTAGGTATCTATTTGACCAAGGTCACGCATGTCACCCTCAATCCAAGCAACATCAACATCTGCGTCAACCGCACGATTATAGGCAATCGTCAGCATTTCTTCTGAAAAATCTAGTCCGTAAACCTTATATCCTTCGCTTGCAAACTTAAGCGAAAGCTTGCCTGTTCCACAAGCAAGCTCTAATATTTTTTTAGTGTCCTTTGACATATGGCGAACTGTAAAGTCATACCATGCGTCGTAAAGACTTTGGTCCATAATATCATCATAGACACGCGCAAAATCTTCGTAAATCGCCATTTTTCTTCCTTAATCTATTCCAATCATGTTAGACACATCGATAAATGGTGCATCAGACCAAAGTTTTTCAAGATTGTAAAATCCACGTTCATCATGTGAAAATACACTTACAACCACATCAAGTAAATCAATTAAGACCCAACCGCTATTTGGATTACCCTCAATGTGATGAACCTCAATACCTTCTTCCTCAACCTTGTCCACGATGTTATCCACAATAGCACCGATTTGACGTGTATTCATAGCCTCCATAATAATAAAAGCATCCGATACTCCGCTAACCTCTTTCATATCCATAACAACGATATCAAGAGCCTTTTTGTCGTCAGCTGCCTTAACAACTGTTTCAATAATTTTGTTTGTATTCATATTTTTCCTCATTAATTTTTTATTTTTTTACATTTCCTTCTTGGTCAAAATTCCAAGTTGATATTCCGTGATTTACAGCAGGATCTGCCCCACTGTTTTTGTCAATTACGACCCCCACATCACATTTATCTCCTCCAAAATTTCCAATCAAATCAAGGTTATTACGATAATTTTTTAAAAATTTACTATTCTCTTTCATCCAAGAACGAGCCTCATCACTTATAATTCGACTTGGATCTGGTGCATTGAAAACTGTGGCAGGTCTCTCATATGTTGCTCCTATTGCAAGAGCTAGATAACCTCCAAGAGAATGACCAGTTAAACTTATTTCCATATCAGGAAATTTTTCTACTACTTGTTCATAAAATTTCTTGGCTGTAAACCATTGACTGTCCTTAGTTTCATCAGGAATCTTTTCATCAAATATTATTGTTCTTGCATCAGCAATCACATCTAAATTATCGTCAATATTTGTCCCAGCATAAGAAATAACAATATCATTATTTCGTTTGCAAGCAATAACTTGCATACCATTTTCTTGATTATCTTCAGCCAAAACCACCTCAAATGGCTCACTTTGATATTGAGTAGATGTAAGAATTATATCCCCTACATCAACCTTTGGTATACCATCTTTAATTGCCTTTTTACCATCTGCATAATAAACCATATCAGATAGTACATTATAATCTCTATCAGTTATTTTAGAGTTTTCTTTAAAAGAAAGATTCAAATCTGGAAATTCATTTTTCATCCAACGAATAGAAAAATCTTTTTCCTCTATATCTCGACTAGATAGATTGATTAATTGATAACCATCCAAGTGTGTATTTATATGCTGATAGCCAACTACGGATGAACTCTTAAATTCACCAAATTCAATATCATTAACTTGGGGAAAATTAGTAAAAATATATTTTTTAAAATTCCTTTTCGCCCTCTTGTCTATTCTCTTCTTACTTTCAAGATAGTTAAGATAGGCGAATACTAATCCACTGGCTACTAAGGTAGTTCCTACCGCTATTATATTAGTTTTACTTTGTTTTTTCATTCATCTTCACTTTAAATAATCAATATAGTAATTGTAGGTTTCAAGTGTCTGCGGATAAATTTTAATTTCTCGATCAATTAAATGTTTAACTGTTCCTCTGGTTTCATAAGCAACAGCTTCATCCAAATCTTCCTTGGCTAATTTTCTTGCTTTATTTACACCTGGAAAGTCTCTATGTGGTTCAATATAATCAGCAACATACACAACTTTATCCAAGTCAGACATTTCGGGGCATCCTACTGTATGAACTTTTATTGCATGAAGAATCTCCTCATCTTTCAGACCTATATCTTCTTGGATTTTATAAATACCAACCATACCGTGTAAAACATTGTTTCCCCAAGATAACAGGTCTCTATCTAATTCATATTCAATAATAAGTCTTTTGAAATCTTCTGTTGGTAATTCTTTAGCATAATCATGCAATAAACCTGCTAGTCCTGCCTTATATTCATCAACACCATGAATTTTTGCTAACTTAATAGCTTGCTCCTCTACTGCAAGAACATGTTCATAGCGCTTTTTACTCATTTGTGATTTAACTTTTTTTAATAATTTTTCTCTTGTTAATCCAAGTTCTGGGTAATATTTAGACATAAAGATTTTCCTTTAAAATATAATTTAAGACACAATTCGGTAGTAAATAGTTAGGTTTCAAACCTTGTTTGACTTGTTCTCGTATCCAAGTTGATGAGATATCAAGAACTGGCACATCAATCCAAATTAGTGGGTAGCTTGTCCCAACCCTATATTTTGGTCTTTGAACACCGACAAGTTGAACTATTTTTACCAATTCATCAATCATGTAAAAAGTCGGAAGCTCCCCAACCCTATCTCCACCTAAGATATAATAAAAATCAACATCAGGATTTCTCTCTGTCAAAATTTTCATTAAATTATAGGGTGAAGTCACTGGGTTTTCATAGGCTACAAGTTCAATTCCTAAATTGCTTTGCTCAAAATCCAAAAGTGCAAGTTCCAACATCTTAACAACATGTTGAGTATCTGAAAAATCAGGCATTAGGAGAACTTTTTCAAGATTTAATGATTGGCGAACCTGATCAGCAATTATCAAATGGGCATTATGAACAGGATTAAAAGTTCCTTCTAAAATTCCAATCTGTCTACGATTGCTATTTTTTTCTTTCTCAAGTTCAACCTTGGTAAAAGGGGTTAAAAGCTCAATTGCCATCTAAATTACACCTATCCTATTCTTAGATTGCTTTAACTTTAGCTGAAATCTTACGATTTTCTTTTCTATCAGATACTTTAAATACTACAACAATACGTCCGATTTTTTGAACTACATTGAATCCCATTTCTTCTAACGCATCTGCAACATCTTCCACAGTTTCGTCAGTATTTTGTAGTAGGCTAATCTTGATTAGTTCACGTGCATCAAGTACATTACGAATGCTAGTCTTAACCTCGTTATTCATACCATTTTTACCAATTTGAACAATCGGACTTAAATGATGAGCTTCCGATTTCAAAAAACTTTTTTGTTTACTTGTTAATTCCATTATAACCTCTTATTAATTTACTTTATTTTAGTAAACCCTTTAAAATTTTAATTTGTTTTTCCACAATATTATTATTTTCTCAATTCAATACATATATGCACATAACTTTTTTCTCTAAGCCAAAAAGTTAATTTTATAAAGTTCCGCAAGTAATAAAATTTTTTTAATTTATTACTATTTATTTTTTACATTTTCTTCAATTCAAGGGTTTCATTATAAAGTATAGCATAAATTGTCAATATTATACGTATTCCAAAACTATTAAGATGGAAAAATACTGATTTTTTTCATTTTATCAATGATGTTGATTACTATCTTAAAATGAAAAAATATTTTAAGCAAAAAAGCATACCAATTAGTATGCTCTCAATGAAATATTTTTTAAATTATACTTTTTCTAACTAAAACATCAACACCTTCTGGTACCCAACAAGCTACAACTCCGGGTTGCGCCATACGAATCCATCCAAGACCAGAAAATACTAAATCTGTTTTTTCTTTGATTGAAAACTCAACACGGCGAAGTTTAGGAAAGTTAGCAACTTCATCAGCCTGTGGGGGAGTTAAGATACCACCTACATGTTTTTGATAAAATTCGCTAGCACCCTCTAACTTAGTTCTATGAAGTTTAAGGTCACGTGCAAAATAAGCTGTGAAGCCTTGCTTCTCACCCTTAATATAATCAAAACGTGCTAAACCACCTAGGAAAAGGGTTTGATCAGGATTAAGTTGATAAGTTACTGGCTTAATTTCCTTACTAGGACTGATTAATTTTAAGTCTTTTTTACCTAGATAGTGTGCCATTTGGTGACGGTGGATAATACCTGGCGTGTCAATCAAGAAAGAATCTTCATCAAGTGGAATTTCAATCTTATCAAGAGTCGTACCAGGAAAACGACTAGTTGTTATAACTTCTTCTTCACCTGTAGCAATTTTGATGATTGAGTTGATAAGACTTGATTTACCTACGTTTGTAACACCTACAACATAGACATCTCGTCCCTTACGATATTCATCAATTTTATTCATCAGGTTACGAACATCATTTTGATTAAAGGCACTTGTCAACACCACATCAACTGGACGTAATCCTTCCTCATGTGCTCTCTCCTTAAGCCACTGAGTTAATTTGCCAGTCCCAACTGAATGAGGTAAAACATCCTTTTTATTCCCAACCAATAAGACATCATTTGATTGCACAAAACGGTGTAACCCAGGAATAACTGAACCGTTAAAATCAAAAATATCAATTACATTAACAACTAAAGCGTCTGTTGTTCCAAGCTCATTTAAGAGACGTAAGAAATCTTCATCAGTCATCTCAACATCTGCAATTTCATTATAGTGACGCAAGCGGAAACAACGTTGACAGTAAAGTTCGCCAGTCTCTAAACCTTTTTCAAGGGCTGATTTTGGAGTATAACCTGATAACTCCTTATTTTCAGTTTGCAGTATAGCACCGCAACCAATACAGCGTAAATCTTTCAAATCTAATTCTTCATTATTCATACTTTCATTATAGCAAAAAGACTAATGTATAACCACTTGAAGATTTCCTAAATAAAACCACCAAAAATTTTGGTGGTTTTATTATTTTTCATCAATTAAAGTTTGGATTTGTTTTATCTTCCTACGCGAAACATAGCATTGTTCTCCATTAAAGAATTTAATTGTTAAATTACTTTTATCTAGTTCTACAGCATTATCAATATTTGCTACAAAGGATTTATGAGTTCGGATAAGCTTAGGATTTTTTCCTTCAATATCACTAAGTTTTGCGTAGAATTCAATCCTTTTTTTACTAGTTATTAAAATAAGCTTATGTGGCTGTGAAGATGTTTCAAAATAAAGTACCTCATCTAAAGGGACACGTATGTCCTTAAACTTAGTATTTATCACAAGCATTTCTCGCTCATCTTTCTTATTTTTTTGTTCAACAAACTGAATGACTTCTTTAATTTGCTTATCAAAATTAACGTTATCTAAGTCCTTTGCGATGAAGTCTAAGGCAGAAACCTTATAAGAAAATGTAAGAGCAGCAAATTCTGAATGAGTGGTTACAAAAACAATGGTTCCCTTCTCATCTATTCCCCTAATAATTTGCGCAACTTCCAACCCTTTCTTATCCTCATCCTTAATCTGAATATCAAGAAAGTAAAGATTTTCTTCAGAAGAATTTTTAATTAAATCTATTAATTGCCTTGGATTCTCCGTGGAAGCTACAATATGTAGATTATATCCCTTCTCTATCTTTAAGTATTCAAGTAGGTTTTCTAATCTATT
Source organism: Floricoccus penangensis (assembly GCF_001832885.1). Taxonomy (GTDB): domain Bacteria; phylum Bacillota; class Bacilli; order Lactobacillales; family Streptococcaceae; genus Floricoccus; species Floricoccus penangensis. The sequence goes on along the minus strand of NZ_MKIQ01000023.1, from coordinate 21,738 downwards.
ACGCTGAAAAACGTCATCTTCAAGTATAAAAATATTCATTAAATTTCATCTCCAATTGAAATTATTTGCGTAAAGTAGTGGTTATCAATTTCGGTATCAATTGAAGTGTTATCATATAAATTGATAATTTGACGTACATTGAAAAGACCAGTTCCTCGCCCTTCACCCTTTGAAGAATACCCTTCTTCAAAAATTCTACTAATAGCAATGTTTTTAACATTCCAAGAATTTTGCACTACCATGACTATCTCATGTTCTTCTTCTATTAGAGCAAAATTCAGCTTGGGATTTACAGTCGTCACAGCCTCCTCAATTGCATTATCTAGAATAATGGATGTCAGACGAACAAAATCTAAAATATCCATATCAATTTTTTCAATATACTTTTTAATCTCTATTGAAACCTCTATATGCTTTTGCCTGGCTTCAGTTAGCTTCCAAAACAAAATACTCTTAACAGCCGGATCTCCTACATTAGCCAGCTCAGCAATATTTATAGTCCTACCCGTCAGTTTTAGATTGGCTGAATTCAAAATTTCTTCATAAGTCTCTTGAACCTGACAGATATCACCTGAATCAACACTCTGCTTAAGACTGATAAGCATATTACTATAGTCATGCTTAAAACCACGAATAGTCTGATACATCCCTTCAACCTCATTTATATAAAGATTGAGGTTATGATATTGTGTTTCTCTAGTCTCATCAATCTGCATCCTCCAGTAATCTTTAATCCTATTTCCTATAAATGCTAAAATCGCAAAGAAACCAAAGATTTCTAAGAACAAAATATACTTGGTATATTCCGACGCAGTACTTGACTTTCTCAAAATAATTTCATAATAAGAAAGAAAAATAATCAGTAAATAAAAGATTGAAAGAATTATATTAACTGGAAGAAGTAAATTCTTCTTAATAAAAGGACAGTTAGTATCCACTTGATCAAAGTCAATACGAGAGATTTTAAGTATTACGTAGTGGATAAATATCGGGACTAATGAAGTAACCGAGTCCATTAACATAAAATGCTTGTCATAGAAATTCCCCATACCAAATTCATAGAGGATTGCATCTGAAAAGTTGGTTAACAACACTGAGGCAAAAGCTGTATAAATTGCATAAAAGTAAGCTAAAGATTTTTGTTTAACTCCTTCCATACAGTAAGCATACATACCAAAAAAAGGAATTATATCAAAAATACTAAAAGCATCTAAAAAATAAGTAGTAGCCAAAAAATAAGCAACCGAAATTACCACAAATAGTGGTTTAATCTTTATTTTCGAAATCTGATAAAAAATTGACCAATATAAGATAACTTGAGTAACTACGGATAAAACAAACATAGGCAATCCTTTCTTTCCTAACATTATAACATGTAGAAGAGATTTTAACCCATGAATATCTTATTTAATATTTAAACAAATATTTGATATCCATCAATTTAGCTTTATGACAACAAAAAAGACATACTCCCCAGCATGCCTCTACCCAAATTCTATCCCTATGATTACAATAGACTTTGACTATGCAACTCATATGCATCAGGCCATGATACACACGAGAATTTATTAAAATATCCAGTAATATTTCCCCTTATCACCTTGTGATTATTTTACATCTTATTCTTTTATAAGTACATAGAAATTTCATGAATGGTAAGAAAAACGTCATAAACGGTCAAAATCTATGTAAATTTAATAACAGTTGGATATTTAATTGTAGTTTCATAATAAATAATTGAAAAGTCAATTACTTGGAATAAAGATATTTCCCAGAGTAGCTGCCATTATCGCTTTTATGGAATGCATTCTATTTTCTGCTTGTTCAAACTGTCTGGCATATGAACTTCTAAACACTTCATCAGTAACCTCCATTTCACCAATACCAAACTGCTCAAATATTTTTTTGCCATAGCTAGTTTCAGTGTCATGAAATGCAGGTAAGCAATGAAGAAAGACTAAATTTTTATTTTGTGCTTTTTGAATCATATCCATATTTACTTGATAAGGCAAAAGTTTTTTCACCCTATCCTCAAACTCACCTTCTTCTCCCATAGAAACCCAAACATCTGTATAAATAACATCAGCACCCTCAACCCCTTGATCAATATCTGATGTAATTAATATTTTTGCCCCCGAACCCTTAGCAAACTCTCTTGCTATATTTACAATATCTGTATCAGGCTGTAACTCTTCAGGAGCAACAATATTAATATTTACTCCTAAAATACTAGCCGTTACTAACAGCGAATTTGCCATGTTGTTACGTCCATCACCAATATATGAAAGATTAACACCCTCTAAATGACCGAAGTTTTCCTGAATGGTCATGAAATCAGCAATCATCTGTGTAGGATGCCACTCGTTAGTTAAGCCGTTCCAAACAGGAACACCTGAATACTTGGCTAAGTCCTCTACTGCCTGCTGGCTAGACCCACGGTACTCAATACCGTCAAACATACTACCAAGCACGATAGCAGTATCCTCAACCGATTCTTTCTTTCCTAACTGTATATCGTTAGCTCCCAAAAACTCTGGATGGGCACCCAAATCAAGAGCAGCCACCGTAAAAGCCGAACGAGTTCTAGTTGATGTCTTTTCAAAAAGAAGAGCAATATTTTTACCCTCTAAATAACGATGAGGAACGCCTAACTTTTTTAATTTTTTCAAATGAATAGCAAAATTTATCAAGAACTCTAATTCTTGCTTACTAAAATCCTTCTCCGCTAAAAAACTCTTACCTTGAAATTCCATATATCATCTCCTCACTCTAAAAGGCGCCAATTTCAGTACCCTTACTGCTAATACAATTATTAATAAATACTGCCCCTACTCCGGCCTTAAGCGCCTTCTTGGCACTCTCAATCTTAGGAAGCATACCACCTGTAACTATCTTTTTGTCTTTAAGTTCATCAATCTCTTCAGTAGGAATTTTTTTCATCCATATATTTTCCTTCTTAATTCCTGGGACATCGGTCAAAAGATAAAGCTCGTCTGCCTGAAGTTGGCTTGCAACTTGTGCAGCCACATCATCAGCATTGATATTAAGCCATTGACCATCTTCTGTCATACCCAAAGGAGCAATAATTGGGACTTGCCCAATCTCCATTAAATTTTCTAGAAGATAAATATTAATTTTATCCACTTGACCAACATAACCGAACTTATGAAAATCTATAATATGACCTTCAATTAATCTATCAGAGGCAGCATTTAATCCTAGGGCAGAAATATGTTCTGCCTGAAAACGACCTGTCAACATGGGTTGAACTTGTCCAAGCAAAGCCAAGCGTGCAATATCAAGAGCCACTTGATTGGTTACGCGTAGACCATTTTTCTTTTCTACTGGAACATTCATTTTTTCCATCATCTGCGAAATATAGTTACCTCCGCCATGAACAATGGCAATATTATGACCTTGAGCTTGCCAAAATTTAATTTGTTGGAAAAACTCAAAATCTAAATTATCTGAAGCAACTCCACCCATCTTTACAACTATCGTTTTCATTTTTCTTCTCCTTTAAACTCTAACTAGGTATGATAAAGAGCATTTATCTTTACATAGTCATAGGTCAAATCACAGCCCCATGCTTTGCCGGTGTGTCTTCCACTTCCTACTTGAACGGCTATTTTAATCTCATCAACAACTAAAGCTTTTTTCATTTTTTTATGATCAAAATCTATTGGTTGTCCATTTTTAAAAACTGGAATTCCTGCCAATTCTATATTTACATCTTCTGGGTTAAAACTTATTCCACTATAACCGAGACTACATAATATCCTTCCCCAGTTAGGATCATGACCAAAGATTGCTGATTTCACGAGCATAGAACCAACAACGGATTTAGCTAACATTCTTGCATCTTGACTACTATTTGCTCCTTCAACTGCAACCTCAATTAGTTTAGTTGCACCTTCACCATCACGCGCAATTTCTTTGGCTAAAAAAGTTAATACAAATTTAAAAAGATCTTTGACCAATTGATAATCTGTACTTTCTTTAACTATCGGATTATTTTTTGCTAGTCCATTTGCCATAATCAAGACCGTATCGTTAGTAGATGTATCCCCATCAACTGTAATTTGATTGAAGGTAACCTCAGTTAATTCTGATAAGATTTCCTGTAAAAGAGCTGAATCTATATTAATATCAGTTGTCACAAATCCAAGCATAGTCGCCATATTAGGATGTATCATCCCAGATCCCTTACTACAAGCCGAGATAACTACCTCCTTCCCTCCGATAGTATCAGCTATAGTAATCATCTTTTCTTTAGTATCGGTTGTCAAAATAGCCTTCTCAAAGCCGTGAACATTTTCTGGATTCTTAGATAAATCACATATTCCTTGTTCAATTTTATCCATGGGTAAGGCTTGACCAATGATTCCTGTTGAAGCAACAGCTACCAGACTAGAATCAATTTCAAGTTTTTCTGCAACTAATTTTTGCATTGAAAGTGCATCCTCAAAGCCCTGTTTACCAGTACAAGCATTAGCATTTCCAGAGTTTGCAATTATAGCCTGTATCTTTCCATTTTTTATAACTTCCTTATCAAGAATTACTGGTGCTGCCTTTACTTGATTTGTTGTAAAAACTCCCGCAACACTCGCTGGAACTTCTGAGTAAATCCAGGCAATATCCAATTTCTTTTTCTTGATTCCACAATGTAAACCCAAGGCATGAAATCCTTTTGGACTTGCCATGCTACCATCTATTATTTCCATATATAATTCCTCTTATAACTTTTAAGGGAAACTAGGAATATCCTCCAATCCTAGTTTCTCATCAATTCCAGCCCACAAATTATAGTTTTGTATAGCTTGTCCTGCTGCTCCTTTAACTAGGTTATCAATTACGGCAACAACCGTAACCACTCCCGTATCATTATTGAGAGATAGTCCAATATCACAATAATTACTAGCAGTAACCTGTCTAAGTTCTGGAAGTTTACCTTTTTCTTGTAAACGTACAAAATATTTTTCAGCATAAATATTTTCAAAAGCTTGCTGTAAATCTGACTCTGCAACACCTTTTTTTACCTTGGCGTAGGCTGTAATGAAAATTCCTCGTTTTACAGGAATTAAACTCGTTGTAAAGTGTAAAGCCTGTAAATCATTATCCCAATTTTTTAAGTACTGAATAATTTCAGGAATATGCTGATGCTCATGAACCTTATAAAGGGTCATATTTTCACTAGCCGTTACATAATGACTGGTATCTGTTAGTTTCTTACCAGCCCCTGAAAGACCCGACTTACCATCAACAATGATTGAACTTAAATCAATTAACTTTTCCTTTACCAAAGGTATTAGAGCTAAAATTGTTGCAGTCGCATAGCAACCAGGATTACTAATATAAGAACTATTCTTTATACTTTTCTTCTCCAAATGAGCCAAGTCAGCTACTTGGTAGTTAACCTTACCCAAATAATCTTTATGACTTGCAGAAGACTTATACCATTTTTCATATTCAGATGCGTCTTTCAATCGATAATCACCAGATAAATCTATTACAGGAAAATTTGCATCTAAGAAAATCTGAGCCTGATCCTTTGAAACCCCTGAAGGTGTAGCAAAGAAAACTAAATCATTGTCAGCCATTATTTCTTTGGCATCAAATTCCTTTATTAATTGATTATCCTTAACCAATTTTTTTAAATAAGGATAAACATCGTCCAAATTTTGTTCAGCATAAGAGTGGCTATATAAGCCACCAATTTCAAGAAATGGATGTTTATTCATCAGTCGCAAAAGCTCAAGTCCCGTATATCCTGTTATTCCAATAATTGCTGCCCTCATAACTACCTCCATTTCATTTATTATTTAAAATATATATTCTTAGCTTCTGCCAAGATTATTCTAAAACTTCCTTTAATGAACTAAGACCTTCTTCAAGTTCTTTCTGAATTATTGTTAAAGGAGGAAGTAAGCGCAAAGTATTTTGACCAGCTCGAAGAGCTAAAATCCCTTTTCCTTCTAAATCACTAAGTATTTTTTCTACAGGAAATTCTTTCTTCAGTTCGATTCCAATCATTAAACCTAATCCCCTGATTTGACTGATTTTAGCTGAATCTAGATTTTTTACCTCTTCAAATATAAAATTACTTTTTTCTTTAACCTGATCTAAAATCGATGTATTTTCAAAGATATCTAAAACCTGACTGGCCACTGCCATCGCAAGCTTATTACCACCAAAAGTTGAACCATGGGTCCCAGGAGTAAATGCACTTCCTAACTCTTTTTTACCTAGCATTGCACCTGCTGGGATTCCATTAGCAAGCCCCTTAGCAACTGTATAAATGTCTGGTTCAATATCATACTGTTCAAAGACAAAAGTTGAACCAGTCCGTCCAATACCTGTCTGTACCTCGTCTATAACTAACAGAACTCCGTTGTCTTTACAAACCTTGCTAAGATTTTGAATCCATTTATAGTCAGCAAGTATAACTCCACCTTCACCCTGAACGAGCTCTAACATAACGGCTGCAGTATCACTAGTAATAGCTTCTATAGACTTTGGATCGTTATAAGTCATATAGGTAAAGCCTTCTAGTAAGGGGCCGAATCCATCGTGTATTGAAGACTGACCTGTTGCTGTCATACTTGCGTAAGTTCTACCATGAAAGGAATTATTAAATGTTATAATTTCAGTTTTTCCTGTATATTTACGCACTAATTTTATGGCAGCTTCATTTGCTTCTGTTCCACTGTTACAAAAGAAAGCTAGATATTTCTGTTTGTATGATAGCTTCTGTGCAACTTCTTCTTGAAGACTACTTACATATAAATTAGGCATATGCCATATTAAGTCAGATTGTTCAATCAAGGCATTCTCAAGTTTAGGATTACGATATCCAAGATTGCATACGCCAATACCACTAGTTAAATCTAAATATTTTTCACCTAAACTATCTACTACATAAGAACCTTTTGCTGACATAATTTCAAAAGGTTTCTTTGAGTAATTAGAAAACAAATAAGTTCCCATATATTCACCTCATATTTTATTTTATGTATAAATATACAATATTTATGTATTTTTATCAAGTTATTTTTGAATATTTATTAATTTTTTGCATAAATAAAAGAACCTTATCAAAAATAAGGTTCTTTTTAAATAATATATGTGTTAATTAACTAGAAACAACTTGTGGTACAACCTTCTCAAGAGCATTTCTCAGTGGGAAGTATAAAACTGCCACAACTAATATAGTTACACTAACATTTATTAAAGTTGCTGGCAGTTTAGCGACAGCTAAGCCAGCTGCAGCACCTGTGCCTTGACCAAGATAAAGTTGAGTAACAAAGTTTTTCAAAAATGTCATCCCGACCTTTGCAATACCTGTCACAATACCTATAATTACTAATTGACCAACGTTTGTTGGATTCTTTTTGAAATATAAGAAAGCTAAGTATGCAGCTCCACCAACAATAAATGCTTCTAAAATAAAATATGGTGCTTCACTTGCGTACCCATTTAAAATATCAAATATGGCAAAACCTAATCCTCCTGCAAGCGACCCTTTGACATATCCTAAAAGTAATACTGACAATAGTAATACTGAATTTCCCAAATGTACAAAAGCTCCTGTAGGCATTGGAATCTTAATTGTTGTCGCTACTGCAGTCAAGGCTGCAAAAAGTGCCACTAAAACTATATCTTGAATCCTTCTATCTCTCATTAAATTTTTCTCCTATAATCTATCTTCTGCCTTATTGTATGCACCATGCCATACGTGTCCGACATACTTGTTAATTCTTACGCCATTTTTAATTCCTGCAGCCACAAAATCTTTTGCTAGTTTAGCAGATTCAAGTGGACTTAAATCTTTTGCAACTCCAGCGGTGATTGCTGCAGCGAAGGTACAACCTGCCCCATGGTTAAAGTCTGTCTTGTAAAGTTCATTTTCTAGCTCAAAGAAATCTTGACCATCATAGAAAACATCAAGTGCCTTATCAATTCCTAAACGATGTCCACCCTTAACAACAACATTTTTAGCACCTAAATCTGAAATTATTTTCGCAGCCTCTTTCATACCTTCAACACTTGTAATATCTCCTAGACCAGACAAGATTCCTGCCTCTATAAGGTTAGGAGTAGTTACATAAGCATTGAGAATCAAGAACTTTTTCAATCCTTCTACACTCTTAGGTTGTAAAATCTGAGCCGTACCCTTACATGCAATAACTGGGTCAATGACGGCTTTTTCAATATCGTATTCTTTAATAAACTGACTAGCAAGCTCAATATTATCTTCACTTGCCATCATACCCGTTTTAAGGGCATCAATTCCTTCTCCTGCAAAAACTGAAACTAATTGTTTCCTTAATAAATCAACACCAAGGTCTGTAACTTCATGACTCCAACCTTGTTCAGGATCCATTGTAACAACGGAAGTAATTGAAGAAAATCCAAATACTCCATATTCTTCAAATGTCTTTAAATCAGCCTGTAGACCAGCTCCACCAGTTGAATCAGAACCAGCGATTGTTAACACTTTTTTCATATAATCATCTCCTAGACTTTTTTCTAAAGTATATAGAAAGTTTAGCTTGACTAAAAGAGCCAATTGGCTTATATTTATACCATCCAATTTTCGAAAGGAAAAATAATGTGGCAAGTTGATAAAAATAAAAATGAACCCTTTTACAGGCAAGTAATTAATCATATTATCCAAGAGATTGAAAGTGGTAACCTTCTTGCAGGCGATAAGCTGTCACCAGAGCGTAAACTGGCAGAGGAGTACAATGTCAATCGCTCAACAATTGTCCACGCGCTTGATGAACTTGTAAGCCTTGGTTGGATTACAAGACGACAAGGAAGCGGCACAGAAGTAGCAAGCGGCCCTCTACTTAATCGTCAAACACCAAAAGCCAATTGGCAACAGCTATGGACTAGCCCCTTTCTCAAGGAAGATCCCTACATCCAAAAACTAAAAGAGATTCAGTCTAATTCAGATTGTATTGACCTCTATACAGGAGAGCTACCCAAAGAAATAATACCTGATTTTCAGTTTCCTGCAATATCATGGGATAAAGTCATGCAAGAAAAAGAAAAAAGAGATATTACAGGCTATATCCCCTTAAAAAACGTAATTAGTAAAAATTTAGAAAACACACTTCATATCAATATGTCGACCCAAGATTTACTAATCACATCTGGTTCAACCCAAGGAATTTCCCTCCTCATGCGTACACTTCTTGAAAGCGGAGATATGCTTGCTACCGAAGATCCGTCATTTCTAGCCAACCTTCCATTATTTGCTTCACTTGGCATTCGCCTAATAGAAATTCCTCAAGATAATGAAGGAATAATACCTAAAGAACTTGAATGGGTTCTCATCAATCGAAAGATTAAACTCCTTTATCTCAACCCAAGCTATCAAAACCCAACAGGACTCACTATGCCCCTAAGTCGTCGCAAGGAAATAATTGAAATCTGTAGCAAATATCAAGTTCCCATTATCGAAGACGATGTTTTCTCAGAGCTCGCCTTCCATAAAAGTCCAACAACACTCAAGGAACTCTCCCCACAAACTGTTATCTATCTTGGTTCCCTTTCAAAAATATTTGGTTCAACCATCAAAATTGGCTGGCTCTTAGCACCAAAAAACATTATCCACAACCTCGCTAGTGCCAAAAAAAGAATGGATAGCCAGACAGAAATCTTCCCCCAACTTTTAGCCACTACAGCCTTAACCCAGCCAGACTATCAAAGTAAACAGAAGAAACTCTTATCCCAACTTACCAAAAAAAGTACCGCCTTTGAAAAAGAAGCTAGTATGTTCAGCAATGATTGGAAATTCCAGTCCATTGAAGGTGGGCTCTACTATTGGATGACATACCTTGGCAAACCACTCAAAATTAAAGATTGGGACCTCTTTCTTCAAGAAAAAGTATTAATTGCCCCCTCATTCTTATTCAGTTCCAACTGCCAGTCTTTCAGACTGAATTATACCCGACTGACAGAAAATAATATCCAAGAATTCTTTAAAGTATTGGAAAAAATTACAGAAGAATTAAAAAAAAGACATTGATTGAGTCATAATCAGTGTCTTTTTATAGTTGATTAAAATAGAAATAAGACAAGGCGACGAATTGATGATAGAACTAGCGTTCATCGAGATGAGTCAACGATGTATTAATCTATTTTTAAGTGACTATAGTTGATTAAAATATAGTATATAGGTTGCAACTCTGTATACTGACCTCTTTTTAAGTAATCATAAAATGCAAAGTTACTTTTGCTCCTTGTATCTTACCTTCTTTATAAGCATTCCCTAAAATCAAATTCCCATTACCTGTCTTCACAATATCATTTACAATATATAAGCCAAGTCCATGTTCTGTACCATCATTTGATTTACTTGTAAAATATTTATCAGTATAATATTGAAGTTTTTCTTTGTCAAATCCTTCTCCTTGGTCAATTACCTCTATTTTATATCCCAATTCATCGGAAACATATGAGATGAAAATATCACTACTTTTTTGTGAATTCTCGATGGAATTCATAATAATATTTTCAAGGGCACGTTCAATACCTTCCTTATCAATCAAAAGCTTATAATTGGTATCTTTATTCAAGACTTTTAGATTTCTATTATTAGTTTGGCATATGCTCACTAGATTATTATTCCAGTAGTCAATTACATCCTTAGAGATAAATTCCTTTTTCCCAACTGAATTAATCTCTTTTGAGAGGTTTGAAAGTTTACTTACATATGCTTCAAGCCTCTCAACACCATTTTGTACATCTTCTATGAGTTCGTTATCACAATTTTTCGCCTCTTCTTCTAATAGCTCCAAATTTCCTTTAATTAAAGTTATAGGAGTCCTTATATCATGGGTTACAGATTGTATTAGCTCCTTTTCCTTATCCTGCATAGACCATTGTAATTCTAACGACTTCTTCAATTCCTCACTCATTGAATCAAGAGAGAATAATAGTTCGCTCACTTCTTTATACTTACTATTTTCTCTTGGATAATCTAACCTCATTTGCTTAATATATGAATTTGTCTTTGATACTTTAATGAGCTCCCTACTAATGATTACAGAAGTACGTCTTACTAATAATAAAAAACCTATAATCCAAGTTACTAAAAATATTAAACAGTATGCTCCTTCAAAGTTAGGAATAAATTGATATAGTTTTTTGGAAGTAAAAATCGGACTAAAACGAAAACTAACCGTTAACTCTTTATCACCATTTTTGAGATAAACAAATTTTCTGTTGGCAAACAAGGCAGAATTCATCGCACTGCCATCTTTTTTAGCCTCTTTAATATAAGAATCATATTTACTATCAATGGTTTGTATAATTTTGTTACCATCAACTAATCTATAGTCATAGAAATAGGGAATATCTTCTATATTCCAATCTTTATTATTAAAATTTTTTTCGACTGTAGGAAGTTGCTCTGACAAATACGATGCTGGATAAATAATATTTTTAATAACTAAAAAATTTAAAAGAAAAGCAAACAAAATAAGACTAAAGACTGTGTAAAGTAATTCAATAATCGAATACCTTAATATCAAACGACCTATACTTTTTTGGTTCCCCATTTATAACCTACTCCCCAAACCGTTTCAATAGGACTAATTCCATAGTCTTCAAACTTGTTCCTTATCTTTTTAATCCTCTCCGTTATAGATGTTTTACTATCTCCCAAAGCAGCATATCCATATACTGAGGTATAAATCTTCTCCTTTGAGAAAACTTGCCCCTTATTCTTTAAAAGTAATTCACAAATTTTATACTCAGACGAAGTAAGATTAACTGGAACATTATCAAAATAGAAAATCTTAGAAAGTAAATCACAAGAAATCTTTTGATCGACTAAACATCTATGTTTTTCACGTTTTTCTCTTCTAATATGAGCAGCAACCCTTGCTCTTAATTCACCAATAGAAAATGGTTTTGTTATATAGTCGTCTGCACCTATTGCAAATCCCTCAATTTTATCTTCCTCAAAATCCCTCGCTGTTAAAAGCAAAATCGGAACATCAATTAACCCTCTATTTTGCCGTAAAAAGTCAAAACCAGAAATCTGAGGCATCATCACATCAAGTAAAATTAGATCATAATCTTTAATCTTATTAATATCAATTTTTTCTGCATCTATTTCGGTGGTTACCTCATAATCCTTTTTTAAGCTATTGGAAATTAATTTCAATAAATCTATATCATCATCTATAACTAGAATTTTCATCTTATTCCTCCAATTGCGTCTGTCCACTCCATCTATTATACCAAAAGATGAAAATTATCATCAAGAATGCTGTGAAAACAAGGCTTAATAAAAGATAAAAATAAATATTTACATCACTAATACTATTTCCATAAATAGAATTTATTTTTATCCCCCACACGAAAGGAAGCCATTTCCAAAATAATTCTCCCAAATTTGTAGTACCCAAAAGGATTGATGATAGGCTAATAAATGAACCTAATAAAATACTACCAACATAGTTAAACCTGAGTGTCATAAATTGATAAATTATTATCATCGGAAAACTTGTTAAATAAAAAATAAAGAAATAATTTACTAATTGAATAGAATTAAAATCTATATCTAAAAATAAATTTCCACCCATAATAAATATGATAACTGCAAAAATTTCTATGATAGCTAATAGAATGATTATCAGTATAAAGCGACCAATGAATAAATTAGAGCGACTTCTACCTATTCTTAGTTCATTGGCATAAGAGCAAGCCTCCCTATCAGGTTCATAAATCATTGGAATAAAGAAACTAAGAGAAAAAGTTGCAACTATTGTGAATAGTAGAAAGAATACATTAAGCTCAATACCTTTAGCATAAGTACTTTCCTTACAATATAACAGTAATAAAAGGGAAAAAAGTAAAGGACATACTAATAAGATAATACTAACAGGTGTCCTAAGAGTTTTATACCATTGTGCCTTAATTATTTTATACATTATCTCTCCTTGAATCAATCAAATACTGAAAAATAAGGCAAGCAAGCCAAACCATTAAACTAACTACTGTACCCAGATAAAGAACACTTGAATTAAAAAGGTAAGAATCATTTTCTAAAAAAAGACCATTCGGATAAATACCAAGAATTGGACACAGCATCCTCAGGCTATAGCTCCAAGGATATAACCACCAATAATTTTCAGTAGCTATAGGAGCACCCAAAATAGTTAGAATAAAATTCAAAATAATAATTATCGGACCCTTTAGATAATTAGTGGATAAAAATGATATACCAATAATTGGTAAACTTCCAATAAATAAGTAAAAGCTTGCTAAAATAATTTGCTTTGTAGGTATAGTTTCTCCTAAAAGAAAAGTACCTAAACAATATACAATTATCGAAGTAATAATAATCATAATCGCCAGTTCAAAAACAACCACGAGATTTTTAGAAACTGTTTGCTTGTTATAATCTAAACCCAGACTTTTAAATTTAATCTTATTAGTTTCTTTTTCTTTTTTTGTAATATTCACCACTAGTAACGAAATCACCGTCGGTAAAATAATTAGTGGATACCAATTGAAGGCTGTCGCCATAATATAACTTTGTCCCACCGGATTTATTCCCATAATCCTAACCATTAGTAAATTAAAAATTGTAAAAATAATAGGTACCAATAAAAGAAGCTTTGCATTCGCTGAACGTTTTTCTTTTAACCACTCGGATTTTAAAATCTTTAACATCAAATCCTTCCTCCACCAACTATATCCATAAATAGTGATTCCAAATCAGTACTATCCTTATCATTTAAGCCCTCGTAACATAAGTATCCATTATGAATAATTCCAATCTTATCTGCTACATGTTGAACCTCGCTCAGAATATGACTAGATAAAATAATTGTAATTCCTTTCTGTGCTAATGAAATCATCAACTCACGCAATTCTAAAATCCCCACTGGGTCAAGCCCATTAGTTGGCTCATCTAAAATAAGTAACTTAGGATTATTTATCAAAGCCATAGCTATACCGAGCCTCTGCTTCATACCAAGTGAAAACTGTTTAGCTAACTTATCTCCCGTATCCTCTAAGGAAACAATTTTAAGAATATCATCAATACGACTTTTATTAATATCAAGCAACAGGGTCATAACCAATAAATTCTCACGCGCAGTTAGGTTTGGATAAATTGCAGGACTCTCTATAATAGCTCCCATATCTGTCAAATCCGACTTCGACCACTTCTTCCCACCATAAAACATTTGACCACCATTTGAACGAATCACCCCAGTAATAATCTTCAAAAGAGTTGACTTTCCTGCACCGTTCGGCCCCAACAATCCATAAATTTGCCCCTCCTCAACAGTCAAAGACACATCTCTCAACACAACTTGATTCTTATATTCCTTACTGATATTCTCTAATCTTAATAATTCCATATCCTTACCCTCCATTCTTTATAAACGAATTATATAAAGGAAAAATAACTAAATTATAATCAAAAGAAAATATTTTTAAAAATCTTAATTCCATAAGAACAAAAGTCAAAAATACTTTTATATTCATAAAATAAAAGAGACAATGTCTTAAACATCATCTCTTATTTATAATTTAATTTTGAAACTCTACACTTTCAAAGGATTCAACTGCATCTTTCCCAACATTATAAACCAACTTAAAAACATGAGGTTGTTGCATTTCTTTCCACTCATCATAACCAAATTCACCATTTGTTAATTGGTTAAAAAGAATTTCTAAGGAAGTGCCGTGTCCAGAAAGTATATAATTACCTTCTGACTTGGAATTTATTCCCTTAAATGCTTCATACATACGTTTTTGGACTTCTTCCAGGGATTCACCATTATCTAATTTATAGGAAAAATCTGCCCATTGTTTGCTGGCATATTCTGAAAAGTTATCAATCCAAGCTCCAATTTCACGCTCTCTTAATTGATTGTCCTCAACCGAGATAATAGAAAGTAAATTAGCAGCTGGTGTGATTGTTTGAACTGTGCGTAGATATGGGCTAGTATAGATTTCTTTGATGTCTTTACCTATAAAATAGAGCTTCAGTTTTTCAGCTAGGTCTAATCCTTCTTCTGTTAAGCTCGCTCCAGCGTCCTCTTGCATTGAAGTATCTCTTATTGAATGTCTAACAAAATAGATTGCTTTTAAATTCTGTTCTTCCATTCTGGTTCCTCATACTTTTCGATGATTCTCTTCCAAACTCGTCTTTCACGTGCTCGATTAAATTTAGTCTGCCAAGAATCACTTTCAACTAGTTGTTTAACTAAGATGCTACGAACTCCTGCGCGGTGAGCTGCACGGATATCTGTCATTAACTGGTCACCAACCATTACTGCATTCTCAGGTTTTTCATTAAGTTGTTTTAATGCCATGTTAATTCCACGCGTAAAAGGTTTTAGAGCACGACTTACAAATGGTACATCAAATTTAGATACTGCTCGCTCCACACGACTATGAGTATTATTAGAAACAACAATAACTGTAATTCCTTCTCTCTTCATCTCTTCAAGCCATGCTCGAAGTTCTGGTGTTCCATCAGGATTATTCCAAGCTATTAGCGTATTATCTAAATCTACCATAACTGTAGAAATGTTATGTTTCTTCAAGCTCTCTGCATCTAGCTGGTAAACAGCTTCCAGTAAAAAGTCTGGCCTATAATTTTCAATATTCATATGCGTATTATACTATCAATTGAAATATCAGTAAATATATGGGCTCAAATATCCAATAAAAAACGATTTGTATTTATCAGTTTTACCTGATTAATACAAATCGCTTAATCTAAAGTTAATCAAATCTTATAGATCTTCGAAACCCTTTTTTATTTTATCAAAGAATCCTTCTTTCTGTGGATTTACATCTTCTCCACTTGCTTTCGCAAATTCTTCAAGAGCTTTTCTTTGTTCATCATTAAGTTTCTTAGGAGTTACGATATTAACAGTAACAGTTTGATCACCATTACTATTTCCATTCAACCTTGGAGCTCCTTTTCCTCTCAAACGGAATTTAGTACCTGTTTGAGTACCTGCAGGTATCTTCAATTTAACATTACCATGAACAGTTGGAACTTCTACTTCAGCACCCAATGTTGCTTGTATAAAACTTATTGGTAAGTCATAATAAACTTCACTGCCTTCCCTATGGAATTTCTTACTTTTCTTAACATTAAAGATTACATATAAGTCTCCATAAGGACCACCGTTAACTCCGGCATCACCTTGACCTGCTAAACGCATTTGTTGACCAGTTTCAACTCCAGCTGGAACTTTTACTTTAACAGTATGAACAACTTTTTCGCGTCCTTCTCCGTGACATGTTGGACATGGATCTTTAATTTCTTTACCAGTACCATGACAAACATCACATATTTGTGTTGACATAACTCGTCCAATTGGAGTTTCGCGTGCAACTTGAACTTGACCACTTCCTCCACATTTTGGACATGTAACTGCTTCGGTTCCTGGTTTTGCACCACTTCCATCACATGTGTGACAAATTTCTTCACGATTATATTTAATTTCTTTTTCTGCACCGAAAACAGCTTCTTCAAACGTTAAATTGATACGGTACTGCAGATCATCTCCTTGTCTTGGTGCTGTTGCACTCGCTTGAGAAGCGCCTCCTCCACCGAAGAAACTAGAGAAAATATCTTCAAATCCTCCGAAACCTCCACTAAAACCTCCACTAGAGAATCCATCAAAACCGTCAAAACCAGAGAATCCTCCAGCTCCGCCACCGCCGAAACCTCCATTAGCTCCGGCAAACCCATATTGATCGTATGCAGCACGTTTTTGAGGATCACTTAGGTTTTCGTAAGCCTCTTGAATTTCTTTATATTTATCTTCTGCATTATCATCCTTGTTAATGTCAGGATGATATTTTTTTGAAAGTTTACGGTATGCTTTTTTTAATTCATCATCACTAGCAGTTTTAGAAACTCCTAGTACATCATAATAATCTCGTTTTTCAGCCATATATATTACCTCTTTATACTATCACTTTATTATATTTATTCTTAATACATATATTTTACCATTTTTGACCATTAAAAGCAAAAAATTTAGCACTCAAACATATCAAGTGCTAATCATTTTTTTTATTTTTTTATTGGTATGTACTTATAGTTAGGATCTAAATCGTAATCTAAACTCTTAAATGCTTCATCAATTCTCTTAGTCACAATATCAATTCCCTCAGCATTAGCCCGTTTAATATCACTCATATCAATTGGATCACCAAAGTTCATCTTAACTTTTTTCCTCTTGAATAAATCTTTAAATGTCAGGGGACCTTGATAAACAGCAGGGATTATCCTAGCTTTAGATAGCTTAGCAATGGCTACAACTCCTCCCTTTAGCTCGTCAGAATGGCGTGTACCTGAAGGAAACATAATTAATGATTTATTGCCTTCCTTAAGTTCTTTGATCGGAATTTTGAGAGCACTTGGACCAGGATTTTCACGGTCTACAGGAAATGCTCCACATTTTTTTATCCACCAAGCAAAAATCTTATTTTTGAATAGTTCTTTCTTAGCCATAAAGATAAATTGTTTTGGTCTAGCAAGGAAAGCCAAATAAATTGGGTCCCAAAGAGTTCTATGCGGAGCAACTAAAATATAATTTTCTTCTTTATTTGGTAATTTATCTAAATTATGAACTTCTGGGCGTCCATTCACCACATAAAGTAAAAATGCTACTAAATTTCTTAAAAATGCGTAAAACATATGATATCTCCATCTTTCTAGTCAGCCTATTTTATAATATTTTTTATGTAAAAACAACGAATATGAAATTATTCAAGAAAATATTTTTTAGAAGTATTAATTTTTTGATCTGTACCCTTTAGAGATAGAATTTGATATAATAACTTCATGCCAAATCAAATTTTAAAAGAAGGTGAACGTATTGATCAGCTTCATTCTTCAGATGTAAAAATAATTCAAAATAAAGATGTGTTTAGTTACTCAGTAGATTCGGTTCTTCTAAGCAGATTTCCAAGAATCCCTAAAAAGAATGCTACTATTGTTGATATGTGTGCAGGAAATGGAGCAGTTGGACTATTTGCTAGTAAAAACACCCAAGCCAAAATTTATGAAATTGAGATACAGGACAGACTTGCTGATATGGCAAGCCGATCAGTTCAATTAAATAAATTAGAAGAGCAAGTTACGGTAATCAATGATGATTTAAAAAATTCACTAGAGTACCTAAAACCATCAAGTGTCGATTTACTCTTTTGTAACCCACCTTATTTCAAAGTAGATCTTGATTCAAATATCAATGAAAATGAACACTACACATTAGCTCGTCATGAAATTTCAACAAATCTAGATGAAATATTAACTGTTTCACAGAAATTATTAAAAAGTAATGGGCATCTTGCTATGGTCCACCGTCCAGATAGATTTTTTGAAATCATTGATAAGATGAGGGAGAGAAGATTAATACCTAAAAAAATTCAGTTCGTCTATCCTAAAGCTGGTGCGAACGCAAATATCCTACTAATTGATGCAATCAAAGATGGTAGACCTAGTGGTGAACAAATACTAGCGCCTCTGATATTACATGAATCAGATGGTAGTTATACGAAAGAAGTTTTCGAAATTTATTATGGAAAACAATAAATTAACAAATATAAAAGCTTATTTTTATGTGCTATTATGCAATGATGGGACTTTTTATGGAGGATATACTACAAATCTTAATAAACGTATAGAAACTCATAATAAAGGCCAAGGTGCTAAATATACCAAAGCAAGACTCCCAGTAAAGCTTTTATATTCGGAAGGATTTGAAGATAAAAATTCTGCATTAAAAAGAGAATACTGGTTTAAGAATAAACTCACTCGTAAGCAAAAGGAAGATTTCCTACTTGAACATGGAATAAATAAAAAAAACTTTACAAGACAGAGGTGATCACTGTTTAGTAAAGTTTTTATTTTTAGTAAAGTAATTCAAAAAGTTCAATCGCTACTAAGTCAATGCTATCAAAAGTTGCAAGTTCTTTAGTTTCAACATACTTAAGGGTAAATGTTTCAGTTTCTTTTTCAAAAGTTACTTCGGCAACAACTACACCTTCACGTTCAAAATTACGTGTTTCTTTTTCGCCTTCGCTTTCAGCCATAGCTGTTAGACGGCTAATAATTGCCACTAAATGTGATTTCATATCTTAAACCTCTTATTTATTAATTCTTATCTTTAGTAATTTTACCATAATAATTAAACAATATCAGCAAGATAGGTAAAAAATTGCTTATTTTTATGGCTTTTACGACTTTTTTATTAAAAAACTCTGAATTTTTACAATTCAGAGCTATCAATATCATCATTTTCTTCATCACCATATATTTTAAGTGACTTTCCAGCTTTCTTTGCCATTTTACTAAGTTGCTTTGGCGCTTTTGCAACTTCTTTTGCCATAGAAATTGGTGTCTTCAAAACTAATTCTGAAAATGATTCTTCCTTCGAGTTACGGCTATCATTATAATCATAAGATATAATAGTATCAATATAAAGTTGATATACTTGCTTCCCAAAATATTCAGATGAAATTTTGTATAACTTATCGTCAAGCAAGTCTTTTGTCATCTTTGGTGTGTCATTGACAGCAATAATAACTGCATCAGACAATTTCTCATCACTTTTGTATAGATATCCAAAAGCTGGATCACTCACTATACTCTCTAAATATGGATTATCAGTAGCTATTATTGGGGTTCCAGAGGCAATACTCTCAGTATAGGTCAAACCTTGTGTTTCACTCACAGACGCACTAATTGAAAAATCTGCGGCTCGATAGTATATTGGTGTCTCTGCAGCATCAATCATACCAGTAAACTGGACATAATCTTCCATTGATAAATCATTTACTAGCTCTTCTAGGCTTTGACGGTACGGACCATCGCCAGCAATTACTAACTTAGCTGGAATAGTTTTAACAATTTCTGGCATTGCAGAGATAACTTCTTGGATATTCTTCTCAGATGATATTCTAGATAAACTAAGAAGCATTTTTTCGTCATCACCGATACCAAGTTTACTTCTTAAATCAAAAACCATTTCGTCAGTAATATCTGGGCGATCATACTTAGTAACATCAATCCCGGTAGAAATTATTCTTTTTGGAATTTTGACACCATAACTATTTACAGTATCATAGACCATCTGACTAGGGCAAATAATATAATTAAGATTATGAAGAAACATTCTCATCATATATTTAATCATCCCAGGATGAATCAGATGCCCTTTGGCAATATAGTGGACATAATCTTCATACTTTGTATGCAAAGTATGAACAATAGGAATTTCAAGCTGAGAAGCAACAAATTTTCCTAAAAAACCAACACCAAACTCAGTCTGGATGTGTACAATTTCAATACCATATTTCTTCGCGATATTGTATGTACTAAAAAGTCCGCGCATAACGACTCTACGATCAGTAAATGAAATAAATGGAACACTCGGTAACCTTATAATTGTTGGATCATCATCATCTGTAGAGTGTGGGTCTGTAGTTGTGAACAGATAAACTTCATTGCCCATTTCTTCAAGCTGTTCTTTCAAAGTACAAATACTTGTTGCAACTCCACTAACTTGAGGAAAATATGTATCAGAAAAAATACCAATTTTCATAAATTAATTACCTGTTTATAAGCGTCTGCAAGTTCTTGTGCCACAATGTCAATTGACTTACTTTCAGCAACTTTATAACCTTCATCTTTTTTATTGATTTCCCCATCTAAAATACCTTGAATTCTCTCAGCGAACTCTTCATTATTCTTACCCTTAGAAACCTGAGTATCATCTAACCAATCTTCGAATACGGGAATATCACGTAGCACAACATTTTGACGCGAAGCAAGAGCTTCTAAAACAACAATACCTTCTGTCTCCTCATAACTTGGGAAAAAGAACACATCACTTCCAGTCATTGCTCCTTGGTAGATATCACCTTTTATATACCCAGGAAACTCTACATTTTTTGGATGATCACCATTAACAATTCGTCTCATTTCTTTAGGAATTGTATAGGGATCTGAATATCCAAACCAAATAAAACGAACATCAGGAAATTTCTCAGCGACTTTTACAAAATCATCAAGACCTTTTCGATGAAAGTATAAACCAGCACAAATAACAACTTTTTCATTGTCATTTATATTAAAATGTTGACGAAACTTTTCTTCCTTTGATTCATCTTTTACATATTTACTTAAATCAATTCCATTTGATATTGGTAAAATGGGACACTTAACACCATAACCTGATATTAGTGATTTAGAGTATTCAGTTGGAGTAACTACTAAATCTGCTTGTTTATATAAATAAGTTAAATATCTTCCAACCAAAGGTGCTAACGTATTCGAACCAATAAAAGAATTACGAAAGTCTTCTTTTGTTGAATGACCATGATAAATTAGTTTTTTTCCTTGTTTTTTTACTTTCTTCATTAAAAAAAAGCTTTTTGGCCCATAGGTATTAATATGAGCAATATCATAATTATCATTTGGATTAGTGGTATATTCAATTCCAATTAAATCTAATGCTCTCTCTTGATGTAATATTGCATTACCAATACCAGACTTATTTAAAAGTTTTTCTCCTTCGAGGTATAATAGAATTTTCATAATTACCCTTTCATTATATATAATTTTACAATAAATATGATAAAATACAAGTTTATAGAAACAAAAAAGAGCCCTCTCAGACTCCTAATAATTATCGGGAAGACAGGATTCGAACCTGCGACACCTTGGTC
>NZ_MKIQ01000022.1 GCF_001832885.1 Floricoccus penangensis | reverse complement strand
CTTGATGACTCACTTGAAGTACTTGGTTTACTACTTGTGGTAGTTGAACTTGATTCCTCACTTGAAGTACTTGGTTTACTACTTGTGGTAGTTGAACTTGATTCTTCACTTGAAGTACTTGGTTTACTACTTGTGGTAGTTGAACTTGTTGATTCACTTGAAGTACTTGGTTCGCTACTTGTGGTAGTTGAACTTGTTGGTTCACTTGAAGTACTTGGTTCGCTACTTGTGGTAGTTGAACTTGTTGACTCACTTGAAGTACTTGGTTCGCTACTTGTGGTAGTTGAACTTGATTCTTCACTTGAAGTACTTGGTTCGCTACTTGTGGTAGTTGAACTTGATTCCTCACTTGAAGTACTTGGTTTACTACTTGTGGTAGTTGAACTTGATTCTTCACTTGAAGTACTTGGTTTACTACTTGTGGTAGTTGAACTTGATTCCTCACTTGAAGTA
>NZ_MKIQ01000021.1 GCF_001832885.1 Floricoccus penangensis | reverse complement strand
ATAGAAGTTTATGGAAGTTATATGAAGAAATTATTCAATTTTGAGTGATTGAAAAACAATTACGCATAGTTTGGTGCCAATAGCATGAGAGATACACCTGGTTACATGCCGAACCCAGAAGTTAAGTCTCATAACGCCGGAAGTAGTTGGGGGTTGCCCCCTGTGAGATATGGTAGGTGCCAAGCGAATATTTGATAAGACTTTCTTGAGCAATTGAGAATTTTTTATTATATTCAATAGTATTCCGGCATAGCTCAGTTGGTAGTAGCGCATGACTGTTAATCATGATGTCGTAGGTTCGAGTCCTACTGCCGGAGTAATATTATCTTGTACTTCTTCTGAAGTACTTTTTTTGTGCAAAATTTTGGCTTTTGTATAGTGTATGCTGGCTTACTTGATATTCTATTTTTAGCCCTATCAATGTATATTATATATATCTATTGAGTCTGAATCGCGAATTGAATTGAAAATTAGTGAAGGTTAGTAAATGCAAAGTTTTTTTAAATTTTTAGATAGTTATATTGAATCGTTTATGCTTGATATATAATAAATATTTTATTAGTCAATTATAATTAGGGATAGAATTATTTAATATTGTATTTTTTAAAGTTTACCATTTATTGTAAGTATTATGAATTTGGATAAAAGAAGAATAGAAGTAGTTGGAAGAATAGTCATGTTATTTTTTAATTTATTAATTATGTTTATTTAAAAGAGGATATATTGATTTAATATATTTTTCAAAAAGGAAATGATAGTTGACTTGTTGAAGTACTAGGTTTAGAATCTATCTATCATAGGTTTGAGACCTATACTGCAGTTCAAAAACTTGTTAATGGTATGATTTCAAGACAAAATTATCTTCTAATGTATTATGTTAGGAAGTATCAAAATTAATTGAATTCACTAAGCTTAATTAGAATGTAATATATAGTTATACATAATGTTTTCTATGACAACTAAGTTTATACGATTTATATTTTTTTATAGCAGAGATAAAATTAGTAAAAAATTTGGGAAATAAATTAAGTTTATTTTATATTTTTATTTATAATAAGTTCAAATTAAATTCTAAGAAACTATATATAGAAAATGAAATTTTCATAAGGCAGTTACATATTGATAAAGTTGAATTTTTTTCTATACATTAAAAATATCTAAAATAAGTTTTTAGTAAAAATTAGTAGTTTTATAGATAAACTAAGTTAAAAGTATTTTTATCTTTAAATTATTGTAAAGGATTTAAAGTTTTTCGGGGGTATACAGTAGTCTCCATATCATTATTAGGCTTGATAATTTAATATCTGAGTATATAACAGTTCCTACGTTTATATTTTTGGATTTTATTTTCAAATTTTTTAATATAAAAACCACTCAGTAGAATTTCAAAAATGAAAGACCTACGAATAACTGACAAGTATAGTGTTTATTATCTGTTTTAAATTGATATTCTTTAATTAAGTAATGTAGTTAAATGAGAGTACAACTGATAATGTTGAAAGAATTACTAAGAACCCAACTATTTAATATTATTTTTATCAAATATTTTTTATAAAAGTAGTATTGAACAAATTCATTCTATGAAATGAATTTTGTACTTATCTTTATTATTAGTGGTCAAAGTTTTCTTTGTGTAAAAGCTTTGAATAGCCTCTGTTTTGCTACTAAGAAAAAACTTGTGAAAAAGTTTTAAAAAGTAGTTGACAAAGATAAAGTCTGATGATAGAATAATGAAGTTGTCTCGAGAGAGCGACAAGTCGAAATAACTGGTTGTTAAAAAAACTTTAAAAAAGTAGTTGACAACGA
>NZ_MKIQ01000020.1 GCF_001832885.1 Floricoccus penangensis | reverse complement strand
TCAAAAAAACAAATATCAACAAAACAAGAAATTAAATTTAATTATGGAAGTTTGAGTAACGAAGAAATTAACACGCTAACTTATAAAACTTTAAATGGAAGCATAGCTAGTGTAGATTCTTCGGGTAAGATTATTGGTGTAGGTAAAGGGAAAACAAAAATAATTGTTTATTCTGGTGATTTTAATAAGGAATTTGATATTGAAGTCGTTTCACCACAAATAAGTTATCAAACCCACATTCAAAACTATGGTTGGCAAAATTATGTTAATAATGGTGAATTATCTGGTACAACTGGAAAATCTCTTAGATTAGAAGGTATAAAAATTAAACTTGATAATTTAACATATGACGGTGGAATTGAATATCAAACACATGTTCAAAATTATGGATGGCAATCATGGAAATCAGATAATCAAATGAGTGGAACAAGTGGCCAGTCATTACGTCTTGAAGGAATTAGAATTAGACTTACAGGCGAATTATCTGAGCACTATGATATTTATTATCGTACTCATACTCAAAATATAGGCTGGCTAGATTGGGCAAAAAATGGACAAGAATCTGGAAGTCAGGGCTTATCAGCTAGACTAGAAGGAATCCAAATTCAGTTAGTTGAAAAGAATAGTGGTAATTTCAATACAAGTAGATCCTTTGTCAATGGAACAAATACAAATATAAACTACCAAGTTCATGTTCAAAATTATGGGTGGCAGTCATATAGAAGCAGTGGCCAATTAGCAGGTACAACTGGTGAATCACTTAGATTAGAAGCATTTAGATCTAATATAAGTGGTACTAACTTAACAGGTGGTATTACTTATCAAAGTCATATCCAATCTATTGGTTGGCAAGGTTGGAAGTCAAATGGTGAACTTAGTGGAACAAGTGGTCAATCACTAAGAATGGAAGCATTAAAAATTAATTTAACAGGTGAGCTTTCTAGCTTTTTTGACATATATTATCGAGCTCATGTTCAAGACTTAGGTTGGTTAGGCTGGGCTAAGAATGGAAGCGGAGCAGGAAGTCAGGGAGCCTCAAAGAGGATTGAAGCTATTGAAATCCGTCTTATAAGAAAAGGTGATAATGCACCTAAAGAGTCTAATGGATTTTATATTCCACCGAAA
Organism: Floricoccus penangensis; assembly: GCF_001832885.1. Classification (GTDB taxonomy): domain Bacteria; phylum Bacillota; class Bacilli; order Lactobacillales; family Streptococcaceae; genus Floricoccus; species Floricoccus penangensis. Next base: position 157 of record NZ_MKIQ01000020.1, on the reverse strand, counting down.
GTTGAAAAACCAAGATTACAAAAAATCAATGGAATTTACTATATTGATGGATTAATTGTTGTAAATAAAAAGTATTCTCTACCTTCAAACTATAGTCCAGGTGAAAATGGTGAGGCTGGAAGAGCTATACGAAGAATGATTTCTGATATGCAAAATA
>NZ_MKIQ01000019.1 GCF_001832885.1 Floricoccus penangensis | reverse complement strand
AAATGCAAACGGAACAGTAGATGTAAACTTTACATTCGATGCAAATGCTCTTGAAGGTAAAACAATCGTAGTCTTCGAAAAACTTTTCCAAAACGGTAAAGAAGTAGCAAGTCATGAAGATATTAACGATAAAGGACAAACAGTTGAAGTACCTAAAAAACCTGAAGTTCCTGTAATCAAAATTGGAACAACAGCAGTAGATGCTAAAGATGGTGATAAAAAGGTTTCAGCTGAAAAGAATGTAACTATTAAGGATGCAGTTAAGTATGAAAACCTAGTTGTAGGTAAAGAATACACAGTAACTGGTAAATTAATGGACAAATCAACAAATAAACCATTATTAGTTGATGGTAAAGAAGTTACAGGGTCTACTACATTCACTGCCGAAAAAGCAAATGGATCTGTAGATGTAACATTTACTTTTGATGCAAGTGCTCTTGAAGGTAAAACAATTGTAGTTTTCGAAAAACTTTTCCAAAACGGTAAAGAAGTAGCA
>NZ_MKIQ01000018.1 GCF_001832885.1 Floricoccus penangensis | reverse complement strand
CTTGCTACTTCTTTACCGTTTTGGAAAAGTTTTTCGAAGACTACGATTGTTTTACCTTCAAGAGCATTTGCATCGAATGTAAAGTTTACATCTACTGTTCCGTTTGCATTTTTAGCAATGAATGTAGTAGATCCCATAACTTCTTTACCATCAACTAATAATGGTTTGTTTGTTGATTTGTCCATTAATTTACCAGTTACTGTGTACTCTTTACCTACAACTAGGTTTTCATACTTAACTGTATCTTTAATAGTCACGTTCTTTTCAGCTGAAACCTTTTTATCACCATCTTTAGCATCTACTGCTGTTGTTCCAATTTTGATTTCTTTTTTAGTTGGCTCAGATGATGGAGGTGTGCTTGTACTTGGTGTTGTGCTTGTACTTGGCGTAGTACTTGTACTTGGTGTAGTACTTGTACTTGGCGTTGTGCTTGTACTTGGTGTTGTGCTTGTACTTGGTGTAGTACTTGTACTTGGCGTAGTACTTGTACTTGGTGCTGTACTTGTACTTGGTGTAGTACTTGTGCTTGGTACAGTACTTGTGCTTGGTGTAGTACTTGTGCTTGGTGCAGTACTTGTGCTTGGCGCTGTACTTGTGCTTGGCGCTGTACTTGTACTTGGTGTAGTACTTGTGCTTGGTACAGAACTTGTGCTTGGTGTAGTACTTGTGCTTGGTACAGTACTTGTGCTTGGTGCAGTACTTGTGCTT
>NZ_MKIQ01000017.1 GCF_001832885.1 Floricoccus penangensis | reverse complement strand
TGCAACTTTCAAGTTGCTAGCTCGTTTTTGTTGCTTATTTATTGTCAAAATTGACAGTTGAATGATTTAATCATTCGCCCTGCACTTTTGGTTCGTTTTACTTTGTTCAGTTTTCAAAGGTCTATCTCGTTGCCCTCAGACAACTTTATTAGTCTATCATAAACGCGAATCGTTGTCAACTACTTTTTTAAAGTTTTTTTAACAACCAGTTATTTCGACTTGTCGCTCTCTCGAGACAACTTCATTATTCTATCATCAGACTTTATCTTTGTCAACTACTTTTCAAAACTTTTTTCACAAGTTTTTTCGTTGACTGTTTCGTCCTTGACAGTGTTATTATCTTATCATCCCCACATTTGTTTGTCAATAACTTTTTTAAATTTTTAACAATCTTATTTTTAATCTTTTCACTTCTCAATACTACTTAGTTCGATTTTTACTTTTTAAAATTTAAACATTGAGGTAATTTTAAAATAAAATACGAACTATATATCGAATTTGTTCAACTCGATATTTTTATAGTTCGTATTTTTGTAATTTTATTTTTTAAATTTTATCGTTCTTCTTCAACAATCGAATTGAATACTT
>NZ_MKIQ01000016.1 GCF_001832885.1 Floricoccus penangensis | reverse complement strand
GGTGCATACTATCAGTATTATATAAGTATGCATAAGGCTTCCCTCCTGAATCTCTAATTGCTTGAACAACACATCCTGAACAATCACCAGTACCATCAGTGCCATTTCTACTACCATACATCGAGTAAGTTATTTTACCAACTTGATTTCTAAACCATTGCACTACTTTATTATTATCTACTGCCATAATCTTTACCTCCTAAGTATGACTTTCCTAAGTCATAAAAGCCTCCTGCACTTAGACCAGCAATAAAACCAGCCCATCCATAAATTGCGAATTCTCCACGCACGATTGTTAATGCATAGATTAAGCCCAAAGAAATACCAGTCACGCAATTGATGACTGGTAAGTGTTTA
>NZ_MKIQ01000015.1 GCF_001832885.1 Floricoccus penangensis | reverse complement strand
CCAGTGCTTGTTCTTGTTGATTCAGCTGGTGTACTTGATGAAGTTCCAGTGCTTGTGCCTGTTGTTGATGCTGGTGTACTTGATGAAGTACCAGTGCTTGTGCCTGTTGATTCACCTGGTGTACTTGATGAAGTTCCAGTGCTTGTGCCTGTTGATTCACCTGGTGTACTTGATGAAGTTCCAGTGCTTGTGCCTGTTGATTCAGCTGGTGTACTTGATGAAGCTCCAGTACTTGTTCCAGTTGTTCCTGTTGATTCTTCTGTACTTGATGAGCTTGTAGTTGGTGGTGTTATATCAAAATATATTGTTGTTTTATCAGTATTATTAGTAAATACTGGAACATTTATAACATCATTTTTAATAATACCACCAGCAAAATCAAATGCTCCATCAGTAGGGACATCTGCTTGTTTAACTGTATCAGTATGAATTGTAGTTGGGAAAGTAACCTTCGTACTTCCAAGTACAGCAGCATCAGCTAACTGATTAACAATCGCACCTGTACCATTCACAACAGTTTTAAGGCTAGTAACCGCAAGTCGAAGTGGACCAGTAATTGTGGCAACACCAGCATTAAATACTCCTGCAGCAGCTTTTCTTTCAGTATTAATAAGTGTAGACCCAATGCCATCATAAGGAATTGGTTCTGCTTTCAAATTACCAATTAGATTGTAAATATTATCAAGAACATCGGATAATTTTTTTTGAAGAATTTTACCTAAACCATCATCTAAAGTAACATACATATATGTTCCATCAGCCGACATTTGAATGTTTTCTTTAAAATCTGCCTCATCAAAGGTAATTGCATCATTTAATAGAGCGTTAATTGCATCAGATGTTTCTTGAAAATTAGTTTTTACGCCTCCAACTGAACCTGCAACATTTAATGCCGCGGCTACTGCAGAAGTCGCAGTATCTAAAGCAGTTTGAAGTCCTGTAACGGCAGTACCTAATAGAGGAACTTCTTTCAATTTCAAACTAAATGCAGCATTCACATCAGCTTGTGCTCCTGGGGTAATATTACCTTGAATTCCAGTTGGGATTTTAATAACTGCTTGTTTTTTACCAGAAGCGATTGCAGAAACATCAGCAACTCCACTACCACTTATAGTAAAGTTTACTGCTTTATCACCATCTACACCAGCTTTATATTTTGGTCCATTTGGTGTAGTGCCACTTGAATTATTCAAACTTGAATTTTGGAATAATGATCCTTCAAGTACAGCAGCATGTGCTACAATTGCTCCTGAGTTTAAACCAACTATATAACTAGTTCCGAGTGGTGCTACCACACCTATAAAGATTGCTGCTCCTGCATACAACCATTGTTTACCAGATTTCCAAGATCTAAAGCTCATCTTATTGCGGGAATCTTCGTTCGTATTTCTTTTATTCATTTAATTCCTCCAAAATGCTTGTAATTTTTCTAAAATTATTAATATAAATATTTTTGAAACCAAGTTTAATCATTTCTCTTGCCCACATGGGCTTTATGTGAACACGGGCAATGTTAAAGATTTACTTATCCTTTTATCAAAAAAGACTATTAGTTAATTCTGATAAAAAGATTGTGCGATGAATATTCCTATTCATTGTTTTATAAACTTTTTAAATCGATTTAAACAATTAATAACGTAAACTCTTTTTATTTTCTTTTTTCCGTTTCACTCCTTTCTGCTTTGAAAGTTATACCAATCAGCCTCTTAAAATATGGTATAACCTCAATTTGCACCTCTATTTTATAACAAGTAAAGATTTTAGTAAAATAAAAACTATGAAATTTTAGCTCTTCAACTTACTTTTATGTAATAAAATAACGAATTAGTGTATATTATGCTCTTATTTCCGAATAATAAAGTCAAAAATCTACTTCGTTTGGTATATACCAAACGAAGTAAATGAAATCACTTACATTTTTGTATTGATACAGATAAGGTTGGAAGCTTTTATATTTAGGGTATATTTTTAGAAAATTTAATAAAGACTACAATATATTAATAATTATATACAGTTTTCAAAAAAAAAATAATTAAATTACATTTGGCTATTTAATTTTTTTTATAATTTTTTTTATTAAATTTATTTATTTTAATAAAGTTGCCTTATTAGCAGTTTATATATCAAATAATTTAACTTTGGTTTTTAGTTTATGTTATTTTTACAAATAGGTTAACTGATAAATTTCATACAAAAAGTAATGGATGTTTTTTATATCCATTACTTTTTTATTATTAATAATTAACTTTTTTTCCAAAGATGAACAGCATCTAAAACTTTATCTTGCCACTCTTTCCATACTTTATCCTCTGTAAAATCTCGGGCTCTTTCTGAAGCACCCAAACTCAACTCAGACAATTTTTTATCATCTGAAAATATAGTGACTATTCTATCTGCTAGTGTTTGATAGTCGCCATTTGGAACTATATATCCAGATACTCCCTCTTTTACCAGATATGATGGTCCATAATTTGTATCATAAGATACACAAGGTATCCCATAAGTTGCAGCCTCAAGAATAGCCAGAACGAATCCTTCAAAACGACTAGTCATCATAGTAAGTTCAGCTTGTCCATAAATTTCATCCATGCTACCTGTGTAGCCTTTTAATTTAACAATTTCCTCTAAATTATACTCAGCAATAACTTTTTCAACTTTTTTCTTTTCTTCACCTGTACCCTCGGCGTACCCATATATATCAAGAGTAATCCAAGGCAATTTATCGTGAGCAAGTTTGAATGCTCTTACTGCATCATCGAGATGCTTTTCAGGAAATATACGTGCTACAGTTACAATTTTGCCTTTAATCTTTTCAACATTCAATTTAGAGATTCTGTCTAGCTCTCCATCCGCCACTATACCAACTGGAACTGCATTAATAGGAACTTGAGTTCGTAAGCGTTTTACCATATCATCTGCTTGATTTTGTGTAGGGGTTAATATCATATCCATACTGGAAAGCTGCTCTGTATTTGCAATAGATGGATAAACCAAGGGTGAACCCATAGTATCCCAATAATCTCTAACATGAATGTTATGAAAATGTTCAATTTTGAAGGCTGGAGTTTGCATATTAATCATTGCTATATTGGCGATATTGCTGCGATCCGCTATGAATACATTTTTGCCACCGTCTTCTTGATTAAGATAGTCTAAAAAGATACCAAAAGCTTCATCCTGGTTCATAACTGAATAAATCCGACCTTCTGGCCCAGTAAGTTGCTGATTTGTATTTACTATCCCATCTCCACTTTTCCGATAAAATTTTTTAAAATATATTCGACCGCTTGGACTCACAAATTCTTCCGTATTAACCCAAGGAGTATCATCAGGATTATTTTCGTTATATGCATAATACTTTATTAAGCTAATAAATCCCCTAGAATCATAAAAATCTTGTTCAAGTAAAATACCGTCTGAATCAAAATATGAAATATAGTCTAGTTCATCTCCCCTTAGAACTATCTGAAAAGCCTTCCTGTTGCCAAAAAAAGCAAATTTATTCCCATCAATATCTTTAATTTCGTAATTTCCAATTCCAGGAATATCTTTAATTGAAGTTTTTCGTGGTTCAAAATCCAGTGACTGAGCAAAATATTCATAGAAGTTAAGATAGTCGCCTTTTTCCAAACCTTCAATTAAATCTAGGTTGTCATAAACAAACCTATTGTATTCAATTCCAATTATCTTGGCTGGAACACCTTTTTTCTTGAAAAGATTTAATCTTTTTATTTCAGCATGCTCTATTCCTGATAATTGCTCTGCAATATTGGCAGTTAAAAAATAATACAAAATTCTACCTCACATTCATTTTTATTTCATTATAACACATAGAAAAGTTTAGACCATGATTAAACATTGATTCTAGTAATTCATATAATTCAAAAAGCGAATGAGAATTAATCTCATTCGCTTTTTTATAGTAGAATCTACTAAATATTATTTTCAGTTACGAATTTTTTATTTAGTTTCATCTTCTTCATTTTTTCTCTTCTTAGCAAATCCAAATAGTCCTGCTACACCGATTAGTGCTAGACCAATGATTCCTGCTGAACCAGCGACTTCACCAGTACTTGGTAGATTCTTTCCATTTGAACTTGAAGAACTTGAAGAACCTGAAGAACTTGATCCTTTATAACCAGATTTTTTCTCTCTTGTGTTATTAAGTTTATTAGCATCTTCTACAATCTTATCAATAGTTTTACCATCTTCTGCTTTATCAATTGCATCTTTTGCTTTTTGCTTTTCGTCAGGAGTTAGATTTGGAAGCTTATCGATTTCTTTCTTAGCATCATCTTTCTTCTTATCTAGAGCATTCTTATCATTTTTCTTCT
>NZ_MKIQ01000014.1 GCF_001832885.1 Floricoccus penangensis | reverse complement strand
TAACTAAAGTACAATCAGACAACAAGTGGTCTTCAGCTTATTCATATCGTGTTGAATATAAATCAGGTAATCAGACAGTTAGTAACTGGTATGTCTCAGAGCAAGATTTAATTTCTGTAAGTGCTTCTAAGTATAAGGTTGGACAGGAAGTTCAAATAAAGTCAACGGCAGGTACTGAGACAAATGGGACTAGTCTAGTAAATCGTCGTAACTGGATTGGTAAGATAACTAAAGTTCAGCTTGATAATAAGTGGTCATCAGCTTATTCATATAAAGTAGAATATAAATCAGGTAGTCAAATTATCAGCAATTGGTATGTTTCAGAACAAGATTTGGTTTCTGTAAGTTCTTCTAAATATAAGGTTGGACAAACTGTTCAAATTAAGAATTCAGCAGGTGCAGAATCAAATGGAACAAATATCGTTGCTCACCGTCAATGGGTCGGAAAAGTTTTAGAAGTACGACCTGATAATAAGTACAGCTCGCATTATTCTTATAAGGTTGAGTATTTAAATAAAACTTCAAATTGGTATGTTCTTGAACAAGACTTAGACCCTCATGCAGCAGTGGCATCTCGTGCAGCTACTGCTAGAATCACTATCCCTAATGCAATTGAATCAGAAAGTAAATCAAGCGATAGTAAAGATGATAAATCTAAGTTTGCCGTTACAAATGATAGTAAAAAAACAGAGGATGATGGTCTTGGTACAACTACTCCAAATACGACTAGTCAAACAACTGAAAGTAAGATTAGTGAGTCTACGGAACCATCAACTGTGGATAAAAATCAAACGTCTGATTCTTCTTCGTCATCTGAAGAGATAACTTCTCAAACACAGCCTACTGAGGAGAATGCAACATCTACTTCTCAAGTGGAAGAGAAAAAAGTGAATTTTCCAAGTGATTATCAAGTAAACGTTGATGAGGTATCAGTATTTACAAATGCAGATACTAGTTCTCAAGAAAAAACTAAATTAAAGAGAGGACAAATTATAACTGTCTTACAACTACTTCAAGGAGATAATTCACAAAAAAATGGTTGGGCTCAGTTTAAACTTGAAGATGGCTCTATGGCTTATATTTCTTTAGACAATTTACTGAAAAAATAAAATGTTTTGTATTCAGTTTTTACAAAAAAGATTTTAAAGTATATAATATAAAAAAGTAGTCGTATGTGACTGCTTTTTTATATAGATTGGAGATATTTATGAGAATAATTAAATATATAATTGGACTATTGATATCAGTATTAGTAAGCTATTTAGTGATTGAGTATTTAGCATATCCAACTTTATCGTCTTATCCACGGTTATCAAATACTATGGCTCGCTTTCCTTATACAAAATTTACTTTAATATTGTCTTTATCAATCTGTCTTTGGCTCGCATACATTCAGTGGGATTTGAAAAAAGTTTCGGTAATTTATCTTTATCTGGCAAGTACTGTTTATTTATTTTTATTATTTGTTGTTCTATTTACGAAGGCTAAAAGTTATCATGATATTAGCTTAGATGTTTTTGATTTTATTAAACCAGATCAAAGAGATATCAGGGAAGCTATATTAAATGTAATATACTTCATGCCTTTAGGTGCGATTTACGGTTTTAAAGCTAATAAATATGAATTTGTTGTTATAGCTCTCGTGACTATTTTAGGGGTGGAGACAATTCAGTATGCTTTTTATTTGGGTACTTTTGCATTAAGTGATATTTTATTAAATTTCATTGGCTCATCATTTGGTTTTGCCTTATGTAAGGTTTTGGGTAAAAGATTAGATATAGAATCACTGTAGATATTAAAAATCCTCTTATTAATTTTATTTAAGAGGATTTTAATATTGTTTTAAATATTGTTTTAAATATTGTTTTAAATATTGTTTTAAATATTGTTTTAAATATTGTTTTTTATATTAAGGTATGTTTTTAAGAACTGTTTGAAATACCTGCTACATAATGATAAAATGTTATTGTATGTTACTTTAGTGACAAGAAGAGATCAAGGAGAAATTGAGAGTTTATGAAACTTAATACGAGAGACTATGATTACTTAATAGTTGGGGCAGGACCTTATGGTTCAATTTTTGCACATGAAGCTGCTAAACATGGAAAACGTAGTCTTATAATTGAAAAACGTCCACATGTGGGTGGAAATATGTATACTCATAAGGAACATGGTATCAATGTTCATGATTTTGGGGCTCATATTTTCCATACTGACAACAAAGAGGTTTGGGATTATGTAAATCAGTTTACAGAGTTTAATGGATATATTAACCAAGTAGTAGCAAATTATGAAGGAGAACTTTATAATCTTCCATTTAACATGAATACTTTTTACCAGATGTGGGGAGTTAAAACACCTGCAGAGGCTGCTGCTAAGATTGAAGAACAACGCCAGGCAGCAGGAATAACTGGTACACCTAAAAATCTTGAAGAACAAGCTATCTCTTTGATTGGTACAGATATTTATGAAAAATTGATTAAAGGTTATACAGAAAAGCAATGGGGACGTTCAGCGACTGAACTTCCAAGCTTTATTATTCGTCGTTTACCTGTACGATATACTTTTGATAATAACTACTTTAACCACCGTTATCAAGGAGTTCCTGTAGATGGATATACAGTAATTTTTGATAATATGTTGGATTCTGATTTGATTGATGTTCAAACAGATGTTGATTTTTTTGATAATAAGGACACTTATTTAGAAGAGTTTCCACGTATTGTTTATACTGGTATGATTGATCGTTTCTTTGAGTATAAGCATGGAGAGCTCGAATACCGTTCAGTTCGTTTTGAATCTGAGACATTTGATACTGATAATAAACAGGGTAATGCTGTAATTAATTATACCGAACGTGATGTACCATTTACTCGAGTAATGGAATGGCGCCATTTTGATCAAAAAGGTGATGATAATGTAACAGTTATTACAAGTGAATTTCCTCAAGATTGGGATCGTACCAAGGAAGCTTACTATCCGGTAAATGACCATAAGAATAGTGAAATTTTTAAAAAATATCGAAAAGAAGCTGATAATCTTGATAACGTTATTATGGGTGGTCGTTTAGGAAATTATCAATACTATGATATGGACCAGGTATTCAATGCAGCACTTAAAGAAGTTCAAAAAGAGTTTGGGAAATAAGATCTCAAAATTTACTGTACTAAATGTGAATTAGTTGGTTGAATACACAATTATAAAGGTTCAAATCATTACGTGACGATTTGAGCTTTTTAAATAATTTAATTACTATATATTAAAAGACATAGGGAGAAAAAGAAATGACAGTTTTAGTTTTGGGTGGTGCAGGATATATTGGTAGTCATGCAGTAGATCAACTTTTATCTAAAGGATATGATGTTGCAGTGGTAGATAACTTATCAACTGGACATAGAGAGGCTATTCCTGCAAGTGTCCCTTTTTATGAGGGAGATATTCGTGACAGAACTTTCCTATCTAAGGTATTTTCTGAAGTGAAAGATATTGAAGGTGTTATGCATTTCTGTGCATTTTCACTTGTTGGTGAATCTATGGAAAAACCACTTAAATACTTTGACAATAATACGTACGGTGCAGTTGCACTTTTAGAAGTAATGCAAGAATTTGATGTACAACATGTTGTTTTTTCATCAACTGCAGCAACTTTTGGGAAAGTTGATGTTATGCCAATTACTGAGGAGACTCCAACAAATCCAATTAATCCTTATGGTCAAAGCAAATTAATGATGGAACAAATCATGAAATGGCAAAGCCAAGCTACGGATATGACTTATGTTGCGCTTAGGTACTTTAATGTTGCTGGTGCTAAGACAGATGGTTCAATTGGAGAAGCACATACTTGTGAAACGCACTTGATTCCAATTTTAATGCAAGTTGCTCTTGGACAAAGAGAGAGCATCCAAATTTATGGAGATGATTATAATACTCCTGATGGAACTAATGTTCGTGATTATGTTCAAGTAGAAGACTTAATTGATGCACATGTTAGGGCTTTGGAATATCTTAAGGCAGGAGGACAATCTGATTTCTTCAATTTAGGAAGTCAAGAAGGTTTTTCAAACCTTCAAATTCTTGAGGCAGCTCGTCGTGTCACAGAACATGAAATACCCGCGGTTCTTTCTGACCGTCGTCCTGGCGATCCAGATTCTCTATATACAAGTAGTGAAAAAGCAAAATCAATTCTTGGATGGGAACCGACATATAAAAATATTGACGATATAATTGCTACTGCTTGGGCTTGGCACTCAAAACATCCTCAAGGATACAAATATTAAAGAATGACTTTTAAAAAAAGAGGTGAATATGAAA
>NZ_MKIQ01000013.1 GCF_001832885.1 Floricoccus penangensis | reverse complement strand
CATCTTTGACTTTATCCCAAGTTTCTTTTGTATAGTCATCTGGGTTTTTAGATTTAGCATTGTCTAACGCATTCTTAAGTTCATCTTTATTAACTTTTTGATCAGCTGGTTTTTCAGTTAGACCATTGAGTGCATCATTAAGTTTCTTAGTTGCGTCATCTACTTCTTTTTGAGTTGCATTTTTATCACCGTAAACTTTATTGGCTTCATCATATGCATCTTTAACTTTATCCCAAGTTTCTTTTGTATAGTCATCTGGGTTCTTAGATTTTGCATCATCTAATGCGTTCTTAAGTTCATCTTTATTAACTTTTTGATCAGCTGGTTTTTCAGTTAGACCATTAAGTGCATCATTAAGTTTCTTAGTTGCATCGTCTACTTCTTTTTGAGTTGCATTTTTATCGTTGTAAATATTGTTTGCTTCGTCATATGCATCTTTAACTTTATCCCAAGTTTCTTTTGTATAGTCATCTGGGTTCTTAGATTTCGCATCATCCAATGCATTCTTAAGTTCATCTTTGTTGACTTCAGCTACTTTTGGTCTTTCAACTAAAGCTGCCATCGCATCATCGAGTTTCTTCTTAGCTGCATCTACTTGGTCCTGAGTAGCGTCCTTGTTATCAATAACTTTTTTAGCTTCATCACGTGCTTCTTTTAATGCAGCCCATGAATCGTCAGTATACTTAGTATTATCAAGTTCAGATGCTTTGTTATATGATTCAATTAAACCAGTCTTATCTGCCTTGTCATCCTTGTGTTTTCCAGGATCTTCAGGAGTTGGGTTTGGTTCAGGATCTGGTGTTGGAACTGGATCAGGTTTTTGTTCAGGTTTAACTGGGTCTAGTGGTTTGTTTGGTTCACTAGGATCAGTAGGATTTGGATTTGGATTAACTGGATCTAGTGGTTTATTTGGTTCACTAGGGTCAGTAGGGTTTGGATTTGGGTTAACTGGATCTAGTGGTTTATTTGGTTCGCTAGGATCTGGTTTAATCGGATCTAACGGTTTATTTCCACCATCATTTGTACTTGAGCTACTTCCAGAAGTTGATCCATCTCCACTTGATGAAGTTCCAGTGCTTGTTCCTGTTGATTCACCTGGTTTGCTTGATGAAGTTCCAGTACTTGTTCCTGTTGATTCACCTGGTTTGCTTGATGAAGTTCCAGTGCTTGTGCCTGTTGATTCACCTGGTTTGCTTGATGAAGTTCCAGTGCTTGTGCCTGTTGATTCACCTGGTTTGCTTGATGAAGTTCCAGTGCTTGTTCCTGTTGATTCACCTGGTTTGCTTGATGAAGTTCCAGTACTTGTGCCTGTTGATTCACCTGGTTTGCTTGATGAAGTTCCTGTACTTGTGCCTGTTGATTCACCTGGTTTGCTTGATGAAGTTCCAGTACTTGTGCCTGTTGATTCACCTGGTTTGCTTGATGAAGTTCCAGTGCTTGTTCCTGTTGATTCACCTGGTTTGCTTGATGAAGTTCCAGTGCTTGTTCCTGTTGATTCACTGGTGTTGCTTGATGAAGTTCTAGTTCTTGTTCCTGTTGCTTCACTGTTGTTTGATGATGAAGTTCCAGTGCTTGTTGCTGCTGCTTCTCGTGTTG
>NZ_MKIQ01000012.1 GCF_001832885.1 Floricoccus penangensis | reverse complement strand
TGTTAATCATGATGTCGTAGGTTCGAGTCCTACTGCCGGAGCAGAGAGAGCTCTCTTATAATCAAATGGTCCGTTGGTCAAGGGGTTAAGACACCGCCTTTTCACGGCGGTAACACGGGTTCGAATCCCGTACGGACTATTTTTGGAGGATTACCCAAGTCCGGCTGAAGGGAACGGTCTTGAAAACCGTCAGGCGTGTAAAAGCGTGCAAGGGTTCGAATCCCTTATCCTCCTTTTTAATATCGCGGGATGGAGCAGTTAGGTAGCTCGTCGGGCTCATAACCCGAAGGTCGTAGGTTCAAATCCTGCTCCCGCAATACTTATATAGTTGATTAAAATAGAAATAAGACTAGGCGACGAGTAGCTGATGGAACTGTTGTTCATTGATACTAGTCAACGAAGTATTAATCTATTTTAAGTAATTATAAATATAGGTAAGAGCGGTAAACGCCACTATGGCTCGGTAGCTCAGTTGGTAGAGCAATGGATTGA
>NZ_MKIQ01000011.1 GCF_001832885.1 Floricoccus penangensis | reverse complement strand
TTTATTGATTATTCTTTGCGTAATTAGCTTCAACTTCTTCTTTCTCAGCTTTCCACCAATCTTCATGATTTGTATACCAGTTAATTGTATCAACTATTCCTTCTTCAAAATTAGTAAATTCCGGCTCCCAGCCTAATTCATCACGTAATTTTGTAGAATCAATAGCGTATCGCAAGTCATGACCTGCACGGTCTTGGACATGGTCATACGCATCAGGTTCTTGCCCCATTTTTTCTAAAATTAGCTCAAGAACTTCCTTATTATTTTTTTCTCCATCTGCTCCAATTAAGTAAGTTTCACCTTTTTGACCTTTGGTCAAAATAGTCCAAACTGCAGAAGAATGATCATTAGTGTGGATCCAGTCACGAACGTTTTTTCCATCTCCATATAATTTTGGTTTAATCCCACTCAAAATATTAGTAATTTGACGAGGTATGAATTTTTCAATGTGTTGATAAGGACCATAGTTATTAGAACAATTAGAAATTGTCGCATCTAATCCAAATGATCTAACCCAGGCACGAACTAATAAGTCTGAACCTGCTTTTGTAGATGAGTATGGACTTGATGGGTTATATGGAGTTTTATCAGTAAATTTTTCTCCCTCTCCTTCACCATGACCAGGTAAGTCTTCACGTAATGGAAGATCTCCATATACTTCATCAGTTGAAACGTGATGGAAACGAATTCCATATTTACGGGCTGCTTCAAGCAAGGTAAAAGTTCCAACTAGGTTTGTTTGAATAAAGGGACTTGGATCTTTAAGCGAATTATCATTATGACTCTCTGCAGCATAATGTACAATTGCATCTGCTTTTGATGTAACTCTATCTACAACATCAGCATCCGCAATGTCACCAACAACTAACTCAACTCTATCACCTAGAATCTCTTCTATATTAGCTTTGTTTCCTGCATAAGTTAATTTATCAAGAACCGTAATATGTACATCTGGATAATTATTATATACATAGTGGACAAAATTACTTCCGATGAAGCCAGCTCCACCTGTTACTACTATATTTTTATATTCAGTCATTTTTCTAATACTTCTTTCAACTATTTAATTTTTTTAAATTCTATATGTCTATAGTTCTTCTTTTTTTAGCGGAACTACATCTTTTAAAGGTGGATGATTCTCATCTGCTTCTGAAACTTCTGCAACTTCAAGATTTTCCCATTTAATGCCTAATGTTGGGTCTGCATAATTTACAAATGCATATTTTGGTTTAAGTTCTAAGGCCCAGTAATCATTCACAAGATAGCTATAAGAAACTTTATCGCTTAAAACCTGAAATCCATTGGCAACCCCACGTGGTACAAAGATACCTTTGCTTGCATCAATTTTAGTTTGATAAACATTACCAAAAGTATCACCTTCACGTAAATCTACCCAAGATCCAAGTACTTGACCTTCGTCAGCTACTGAAATATATTTATCCCACGGCTCTGCATGAAGACCACGCAAAACATTTTTCCTAGAAAAAGATACATTATTTTGTAATTTCCCTTCAGCAAAGAACGATTCAGGAAAACCTAGAGGTAGCATTTTTTCTTTTTGAAAATTTTCTTTAAACCATCCACGATTATCTCCGTGGACGGGTATATCAAATTCCAACATTCCTGGAATTTCTTCTATTTTTTTTGATTTTAATGTCTTCCCAAAAAATTCTTCAGTCATCTAAGCTTCTTCCTCTATTAATCTTAACAAGTATTGACCATACTCATTTTTCTTAAGTGGTTGTGCAAGTTGACGAACTTGATCGGCAGAAATATATCCCATACGATAAGCTATCTCTTCAAGGTTAGCTACTTGAACACTTTGCATACGTTGAACTGTCTCGATATATTGAGCCGCCTCCAACAAGCTTTCGTGTGTTCCTGTATCAAGCCATGCAAATCCACGCCCCATTAACTCTACATCTAAATCCCCACGATTTAAATAAGCTGCATTTACATCAGTAATTTCAAGTTCTCCTCGAGGACTTGGTGCAATATTTTTGGCAATGTCTACAACATCATTATCATAGAAATATAAACCTGTAATTGCATAATTTGATTTAGGTTCCTTAGGTTTTTCTTCAACAGATATCGCTTTCATATTCTCATCAAATTCCACGACACCAAAGCGTTCTGGATCTTTAACTAAGTATCCAAATACTGTTGCTCCACTTTCTTTTGTGGCTGCTTTCTGAAGCATCTTAGAAAGACCTGGACCATGATAAATATTATCTCCTAAGATTAAAGCTACGGAATCGTCTCCAATAAACTCTTCTCCGATGATAAAGGCTTGAGCTAATCCGTCTGGACTTGGTTGTTCAGCATAAGATAGATTAATCCCGAATTCACTTCCATCTTGAAGTAATTCCTTAAATCTTGGTAAATCTTGTGGAGTAGAAATTATTAGTATATCTTTAATCCCTGCTAACATCAATGTTGATAATGGATAATAAATCATCGGTTTATCATAAACCGGCATAAGTTGTTTACTTGCAGCACGAGTAATTGGATATAAACGTGTTCCTGAACCGCCTGCTAAAATAATTCCTTTCATATTCACCTCTTTTTTTAAAAGTCATTCTTTAA
>NZ_MKIQ01000010.1 GCF_001832885.1 Floricoccus penangensis | reverse complement strand
CCTGGAACTTCATCAAGCAAACCAGGTGAATCAACAGGCACAAGCACAGGAACTTCATCAAGCAAACCAGGTGAATCAACAGGCACAAGCACTGGAACTTCATCAAGTAGTGATGGATCAACTTCTGGAAGCAGTTCAAGCACAGATGATGGTGGAAATAAACCACTAGATCCAGTTAACCCAAACCCAAATCCTACTGATCCTAGTGAACCAAACAAACCACTAGACCCAGTTAAACCTGAACAAAAACCTGATCCAGTTCCAACACCAGATCCTGAGCCAAAACCAACTCCTGAAGATCCAGAAGAACATAAGGATGACAAGGCAGATAAGAATGGTTTAATTGAATCATATAACAAAGCATCTGAACTAGATAACACTAAATATACTGACGATTCATGGGCTGCATTAAAAGAAGCACGTGATGAAGCCAAAAAAGTTATTGATAACAAAGATGCAACTCAAGATCAAGTAGATGCAGCTAAGAAAAAACTTGACGATGCAATTTCAAAACTGGTTGAAAGACCAAAAACGGTTGAAATCAACAAGGATGAACTTAAGGCTGCATTAGATGATGCTAAATCTAAGAACCCAGATGACTATACAAAAGAAACTTGGGATAAAGTTAAAGATGCATATGACGAAGCAAACAATGTTTACAACGATAAAAATGCCACTCAAAAAGAAGTAGACGACGCAACTAAGAAACTTAATGATGCACTTAATGGTCTAACTGAAAAACCAGCTGATCAAAAAGTTAATAAAGATGAACTTAAGAATGCATTAGATGATGCTAAATCTAAAAACCCAGATGACTATACAAAAGAAACTTGGGATAAACTTAAAGATGCATATGATGAAGCTAACAAAGTTTATGGTGATCCAAATGCAACTCAAAAAGAAGTAGATGATGCTACTAAAAAACTTAAAGACACATTAGAAAATCTTGGAGAAAAACCAAGTAAACCATCCGATATTACGGTTAAACCAAATGATAAAGGTGGTTTTGACGTAGAAGGTAAGGGTGAACCTGGAACTAAGGTTGAAATTACTGACAAAGACGGCAACATAATCGGAACTGGAACAGTAGATAAAGATGGAAACATTCATGTTGAAATTCCAAAAGATAAAGTTAAACCAGGTGATAAACTTGATGTAACTGTTACTGATAAAGATGGTAATAAATCTGATAAGACAGAAGTAACTATTCCAGAAGATTCTAAAGATGCTCTAGATAAAGCAAAAGAAGATGCTAAGAAAGAAATCGATAAGCTTCCAAACATAAGTAAAGAAGATAAAGATAAAGCAAAAGACGCAATCGATGGAGCAAAAGATAAAGATGCTATCGATAAGATTGTAGACGATGCTAAGAAGCAAGATCAAGCTGAAAAAGATAAAGAAGATAAAGATAAAGCAGAAAAAGATACAATAGA
>NZ_MKIQ01000009.1 GCF_001832885.1 Floricoccus penangensis | reverse complement strand
TATTGACAAACAAATGTGGGGATGATAAGATAATAACACTGTCAAGGACGAAACAGTCAACGAAAAAACTTGTGAAAAAAGTTTTAAAAAGTAGTTGACAAAGATAAAGTCTGATGATAGAATAATGAAGTTGTCTCGAGAGAGCGACAAGTCGAAATAACTGGTTGTTAAAAAAACTTTAAAAAAGTAGTTGACAACGATTCGCGGTTATGATAGACTAATAAAGTTGTCTGAGGGCAACGAGATAGACCTTTGAAAACTGAACAAAGCAAAACGAACCAAAAGTGCAGGGCGAATGATTAAATCATTCAACTGTCAATTTTGACAATAAATAAGCAACAAAAACGAGCTAGCAACTTTAAAGTTGCTCGTAAATTAATTTTTATGAGAGTTTGATCCTGGCTCAGGACGAACGCTGGCGGCGTGCCTAATACATGCAAGTTGAGCGCTGAAGACTGGTACTTGTACCGGTTGGATGAGCAGCGAACGGGTGAGTAACGCGTGGGTAACCTGCCCTATAGAGGGGGATAACTAGAGGAAACTTTAGCTAATACCGCATAAAATCTAATAACACATGTTATAAGATTGAAAGTGCCAACTGGTACACTATAGGATGGACCCGCGTTGTATTAGCTAGTTGGTGAGGTAATAGCTCACCAAGGCGATGATACATAGCCGACCTGAGAGGGTGATCGGCCACACTGGGACTGAGACACGGCCCAGACTCCTACGGGAGGCAGCAGTAGGGAATCTTCGGCAATGGACGAAAGTCTGACCGAGCAACGCCGCGTGAGTGAAGAAGGTTTTCGGATCGTAAAACTCTGTTGTAAGAGAAGAACACCAGTAAGAGTGGAAAGCTTACTGGCTGACGGTATCTTACCAGAAAGCCACGGCTAACTACGTGCCAGCAGCCGCGGTAATACGTAGGTGGCAAGCGTTGTCCGGATTTATTGGGCGTAAAGCGAGCGCAGGCGGTTCATTAAGTCTGATGTAAAAGGCAGTGGCTCAACCATTGTAAGCATTGGAAACTGGTGAACTTGAGTGCAGTAGAGGAGAGTGGAATTCCATGTGTAGCGGTGAAATGCGTAGATATATGGAGGAACACCGGAGGCGAAAGCGGCTCTCTGGACTGTAACTGACGCTGAGGCTCGAAAGCGTGGGGAGCAAACAGGATTAGATACCCTGGTAGTCCACGCCGTAAACGATGAGTGCTAGATGTTCGGGGGTATCCACCCCTGAGTGTCGCAGCTAACGCATTAAGCACTCCGCCTGGGGAGTACGACCGCAAGGTTGAAACTCAAAGGAATTGACGGGGGCCCGCACAAGCGGTGGAGCATGTGGTTTAATTCGAAGCAACGCGAAGAACCTTACCAGGTCTTGACATATGGATGCTATCCCTAGAGATAGGGAGTTACTTCGGTACATCCAATACAGGTGGTGCATGGTTGTCGTCAGCTCGTGTCGTGAGATGTTGGGTTAAGTCCCGCAACGAGCGCAACCCCTATTGTTAGTTGCCATCATTAAGTTGGGCACTCTAGCGAGACTGCCGGTAATAAACCGGAGGAAGGTGGGGATGACGTCAAATCATCATGCCCCTTATGACCTGGGCTACACACGTGCTACAATGGGAAGTACAACGAGTCGCAAGCCGGTGACGGCAAGCTAATCTCTTAAAGCTTCTCTCAGTTCGGATTGTAGGCTGCAACTCGCCTACATGAAGTCGGAATCGCTAGTAATCGCGGATCAGCACGCCGCGGTGAATACGTTCCCGGGCCTTGTACACACCGCCCGTCACACCACGAGAGTTTGTAACACCCGAAGTCGGTGAGGTAACCGTAAGGAGCCAGCCGCCTAAGGTGGGATAGATGATTGGGGTGAAGTCGTAACAAGGTAGCCGTATCGGAAGGTGCGGCTGGATCACCTCCTTTCTAAGGAAAATACGAGGATACCTGCACGGTAAGTTTTGCATTGTTTAGTTTTGAGAGGTTTATACCTAAAAACAGAATAAATCTTCTCAAGAAGATTGGGGCCTTAGCTCAGCTGGGAGAGCGCCTGCTTTGCACGCAGGAGGTCAGCGGTTCGATCCCGCTAGGCTCCATAGGTAAGATGAAATACTTACTGAATCGATCATTGAAAATTGAATAATTTCTAAATATAACAAAGAAATAAACCGAAAATGCTGTGATTTAAAGAGTTTAAAAAACGAAGAAAATCAAAACTTATTAAAGTAAAAATTTAAAGGTTAAGTTAATAAGGGCGCACGGTGGATGCCTTGGCACTAGGAGCCGAAGAAGGACGTGACTAACTACGATATTTCACGGGGAGCTGTAAGTAAGCGATGATCCGTGAGTTTCCGAATGGGGGAACCCAACATTTAATGAATGTTATCCATATATGAATACATAGTATATGCGAAGGAAGACGCAGTGAACTGAAACATCTAAGTAGCTGCAGGAAGAGAAAGCAAAAGCGATTTCCTTAGTAGCGGCGAGCGAAACGGAAGAAGACCAAACCAAAGGACTTGTCCTTTGGGGTTGTAGGACTGCAATGTGGACTTATATTTTATAGAAGAATTACCTGGAAAGGTAAGCCAGAGAGAGTAATAGCCTCGTACTTTAAATAGAATATATACCTAGCAGTATCCTGAGTACGGCGAGACACGAGAAATCTCGTCGGAATCTGGGAGGACCATCTCCCAAGTCTAAATACTCCCTAGTGACCGATAGTGAACCAGTACCGTGAGGGAAAGGTGAAAAGAACCCCGGAAGGGGAGTGAAATAGCACCTGAAACCGTGTGCCTACAACAAGTTCGAGCCCGTTAATGGGTGAGAGCGTGCCTTTTGTAGAATGAACCGGCGAGTTACGTTATGTTGCGAGGTTAAGATGAAGAGTCGGAGCCGTAGCGAAAGCGAGTCTTAATAGGGCGATATAGTAACATGACGTAGACCCGAAACCATGTGACCTATCCATGAGCAGGTTGAAGGTGAGGTAAGACTCACTGGAGGACCGAACCAGAGTACGTTGAAAAGTGCTTGGATGACTTGTGGATAGCGGAGAAATTCCAAACGAACTTGGAGATAGCTGGTTCTCTCCGAAATAGCTTTAGGGCTAGCGTCGTAATTTAAATGTCATGGAGGTAGAGCACTGTTTGGGTGAGGGGTCCGTCTCGGATTACCAATCTCAGATAAACTCCGAATGCCATAGACATATGTACGGCAGTCAGACTGCGAGTGCTAAGATCCGTAGTCGAAAGGGAAACAGCCCAGACCACCAGCTAAGGTCCCAAAATATATGTTAAGTGGAAAAGGATGTGGGGTTGCACAGACAACTAGGATGTTAGCTTAGAAGCAGCTAACATTTAAAGAGTGCGTAATAGCTCACTAGTCGAGTGACCCTGCGCCGAAAATGTACCGGGGCTAAAACATATTACCGAAGCTGTGGATTACACAATAGTGTAATGGTAGGAGAGCGTTCTATATGCGTCGAAGGTATACCGTGAGGAGTGCTGGAGCGTATAGAAGTGAGAATGCCGGTATGAGTAGCGCAAGACAGGTGAGAATCCTGTCCACCGTAAGACTAAGGTTTCCAGGGGAAGGCTCGTCCGCCCTGGGTTAGTCGGGACCTAAGGAGAGGCCGAAGGGCGTATCCGATGGACAACAGGTTGATATTCCTGTACTAGATATTATAGTGAAGGAGGGACGCAGTAGGCTAAGATGTGCCAGTTAATGGATTCTGGTCTAAGTAGTGAGGTGTAGTATGAGTCAAATGCTTATACTTATAACATTGAGCTATGATGGGGAAGTAACTACGGTTACGAAGCATCTGATGTCACACTGCCAAGAAAAGCTTCTAGCGTTTAAATAATATCTACCCGTACCGCAAACCGACACAGGTAGTCGAGGCGAGTAGCCTCAGGTGAGCGAGAGAACTCTCGTTAAGGAACTCGGCAAAATGACCCCGTAACTTCGGGAGAAGGGGTGCTGGATTTAGGTCCAGCCGCAGTGAATAGGCCCAAGCGACTGTTTATCAAAAACACAGCTCTCTGCTAAATCGTAAGATGATGTATAGGGGGTGACGCCTGCCCGGTGCTGGAAGGTTAAGAGGAGTGCTTAGCGTAAGCGAAGGTATGAATTGAAGCCCCAGTAAACGGCGGCCGTAA
Source organism: Floricoccus penangensis (assembly GCF_001832885.1). Taxonomy (GTDB): domain Bacteria; phylum Bacillota; class Bacilli; order Lactobacillales; family Streptococcaceae; genus Floricoccus; species Floricoccus penangensis. The sequence continues at coordinate 1,201 of NZ_MKIQ01000009.1, read as the reverse complement.
CTATAACGGTCCTAAGGTAGCGAAATTCCTTGTCGGGTAAGTTCCGACCCGCACGAAAGGCGTAACGATTTGGGCACTGTCTCAACGAGAGACTCGGTGAAATTTTAGTACCTGTGAAGATGCAGGTTACCCGCGACAGGACGGAAAGACCCCATGGAGCTTTACTGCAGTTTGATATTGAGTATCTGTACCACATGTACAGGATAGGTAGGAGCCTATGACTCGTGTACGCTAGTATACGATGAGGCGTTGTTGGGATACTACCCTTGTGTTATGGCTACTCTAACCCGCACCACTAAACGTGGTGGGAGACAGTGTCTGACGGGCAGTTTGACTGGGGCGGTCGCCTCCTAAAAGGTAACGGAGGCGCCCAAAGGTTCCCTCAGAATGGTTGGAAATCATTCATAGAGTGTAAAGGTATAAGGGAGCTTGACTGCGAGAGTTACAACTCGAGCAGGGACGAAAGTCGGGCTTAGTGATCCGGTGGTTCCGCATGGAAGGGCCATCGCTCAACGGATAAAAGCTACCCTGGGGATAACAGGCTTATCTCCCCCAAGAGTTCACATCGACGGGGAGGTTTGGCACCTCGATGTCGGCTCGTCGCATCCTGGGGCTGTAGTCGGTCCCAAGGGTTGGGCTGTTCGCCCATTAAAGCGGCACGCGAGCTGGGTTCAGAACGTCGTGAGACAGTTCGGTCCCTATCCGTCGCGGGCGTAGGAAATTTGAGAGGATCTGTCCTTAGTACGAGAGGACCGGGATGGACTTACCGCTGGTGTACCAGTTGTTCTGCCAAGAGCATCGCTGGGTAGCTATGTAGGGAAGGGATAAGCGCTGAAAGCATCTAAGTGCGAAGCCCACCTCAAGATGAGATTTCCCACCAGTAATGGTTAAGAGCCCTGAGAGAAGATCAGGTAGATAGGTTAGGAGTGGAAGTACAGTGATGTATGTAGCGGACTAATACTAATCGCTCGAGGACTTATCCTAGATAAGAATTAATACACGAGTAAGCATAGAAGTTTATGGAAGTTATATGAAGAAATTATTCAATTTTGAGTGATTGAAAAACAATTACGCATAGTTTGGTGCCAATAGCATGAGAGATACACCTGGTTACATGCCGAACCCAGAAGTTAAGTCTCATAACGCCGGAAGTAGTTGGGGGTTGCCCCCTGTGAGATATGGTAGGTGCCAAGCGAATATT
>NZ_MKIQ01000008.1 GCF_001832885.1 Floricoccus penangensis | reverse complement strand
GCTGATCAAAAAGTTAATAAAGATGAACTTAAGAATGCATTAGATGATGCCAAATCTAAAAACCCAGATGACTATACAAAAGACACTTGGGATAAACTTAAAGATGCATACGATGAAGCCAATAAAGTTTATGGTGATAAAGATGCAACTCAAAAAGAAGTAGATGATGCGACTAAGAAACTCAATGATGCTCTAGGCAAACTTGAAAAGAAACCATCTACTGAAAAACCAAGTAAACCATCTGATATAACTGTTAAACCAAATGATAAAGGTGGCTTTGACGTAGACGGTAAAGGTGAACCTGGAACTAATGTTGAAATAACAGATAAAAACGGTAACGTAATCGGAACTGGAACAGTAGATAAAGATGGAAACATCCATGTTGAAATTCCAAAAGATAAAGTTAAACCGGGTGATAAAATTGATGTAACTGTTACTGATGATAAAGGTAACAAATCTGATAAGACTGAAGTTACTGTTCCAAATAAAGATACTGAAAAACCATCTAAACCATCTGATATAACTGTTAAACCAAATGATAAAGGTGGCTTTGACGTAGACGGTAAGGGTGAACCTGGAACTAAGGTTGAGATTACTGATAAAGACGGTAACGTAATCGGAACTGGAACAGTAGATAAAGATGGAAACATCCATGTTGAAATTCCAAAAGATAAAGTTAAACCGGGCGATAAAATTGATGTAACTATCACTGATGATAAAGGTAACAAATCTGATAAGACTGAAGTTACTGTTCCAAACAAAGATACTGAAAAACCATCTAAACCATCTGATATAACTGTTAAACCAAATGATAAAGGTGGCTTCGACGTAGACGGTAAGGGTGAACCTGGAACTAATGTTGAAATAACAGATAAAGACGGTAACGTAATCGGAACTGGAACAGTAGATAAAGATGGAAACATCCATGTTGAAATTCCAAAGGATAAAGTTAAACCGGGTGATAAAATTGATGTAACTGTTACTGATGATAAAGATAACAAATCTGATAAGACTGAAGTTACTGTTCCAAATAAAGATACTGAAAAACCATCTAAACCAAGTGATGTTACTGTTGATACAAATAAAGATGGTGATTATGTAATTGGTGGTAAAACAGATCCAAATACTAAGGTTGAAATTACTGATAAAGATGGTAATGTAATTGGAACTGGAACATCAGATGATAAAGGTAACTTCGAAATTACTGTTCCAAAAGATAAAGTTAAACCAGGTGATAAGCTTGATGTAACTGTTACTGATAAAAATGGTAATAAATCTGATGGTACTCAAATTACTGTTCCAAACAAAAATACAGAAAAACCATCTAAACCAAGTGATGTTACTGTTAAACCAAATGATAAAGGTGGCTTTAACGTAGACGGTAAGGGTGAACCTGGAACTAAGGTTGAAATTACTGATAAAGACGGTAACGTAATCGGAACTGGAACAGTAGACAAAGATGGAAAATTCCATATTGAAATTCCAAAAGATAAAGTTAAACCAGGTGATAAACTTGATATAACTGTTACTGATAAAAATGGTAATAAATCTGATAAGACCGAAGTTACTGTTCCAAAAGACAAAGACAAAGACAAAGATTTAGACAAGAAGAAGAATGATGGTAAAAATATCATCGATAATCTTCCTAACCTAACTCCTAGTGAAAAAGAAGACTACAAGAAGAAGATTAATGGAGCGACATCTATAGATGCAATTAATAAGATTGTTAAAGATGCTCAAAAACTTAGCGATTCTAGATATAAGAAGGGTGGATCAAGCAATAATGGCGGATCTAACTCAAATAAATCTGGAAATAATAAGAAAAGCCTTCCAAGTACTGGTGAAGTTGCAGGATCAGCTGGATTAGTTGGTATTGCACTTGCAAGTATTGCAGGATTCTTGGGACTAGCAAGAAAGAAAAGGGAAGATGAAGAGTAAAATCTGATTCAATTCTTAAAAATAAAATTTAGTTAATAAGTGAATAATTATCATTAAAATGTTAAATTTTACTTTAACCAACACAAAATTTTGTGTTGGTTTTTTTATTTATCTTTAAATTTATTAATTTAAAGATAAAATTATATATACATATAAGAAAATATATTATATAATTATGGTAGGTAAGGAGAATTTTTCTCCTTTTCAAAAAAAATAAGATGGGGAACTCTAATGAAACTAACTGAAAAAAAACGTTACACAATGCACAAAAGTGGTAAAACTTGGGTTGTTTGTGCAGTTGCTATCCTTACTTTCCTAGGCCTACCTTCTATAGCTTTGGCTGAGACTTCTAGTCAACCAGATACTGGATCAACACTAACAAGTCAAAGTTCAGTTCCTAGTCAATCAACTTCGACTGAAACAGTTTCATCAACTGAGAAATTAACTGAAACTTCATTACCTAGTACAGATACAACTCCTGTACCTAGCACAGATGCAACTTCTGTGCCTAGTTCAACTGTAACTTCATCAACAACTCCTGTTGAACAATCGTCGACTGCTAGTTCAGCTTCTTCTGAAAGTGGTACAATTGTTGAGTCATCTTCAAGTACTGGTCCATCTAATAGCAGTACAGTATCTAGCTCAACTAAACCATTAGATGAAGATAGAGATCTAACTCCTGAAGAATTCAAAGATTTTAAGAAACAAATTGTTGATGGCATTAATACTTCAGCAACTTTAGATAAGAAAACAAAAAATAAGTTGATTTCAAAATTAAATTCAGCAAAAAATGAAGATCAACTTGCTGAAATTTTCAATGAATTCATCAAAGATGCAATAAAAAATTCTGATTATTTAACAGATGCAGATAAGAAAGAATTTATTAAGAAATACGACCAAGCTAAGGATGCTCTTGATATAGATAAAGTTATGGATGAGATGTCTAAACGTGAAGGTGTAAATTTTGTAAATAGTTTAGAAACATTAACGAAAGATCAAAAAAATAAAATCAAAGAGTCAATAAAAAATTCAAAAAACTCTCAAGAAATTGATAATATTATTTTAAATGCTTATAAATCAGAAGTAGAAAATTTTATTAATGAACTTGATACATTATCTAAGGAAGAAAAAAGCAAGTACATTAAAAAATTAAAATCAACTGGAACTATTGAAGATGCTGCGACAGTACTTTTAGATGCATTTTCAGATGATATAAGCAACGATTTAAATTCTCTTCCGAATTTAACTGAAAAAGAAAAAGATAAATTCTACGATAGAATTATGGATGCTAAAGATGACGATGCAATAAATAAAATTTTGCAAGAAGCATTTGATTTAAATAATTCACGTATAAAAGAAGATAAAAACAAACCTGAAAAGAAAGATAATATTAAAGGAATAAGTCAAGCAAATAAAGCTAAAGAAAAATCGCAAAAAGTACTTCCTAAGACTGGATCGGAATCGTCAGCACCAATGATTGCAGCTGGTATTACAATAATTGCTGCGGCTGCTATAATTGTAAGAAAAAAATTCTCTGCAAAATAATTTTCATATATAATTTTTAAATTATTTGAAATCCACTTCGGTGGATTTTTTCTATATATGTATATAAAAAGAAAGTCTAACGAATTTGCTAGACTTTCTTTTTATAATTATTAACCTTCAATTGGTGTGAAGCTGTCGATAACTTCACCAGCAATATTCCAGTATGTGTATTCATCTGGTGGTATAGGTAGAATCTTGTCATCATACTTTTTATTAAGAGAGCTTAATATCAGTTGATCATCGTCAACAAATGTCTGTTTGATAAAACTCTTTCCATCATAATCGACTATGTAAATTCCACCATCTGGTGCAGAGTAATTTTGTCGAACTAATACAACATCTCCGTCATGATAATTTGGCTCCATTGAATCACCTGATACATAAGTAGCAAAATCAAAATCTGGTAAATCTTCACGATCAGTATATACAGTATAAAACTCATTTTCATCGTAATTGTATCCAAAACCTGCAGCTGATTTAGCTATTGCATGTACTTCAGTAAGTGAAGGAAAGGCTACAACTTTATCATTTTTCGTTTCAGTAGAAGTTGATGCTTGATTTGTAAATGAGAGTTTTCTAATATTGTTATTCTTGGCAGTTTGAAGTTCAAACTGATCACGCGCATATTCTAAAACACGTTTTTGATAATCCTCAGTCAATTTTCCTGAAATATCTTGAATATCATTCAAGATTGATTTGAATTTATTTTCTTTAATTTCATAAGTATCAGAATTTTCACCACTTGCAAATCGTGGATCAATATCACCAATATCAACATTGAAATATTCAGCAAGTTTCTCCATATTTGAAGTAGTAGGAGAAGAAGTACCTTTAACATATCCTGTAAGAGTACTTTTAGGAATACCCGTGGCACGGTGGATATCAATTTGACGAAGTCCACCCCTATCAATTAATTTATTTATATTATCAGAGATTATTTGTCGATTCTTCACATCTTGGGGCGTCAATTCACCTCTAGCCATAATGCTCTCCATTCATTTTAATTCGTATCTTTATTACATTATATAGTATTTTCTGATATTTTTAAAGTGCTTACGTAAAAAAAGTTCGATTTTTTTAGTACAAAAAACTTGAAATTCATATTAATTCGTATTATAATATATTTATCAAGTAAGGAAGGGAGTGATAAGTGATTAACGCTTACCTACCTGAAGTCAAGAATGTCTGGAAGTTTTATCTCATATGGAGATAAAAATATATGCATAATACGTAGCGAAACTATCTCATTGAGTTTTTATTTTTAAATTATGGTACGATTTAAAACGTATATACGATTATTCAATCTTAGCTGCACATTCTTAATTTATTTATTGAAAGAGGTATTATATCATGGCAGATTTATTTGGAACTTTAATTGTATTACTATCCTTCTTCTTATTTGCTGTTTTCTTTTCATGGTTAGAAGTATGTCGTGAAGAAGAAAAAAAAGCAAAAAGAGAAGCATACCTAGAATCATACGCAAGTGAAGTATTTGAAAATACGGAACACGTTTACTATTAATTAATGGATTAAACTTTTATTGGCCTATAAAAGAAATCATATATATTAAAATACTTGAGCCTTCGAAGTCAGCCCAAGTATTTTTTTGTATATTTTTATTGTTCATCAATCCAAGGTGTCTTAGGATCACCACTCCAAAGTTCGCGAGAGCGATATAGATTTGTCCATGATCCTGTTGAAAGATCATCGGGGTTTATACTAAGTCGCTCAGATATTTCTTCTTTCAATGTATCAGCATCCAAAGGTGTTTTAAATTGATAGTAGTAAGTTCTTCCTTTATTACCTGTTGTAACCAATACCCATTGGCCAAGATCATCTAATTTAGAAAAATCAGGTGCAGATTCTTGGTTAGAAACTTTAAGATTAACATTAAATAATTTTTTATTAAAATTTTTCATCTCTAAATCCTTCTTTTCTTCGATATTTTCATTTTCATTACCAACAGAAGTAGTATCTTCTACATCATTCTTCGCAATATTGTGTAACATCTCCATAAAATTTGCTTGCTCTTCTACCAGCATCCAACCTTTTTCTGTAAGTGCATATTCCTTACGAGTACCGACTTCAGAAGCTAGATATATATAACCATTTTTTTCAAGATCCGAAATTGTACGGTACATTGTAGCAGGACCAATAGTTATCAATCCGTTTGTTGCTTCCTCCACATATTTCATGATTTCGTAACCATGAGATTGATGGCGAAGACAGAGCATTATCAAGTAACTCGAGTAGTTAAGTGGGATATTTATATTATCTTTTTTAGTCATTATTAACCTCCTATTTTAGAAAAATAAACCGAGCCAACCTATTGGTGCCAATCCAAAGTTGTCAATAATTTTAATATTATCTTTATCAGTATTAAGCATAGTTGATAAATCTTCGATAATATCAGTAATTGAATAGTTTGATTTTAGATTATAGTAGTATGTATTTTCATTTTCTTTATGTGTAAATCTAGTCCAAGTACCTAAATAAGCGAAGTCATGCATATCTGGAACAGTACTTGGATTTTTTATTGTAACGAGTAAAGTTGGTTGCCAGTTTCCAGAGTAATCCCCCGTTTTATTTTGTAGTTCATGTTTTCTTTTGAAAAATTTGAACCAAATATACATCCACAAAATATAATAGATTACTAATGTGGGTATTAAAAAGAATGCCATCGAACTCAAAGCATTAGTTGAGGCATTTTCAGGTGAAATTTTCATTAGCTTCATAAAATGTTTTGCAACTAATAGCCCCCATATAACAACACTTATAACTAAAATCCAGTTGATAAGAGTGATAAAATTTTTAATATATCTTTTAACATATTTAAGATCCATCTGAATTGAGTCATCACTAATTTTTATCTCATTCTTATCTTTCTTATTTTTTGCATAGGAGTAAGAAATAAAGTATTTAGTTAACCACAATTTATTTTGAAAAGAGAATATGATTCCGTAGTCAGATAAATCATAGTTATCAATATCTGGTGTCTTTTGATCAGAATATTCAAGAATCAAATCGTGATGTTGATTGTCTTTAGCTTTTGTAAAATTATAGAAAACACAGTGTTTTCCAGTTAATAAATAGCCATTATCCATCATGCTAAGCAAAAAATCTTTTTCTTTATTGCTACCTGGATTATGTAATCTTAATTTAGTTTTTTTCATAATAATCACCTTCCTGTTATGAGTGAAATTTTTTGTTTTCCTTTACATGATTATAATATATCCATTTCAGATATATGTCAAGAGATTATATCTAAAATGGATATAATTTATATATTTATATATCATAAATATTTTGATATACTATAGATATAAAAAAAGAAAGAGATTATGAATATGAAAAAGAATTTTAGTGTTTTATTATTACTTACTGCGTGCTTTTCTTTAACTGTTGCCTGTTCGAAGCAAGAAAGCAAAAGTAGTGATACCAGTACTACTCAATCTCAAAGTGAATCTCTTTCAGCTTCCTTTAGTAGCAGTAGCAAAGAAGAAGTTGAAAAAAGTAATTTTATTGATTCAGTAAAAACATATTATGGAAAACCGGGAGTTGATAATTTCTATATTACTGGAGAAGTAAAAGTTAATAAAGATTCAGAAATTAAGCCTGGAATCTATGATTTAGTAATAGAACAAGGCAGGGGTAATGTAATGAGTACTCAATCTATAATTAGTGAAAATTATGTTGCAGCTAGTGCTGGAAATAGTGAAGATAATGAAGAAACACTTTCCAAAATAAGGATGTTTTTAACTCAAGATGAAATATTAAAATTTTCAAATATTTCCAAAGCTAGCTTGAAACAGGTAAATTTACCAGAAAAACCATCTGATGAGTTAGGGACAGGGGACTGGATTGTTGGAATTGATATTGCACCAGGAACCTACAAATTATCTTCCAATTATGATGTTAATGCAAATAAGGATGGTCAATTTTATCCTAGAATGGAATTTAAAATTATTCAATTTTCAGAAGATGGTAAAAAAGAGAAAATAGCTAATGATAATAAATATAATCACGATAATAGTGATGTTCTTGTTAAATTACAGGATAATCAAATTATTCAAATTATTGCTGATTCATATGGACAATACAATGGTGTCAAACCAGATGATATGAAATTAAAATTTAACAAAGTAAATTAATGAAAAACAAAATGAATCTTTACAGGATAAGTAAGTATTAGTATTACGATTTTGTAAAGATTTTTTCTATAATATTTATTCAGCTGCTAATTTTTTGCATATTTATTTTAAATAAAAGAAGCTAGAATTCGAAAAACCAGTTATAATATTATTAATAACTAGTGGAGGAAAATATTAATGAAGAAAAATTGGAAAAAAATTGCTGTGAGTGGCCTGATTATATTGGCTATGGTAGGTCTTACTGGCTGTTCAACAGTACGAAACTTCTTTAAGGATGCGACTGAGAGTTTTGTAGGTTTGACTATGTCTATTAGAACTTACGATGAGCAAGCGCAAATCATTGATCAAATTGAAGGTAAATCTGTTTCTGTATCACGCGATACTCGTTTTGATAGCCAAAGTAACGACGGTACTTCTAATAAGGACTCTAAAGTTCTTAAGGTTTCAGTTGGTGGTAAGGAAATGATCCACGTTGGAAGTAGCTTGATTGCGCAAGAAAAAGGAATGGTCAACTATTTTGATGACTATTCAAAAACAGTAAATCTTGAAAATTACGACCGATCTACACCAATCGTAAACAATGTTATTAACTCTGTTAAAAATGAATGGAGTCCATCTAGTAAGGTTCTTCTAATTAGAAGTCAACAAGGTTATCCTCTTGCAACCTATATTGGAAACAGAGTGAATGTGGAAGCAAGTGATGTACCAAGCTCAACATCATTCTTAATCGATGGCAAGCGTTTATTCGTTTATCGTTGTGATTACACTGTATATGATATGAGCTTGTTTAAATAGGCATAAGCCACTGGTTTCAGTGGTTTTAATTTTAGGAGTATTTTATGAAAAACTATTTTAATTTTTTAGTTTCTAATGTAAAAAGTGATTTTACTTCTTACAATAAACTGCTATTTTTTCTTTTATTACTTTCCGTACTAGCAGGAATTTTGAGGAATAATTTACCTTTATTTTTACTTATTACATTTGTATTTTGTCCCGTTATCTATTTAATTTACACTTATTTTCTTTATAAAAAGCAAAAGAAGTGAATTCATATAGGGAAATAAAGAGCTTAATGCTATAATAGTAGATGAATTATTAATTTATGGGAGATGAAAATTATTATGCGTTTAACAATTCTTGAAACAAGTGATATGCACGGCTATATTATGCCGACAAACTATACTGAGCGTGATATGAACGAGGATTTTGGTACTGCCAAACTTGCGACTAAACTCATTGCTGAAAGAGAAGATGCTGCTAAATATGGGCCGATTCTACAGATTGAAAATGGTGACTTTATTCAAGGCTCTCCTTTAGCATATTATGCTGCCAAGCAGGTTGATGGAAAAGGAGTTCGTAATCTAACTGATATTGTAAATTCTATGAATTACGACTTAGGAATTCTTGGAAATCATGAGTTTAATTATGGTAGTAAGTATCTTGACTCAGCAATTGCTGCTTACAATCATCCAATTCTTGCGGCAAATATTTTGGATGAAGATGGAAATCTTTATTATGGAAAAGCCTATGAGATTTTTGAAAAAGATGGTTTGAAAGTTGGAGTTTTAGGACTTACAACTCAATATATCCCACACTGGGAAAACCCTGAACACATTAAAGGGATGGTCTTTGCATCATGTCTTGAAACTGCCAAAAAATATGTTCCAATTATTCGTCAAGAAGCTGATGTGGTAGTAGTCTCTTATCATGGTGGATTCGAGCGTGATTTGGTGACGGGTGAACCGACAGAACTTTTGACTGGAGAAAATGAAGGATATCAAATTCTTGAAGAAGTAGAAGGAATTGATGCTTTCGTAACCGGGCACCAACATCGTGAAATTGCAATAAAAATTAACGGCGTACCAGTTATTCAACCAGGATATCGTGCAGCTAATATTGGGAAAATACAATTGGAGTTAGATCAAGTTGATGGTAAATACCAAGTAACTTCATCAAATGCTGAGTTGGTACCAACAGGAGATGCTGCTCCTGATGAAGAAATTCAAAGTCAGCTTAATGATTTAAATATTGAACTTGAAGCATGGTTGGATAATCCAATGGGTAAGGTTGAAGGTGATATGACAATCACTAATCCAATGGCCGCAAGACTAAAAGAACATCCTTATATTGAATTTGTAAATAAGGTTCAAATGGATGCGACAGGTGCTAAGATTTCAGGAACTTCATTATTTAATAATGATGGTAAGGGATTTGGAAGCACAATCACGATGCGTGACATCATTACAAATTATATTTACCCTAATACTCTTGCGGTATTAAAAGTAAGTGGTAAGGACTTGCGTGATGCGTTAGAAAGAACTGCAAACTATTTGGCTCTTGATGAAAATGGTGAAATTATCTTTAATCCTGAATTCGTCGACCCTAAACCTCAATACTATAATTATGATATGTATCAAGGTATCGATTATACACTTGATTTATCTAAACCAGTCGGTGAGCGTGTTACTCGTTTGAAATTTGAAGGCAAAGATATTGAAGATACAGATGAATTAGAGATTGCAGTAAATCAATACCGTGCTGTGGGTGGAGGAAACTATGAAATGTTTTCTGCTGAGAAGATTGTTAAAGAAGTGCAAATTGACATGATGGAACTTATCGCTGACTATTTACAAAAGAATCCATTGATTGAAGCCAGTGTTGATAATAATTTTGAGATTTTGAAATAGATTTATAGAAAAAGGAATTTTATGTCAAAAATAGATGGCTACTTTGATAGTGCAAAAAAATGGAATTTCGTCTTGATTTTTGCTGAATTTTTATCGGTTTTTGCAGCAGTTTTAGTTTTTGTTATTTCTTTTTTGTCAGATGAGGGTGTTCCATATTCTTCACGTGTACTAGAAATAACATTTGGAGTTATTATACCAACCATAATATCCATTATATTTCTTGTATTGTTTATTAAAAATTCAACAAAACTTAAAAACCATCTCATACCGACATCAATTACATATTATCTACAAATTATTTGGACAATAATTCATTTATTAATTTATATCATTATCTTAGGTACTATAGGCTATGGAACTATACTGTGGTCTATATTGCGAGTTATTTCTTCTTATAATGTGATAAGAAAATGTTCAAAAATTATAAATGAGTAAAAAAAATAATAGAATAATAATGGATTTTATTTTTACTAATATATGATATAATTAATTTGTCTTGTAAGAGTTTACAAATTAATAAGAAAGGTATCAAGATATGAATAAAGAAAAAAAACGATTATTATTTTTAGGGGTGTTTTTGGCAATTGCTAGTATAAATATATCGGCTTACGCTCAAGAAAGCACGTCAAGTAGTTCGAATATGGATTTGAATAGCAGCGAGGTTGCTTCAAATAGTTTTCCTTCTTCTGTGACGGATTCCTTAAATAAAGATTCTGTTGATTCAGAACCAACGTATTCTGATGACTCAAAGAATGATAAGAATGAAACCTCAACTTCTTCATCTAGTTCAGCTGATAATGATTCTGCAAAAAGCCAACTTTCGAATATTAATACCGAGAGGACGCTCGATTCGATAAATCTATCAAAAAAACAAATATCAACAAAACAAGAAATTAAATT
>NZ_MKIQ01000007.1 GCF_001832885.1 Floricoccus penangensis | reverse complement strand
AAGTAGCAAACCAAGTACTTCAAGTGAAGAATCAAGTTCAACTACCACAAGTAGTAAACCAAGTACTTCAAGTGAGGAATCAAGTTCAACTACCACAAGTAGCGAGCCAAGTACTACAAGTGAAGAATCAAGTTCATCTACAACAAGTAGCGAACCAAGCACTTCAAGTGAGTCAACAAGTTCAACTACAACAAGTAGCGAACCAGGTACTTCGAGTGAACCAACAAGTTCAACTACCACAAGTAGCGAACGAACAACTTCGAGTGAATCAACAAGTTCAACTACCACAAGTAGTAAACCAAGTATATCAATTGAAGAGTCAAGTTCAACTACCACAGGTATTGAACCAAGTACTTCAAGTGAGTCATCAAGTTCAACTACCACAAGTAGTAAACCAAGTACTTCAAGTGAGTCATCAAGTTCAACTACAACTAGTAGCGAACCAAGTAGTTCAAGTGAGTCACCAAGTTCAACTACCACAAGTAGTAAACCAAGCGCTTTAAGTGAGTCACCAAGTTCAACTACAACAAGTAGTAAACCAAGTAGTTCAAGTAAGTCACCAAGTTCAACTACTACAAGTAATGAGCCAAGTAGTTCAAGTGAACCAACAAACTCAACTAGCACAAGTATTGAACCAAGTACTTCAAGTGAGTCAACAAGTTCAACTATAACAAGCAGTTCATCAAGTACTACAAGTGATAAACCAAGTTCAACTACCACAGGTAGTAAACCAAGTACTTCAAGTGAGTCATCAAGTTCAACTACCACAGGTAG
>NZ_MKIQ01000006.1 GCF_001832885.1 Floricoccus penangensis | reverse complement strand
TTATTATCTTATCATCCCCACATTTGTTTGTCAATAACTTTTTTAAATTTTTAACAATCTTATTTTTAATCTTTTCACTTCTCAATACTACTTAGTTCGATTTTTACTTTTTAAAATTTAAACATTGAGGTAATTTTAAAATAAAATACGAACTATATATCGAATTTGTTCAACTCGATATTTTTATAGTTCGTATTTTTGTAATTTTATTTTTTAATATAATCTAATATATTTACTGACAAGTAGTATTTATTTTGTACCGAATAAACGATCTCCAGCATCTCCAAGACCAGGAACAATATATCCATGTTCATTCAAATGATCATCAAGAGCTGCAGTATAAATATCAATATCTGGATGTGCTTCTTGCAGAGCTTTCACACCCTCTGGTGCTGAAACTAAACATACAAATTTTATATTTGTTGCTCCACGTTTTTTCAAACTATCAATAGCAAGAATTGCTGAACCACCTGTTGCAAGCATAGGGTCAACAACAAAAATTTGACGTTGATCAATATCTTCAGGAAGTTTCACTAGGTATTCTACTGGTTGAAGCGTTTCTTCATCACGGTACATTCCGATATGTCCAACTTTAGCAGCAGGAATCAAGCTTAAAATACCATCAACCATCCCAATACCTGCACGAAGAATAGGTACAATAGCAAGTTTTTTACCAGCTAGTTGTTTTTGAACTGTCTTAGTTATAGGTGTTTCAATTTCAACGTCTTCTAGTGGAAGATTTCTACTGATTTCGTATCCCATAAGCATAGCAATTTCGTTTACAATCTCGCGAAATTCTTTTGTTCCAGTCTTAGTTTGACGAATAATCGTTAATTTGTGTTGAATAAGTGGATGATCAATTACTTGAAAAGTTCCCATTTTAAGTCTCCTCTATTATTTCTATGATAATTATAGCAAAAAAAACTCAAAAATAAACTCAGATATCACTTAATCTTTGCAAGAGTATCAGCAATGCGTTTACAAGCTTCCTTAATTATTTCTAAAGGAGCTGCGACATTTAACCTAGCATGTGCTTGTCCTTCTGGACCAAAATCTATACCTTGATTAAGTTCCACTTTTGCATCTTCCATTAATGATCTGTGTAATTCCAAATCGTCTAATCCATACTCTGTAAAATCTAGCCATAAAAGATATGTCCCTTGAGGCTTCATAACTTTTAAGATGGGAGCATGTACTTTAAAGTATTCTATTAAATAATTAATATTATCTTCTAAGACAACTTTTAATTCTTCCAACCATTCCAAACCATTGTTATAAGCAACTTCAGTTGCAATATAGCCAATTGTAGAAATTTCTGACTGATTATTTCTTAGCTGAATAGCTCTAAATTCCTCTCTTAACTCTGAATTTTCTATAATAGCAAAAGAATTTTTGGTACCAGCAATGTTAAACGTTTTTGTAGCAGCAGTTAGTACAACTGTAAAATCAGAAAAATCAGGATTAACGGTATTTATAGAATGATGAGTATTTCCAAAAAGAACTAAATCCTGATGAATTTCATCAGCAAGTAAAATTACTCCATGTTTTTTACATAGTTGACCAATCTTAACTAACTCTTCTTTTGACCACACGCGTCCTCCAGGATTATGAGGACTACATAGAATATAAAGCTTCACATCATTTTCTACAATATCTTGTTCGAGTCTTTCAAAATCTATTTCAAATCGGCCGTCATGTTCCAAAAGGGAATTTGCAACTAATTTTCTTTCATTAAGTTTAATCGTTCTGGCAAAAGGATGATAGACCGGACTATTTATTATAATAGCATCGCCAACTTCTGTATATGCTTGGATTGCTATTGAAATACCTGGAACAACTCCATCTATAAAAGTAATATCATCCTTAGTAATTTTATATCCATGCTCACTTGACTCCCAGTTTATTATTGCTTGATATAAACTGTCAGGTGCGTAAGAATAACCATAAACATCATAATCTGCAAAATTTTTAATAGCCTCTTTAATCTCAGGCAACACTTGAAAATCCATGTCAGCAATCCATAAAGGCAAGAGCTCGGGATTAGTTTCTGTTTCCACCCACTTTATACTATGAGTATTTAATCTATTTGGTTTATCAGTAAAATTATACATAAGTTACCTTTCTTCTATAAGTTAATCTAATACTTTATCTAAATCATCAATTAAATCCTTAACTGATTCAATACCAATTGATAAGCGGAGCAAGTTATCTGTTAGCCCATATGATTCTCTAATTTCTACTGGAATATCAGCATGTGTCTGACTTGTTGGATAGGTAATTAAACTTTCTACACCACCAAGACTCTCAGCAAAAGTAATAACTTTAAGATTATTTAAAATATGAGGAATTTTTTTAGCATCATGAATTTTGAAACTAATCATACCACCCTTACCTGGATAGATGACTTCTTCAACCTCTTCTTTGGTTCTTAAAAAATCAACTATTTTTTGTGCATTTTCAGTTGATCTCTCCATACGCAGGGCTAAAGTTTTTATTCCTCGCATCAACAAATAACTATCAAATGGAGATAGTACAGCCCCAGTCGTATTAAGATTAAAAATCAATTTTTGATATAGTTCTTCTTCTTTAACAATCACAGCTCCTGCCAAAACGTCATTATGTCCTGAAAGATACTTTGTAGCTGAATGAAGAACAATATCTGCACCTAGTTCTAATGGTTTTTGATAAATTGGAGTATAGAAAGTATTATCGACAATTACCTTTGCTCCATGGGAATGGGCAATTTTTGCTAGTTTTTCAATATCTACTTCTACCATTAGTGGATTTGTTGGGCTTTCAATATAGACTATATCCGTAGCATCATCAATAGCGGCTTCAAACTCCGCTTGATTATTTACATAGTAAAAATTAAATCTTCCCTCTTCTTCTTTTTGTTGGAACCACCTATAACTACCACCGTATAAGTCACGGCTTGACACTACTTTTGCTCCAACTGGAAAAATCTCAAAGGCAAGAACAATTGCACTCATACCACTTGAGGTAGCAAGTGCATAATTTCCAGATTCTATTAATGCCAAGGTCTCTTCTAGTGTTGCTCTTGTTGGATTTTTAGTCCTAGTGTAGTCGAAGCCTGTTGACTGACCAAACTCTGGATGCTGATAAGTAGTTGAAAAATGTAAGGGTGCGGTCAATGCTCCAGTCTCTTTATCTGAGTTTACACCCGTATGGGCCAAAATTGTTTCTATATCCTTTACCATAAAAGACTCCCTTTTCTTTTTATGCAACATTATATCATTATTATAGACTATAAACATATCCACACTTATAGTTATTAGCTATAAAAACTTATAGGTTTGTAAGTTGAATAGTGTTTCAGATAGAAGAAAGTTAAGGAACTTTGAAGAATTTCTTAACTTAGTCAGGCAAGTAAAAAACAGATAAATTTCTTTATCTGCTTAATTCAATATTATTTTATTTATCATTCTTACCTGAATTAAAGATAAGGTTAAGGACGATAGAGACAACTGCAGCAATTACAATTCCGTTTGTTAGGAACATTTGAGCATTTTGTGGGAAAGATTGGAAAAGGTTTGTTCCGTTAAATCCAACTCCACTAGCAACCGAAACTGCCGCGATTAATAAATTATGTTCATTATTTTTGAAGTCGATATGTGTAAGCATACGGATACCTTGAAGGGCTACCATACCAAACATTACGAGCATTCCTCCACCGAGAACTGGTTCTGGAATCATCTGAGCAAGAGCTCCGAACTTTGGAAGCAAACCAAGAATTACAAGAAAGGCTGCTGTGTAGTAAATCGGTTTACGAGATCTGATACCTGAAAGTTGAACAAGTCCTACGTTTTGTGAGAAACCTGTATATGGGAAGGTATTGAAGATACCACCTAAGATAACGGCTAAGCCTTCTGCGCGGTAACCATTTCTTAAACGTGTTTCTGTCAACTCTTCACCGGTAATATCAGCAAGGGCAAAGTATACACCTGTTGACTCAACTAGAGAAACTAAAGCGATAATACACATCATTATGATACTTGATAACTCAAAAACTGGTTTACCGAAATAAAATGGAGTTGGTACGTGAACCCATGGAGCGCTAGCTAAAGCACTAGTGTCGACTACTCCGAAGAATCCTCCAATTATTGTTCCAACTACTAAACCAATAAGAATAGCGATTGAACGGATGAATCCTTTGAAAAAATAATTAATTGCTAAAATGATAAATATTGTTGTAAAGGCAAGGATTACACTTTGCATTGTTGGTGCGTCAGAATTTCCTCCCATGTTACCTACAGCTACTGGAATAAGTGTTAAACCAATAGTTGTAATTACGCTACCTGTAACAATTGGTGGAAAGAGACTTCTAATTTTCGAAAAGACCCCTGCAATTAATACTACAAAGATACCTGAAGCAATTACTGAACCGAACATTGCTCCAGCTCCGTGCTTAGCTCCAATAATTGAAAGCGGTGCTACAGACTGAAATGCTACACCTAAAACTACTGGTAAACCGATACCAAAATACTTGTTAAGTTGTAATTGAAGGAAAGTTGCAACTCCACACATGAAAATATCAGTTGAAATTAGATATGTTAATTGTTGAGGGCTATAGTTTAAAGCACCAGCAATAAGAATAGGAACTAAAATACTTCCTGAATACATAGCAAGCAAATGTTGTAAACCTAATACAGCTGCTTGACCATTTTTATTTTCATTAAATTCCATTTTATTTATCCCTCCTTATGCATCTGCTTGTGCGAAGACAACTTGACCATCTTCGAACTTAGCAACTCTAGCAAGAGATACTACTCTATAACCAGCATCTTCAAGAGATTTTCTTCCATCTTGGAAAGATTTTTCAATTACGATACCAACTCCCTCAATATCAGCTCCAACTTCTTTAATTATTTTAATTAAACCAAGAGCTGCTTGACCGTTTGCAAGGAAATCGTCAATGATTAGAACTTTATCATCAGGACTCAAGAATTTACGGGAAATTGACACAGTACTTGTGATTTGTTTTGTAAATGAGTAAACTTCAGCAGTAAGTAACTCTTCATTCATAGTAATATTTTTTGATTTTTTTGCAAAAATCATAGGAACATCAAGAGCTTCTGCTACATATACTGCTGGGGCGATACCACTTGCTTCAATAGTAACAACCTTTGTAATTCCTGCATCAGCAAAAGTTTCAGCAAATTGTTTTCCAATTTCCTTCATTAGCTTGTAGTCAACTTGGTGAGTTAAAAAATTATCGACTTTAAGAACGCTATCTCCTAAAACACGTCCATCAGCTTTAATTCTTTCTTCAAGTAATTGCATTATTCCTTATTCTCCTATCTTTCTTCAAAATAAAAACTAGCCACTTATGTGAAAGTGTGCTAGCCCATTCGAAAATGATAAGACGACTTTCACTCATTGTCGAACATTCCGGTGTTCGGTAGAAACGCTTGGCCAATTCCAAGTATAAATAAGTGATAACTAAGATTTTACTTTAAAATATGTACATTCGACATTCATATTGCTCTTTTATTAGCATTATGACATTCAACAGAGATAATTATATCATCTTTTTCTTAAAAATCTATAATATCCGACAAATTTTTACTTTTACACATCTAATTGTTCGTTTTTGACCACATTACAGCACTTGTCAAAGAAATTTCATTTTATTAATTAATAATAATCAACAAAAAAAGTCTAACTTTACTAGAGCTAGACTTAGGAGTTTAATTTATGAAAAAGTTTTTACAGCAAATTTAAGGCTGTTTTTTTAGGAGTAAAGTTAGTATATCTTTAAAAACTTAATGAAAACTAAAAGACCGGCATAAACTTTATACCGGTTTGTTATCTATTATTTTTCAGAAAAATCTATTACCATTCTTCCTTGAATTTTACCTGATAGCATTTCATCAAAGATATCATTTATTTCTTCAATTTTACGTGTCTTGTATTTTGGAACAACTTTTCCTTCGGCAGCAAATTGGAAAGCTTCTGCTAAATCTTGGCGTGTTCCCACAAGCGAACCTTTAACAATAATTCCATCTAGAACTAGACGAGGAATATTTAAATCCATACTTTCTGATGGTAATCCTACAGCTACAATAGTTCCAGCTGCTCTAACTGCATCTACTGCTGAGTTAAATGCTTGCTTAGATACGGCAGTTACTACAGCTGCATGAGCTCCACCAACTTTTTCTTGAATCACTTTAGCTGCATCTTCTTTAAGTGGATTAATAAGTAAATCAGCTCCAAATTCTTTGGCGAATTCTAATTGTGCATCGTTAGTATCGATTCCAATAACTTTAGCTCCGAAAACATTTTTTGCATATTGTAAAGCTAAGTTTCCTAATCCACCTAATCCATAAATTGCAATCCATTGACCTGGTCTGATGTTTGATTCTTTAATTGCTTTGTAAGTTGTTACACCAGCACAGGTAACACTGCTTGCTGCTGCTGGATCAAGATCCTCTGGAACTTTAACAGCGTAGTCGGCATCTACAATACATTCTTCAGCCATTCCTCCATCAACGCTATATCCAGAATTTTGTACGTTACGGCAAAGTGTCTCATTACCTTCTACACAGTATTCACAATGGCCACAGGCATTATACATCCAGGCAACACTAGCCCTATCGCCAACTTTTAAGCTAGTCACATCATTACCAACTGCAACTACACGACCAATGCCCTCATGTCCAAGAACACGCCCTTCAACATCTCCAAAATCTCCATCTTTTACGTGTAAATCTGTATGGCATACACCACAGTACTCCATCTTAAGTAATGCTTCATTAGCATTTAATGGACGTAATTCTTTTTCAACTACATCTACCTTTTTGTCTTTAGCTACTACTGCTGCTTTCATTTTGATCCTCCATATATTTTTTTGAAAACGCTATCATTTTATGTGATTATTTTATCATTATAAATCGAAATTGACAATAATTTATTGTGATTTTTTACGAATATCAAAAAAAAGAACATAAAAAACCACCTACATGTAGATGGTCATAAAAAATCTATATGAGTGCAGTAATTATAGCTCCAATAACTACTAAAATAATGCCAACTAAAAAATATTTAAACTCTTTTTTAGTTTTGTGTTCATGAAGTAAATAGATTCCACTAAATCCTCCAATTACCAGATTTAATTGTGAGAAGGTGAAGGCTGTTGCAAGCCCCAGATAACTGGTTGATGCTATCATCAAACACATATTACCGATTGCCCATAAAAATCCAATCGAAGTAGATTTCCATACTGGAATTTTCTTAAAACCAGTAAGTGGATTACTTTTGCTTACTACTGCATAGATAATCAAGGCACCTACCATACCACCAATTGCTTGAGGTAATAATAAACTATTTGTAAATTCTCTGTTACCTTCAATATGATTAAAATATTGATAAGCTTTTGGCAGTACTGAATATAATCCTCCAAAAACTCCTGCTACTAAAACGCTTATTATTCCTTTGGTTGAAATTTTAGATTTTGTTTTATCAGAACCTTCTTGATAACTTGTCAAAGATGCTCCTGCAATTACTAGTATAATAGAAACAATCCCAAGTATCCATTGCATAGGTTGTGTCCATTCATGAAAAAGGAAAGCACCTAATAAAGAATTTAATATTAATTGAAGTGCTGCAACTAAAGGCACTGTTTTTGATACTCCTAGCTCTGTCATGGCAGCAAATTGTCCGATATTTGCAAGCGACAACAGAAATCCGCTAGCAAATCCTACGACAAATAGGGCTGGCGACATAAAAGTTGCACTAAATATAGTGATAACAGTAGAAAAAATTAGGAACCCTGTCATAGATCCAAGAGTTGCTTCCTCTGGCTTAGCTTTGGTCTTAGCTAAAGCAAGTCCAATTAACCCCCAAGCAAAAGCTGGAACTAAGGCTATTAAATACATCATAAATTTATTTCTCTTTCTAGACAAAATTTATCTTAAAATTCTGACATTTACATTTAAAAATAAAAAAAATCCTAATATCTATTGTTATATTCTAATACTTTTTTATTGAAATATCAATATTCTTAGTACTTTATTTCACAAATAAAGTGTAAAAGAAACTTATATACGGCATATTTTCAAGTGAAACAACATTTGCTATAATAAAAACATAAGCCGCAATAGCTCAGTCGGTAGAGCAGCACCATGGTAAGGTGAAGGTCGTCAGTTCGATTCTGATTTGTGGCATAATGACGTTAAAATAACTGTGAGATTTAATCTACCTCACAGTTATTTTTTATTTTATCTATTTAACCAATCTTCACGCCTAATTTTTGAGAAAGCTTCATCTATATGTTTATCTAGAAATTTGGCATAAGCATTGTTTTCAATATGACTAAACTTGAAACCCAATTTTTCTTGTACTCTCTTTGATTTGTCATTTTCAATGAAGTAACCATACCATACATTATCTTTCTTAAGTTCATTGAAAGCTAAGGCAAGCAAGGCATTGATTGCTTCAGGAACCAAACCTTGCCCCCAAAATGGAGCACCAATCCAACAACCTATTTCCGTATCATTTTCATCTGCAAATGACTTCAAGTCTTCACCAAATTTCAGATTTACGCAGCCAATAGCCTTGTCAATACCTTTCAAGGTAATAGCAAAAGTGTAATCATCACTCAAGTATTTTCTAATACTTTCAAGACTATATTCTACACTTTCATGTACTGGCCAACCAGCTGATGGGCCAATTCTCGGGTCAGAAGCGTACTCAAATAAACTTTCTGCGTCGATATCATTCCATGGTCGAAGAATCGTTCTTTCAGTTTCAATTATCATATTTAACTCCTAAAACAATGTTTAACTTTATTATTAATTATCATTTTTCATATCTAATATTCTCTAAATCCAAAAACTTCATTTTATTCTCAAGACCACCAGCATAGCCTGTCAGTGTTCTGTCAGAACCTAATACACGATGACATGGAATTATAATTGATATTGGATTATGTCCTACTGCTCCACCTACTGACTGAGGGGAGGATTTGAGTCCATTGTCTTTCATCATTTGTGATAGTTGACCATAAGTCACTATTTGACCATAAGGAATTTGAGTCAAAAGTTTCCATACCTCTTGCCGAAATTCTGTACCTTTAGGATTTAGTGGTGGACAAAAATTAGGATTGGCTCCTGAAAAGTATAAATCTAACCACCTTTTTGTCTCAGCAAAAACAGGAAGGTCAATACTTTCAGATGACTGATCTATACCTAGCCCATAATATTTTTGATTTTTTATCCAAAGTCCCGTCAAAGATTGACCATCACTGGCTATAGTTAGCGTTCCTACTGGACTCTCAATATCTTTAATATATTTCATTTTTTTCGTCTCTTATCTTAGAGGTCGCATTTTTAAATCGTTAGTATATTCAGCAACTTCGCTTATCTTATACTTCAATAAAAATTCTCTCATTTTATCAAATTTATTACCATACTGATCAAGACTATGAGCATCAGACCCCAATGTGAATAGTCTGCCACCCAAACCAATATACTTTTCAACCATATACGAGTATAGTTTCTCGTTACCATAAAGGTACATACTTTTAGCATTTAATTCCAGCGACATCTCTTTACCCACTGTAAGGTGAATTATTTTATCTAAATATTTTTTTGCATAAGAATCTAATTGTTCTGGAGTGACATCTAGCTTACGCAAAGCATAGTCGAAATGGGCGAGTACGTTTGCTGATACATGACTTTCCAAAGCCTGAATCATTCGATTAAAATAATCATCAAGCACTTGATCGACTGGTAAGGTAGTCACAATATCGTCCATGAAATCAAATTTTCCATTGTGGTGAACCGACAATAGTTTTAAGGCATATGTCTTACCATCGAGATATTTAAGTGTTTCTTCTTCCTTCTCTGGGAAAAAGCCAATTTCTATTCCCTTATAAGCACGATTATTATATTTTTCATTTAATTCCCTGATTTTTTTATCATAGCTAGGATAATCTGGGAAATCATTTTTACCAGTTACAGGATTTGCCACATCCATGTGCTCTGTTGTGACAATATTATTTTCATTACTTATAAAATAGTTTTCGATATTTTCTTCTGAATCGAAAGAAAAGTTTGAATGTAAATGTTGATCGTAAATTTTCATGATTTCTCCTTTATTATTTATTGCAATTATAGCACTTTTGAAAAATTTGTTGGTAAATAAAGAAAAACACGCAATCACGCGCGTTATGATTTTCTATACTAAAAGACTGTACAAGCTATTGTTTGATTCTAAGTCAATAAATGTTGGATCAAACTGAGTCATTCGTGATATAAGAGCTTCATAATCTTCCTTGTCACTTAGAAGGACACCAACTAGTGCTGGTCCTTGACCGCGATTTGCTTTCTTCATGTATTCAAATCGTGTAATATCATCTCCGGCCCCTAGAACATCACTTACGAACTCACGTAACGCTCCTGGTCTTTGCGGAAAATTAATGATGAAGTAATGTTTCAGTCCTTGATAAACTAAACTTCTTTCTTCAATTTCTGGCATGCGATTTATATCATTATTACCTCCGCTGATGATACAAACTACATTTTTACCTTCTATTTGATCAGCAATTATATCCAAGGCTGCAACAGTTGCGGCACCTGCTGGTTCTACAACTATACCCTGTTTAGAATAAAGATCGATTATAGTACCAGCAATCAACCCTTCATCAACTGTTACTAGCTCATCTACATTATTTCTAGCTATTTCATAGGTTTTTTGACCGACTTGTTGAACTGCAATTCCATCAGCAAATTTATCAATTTTCTCTAATCTTACTGGATGTCCCTTGTCAAAAGCTGCTTGCATGCTAGGTGCACCTGCAGCTTCTACTCCAATAATCTTAGTACTTGGACTAACTGATTTTGCATAGGTCGATACACCCGAAATCAATCCTCCACCACCAACTGCTGATAGGAGAAAGTCAATAGCTACATTTTCTTTATTAGCATCTTCAAATATTTCATAAGCTACTGTTCCTTGCCCTGCAATAACATCATAATCATCAAAGGGATCTACAAAAGTCATATCATGTTCTTGTGAAAATTCTTTAGCTGCTTTAGCTGATTCATCAAATGCATCACCGACAAGAGCTATAGTCACATGTTCTCCCCCAAAAAATTTAACTTGAGTAATTTTTTGTTGTGGAGTGGTTGTTGGCATAAAGATTGTTGCTGGAGCTCTTAATTGATGACAAGTATAAGCAACGCCTTGAGCATGGTTCCCTGCACTGGCTGCTACAACTCCCTTAGCTAATTTATCAGCTGGTAGGTTTGAAATAGCATAAAACGCTCCTCTTAATTTAAAGGAGCGTACAAGCTGAACATTTTCTTGTTTAAGATAAATGTTTGCTTGATATTTTTCAGACAGGGATGGATCTTTTATAAGAGGTGTCCTAGAAACAACATCCTTTAGTATCTCTTGGGCTCTTAAAATTCTATCTACTGTAAATTCCATCTGTTCTTTCTAATTATTATTCATAAATCTTGAAGGCATCTTCATCACCTGATTGAGTAAATGGCATTGCAGCTCGTAATTCTGCACCTACTTTTTCAATTTCTAGATTTTTTGCACGTTCACGATATTCTTTCATCTTAGGATTACCTGCTTTATGATCATCCATAAATTCTTGAGCAAATTTACCTGATTGAATATCTTTAAGAACTTCACGCATATTATCTTTTACTTGTTCAGTAATTAAACGTGGACCAGCTGTATAATCTCCAAATTCTGCTGTATTTGAAATTGATTGACGCATCTTCTTGAATCCACCTTCATAGAATAGATCTACGATCAGTTTCATCTCATGCAATACTTCAAAGTATGCAAGTTCTGGAGCATAACCTGCCTCTGTAAGCACTTCAAAACCTGCTTCAATTAGGGCTGTTACACCACCACATAGAACTGCCTGTTCACCAAATAAATCTTCTTCTGTTTCTTCCCTGAAAGATGTCTCAAGCATACCAACACGCGCAGCACCTACACCACGTCCCCAGTCCATTGCAATATCGCGAGCTGTACCTGTAGCATCTTGATAAACAGCAAACAATGCAGGAACACCAAATCCATCTTCAAATGTACGACGTACAAGATGTCCTGGTCCCTTAGGTGCTAACATAAATACATCAGCAGTTTCTGGTGGTTGGATAAATCCAAAATGAATATTAAATCCATGACCAAATCCAATTGCTACTCCGTCCTTTAAGTTAGGTTCAATTTCGTTTTTATAAAGTTCACCCTGAATTTCATCTGGTGCTAAAATCATTACAACATCAGCTTGAGCTACTGCATCAGCTACTGGATATACATCAAACCCATCATCTTTGGCTTTATCAAATGATTTACCCGGTCTGATACCAATAATTACATCTTGGCCACTGTCACGTAAATTTTGAGCATGGGCATGACCTTGGCTTCCGTATCCAATTACTGCAATTTTTTTACCTTCAAGAGCATTTTCTTTAACATCGTTTTCATAATACATAGTTACTGGCATTTATAAATTCTCCTTTTTGAATTTTATATAATGTTACAATTTTTCTGACAATTTATCAAGGGGAATTGTGGAGTTTTTTTGAAATATTATATAATTTTCTGAATAAAGCGTTTGCTAATTTTTAAAACATGCTTTTCAGTTACTTTTTTCAGTTATTTATAGTTAATAATTATCGATTTAAGCAATGTAATCTTTGAAGTTGAAGTTAGATATTTTCTATAAAAAAACGACAGCATATGCTATCGTAATAATTAATTTTTAAATGAATGAATAGGTGCTGGAATTCGACCACCGCGTTCAATAAAATCTATTGACTTTGCATCGTTAACCTTCATGACTGGAGCTGTTCCAAGAAGTCCACCAAACTCTACCATATCGCCAACTTTAGTATCCTTGGCTGGGATAATACGGACGGCTGTAGTCTTATGGTTAATTACCCCAATTGCTGCTTCATCTGCTATCATGGCAGCAATAGTAGAAGCTGGTGTATCACCTGGAATAGCAATCATATCTAGTCCAACAGAACAGATTGCAGTCATCGCTTCAAGCTTTTCAAGATTTAAATGACCGGTTTCTACAGCTTTAATCATCCCTGCATCTTCTGATACTGGGATAAAGGCACCTGATAATCCACCAACATGATTACAAGCCATTACTCCACCTTTTTTAACAGCATCGTTAAGGAGGGCAAGGGCTGCAGTTGTTCCATGCGTTCCAACTGATTCGAGACCCATTTCTTCAAGAATTTGTGCAACACTATCTCCTACTGCAGGAGTCGGAGCAAGGGATAAGTCAACAATACCGAAAGGTACACCTAATCGTTCCGAAGCAATTCGTCCAACCATTTGTCCCATACGTGTAATCTTAAATGCTGTTTTCTTAACAGTTTCAGCAACCACATCAAATGATTGACCTTTAACTTTTTCAAGAGCCTTGTAAACAACTCCTGGACCTGAAACACCAACATTTATTTCACAGTCAGCTTCTCCTACTCCATGGAAAGCCCCGGCCATAAAAGGATTATCTTCAACTGCATTAGCGAATACAACAAGCTTAGCGCATCCCATATCTGAAGCTGCAGCTGTCTCCTTAATAGTTTCACCCATTAATTTAACAGCATCCATATTTATACCCGCCTTAGTAGAGCCGATATTTACTGAAGAGCAGACAAAATTTGTTTGAGCTAGAGCTTGTGGAATTGATTTAATAAGTTCAATATCACTTCCTTGATATCCTTTTTCAACTAGAGCAGAATACCCCCCAATAAAGTTTACACCAACTTCTTGTGCAACACGGTCAAGAGTTTGGGCATATTTAACACATTCTTCTGAACTTGCTTTAGCTGCAGATGCCACAATGGCAATGGGAGTTACCGAAATTCTCTTATTAATGATTGGAATACCGTACTCAGCTTCAATTGCTTCCCCAACGCTGACTAAATCACGCGCTTTTGTTGTGATTTTATCATAAATTTTTTGACAAGCCTTATCAACATCAGCATCCATACAGTCCAACAATGAAATTCCCATTGTAATTGTACGAATATCTAGATTCTCCTCATCAACCATTCTAATTGTTTCAAGTATTTGATTTGATTCCATGATTTCTCCTTATTATAGCTTATGCATGGCATCAAAGATCTCTGCATTTTGAATAGTAATCTTCACCGCAAGTTCTTCACTAAGGCTATCAAACTCTGTCCTTAATTGGCTAAAATCTGAATCATGTGGCAATGTCAAAGACATAATCATTGTAAAATAATCATCCATGATTGTTTGACTGATATCTTCAATATTAATATCCAATTGAGAAAGTTTGTTACTTACAGCAGCAACAATCCCTACCTTATCTTTTCCGATTACTGTTAAAATCCCACGCATATTTTAATTTCTCCTTTGAATTTTTTAACATTATATCATAAACTTGATATATTTTCTTTATATATTTAATAAAAAACGAACGACAAGTTTTATTTAACACTTATCGTTCATCTTTTGTGTTATTGATTTCCATTTACTCCAAATATTGTTGAATATCCTTTAGCAGAGTTACCAATATTTTTTAAAGTATCTGAATCGTTACTTATAGATAGAAAAAGTTTTCCAGCTTCCCCTGGTAATTGATTTTTTACAGCATAAATTCTAAGTTCAGAAAAAAGTCTATATGATAAATTATCTAAATTTCTTTTTTTACCCAACTCCAAATATGCATTTTCAAAAATCTGGCGAATTTCTGGCAGTAAATTTTCTGTTTCATAAGCAGTATGTATTCTTTCTAAAAATTCATCTACTTCTTGATTTTCAATTTCTTTCTTATCTTCCTTCATTTTATCTCCCTTATATTATGGCAATAGAATACCACTTTAAGGCAATTTGTAAAGGATAGATTAATTTACTTTTTTCTAGAAAGAATATACCAGACGTATCCAATTACAAACCCTATAAGTGCAGGAGTAATCCAACCCATACCTAAACTATAAAAGGGAATATGAGCATTGGCAAACTTGAGCATACTCTGAGCGAAATCAGTTTTTTGAACCCATTCTGGACATACTTTTATAGCGTCAAAGAATGAGGCAACTAAGGTTAGTAGAGTAGTCATTTGATAAACCCGCTTGTCGTTATTAAACAAAGGACCTGCAAGTGACAATAGAATTAAAGTTATTGCTAGTGGGTAAATAAAGAATAATACTGGCAGTGAATAAGAAATAATATTATTTAATCCAAAGTTAGCAAAGATACATGGTAGGAAACTTGCAAATACCGCAAATACATTATAAGAAATACTCGGGAATAGCTCAGCAAAAGTTTCTGAAAAGGCAGTAATTAGTCCAATTGCTGTTTTTAAACATGCTACGATTACAATAAGTGCAAGAAGGACTGACCCACCAGTTCCCAAATAATACTTAGCAATTTGAGCAAGGGCAATCCCACCGTTCTCGCTCATTTCAAATTTTCCAAGACTCATGGCACCCATGTAAGAAAGACAAGTATAAATCAATCCCATCAAGAGAAGTGTGATAACACCTGACTTAACTGTATCCTTTGCAATCTCAGAAGGTTCTTCAACTCCTTTTGAACGAATAGCATTAATAACGATAATACCGAAGGCTAGTGATGCTAATGCATCAAGAGTATTATATCCATCAGTAAAACCTGTCAGAAAAGCATTACTAACATAAGCTTCTTGTACTGCAGAGCCAGAGACTGAACCCATTGGATTTAAGAAAGCTAAAAAAATTAGCACTCCTAAAAGAAGTAAAAATATAGGGTTCAAGAACTTACCGACATAATCCAATATTTTACCTGGTTTTCTAGATACTGCCCAAGCTACTACAAAGAAAACTATACTGAATATTGCTAAAACCAACTTGGTATTTTGCTCGGGAACAAATGGCGCTATACCAATCTGATATGATGTTGTAGCAAGACGTGGTAAAGCAAAGAATGGACCAATAACAAGGTACAAAAGAATTGTAAAGACATAGGCATATCCTTTATTAACTCGTTTAGCCATATCAAATAGGCCATTTGAACGAGTGAGTCCCATTGCGATAACACCTAAAAATGGCAATCCAATAGCTGTCACTAGGAAACCTAGATTGGCCATCAAGACATTCCCACCGGCTGCTTGTCCCATATGGACAGGGAATATTAGGTTACCTGCACCAAAAAATAGGCCAAACAACATTGAGCCTATAAAAAAGTAATCTTTTTTAGTTAATTTGTTGCTATTCATAAAAAATTGCTCCTCAATAAAATAATATAGGACTTATAATATCATAATTTAGCAACAATTTCATGATTTTTTTAATATTCTGTCAAATTCTCAACATCTAAAACATCAACTTGTCTTCGAAGTTGTTTACTCACCAATTCAGTTTCACCCTTATTGTTTTCTGTGAAAGTAAAAATAATTTCCGAAATATCAGGATTCTCAGTAACGTCTGCATGTACACTTAAAACGTTAACTTGCATACGAGTAAGTACTGTCATAACACGCCCCAATACTCCTGCCTTATTGGAAAGTAGCGCCTTCAATTTATGAACTGGAAACTCAGTATCATTCGTCATTAAATTTCACCCCTATCATTTTATCATTTGCCTTTCCTGGTGGAATCATTGGCAAGACTTTCTCTGTCGGACTTACAATAACTTCAATCAGCATGGGAACATTTTCCTTGATAGCTAATAAATCTTCGGACAAAGTCGATGGATCTGTTAGTTTATAATGTTTGATTCCGTAAGCCTCAGCTAGCTTTTGGAAGTTTGGATCATTATTACCTAAAACACTATGACTTAGATTCTCATCATGGAAACTAGTTTGCCATTGTCTAACCATACCCAACGAACCGTTATTAATAAGAATAATCTTTACTGGAATATCATGAAGGTTCAAAAGAGCAAGTTCTTGGTTAGTCATTTGGAAACCACCATCACCAACAAAAAGAATAACCTCTTTTTCTGGGTTAGCGATTTTAGCACCAATAGCTGCGGGAATCCCAAATCCCATAGTACCTAATCCACCACTTGTAATTAACTGTTTACTATTTTTAAATGGATAATATTGTGCAGCCCACATTTGATGTTGACCAACATCTGTAGCAATAATTGCTTCTCCATCAGTATACTCACCAACAAGTTCTACAACTTCTTGTGGATTAATATAATTTTTATGCTTTTTATAATAATAAGGAGCACGTTTCTTATCTGATTGAACTTTTTCAAGCCATTCATCATAAGAACCGCCAACTTGGCCTAGCTCATCCAAAGCATCCAAGGCTCTTTTGGCATCACTAACAAGTCCAATATCAGTATTAACTATCTTATTAATTTCAACCTCATCAATATCAATATGAGCGATAGTAGCATTTGGAGCAAAAGATTTTGTATTACTTACTACTCGATCGTCAAATCTACTACCAATGTTTAAAAGAAAATCAGTTTCCATTAAAGCTTGATTAGCTGCATATGTACCATGCATCCCTGCCATACCTAAATACAGTGGATGGGCGACATTCATAATTCCTTGTCCCAAAAGAGTTGCAGTTACTGGTATATTATTAGCTTCTACAAATTTAAGAAATTCCTCCTGAGCATTAGCATATTGAACACCACCACCAACTAAAATTAGTGGTTTTTTTGCATTCTTTAGTCCTTGAAAAATTTCTATTAATTTATCAGCATTAGGATACTTAGTATATTCATAGTTTGGAAGATTTAATAATGGGTTATTAATTTCTTCTACAATATCAGCCGAAATGTTTTTAGGAAAATCGACTACAACTGGACCCTTACGACCAGTATTGGCAAGGTAATAAGCTTCAGTTAGAATACGTGGAATGTCTGATGCATCTCTTACTTGATAGTTATATTTTGTAATTGGTAAGGTAATATCAAGGAAGTCAACTTCTTGAAAGGCATCTCTTCCAATACCAGGTACTGCTACTTGACCTGAAAGAACAATTAAGGGGACAGAATCCATATAAGCATCTGCAATACCTGTAACAACATTTGTCGCACCAGGTCCACTAGTTACAACAACAACTCCTGGTCTACCAGTTGATTTTGCATATCCTTCTGCCTCATGTACCGCACCTTGTTCATGACGAGCAAGAATATGTTTTACTCCCTCAAAAGAATAAAGTGCATCATAAAAAGGTAATACCGCACCACCTGGATATCCAAAAATTGTATCTACACCCAAATCTTTTAAAGTATCCAAAGCAAGTCGTGAACCAGATTTAGGCTGTTCAAGCTTTATTTTATTCATTAATTAATCCTTTCATTTTTTCTATATTTTCACTAATTTATTGAGCTTCCTAGTCCATTAATTACTAGAATTAGTAAGATTCTTTTTATAGAAAAATATTATAAGAAAGTAAAGGGAAGCTTTGCTCTCTCTCCTTTTTACTCAATTATCTCTTTTCGATTTCTTCTTGGATAAGTCGTTGTAATTCTGCTGGGGAAAGTAAGATACCACCTGTATCTGCACTTGTAGCAAGAGCTGTATATCGAGCTAACCAACCTGTTTTAACTTTAGGCTCAAAGACTGGAACATGATTTTTTCTAAATTCAAGTTGCTCCTGTGTTAGACTAACATTCAAAGTACGTTCATCTAAATCAATTACAATTTCATCACCATCTTCAATTAATGCGATAGGTCCTCCGCTTGCAGCTTCTGGACTTATATGACCAATTGCAATACCACGTGTTGCTCCTGAAAAACGACCATCTGTAATTAAGGCAACATATTTACCCAAACCACGACCTACAATTGAACTTGTCGGTGCAAGCATTTCAGGCATTCCTGGTCCACCTTTTGGTCCCTCATAACGAATTACCACCACATGTCCTTTATCAACAATTTTATTGTCAATTGCTTCTACGGCTTCATCATGTGAACTAAAGCAAATAGCTTTACCAACAAATTTTCTAACAGAAGGATCTACTCCTCCTACCTTAATTACCGCACCTTTTGGTGCAATATTTCCATATAAAATCGATAAACCACCTACTTTTGAATAAGCATCGTCTACTGGATGAATTACCTTTGTATTTTTTATTGAAGCATCAGCTACATTTTCTCTCAGTGTCTTACCCGTAACAGTAATACGGTCTGAGTGAACAGCGTCTATGTCGACTAGTTCTTTTATAATTGCTGAAACACCACCAGCTTCATGTACATCATGCATAGAATACTCCGAACTTGGAGCAATTTTCGAAAGATAAGGTACACGTTTTGCAATGTCATTTACTGTACTTAAATCATAGTCTATTCCTGCTTCATTAGCGATAGCTAAAGTATGCAGGACGGTATTTGTGCTTCCACCCATGGCCATATCCAGTGCAAAGGCATCATCTATAGCATCTTTAGTTACAATATCTCTCGGTCTTACATCATTTTTGACAAGATCCATTAGTTTGAAAGCAGCTTCTCTGATTAAATCTCTACGTTCTTGACCAACTGCAAGAGCTGTCCCATTTCCTGGTAGGGCAAGTCCTAAAACTTCCATTAGACAGTTCATAGAATTTGCTGTAAACATTCCGGCACATGAACCACAAGTTGGACAAGCATTTTGCTCCATAAACTTGAGTTCTTCTTCATTCATTATTCCCTCTTTATAACTACCGACAGCTTCAAAGAGTGATGAAAGAGTTGTTTGATGTCCTCGTACGTCTACACCAGCCTTCATCGGTCCACCCGAACAAAATATGCTTGGAACATTTGTACGCATTGATGCCATAATCATACCCGGAGTAATCTTATCACAGTTTGGAATAAAGAATACACCATCAAACCAATGAGCATTAATTACTGTTTCAGCACTATCTGCGATTAATTCACGACTTGGAAGACTATAACGCATTCCAATATGCCCCATAGCAATACCGTCATCAACACCAATTGTATTGAACTCAAAAGGAATTCCGCCTGCTTCTCTAATCGCTTCTTTGGCAATATCAGCTAACTCCCTTAAGTGAACATGGCCTGGGACAATGTCAATATAAGAGTTACAGATAGCAATAAAGGGTTTATTCATATCCCTTGCTGATTTTACTTGACCAGTTGCATACAAAAGCGATCTTGCTGGTGCTTGTTCTATTCCTTTTTTTATAGTATCACTACGCATAATTTCTCCTTCACATTCAAAAACGTTAGTAACATTATAACATCTAAAAATTAAAAATCAATTGAATAATCAGAAAATTTTAATTAATTTTACTTAGATTCTTAGCCCCTCCAAAAGAAAACAAAAAAAGAAGAGTACCCATTTTACCCTTACTTAATTCATTATTTATTTTGTTGTTTTCGATACTGAACAAAACGATTAATTAATAGAAAAGTTAATCCACCAACAGAATCTAAAATCACATCTTCAATTGTAGGTGTTCTATCACCAGTCAACATTTGATGAAATTCATCTAATGAGGCTAATATTATTATAATAACCAATGAAATTACTAAAAGCTTATTATAGAAATTATTTTCATTCTGTCTTGTCCTATTTTTTGAAAGAAAGGCACTAAGTGATTTATAGATTGCAAGAGATAATACCCCAAATGTGACAAAATGAGCTAGTTTGCGAATAAAAAATTCAATAAACTTGGCATATCCATAATTAGCAATAGATATATTCTCACCAGCATAATTAAATGAAATTTTACTTAATACATCTTTAAACGGTTGGTTTGGAAATATCTTATCAAGATCAGGCACTAAGCTCTGTTGACTATATGTCATACTTGAACTAATCAATAAAATTATTACTACTAAAATTAAAATTATTAACCAAATCCACTTTTTATTTATAGTTTTTTTCTCATCCATTGAATTGAAACATCCTAACTAAGAAATATAGTTCATAATATAACATACATTGCTTAAAGATAACTTATCCGATTCTTTAGAAATATTTTATGCAATATGATAATATGCAGATTATTATTTAAACTCTTTTAAAATTTAAATAATATTCACAAAAGTAATATTTTTATATTTCATTTAACTATAGAACAATTATTTTAGAGCATCAATATTAGCAAACTCTCTTGAAATATCTACTAAACTTTTCCCATCCTTTAATAATCTAACGCTATGTTCAGCTGGATTTTCTTTTTCTTCAACCCTTATCACTAAGTCCTGTAGATACTTTTCTTCGCCATAACCTCTTTTCTCAAGCCCTTCCTTTGAAATATTTAATAAATCATTAGAAAACTTGATAATATCATTTTTTTCTTCCTCTGAAAGATTAAAGAAAGCAAATTTTCTCCTCAATTTTTTAATGTCGGATCCATATTTTTCGAAAAAGAAATATTGATTTAATAAAGTATCTAGACTTGATAAATTTTCAAGTAACCCTAAATGAAAAGCGGCAGTAGAAAAAGTTGCGTTTAACGGTTGGGTACAAATACTCCTAAACTCCAAAGTTCCACGTTTTGTTAAACTTTGATATTTGTAAGAACGATGAAGCTTTAAATCGTTTATATCTGGTACAAGTATTGCTTCTCTTCCTTCGATATCAAAAGCTTTAATTTCTTCTCGATTAAAATATTCGGAAACTGTTAATGGTTGAAAATAATAAGTTTCAGATCCTCTTTCAACAGTAAAAATTGCTGTGTCAACAAGACTCTCTAACACTTCATCTGCATCTATAAATTCATGATCATATACTCCGACATTTTCTTTAAGAATACCATGCATTGAATCCTCCCAAAGAATATCTCTACTTATACCAGTATTCCAAACCTCGTCCCACATATATGAGTTTGCAAATAGCCATGCCTTAGCTGGCTCTATTTTATTAAACAAATTAATAGTTTGAGTCAATTGTCCTTTTGAAATATCAAATTGAACCTGACTACCTTGTATATAAGTTGGATATTCATAATGACTATGTAATCTAAATTCACTATCCATATTCTTTGCCATCAAAAGATATTCTCGAAGCATGCGATAGCGAGAAGAATTTACAGGTGTATTATCATTTTTATTCCAAAAAGGATTAACACCTAAACCTGTAAGACTATGATTATTCTCAAGCAAATATGGTTGAATCACAGAAAAATACTTCTTAAATCGTTTCGCAATTTCGTTTATATCTTGAGTGCGCGCAAATGCGATCTCTAATGTATTATACCCACATTCAAAAAGAATTGTATCATCATTATTCTCCGAAACGATTTCAATAGTATTACCATCAAAATCTGTATGAGTAATTGTAAAACCTTCCTCATCGGTAAATTTATCTAATAAGTTAATAAGTAACTCATGATTTGTCGCACTTCCATCTAAATTAATTATTGGAAATTCTAATTCAACTCCCGTATAAAGGATTGGAGTTTCCTTTAGTTTTTTAAAATATGCTTTTTCTAAAAGCTCTTTAGCTATTGTTTTCATGATGGAGTGCCCCTCTAAAATTCTAGTTCCTTTACTATACAATATTTTTTCTGAAAATTGTAATAAAAAAAATGAAAGAGCTAATAAAAAATATTAATTACTGAATTTAATCAAAAAAATGCAAAAAAAAAAGCACATTGCGTGCGTATAAATATTGCTTTTAAAATAAAAAATAACACTTTATGATGAGTGCTCCGGAGTAGGTAACCTACCCCGGAAAGCCAGAGCTAGACTAAGTACAGGCCAACTTTCGTTAGAAAAGATATATTCTCTTCACCTATACCACCATCATAACACTCAACAAAAAGTGATGAAGAAAGCACTTCTATTTATTTTTTATACTAATTCAATGATAGCCATTGGTGCGCCATCTCCACGACGTGGTTCAGTTTTAAGAATACGTGTGTATCCACCGTTACGTCCTTCGTAGCGAGGTGCGATATCATCAAATAATTTTTGTAATGCAGTTGGGAATGTTTCTGTTTCTTCGTTAAAGTCTTTTAAAGATACTTCATTACGAACAAATGCAGCTGCTTGACGACGTGCATGTAAATCTCCACGTTTACCAAGAGTAATCATTTTTTCAACTGATTTACGGATTTCTTTTGCGCGAGCTTCAGTAGTAACAATGTATTCATTCATAATTAGATCTGTTGTCAAATCACGTAGCATTGCTTTACGTTGTGCGCTTTTACGTCCAAGTTTACGGTAACTCATTATTTCTCCCTTCTTAAATTTTATTTTTCGTTTTTAAATTTTAAACCAAGATCAGCAATTTTGAATTTAACTTCTTCCATTGACTTACGACCTAAGTTACGAACTTTCATCATTTCAGCTTCAGTCTTATCTGTTAAATCTTGAACAGTATTAATTCCTGCACGTTTCAAACAGTTATAAGAGCGAACTGATAAATCAAGTTCTTCAATAGGTTTGTCCAAAGTCTTCTCTGGAGAAACTTCGTCTTTTTCAACCATGATGTCAGCACTTTGTGCCACTTCAGATAGATTTACAAAAAGACTTAAATGATCAGTTAAAATTTTAGCAGAAAGACTTAACGCCTCTTCTGGATCAATTGTACCATTTGTTACAATTTCAAGTGTAAGTTTATCAAAACCGTCTTGTCCACCAACTCGAGCAGGTTCAACTTGATAGTTAACTTTATTTACTGGTGTGTAAATTGAGTCAACAGCTAGTAAACCAATTGGTGCATCATCCACTTTATTTTCATCAGCAGGTACATAACCACGACCTGTATTTACAGTCATTTTAGCTTTAAGACTATGTCCTTCAGCAATAGTAAATAGGTAATGATCTTTGTTTGTAATTTCGATATCACTATCAGTCAAGATGTCACCAGCGGTAACAACTGCAGGACCTGTAATATCTAATTCAATATTTTTTTCACCTTCTACGTATGATTTGATCGCAAGACCTTTGATATTCAAGATAACTTGAGTCACGTCTTCGCGGACACCTGGAATAGTAGCAAATTCATGAAGTACTCCATCAATTTGGATACCAGTTACAGCTGCACCTGGAAGAGAAGACAACAAGATACGACGTAATGAATTACCAAGAGTTGTACCATAACCACGTTCAAGAGGTTCTACGACAAATTTGCCGTATGTTTTTTCTTCATCAAATTTTGTAATTTTTGGTTTTTCAAACTCAATCATGTGTATATCTCCTAAATTATAAAAGTGTGTAATTCAGCACTTACGAAAATTATACACGACGACGTTTTGGAGGACGTGCACCATTGTGAGGTACTGGAGTCACATCACTGATAGCAGTAACTTGTAGACCAGCAGCTTGCAATGCACGGATAGCAGATTCGCGTCCTGATCCAGGTCCCTTTACAGTAACAGCAACAGTTTTCAAACCATGTTCTTGAGCAGATTTCGCAGCAGCTTCACTTGCCATTTGAGCAGCAAACGGTGTTGATTTTCTTGAACCTTTAAATCCTAAAGCACCAGCTGATGACCAAGCAATAGCGTTACCATGAACATCTGTAATCATAACGATTGTGTTGTTAAAAGTAGCATGAATGTGAGCAATCCCAGATTCAATATTCTTTTTCACACGACGTTTACGTGTAGGTTTAGCCAATGTTTATCTCCTTTCTAACTAATTATTATTTTTTCTTACCAGCGATAGATTTCGCAGGTCCTTTACGCGTACGAGCGTTGTTCTTAGTATTTTGACCACGAACAGGCAATCCACGACGGTGACGAATTCCACGGTATGAACCGATTTCCATCAAACGTTTGATGTTTAGATTTACTTCACGACGAAGGTCTCCTTCGACTTTAAGCGCGTCTACTTCACGACGAATTGCATCTTCTTGATCAGTTGTTAAGTCTTTTACACGAACATCTTCAGGAACTCCAGCAGCAGCAAGAATTTTCTTAGATGTTGGTAGACCGATTCCGTATACATAAGTAAGTGAAATCACTACTTGTTTGTCATTGGGAATATCAACTCCAGCGATACGAGCCATTTAGTTTTTTCTCCTTTCTAACCTTGACGTTGTTTGTGTTTTGGATTTACAGAGCAAATTACCATAACACGACCATTACGACGAATAACTTTACAGTATTCGCAAATTGGTTTTACTGATGGTCTTACTTTCATTATAATACCTCCTATTATTTTATAGGGGTAAACCCCCTTTGGGCTTATTTAAAGCGGTATGTAATACGCCCACGAGATAAATCGTAAGGACTAAGTTCAACGGTAACACGGTCACCAGTCAAAATACGAATATAATTTTTACGCATTTTACCTGAAATAGTCGCTAAAACTTGATGACCGTTTTCAAGCTCAACTGTAAACATCGCATTCGGCATAGTATCTATTACTTTACCTTCGATTTCAATTACATCATCTTTTGCCACGCAAAAGCACCTCCTTTAAATTTCCCGCTACGATAATAATATCTAAAAGTCGGACTAGATTATTTTAACATATAATATTTAATTTTGCAAGTCCTTTAGACTACCTATTATGAAAGAATATTAATAATATCCTCAGACACTTTTTCTATATCTTGTTCTCCATTTACTTCTTTAACTAGTCCAAGATTTGAATAATGCTCTAAGATTGGTTGTCCTTGTTCGATATTGATATCTAAACGATTCTTAACTGTTTCTGGCTTATCATCTTCTCTTTGATAGAAATCATGTCCACCACATTTATCACAAGTCCCTTCAACCTTTGTTGGGTTAAATATTTTATGATAAGTTGCCCCACAAGTACGGCAAATATAACGACCACTTAAACGATCAACAAGAATATCAGGATTTACTTCGATGTCAATAACAGCATCAAGCTCAATTCCTAATTCCTTTAGCATTTCATCTAAAGCATATGCTTGTTCAATTGTACGTGGATATCCATCTAATAAGAAACCAGATTCTTTAATATCACTTTCCGCAAGTCTTTCTTTTACAATACCGTTTGTAACATCATCAGGGACTAGTTTCCCTTGATCAATATATTGTTTAGCAAGTTGCCCCATAGGTGTTTCATTCTTCATAGCAGCTCTAAACATGTCACCAGTTGAAATATGTTTTACACCATAAGTTTCAACAATAGTTTCTGCTTGAGTCCCTTTACCTGCACCAGGTAAACCCATGATCAAAAGATTCATTTTTTTCTCCTTAAATATTATTAAATGTTTTAAGTTATAAATTCAAACATAACGATTATATCTCAATTTATAATTCAAAACAAGAGAGGCGAAGAGAATCGCCTCAATGTTGAATTATTCTTCAATAGGATCATCCAAAAATCCAGTATATTTTCTTTTAAGAAGATAACCTTCAAGTTGTTTAATACCTTCAATACTTGTTGTAATTACAATTAGTAGGCTAGTTCCCCCAAGTGCAACCATTTTTGGTAAAGACCAAAGATTTGTTGCAACGATTGGAATAACTGAAATAAGGCCTAAGAAAATTGAACCCACAGTAGCAAGTCTTATAAGAATTGAAGAAATATATTTTTCAGTTCCTTTACCTGGACGTACACTTGGAATATATGATCCTTGTTTCTGTAAATTCTCTGCCATTTTCTCAGGGTTAACCTGTACAAATGAATAGAAGAAAGTAAAGAGAACAATCAATATCGCATATACCAACATACCTGTCCAAGTATTGTAGTCTAATGCACGTTGTAAGTTTTCGATCCAACCAACATTGCCTTTAGTCGCTTTTAATAGCTGTAAAAGAGTGGCTGGAAGAGCTGTAATTGAGCTTGCAAAGATTACAGGGATTACACCAGCAGGATTAAGGCGAAGTGGCAAGTATGAACTTGTCGGCGCACCTTGAACTAGCTTAGTATATTGAATTGGAATCTTTAAAATTGCTTGTGTAAAGTATGTAGTAAAAGCAATAATTATAGCCATTGCTATTAATAAAACAATTACAAATACAATTGAACTAGGCAATTGCTCAGGACGAATATTAACAAATTTCTCATCATATACAGTTTTAACTGCTTGCGGAATTGATGATATGATACCTGCAAAGATTATCATTGATACACCATTTCCAAACCCTTTATCAGTGATTTGTTCTCCTAGCCACACTACAATCATAGATCCTGTTGTAAGAATCATACCAATCATAAGATAAGTACTAACATTTGGTGTATTAACAATACCAGTAGAACTCATAGCATTAAATCCCGCAGTAATAGCAATTGACTGAGCCATCGCTAAAACAAGAGTTATATAACGAGTAGTTTGATTAAGTTTTCGACGTCCAACCTCACCTTGCTTACTCCATTCAACAAAAACTGGAAGTATATCCATTTGAAGAAGTTGCACAATGATTGACGCAGTGATATACGGCGACACACCCATTGCAAAGACAGAGAAATTCTGCATCGCATTACCACTAACTAAGTTAATCATATTAATAAATGGTAAATCAGCTAATTGGTTTAAGCTGTTTACATTTATACCAGGAACTGTAATATGTGTTCCTAAACGAAAAACGAAAAGTATGAAAATGGTAAATAGAATCCTATTTCTAATATCCTTTACCTTGAAAGCGTCTTTCAATGTCTTGAAAAACATAACGCCTCCTTACTAGTCAGCTTTTGGTAGTGTAACAGTTCCACCGTTGTTTTCGATTGCAGCTACTGCACTTGCTGAAGCTTTTGTAGCAGTTACTTTAAGATTTTTTGCTGTAAGTTCTCCATTTGCAAGAACTTTAATTCCAGATTTAACATCTTTAACAATTTTTGCAGCAACTAAAGTATCAGCATTTACTTCTGCTCCGTCTTCAAAACGATTTAAAGTTTCTAGATTCACAACAGCGTAATCTTTACGGTTTACGTTTGAGAATCCACGTTTTGGCATACGACGGAATAATGGAGTTTGTCCACCTTCAAAACCTAGACGAACGCCACCACCACTACGAGCTTTTTGACCTTTTTGTCCACGTCCAGATGTTTTACCATTACCAGATGAAGTACCACGACCTACGCGGTTACGAACTTTACGGCTACCAGCCGATGGTGTTAATTCATGAAGTTTCATTATATATTTTCTCCTAATTCTTTACTATGCGCCAAAACTTCCGCCGGAGTCGGCGAAAGTCTAGCTCGCTTATATTATATATTTTGTAGAATTAATTAAATTTCTTCTACAGTTACTAAATGTGAAATTGAGTTAACCATTCCACGGATAGCAGGTGTGTCATTTTTAACAACACTAGATTGTAACTTGTTAAGTCCTAATGCAGTCACTGTTTTGCGTTGAACAGGAAGACGACCGATTGGAGACTTAGTTAAAGTAATTTTTAATTGAGCCATTTTATCCTCCTTATGCCAAATCTTCTACAGATTTGCCACGTAATGCAGCAACTTCTTCAGCGCGTTTAAGTTGTTTTAATCCATCAACAGTTGCACGAACAACGTTAATCGGAGTATTTGAACCTAATGATTTGCTTGTAACGTCAGCAACTCCAGCAAGCTCAAGTACGGCACGAACAGCTCCACCAGCTGCTACTCCAGATCCTTCTACGGCTGGTTTGATAAGGATACGTCCTCCACCAAATTGACCAATAACTTCATGAGGTACTGTAGTGCCAACCATTGGAACTTCGATAAGATTTTTCTTAGCTGCTTCAACTGCTTTACGGATTGCTTCTGGAACTTCTTGAGCTTTACCAGTACCAAATCCAACACGACCATTACGGTCACCAACAACTACTAATGCAGCAAAGCGAAGACGACGTCCACCTTTAACAACTTTAGTTACGCGGTTAATTCCAACAACGCGTTCTTCGAATTCATTTACTTCTGTATCTCTAGCCATTATTATGATTACCCCTTTCTTTAGAATTTAAGTCCATTTTCACGTGCAGATTCTGCAAGGATTTGCACACGTCCATGATATAGGTAACCACCACGGTCGAAGACAACTTCAGTAATACCTTTGGCAGTTGCTGCTTTTGCTACTAATTCACCAACTTTTTGAGCTTGTTCTGATTTAGTTCCAGTCTCATTTAGTGATGAGGCACTTGCGAGCGTTACACCTGCTACGTCATCAATTACTTGCGCGTAGATGTTTGTATTAGAACGGAATACGTTCAAACGTGGGCGCTCTGCAGTACCAGAGATTTTTCCGCGTACACGACGATGGCGTTTTTGACGCGTTTTATTTTTGTCTGGTTTAGAAATCACAATTCTACCTCTTCTATTTCTATATTATGATAAGTTTTTGCCTATCTTAACTGTTAATAATTTACTTAAAATAGCTAGATACTCAGCAATTTATAATCTTTGAAGAATATAAACTACTGAAAAATCTTATAACTATTTTACTAAAACTATTTACCAGTTTTACCTTCTTTACGACGTACGAATTCTCCAACATAACGAATCCCTTTACCTTTATAAGGTTCTGGTGGACGTTTACTACGAATGTAAGCTGCAACTTCACCAACAACTTCTTTGTTGCTTCCAGTCACGTTAATTGTAGTTGGAGTTGGTACTTCAAAAGTAATTCCTTCTGGAGCAACAACTTCGTCAGGATGAGATTTACCAACGCTCAATACAAGTTTATTTCCTTGTAATTGTGCACGGTAACCAACCCCACGCATTTCAAGTTCTTTTTTGAAACCTTCAGATACTCCAATAACCATGTTATTAAAGTTAGCACGAGTTGTACCATGAATAGTTTTCATTTCTTTTGAATCGTTAGGACGTACGAATGTTACTTCTTGTCCTTCAACTTTCATTTCGATCGCTGTAGGGAACTCACGAGTAAGTTCTCCTTTAGGACCTTTAACAGTAGTTAGACCATCTTTAGCGTCAACAGTAACGCCAGCAGGTAGTACTACTACTTTATTACCAATACGGCTCATATTTTCCTCCTGTTAAATTTTCCCATTGAAATAATGGGTTTTCACGGGGGCGAGAGTAGTTTTAAACTACAACCACCTTTATTCTACCAAACGTATGCTAATACTTCTCCACCAATGTTTTTAGCGCGAGCAACTTTATCAGTTACCACACCTTCAGAAGTAGAAACGATTGCGATACCAAGTCCGTTAAGAACTTTTGGCACATCTGCAGATTTAACGTATACACGCAAACCTGGTTTAGAAATACGTTTAAGTCCTGTGATTACGCGTTGACCTTTGCGTTCACCATCTTGAGCGTATTTAAGATAAACACGAATGATTCCTTGCTTGTCATCTTCAATAGATTCGAAATCTTTAATGAATCCTTCTTCAAGTAAAATTGAAGCAATTTCGCGTTTAATTTTTGATGCAGGAACTTCAACAACATCATGCTTAACCATGTTAGCATTACGAATGCGTGTTAGAAAGTCTGCGATTGGATCTGTCATTACCATTGTGGTTTTCTCCTTATTATTTGTAGTTTGGGTTGTTTTATTATCTAAAACGTCATTATCCCACTTGCAAATTAATCTTGCTTATAAGCAATAGTTAAATTGAAGTGGCGTATGCCGCTTCAATTTACCATGAAGCTTTTTTAACGCCCGGAAGTTGCCCTTTATAAGCAAGTTCACGGAAGCAAATACGGCACAATTTAAATTTGCGGTAAACTGAATGTGGACGTCCACAACGTTCACAACGTGTATATTCTTGTGTTGAGAATTTTGCTGGACGTTTGTTTTTAGCAATCATTGATTTTTTTGCCACGTCT
The DNA here is from genome assembly GCF_001832885.1 of Floricoccus penangensis. Lineage (GTDB taxonomy): Bacteria > Bacillota > Bacilli > Lactobacillales > Streptococcaceae > Floricoccus > Floricoccus penangensis. The sequence continues at coordinate 25,058 of NZ_MKIQ01000006.1, read as the reverse complement.
TTTGCCTCCTATATTATTTAGCAAACGGCATACCCATTTGGGCAAGCAATTCGCGTCCTTCTTCGTCAGTGTTAGCAGTAGTAACGATTACTACATCTAATCCACGGACTTTATCTACATTGTCAAAATTGATTTCTGGGAAAATTAGTTGTTCTTTCACCCCTAGTGTGTAGTTACCACGTCCATCAAATGATTTATTTGACACACCGTGGAAGTCACGTACACGTGGAAGAGAGACAGTTACTAATTTATCTAAGAATTCATACATGCGTTCGCCACGAAGAGTTACTTTCGCACCGATTGGCATACCTTCACGTAAACGGAAACCAGCGATTGATTTCTTAGCTTTTGTGATAAGTGGTTTTTGTCCTGAAATAATAGCAAGTTCTTCAACTGCTTTATCAAGGTTCTTAGAGTTATTTACTGCATCACCAACACCCATGTTAAGAACGATTTTCTCAACTTTAGGCACTGCCATAACAGATGTATAGTTAAATTTTTCAGTTAAAGCTGGAATTACTTCAGCACTATATTTTTCTTTTAAACGATTAGCCATTTTTTTCCTCCTCTCTTACGTGATTAATCTAGGATTTCGCCAGATTTTTTGTTGTAACGAACTTTTTTGTCGCCTTCAACTTTGTATCCAACACGACCAGCAACACCATTTTTGTCAAGAACTTGAACATTTGATGCGTTGATTGGTGCTTCTAATTCAAGAATAGCACCATTTGGATTTTCGTTGTTTGGTTTTTGGTGTTTTTTCATAATAGCAACACCTTCAACAACAACTTTATTTACTTTTGGTAAAGCTTTGATAACTTTACCAGTCTTGCCTTTATCTTTACCAGCAATGACCTTAACATTATCGCCTGTTTTTACAAACATTATTAGGTTTCTCCTTTATTTTCTTACGTCCAATGGACACCCTCACTCAAATTAGAGGAGGGGACTATGCGATTATTCTATTATTATAGAACTTCTGGTGCAAGTGAAACGATCTTCATGAAGTTTCCTTCACGCAATTCGCGGGCAACTGGGCCAAAGATACGAGTTCCACGAGGTGTTTTGTCATCACGGATGATAACAGCAGCATTTTCATCAAATTTAATGTATGAACCATCAGCACGACGAGCGCCTGTTTTAGTACGTACGATTACTGCTTTAACAACTTCACCTTTTTTCACAACTCCTCCAGGAGTTGCAGCTTTTACAGTTGCAACGATAACATCACCGATGTTTGCTGTTTTACGTCCTGAACCACCAAGAACCTTGATAGTAAGGATTTCACGAGCACCGCTGTTATCAGCAACTTTCAAACGAGTTTCTGCTTGAATCACTGTTTTGTTCTCCTTTCAGATTTAGATAATTACAGCTTCTTCAACGATTTCAACTAAGCGGAAACGTTTGTCTTTTGACAATGGACGAGTTTCCATAATGCGAACGATGTCGCCTGTTTTCGCTTGATTGTTTTCGTCATGAGCTTTGTATTTTTTAGAATAGTTAATACGTTTACCATAGACAGGGTGGTTACGTTTAGTTTCGACAACAACAGTTATTGTTTTATCCATTTTGTCAGATACCACACGACCTTGATAAACTTTACGTTGGTTACGTTCAGACATGATCTTCCTCCCCTATCTATTATTTTGATTCACGTGCAACAGTTTTTACACGTGCGATTGATTTTTTAACTTCGTCAATTTTCGCTGTATTTTCAAGTTGACCAGCTGCAGCTTGAAAACGTAGTTCGAATAATTCTTTCTTAAGTTCTTGCTCACGATTTGCAAGCTCATCTGCAGAAAGTCCACGAAGTTCAGTCAAAAGTGTTTTTACTTCATTAAGCTTCATTTGAATCCTCCGTACGTTTTACAATCTTAGTTTTTACTGGCAATTTATGAGAAGCAAGGCGTAGAGCTTCACGAGCAACCTCTTCAGAAACTCCTGCGATTTCGAACATTACTTTACCGCGTTTAACTGGTGCAACCCAGCCTTCTGGAGCCCCTTTACCTTTACCCATACGAACCCCAATGGCTTTACTTGTGTATGATTTGTGAGGGAAGATTTTAATCCAAACTTTCCCACCACGCTTCATGTAACGAGTCATTGCGATACGGGCAGCTTCGATTTGGCGGTTAGTAATCCAATGACTTGTTGTCGCTTGAAGACCGTATTCACCGAATGATACTTCTTTACCACCTTTAGCTTCACCACGCATTTTCCCACGGAACTCACGACGGTGTTTTACACGTTTAGGTACTAACATGAACTATTTATCTCCTTTCACTGATTTTCTTGTTGGAAGAATTTCTCCACGGTCGATCCAGACTTTAACACCTAGTTTACCGTAAGTTGTATCAGCTTCTTCCCAAGCATAGTCGATATCTGAGCGAAGTGTATGTAAAGGAACAGTTCCTTCTGAATAACCTTCAGCACGAGCGATATCAGCACCATTCAAACGACCAGATACTTGAGTTTTAATTCCTCGAGCTCCAGCACGCATTGTACGTTGGATAGCTTGTTTTTGTGCACGACGGAATGCTACACGTGCTTCTAATTGACGTGCAATTCCTTCACCAACTAGATGAGCATCAAGATCAGGTTTCTTGATTTCAACAATGTTGATATGAACTTGTTTTCCAGTAAGAGCATTCAAATCTGCACGAAGTGCATCAACGTTTGCTCCACTTTTACCGATTACCATACCTGGTTTAGCAGTGTGAATAGTAACGATTACTTTATTCACAGCACGTTCAGTTTCAATAGTTGATACTGAAGCATCTGCTAAACGAGTTTGAATAAGATTACGGATTGCAAGATCTTCATGAAGGTAATCCGCGTATTCTTTTTCAGCATACCACTTGGCATCCCAGTCGCGGATAACTCCGATACGCATACCGATTGGATTTACTTTTTGACCCACGATTTTACCTCCTTATTTTTCTTTTACAACCACTGTAATGTGGCTTGTACGTTTGTTGATTGGTGAAGCACTACCTTTCGCACGTGGACGGAAACGTTTCATCGTTGGTCCTTCGTTTACGAATGCTTCGCTTACATACAAATCAGCTTTTTCAAGACCAAGATTGTTTTCAGCGTTTGCAACTGCTGAGTTCAATACTTTTTCAATAATTCCTGCTGCTTTATTTGGTGTAAATTTTAAAATTGTAATTGCTTCTGCAATGTTTTTTCCACGGATCAAATCGATAACCAAACGTGATTTACGAGGCGAAACGCGTACTGTACGTGCAGTAGCTTTAGCTGAAGTATTTTCTGCCATTTCATTCTCCTCCTATTAACGTCTTGTTTTCTTATCGTCTGCTGCGTGACCTTTGTAAGTACGAGTTGGTGCAAATTCACCAAGCTTGTGACCTACCATGTCTTCTTGAATGTAAACTGGTACATGTTTACGTCCATCATAAACAGCGATAGTGTATCCGATGAAACTTGGGAAAATCGTTGAACGACGTGACCAAGTTTTAATTACTTTTTTCTTTTCGTCATTTGCTTGAGCTTCAACTTTTTTCATTAAATGCTCATCGACGAAAGGTCCTTTTTTAAGACTGCGTCCCATTTTATTTAATTTCTCCTTTAAATATTAACCACGACTGCTACTATGGCAGGGTTGGCGGATTGATATATTTCAACAAGATAGTTGATTGCTAAGCAATCAACTCCTTGTAAAATTTCAACTTTGAAGATTTATTTTTGACCGCGACGACGAACAATAAGCTTATTAGATTTAGCTTTTTTGCTACGTGTTTTAAGTCCGATTGCTGGTTGTCCCCAAGGTGATACTGGAGCTTTACGACCAACTGGTTGTTTACCTTCACCACCACCGTGTGGGTGATCGTTCGGGTTCATTACAGATCCACGTACAGTTGGGCGGATACCCTTCCAACGGTTACGTCCAGCTTTACCAATGTTGATAAGGCTGTGTTGTTCATTCCCAACTACACCAATAGTTGCACGGCAAGTTGAAAGAATCATACGAACTTCACCAGAGTTAAGACGAACTAATACGTATTTACCTTCATTACCAAGTACTTGTGCACTTGTTCCAGCAGAACGGATAAGTTGTCCACCTTTACCAGGTTTAAGTTCGATGTTGTGAATCAATGTACCAACTGGGATATTAGCAAGTGGTAATGTATTACCAACTTTAATATCTGCATCAGGACCTGAAACAACAGTCATTCCAACTTCTAGACCTTTAGGTGCAAGAATGTAAGATTTGATACCGTCAGAGTATGTAATTAATGCAATATTAGCTGAACGGTTTGGATCATATTCGATTTGTGATACTTTAGCAACAACGCCATCTTTAGTACGTTTGAAGTCAACTAAACGGTATTTACGTTTGTGTCCACCACCTTGGTGACGAACAGTGATACGACCGTTGTTGTTACGACCTGCTTTGCTTTTTAGAGAAACTAACAAGCTCTTTTCAGGAGTACTTGTAGTGATTTCTGCAAAGTCGCTACCAGTCATATTACGACGACCGTTAGTGGTAGGTTTATAAACTTTAATTCCCACGTTTTTCCTCCTTTAATTATTCACCGAAGATTTCGATGTTCTTAGAATCTTCTGTTAGTGTGATGATTGCTTTTTTATACTTGTTTGTATATCCAGAATAACGTCCGACACGTTTTGCTTTTGGTTTAACGTTAATTGTATTTACAGAAGCAACTTTTACTCCATCAAAGGCAGCTTCAACAGCTTGTTTGATAACTAATTTGTGAGCACGTGAGTCAACTTCAAAAGTATATTTCTTTTCATCCATTGCAAGCATAGATGCTTCAGTGATGATTGGCTTTTTGATTACATCATAAAGGTTCATTATGCAAGGACCTCCTCGATTTGAGATAGAGCTGCTTGAGTAACCAATAATTTATCATTGTTAACGATATCAAGTACACTTGCTGAGTTAGCAGTTGTTACTTGTACGTTTGAAATGTTACGAGCAGATAGTTCAGCAAATTCATTTCCTTCGTTTTCTACAATAACAAGAACTTTCTTGTCGATTGCTAGTGCTGAAAGAACTTTTGTAAATTCGCTAGTTTTTGGTGCGTCAAAGTTTAATGCATCAACAGCAACAAGTTTGTCTTCAGCAACTTTTTCTGAGTAAACAGATTTAAGTGCTAATTGACGAACTTTTTGTGGAAGTTTGTATGCATAGCTACGTGGGTTTGGTCCGAAGACTACTCCACCACCACGCCATTGTGGGCTACGGATTGATCCTTGACGAGCGCGTCCAGTACCCTTTTGACGCCATGGTTTACGACCACCACCAGATACTGCTGAACGATTTTTAACAGCATGTGTACCTTGGCGTTTGCTAGCACGTTGGCTTAGGATTACATCGAAAACTACAGTTTCATTTGGTTCAATACCAAATACTGCGTCATTCAGAGTAACTTCGCCAGCTTTGCTACCATCTTGTTTAAATAATGCTACGTTAGCCATTTTGGTAAGTTTCTCCCTTCTCTATTATTTCGCAGATTTTACTGCAGTTTTGATTGTGATGAGCGATTTTTTAGATCCAGGAACATTACCTTTAATAAGGATAACATTCTTTTCTGGAACTACTTGTGCAACTTCAAGATTTTGAATTGTTACACGGTTACCACCCATACGACCTGCCAAGTGTTTATTTTTGAACACGCGGTTAGGCGCTACAGGACCCATTGACCCTGGACGACGGTGGTAACGAGAACCGTGAGCCATTGGCCCGCGTGATTGCCCGTGGCGTTTAATAACCCCTTGGAAACCTTTACCTTTAGTCGTACCTGTGACATCAACGATATCTCCAGCTGCGAATGTATCGACAGTAATTTCTGAACCAACTTCTAAGCCTTCAATACCTTTAAATTCACGAATGAAGCGCTTAGGAGCCGTATTTGCTTTAGCAACATGACCTTTGGCAGGTTTGTTACTCAAAACTTCACGTTTATCATCAAAACCAACTTGTGTTGCTTCATAACCGTCAGTTTCAACAGTTTTAACTTGAAGAACAACGTTTGGAGTTGCTTCGATGACAGTTACTGGAATTAATTCTCCAGACTCAGTGAAGATTTGGGTCATTCCCACTTTTTTCCCTAAGATTCCTTTTGTCATTAGAGTTCCCTTTCTTATAATTTAATTTCGATGTTTACACCGCTTGGTAAATCAAGTTTCATCAATGCATCAACTGTTTTTTGAGTTGGTTCGATGATATCGATTAAGCGTTTGTGTGTGCGCATTTCGAATTGTTCACGGCTATCTTTGTATTTATGAGTCGCACGGATGATTGTGTATAGGCTACGGTCAGTTGGTAATGGAATTGGTCCACTTACTTTAGCACCTGTACGTTTTGTAGTTTCTACGATCTTTTCAGCCGCTTGATCAAGGATACGATGTTCGTAAGCTTTCAAACGAATGCGAATTTTTTTGTTTGCCATTTTTTCTCCTCTCGTCTATTGTCTTGAATAGGCTAGCTCCACAAGAAAACCAACATTTCGGGCTTGGCAATGCTCCCGGGTGTGTCGCAACCTCTTGCTTCAATGCCATAGTCTGCGCTTTACGCAGTACTTGACTATACTAACAAAATGTTTTTGTCTTTGCAAGTCTTTTTCCTTATAAATTGAAAAATATTTTTTATTTCTTTGATATGTAAAGCTAGCTTGACAATGAAGTTTTTATATTTTATACTTCAAGTGTAAAGTATACTTAACAGAAAGACATTGCATATGAAAACTAGACTTAGAGAACTGAGAGAAGCTGAAGGTATATCACAAACAGCACTAGCTGATATCTTAGAGGTATCTAGACAAACAATTATTTCACTTGAATCTGGAAAATATAAGGCATCATTAGTATTAGCACATAAAATTGCTCAATACTTTGATAAAACCATAGAAGACATTTTCATTTTTGACCTGGAGGAGGAAAATTTATGATTTGGTATTTATTTGATCTTAATAAACTAAAAAGTGATTCAGATGTAAAAGAATTATTTTTCAAAAAAATTTTATTTATAAATATTATTGAATATATGGTACTTACAATCATTTTAACAGCATCTGTAAATTTATTATTTCATTCTACTTTAATCAACGTTTTAATCTGCAGCATTTGTATTACATTCGCCGTTAAGGGTACAGCACGTGATATTAAATACTACAGTAATTCTCAAAATTTAAAGAAAGCTCGAATTGAACTTTTAGACGAGAGAAATTTACAAATTGTGAGAATTGCATTCACTAAATTAGAAGTTATTAATTATTTAGGACTTATACTTATCACAGGCTTAGGTATATTAACAAATAATATAGATCTATTATTGATGTCAGTAATTATTTTATCCCTTATCAACGGTATTTATATTTCTTTTCCTTTTCCAGAAGAAAAAGATTTTTAAAATTAATAGTTAATCATTTATATAGAAGAAAGTTTGCTTTTTATCAGAAAGGGGCCTTATATGTTTTGGGATTCAAGTAATTTATTATGGTATTTATTTGATTTGGATGACTATTCAACAGATGATAAATTCGAAAAGCTTTATCGAAAAAAGATTTTTCCTTTGAAGATTATAACCTTAACTCTTATGGTTACTTTTATTGTTTTTCTTTTATCAAGTATTGTCTTTAAAAATAGTCCCGTGCTCGCAACTACACTTTCACTTATTTTTATTAGCTACCACCTCTACATGCTTTATAACGAATATAGCGAGATGAAAGATGAAAATGTCCTCCACAAAAAAAGGATTGAGTTGACTGATGAGAGAAACTACAAGTTAGCACTACAAACTATTTCTAAAAAATATTTTGTTGCTAACGTGAGTATAATAATGCTCTGGTTCATAACTCTTATTGATACAAATAATAGTTTAAATCTCCATATGATAGTACTATTTATCTTTCTTATAGATGTATTATTTGAATCATACATTAATAAAATAGCCAAAAAATCGAGGGAAACTAATTCCCTCGATTCTTTATTTTAATTTCAAATATTTTTCAACTTCATTTTGCATTTGATCAACATCAACTACTGTTTTATGAAGAACAGGCGCTGTCTTCAAATCTTTAACTGCAGCAGGTGGTTTAACTCCTGATAATTTCTCAAGTTCATCAACTAAAGCAAAGTCATCTAGCTCACTTGTTTTACTAGTTAATGCTTCAACTACTACACGTGGGAATTTATAAGGACTAGCAGTTGAAACAACAACTGTGATTGTCTTATCATCTGCCCCTTCCTTATAAATATCATAAACTGCATTTGCCACTGCAGTATGAGGGTCTTCCACATAAGAGAATTTATTAGAGATAGTAGCTATTTCATCGCTTGTTTGTTTTTGACTGGCAAAACCTGCAATAAAATCTTCCAAGTTATTATTCATCTCATCAGATATTTCATACTTGCCACTTTGAACTAGCTTATCCATCAAGTCACGTGTTTCAACATCATTATTACCTGTTGCATGGAAAACTAATCTTTCTAGATTACTAGAAACCAAAATATCCATTGACGGGCTTGATGTAACAAAGAAATCACGATTCCTATCATAGGCTCCTGTATTAAAGAAGTCTGTTAGAACATTGTTTTCATTTGAAGCACAGATTAATTTATTAATTGGTAAACCAATCTGTTTAGCATAGTAGGCAGCTAAAATATTTCCGAAATTACCTGTTGGAACGCTAAAATTAACTTTCTCACCTTCCACTATTGCACCATTTTTCAGGAGCTGAGCGTAAGCATAAACATAATAGACGATTTGTGGTACTAGTCGACCGATATTCATCGAGTTAGCACTTGAAAATTGCTTATTGTTAGCTAGCATCTTCTCCCTAAGGTCAGTATCATTGAACATCTTCTTAACTTGAGTCTGAGCATCATCAAAATTACCATCTATAGCAACAACATGTGTGTTGTCACCCGTTTGAGTAACCATCTGCTGTTTTTGAATCTCACTTACGCCATCTTTTGGATAAAAAACAATAATTTGAGTATTAGGAACATCAGCAAATCCAGCCATCGCAGCCTTACCAGTGTCTCCACTTGTAGCAGTAAGGATTACAATTTCATTTTCAACTCCTTCTTTTTTAGCAGAAGTTGTAAGTAAATAAGGTAATATCGATAGGGCCATATCTTTAAAAGCTATTGTGTTTCCATGGAATAATTCTAAATTATAGTGTTCACCTACCTTCATCAAAGGAGCAATTAAAGAATCATCAAATTTTTTGTCATATGCATTATCAATACAATAAGAAAGTTCTTCCTCTGTAAAATCATCGAGAAATACAGACAAAATAACTTTTGCTACCTCTTGATAACTTGCATTTTTTAAGAAATCAAAATCTAAGTCAATATTTGGAATAACTGTAGGAACATATAGCCCCCCATCAACTGCAAGACCTTGAAGTATTGCTTGACTTGATGTTACTTGATTGTTCTTATCTCTTGTACTTTGATATATTAATGACATCTGATTCTCCTTGAATTTGTTTTTACTATTATAACAAAAAAATCCCTTAAGTTGAATATTTCGAAAATTTACAGAAAATATTTTAGGAAAATATAGTTGATTAAAATGGAAATATCTTCGTTTTACTACGCTGTCAATTACACTTAAATATGCAAGCTTATTAGTGTAAATCGCAACGATGTATCAATCTATTTTTAAGTGACTATATTACAAAAATATTTTTGTTCAAAAAAAGAGAGCAAGCTCTCTAATTTTAGATTATTCACCAATTTCGTCAATTTGATCTATGTCAAGGTCAACAATTGTTTCACGACCAAACATTTCGATTGAAACTTTAAGTTTACGATTATCAACAACTTCAACAACATTCCCGACCATGTTAGCAAATGCACCATCAATAATTTTAACTGGATCACCAATATTAAGGTCAAGTTCTTGAGTACGTAATGTTTTGCCCATACCATTAAGAATATGTCGAATTTCTTCTTCAAACAAAGGCGTTGGTTTACTACGATTACCATGGCTTCCTACGAAACCAGTAACGTTAGGTGTGTTACGGACAACAAACCATGCTTCATCAGTCATATTCATCTCAACTAAAACATAACCTGGAAACATATTTTCTTCAGTTTCTTTAACTTTTCCATTAACTTCTTGAGTTACTGTTTCAGTTGGAATTTCAATTCGAAGAATATTGTCAGTCATATTATAAGTTTGTGCACGTTCAAGTAAAGTTTCTTTTACCTTATTTTCATATCCTGAATAAGTTTGAATTACAAACCAACCTTGATCGAAACTTGTTAAATTATCCATTTTTTCTCCTTTTAATTAGTCAATTACACTAGTTTTCTATTCGTCTAACCATCAAGAAAACAAACTTTTCAACTTAAAAAAGCCCCTAAAGGCTTCGTTTTTTTTATTATATCATAAAAGTTTAAATTAGCTATACTATTTTGCAAATAAACTTAAGATTGATGTGATACCTGTTTTAATCAAAGTATCAAATACATAAATGATAACCAAGAAGAAAGCAGAATATTCGATAACTCCCGCGAAATCAATTGCTGCTTCTTTTTTAGTTGGCCAAGTAACTTTTTTCATTAAATCGAAGACACTTTTGATAAAATTCATACTTTCTTATGAGCTATAAGCTCTTACCTCGTTTCTTTATGTTCTGTGTGTTTTTTACAATGCTTACAAAATTTATTTACAACTAAACGTTTTTCTTTAGCATTACTACTTACATTTATTGAATAATTGCGTGATCCACATACTGTGCACGCAAGAGATGCTTTTTTTAACATGTTTACTCCTATCGAAAGTTTATTTTATCATATTATAACATAATTGACAATTACTAAAATCTTGAACGTAAATCATCCCAGAAATCTTTTAATTTATCTCCTATGCCAGAGTCTTTAACTTTATCCTTAACTTTGCCAGAAATATCTTTAGCTTTTTCCTGAGCATCTTTAAGTATATTATCCTGAGCCTCTGTGTTAGGTTTCTCTGTTTGATTTATTATAGGATCCTGCCCATTCATTGCATAAGCATTTTCTACTGAGAATTGTGTACCTTTGGTATAAGGAAGAATATAGCTTGCTGCTGTTCTAAATATTGTGGATGCTTGATCGGTACTAGATCCTTGTAGGAAATGTGTTTCATCAGTTTTTTCAAATCCCAACCACAATGCCATAACTATATCCGGTGTATAGCCAATAACCCATTGGTCATTAGTATTCCCTGTGTTATCGGGAGTTTCAGTTGTACCCGTTTTACCTGCTAACGTGTATCCACTTGGTACAGCATATATACCTGTACCGTTAGTATATGTTCCAAGCATCATACTTGTCATTTTGTCATTTGTATTTTTATCAATTACTCGTTTTTGATTTTGTTGATATGTTTTAATTACTTGTCCACTTGAATTTTCAATTTTAGTAATTAAATGTGCTTCATTCATAATTCCATTATTAGCAAATGTACCATAAGCTTGTGCCATTTGCCATGGATTTGTCGCTACTCCACCACCAAGAGCCACCTGTAATTCTTCATTTTTTTCTGATAGGTTGAGACCAAAGGATTTACCTTTCGCAACTGCTGTCTTAACACCTAACTTATTCACTGTATAAACTGCTGGAAGATTTAAACTTTGGGCAAGAGCTTGATACATTGGGATTTCACCCTGATAAGTTTTAGAATAATTTTCAGGTTTGTATCCATTATAATCATGAGGTTGATCTTCAAGCATTTCATTGATAGACCATCCAGCTTCAATAGCTGGGCTATATACAACCAATGGTTTAATAGCAGAACCCGGACTTCTTTGTGACTGTGTAGCAAAGTTAAATCCACGGAAAGAATTATCAGCCTCTGTAGGAACCTTACCAACTAGGGCAGCTACTGCTCCACTACTCGGATCTAGTGCAACACTCGCACTTTGAGCAACAGTTCCGTCAGCTGCAATAGGAAATAAATCAGTGGATGCATAAGTTTGTTGAAGACCGTATTGATAATTTTGATCTAATCCCGTATATATTTTATATCCATTATTTAATATTTCATTTTCTGTTAAGCCATACTTACTTATAGCTTCTTGAATCACAGCATCAAAATATGATGGATATTTATAATCATTATTTTTCCCAACATAATCATCTGCTATTACACTCTGCATATTAATTGCAGAATACTGATCTGCATCTGCCTGTGATAAGAAACCTGCATTGGTCATATTTTGTAATACTGTATTACGTCTATCTGTCGCATAAGTACCATCTTTATATAAAGGGTTATATACTTCAGGCCATTTAAGTATACCTGCTAACGTAGCCCCTTCATCAATCGTTAGATCACTTGCATTCTTCCCAAAGTATTTATGAGATGCATCTTCGATTCCCCATATACCATTACCAAAATATGAATTATTAAGATACATAGCCATGATGTCATCTTTTTTATATTTCTTAGTTATCTCCATAGCCAAAAATATTTCTTTGGCCTTTCTATCAATGGTCCTATTTTGAGAAAGATATGCATTCTTTGCTAATTGTTGTGTTATTGTTGAGCCTCCACCAAATCTACCAAAAGTAGCTACGGCAAGTAAGGTACGCTTAATATTAACTCCCCTATTTTCATAAAATGTCCTATCTTCTGTTGCAACAACAGCATTAATGACGTTAGGCGATATTTTGTCAATATCAACATATGTCCCTTTCTGACCATACATTGTACCAGCCGCGTCACCATCTTTATCCATAATTGTAGTAGTAGTTCTCAAAGACTCTTGTAAGTCTGAAACATTTGCTGTCTTTGCAAGATAAAAAAGATAACCCCCAATAACTAAAATGAATGTCAAAATCAATAGTAATAGTGCTTTAGTTAAATTATGACGTTTCCACCAATTTCTAAATTTATCCCATTTAGGATGCTTTGATTTTTTTTCCTTATCATTGTCAACTGGTTTTTTTAATGATTCATCAGAAAAAACTTCAACTGTATCTTCATTAGTAGTTTGTTGATTGTCTTTATTAGTTTCTTTTTCATCAGCAAATGGAGAAAATTTCCTTCCTCCCTTCTTTGACTTCTTATTTCTGTTTGTTCGACTATATTTTTCGCTCAAGTGTTTAACCTCCACTTGTTTTTATTTAATAATAATTAATGCAATATTATGATAAAATATTTATTATGGAATATAAGATTACAATACCACAAAAATTTCAAAATATAACAATAAATAACTTGCTAGAAGAAAAATGGCTCGTTCCTCGCAAACAACGTCATTTTCTAAGGACTAAAAAAAATATACTTGTAAATAACCAAAATGTCAATTGGAACGACAAGGTTATGAAAGGAGATGTTATCACAATAAAATTTGACCTTGAGGATTTTCCGCAAACAAAAATAACATATGGTCAAAAAGAATTTGTAGACATCCTTTTCGAAGATGAACATATCATAATCGTTAATAAACCGGAAGGTATGAAAACCCATCCTAATAATCCAAACGAAATTGCTCTTTTGAACCACGTCTCAGCATACCTTAATCATCCAGCTTATGTTGTCCATCGTCTAGATCAAGAAACAAGTGGAGCAATCCTTTTTGCTAAAAACCAGTTTATTCTACCGATTCTCAGCCAAATGCTTGAAAAACGACAAATACATCGTACTTACCAGGCACTTTCTCAAGGTAATTTTAACAAAACAAGCTTCACTGTCAATAAGCCTATAGGACGAGACCGTCATGATAAAAAGAAACAGATTGTAAGTTCATCTGGTAAAAAAGCAATAACTAATGTAAAAATTATTAAAAACTTTTCTCAAGTTTCCCTTGTAGAGTGTAGACTCGAGACAGGAAGGACACATCAAATTCGTGTTCATCTTGCTTATGAGTCACATCCCCTTATTGGTGATAAAGTATATGGTAAGTTAAAAGCTAATAGACTTATGCTCCATTCAAAAGAACTTTCATTCACTCACCCTCTTACTGAACAAAAAATACAAATTTTTGCACCTAGTAAGACATTTGATGATACTTTACAAATTTTTTCTTAAAATTTACTTAACTAAAAATCCTCAGAACAACTTTTTCAAGAAGTTAACTGAGGATTTTTAGTTTATTTATTTTTAATTGTTAGTCTCTTATAGACAAACATCAATATAAACATAAAGACAAATACTATTGTAATACTTGCGCTGGCTGGTGTTGATGCGTAGTAAGATATAAGTAATCCACTCACCATACCAATAAATCCAAGAACTACACTAATTAACATAACTGTCTTAAAAGATCTAGCTAAACGAAGGGCAATACTAGCTGGCATTACCATGATAGCACTCACAAGTAAGGCACCAGCAACTGGAATCATCAAGGCAATTGCAATACCGGTAACTACATTAAATGCAACTGACATCAATCTCACTGGTAGTCCATCAACAAAGGCTACATCTTCATCAAAAGTTAAAACGTACATTGGTCTAATAAAAAGTAGAAATAAAACCAAAATAACTGCAGCCATAACAAAAAGTAGTATAACTTGAGTATTTGAAATTGTAACAATTGAACCAAAAAGGTATTGATCTATATTTACCGAATTTGCACCACCTGATTTACTTGTAACAATCAGAGCAACTGATAACCCCAAACTCATCAATATGGCTGTTGCTACTTCGAGAAAATCACTATAAACGGTTCTCAGATATTCGAGTAATATTGCAGCTAAAACTACAACTATTAGAGTTGTAATAGTTGGAGAGATGCCGAGTAACAATCCAAAAGCAACACCAGCCAATGAAACATGACTCAGTGTATCACTCATTAAACTTTGTCTTCTTAAAATCAGAAATACACCAAGTAATGGGGCAAAAAGTGACATTGCAACAATTGCTAGAAGGGCACGTACCATAAAGTCATATTGAAGTATCTCCATCACTCACTCCTCCAATCGTCATGACTTTCATTATGGACGCTAAAACAACGCCAAGGCGAATCTTGATTTCGCACTAAATGAATATTTCTATCAGCAAATTCTTTAACATCCTCAGCATCATGTGTAATCATTAAAACTGATTTTCCATGATGATGAACACTATGGTGCATTAATTCATAAAAATCACGTCTACTTACATCATCCATCCCAGTTGTAGGCTCATCAAGAATAAATAAATCAGGATCAGAAGCAAACATTCTAGCAATGACTATTCTTTGCTTTTGCCCACCAGATAGTTCCCCAATTTTCTTATCCTTAAATCCCCACATTCCGACTGACTTCAAAGATTTTTCAACATGCTCATAGTCATGAGCGGTTAGTTTCTTAAACCATCCATTTCTTGGGAAACGCCCACTAGATACAAATTCATAAACTGTACTAGGAAATCCAGCATTAAAACTTGCCACTTGTTGAGGTAGGTATGAAATTCTTAATTTCTTTCCTTTATTATTAAGTTTTGATATTTCTACGATTCCTTTTTGAGGATGTAATATTCCAAGAGTTGCTTTTAGTAGAGTAGACTTAGCAGCCCCATTTTCTCCTGTCAACGTTACAAACTCTTTGTCATCCACATAATAACTTATATCTTCTAACACAGGCTCGTCATCATAGTAAAAAGACAAATCTTTTACATCAATATATCGCATTTACTTTACGCTCTTCTTTAGATTTTCTAGGTTTGCCTCCATTATTGAAATATAAGTGGCTCCATTTTTCTGCTCATCCTTTGTTATACCTTCAACAGTATTAAGAACTAGTGTTTCTGCACCAACCTCATTAGCTAAAGTTTTAGCAATCTTATCGTCAGCATTTTCTTCAAAGTAAACAATATTGAGATTATTTTCTTGCATTATTTTTTTGAGTTTTGCAAGAGTAGCACTTGATGGTTCAGCATCAGGAGTAAGACCTGCAATTGCTATTTGTGTCAATCCATAATCATTAGCCAAGTAACCAAATGCTGCATGCTGAGTTACAAATTTCTTATTACTAGCAGAATCCAAACTAGTCGCATACTCTTTCTCCAAATTATCAAGTTTCTCCAAATATGCTTGGGCATTTTTTTGAAAATCTTCTTTATAATCCGGATATTTTTTTGAAAGATCATCAGCAATAGTTTGAACTTCAATCTGAGCATTTTTCAACGAAAGCCATGTATGAGGGTCAACAGATCCCTCGTCATGACTATGGTCACTATCAGAATCTTCCTTATGATCATGTCCAGCCTCTTTATCAAATTCTAACATTTTTACATTTTTACTTGCTTCAATAATTAATGTTTTATTTTTGATGTTCTTTTTAGCATTGCTGAACCATTTTTCTAAATTATCATTATTATATACTAAGACATCGCTGTTAGTAATTTTTGCCATATCACGCGCACTTGGTTCATAATCATGAACTTCTTGACCTGCTGGTACTAGGTAAGACACGTCAGCATGATCTCCAGCTACTTCTTTAGTAAATTCATACATGGGATAAAAAGTTGTAATTATTTGAATCTTATCACTTGTTTTTTGTTTACTGCAGGCTACTAAACCTACTGCCACGATTAAAATTGTAAAAACAGTTGCTATTTTTTTCATATGTTTATTATATCCTATACTTTCTTTATTAATGTATGTTTGAATTATAACAAATACATTTATCGTTTACAAGTGTAATCATAAATTTCTTACTAAATATACTTCTTTACAAAATCCCTTTATGCTATTTACTGCTCTTTCAGCTCTACTTTTTTTATCAAAAATTGCAAATACTGTAGGACCACTACCACTCATTAGAACACCATCGGCACCAGCCTCAGAAAGAACTTGTTTTATCTTTAATATCTCTGGGTGCATATTTACTGTTATGGGTTCCAATGAATTTGCTAAATTTTCATTTATTATGTCCATATTTTTGTTGATGACAGCTTCTTCTAAAATATCAATATTAGCATGTTTGACTGAGTCTAGGCTAACTTTTTTAAAAACTGCTGGTGTTGATACTCCAAATTCTGGTTTAACTAGCACTACCCAATAGTTTAAATTATTAGGTAGTGGGTTTACGATTTCACCACGTCCACCAACACGTGCTATTCCACCATAGACACAGTATGGGACATCGCTTCCTACCTCTTCACCTAGTTTAGCAAGCTCTTCTTTAGAAAGTTGTAGATTCCATAAAGTATTCAAAGCACGAAGTGTGGCAGCAGCATCGCTTGATCCCCCTGCTAAACCAGCTGCAACAGGTGTAATCTTATGAATGAAAATTTCTACTCCTTTTTTTATATTAAATTCTCGTTTAATTACTTGAGCAGCTTTATAAGCATGATTTTTACTATTTTGTGGAACTGATATACTATTCGACTTGATAACTATCTTATCTCTATCAAGCTCCTTGATAGTTATTCGATCTGCTAAATCTACACTTGCCATAATCATATCAAGCTCATGAAAGCCATCTGATCTTTTTCCGATTATATCTAATCCTAAATTAATTTTCGCGGGTGCTTTTTCTGTTATTTCCATAATCTAAAGTATAGCAAAATCAAATTTATTTTGCGACCTTAAAGAAGTAAGGCTGTTCTTTTTCTTTTGTAAATTGAATCTTAAAATTATAATGCTCATCTTCAGTTTCAAAATAGCAAATTCCATTATCGAATTCTAATTGTCCTTTCTCCTCCCTATTTGTTTTAATTTTATTCTTAGCAAGATCGATAATCATTTCTGCCTTAATTTGATTTATTTGAGATTCGATATTTTTCCTATCATCTATAGTCGCCGTGATATAAAATTCTAAAATGAATGTAAAAATTATTGCTAAAAATAAAACATGTATTAATATACCTGCTCTAACTTTCATTATTCCATCCCTTCTTGAAATTTATAGAGCATACTAAAGCTCTGTCCATTATCAAAAGTAATTTCAAATGTAACCAATTTATCAAGTTCTTTAATTTGTGTGGATTTTAGGCCAAAAATCATTGGTTGATACCCTCTACCACTCGAATGTGTCTTACGAAAATCTGGACTTCCCACTGGTTGACCAAATCTAAGACTATTATCCTTCTTCACATATAAATAATTATTTTCAACTTTTATTAATTCGCTTCCATCTAATTCTCTTCTGAGCATGCCACAAAAAAGTTGCCAATCAAGCGTTTTATCTGTATTTATATACCTCATATCTTCACTTAACAGTTTTGTTAATCCTTGTACAACCATTAAACTTCCAGATATTACAAAAAGAGCTACTAAACACTCAATCAAAGTAAAAGCTTTGATTCTATTTAAATTCAAGCTTTAATACCTCCTTTTGATTGTCATAAATTTTTATTGTAGTTTCGCTTTTTTCAATCTTTACAGATACGCCATTTATCTGTAAATCATTTATCTCAGAATCGTAAGCCATTTTAGCAACATTTAAGACTTCTGCTTGATGCAATAATTCCGTATGTTCTTTACGACTTTTATCTACTTCGAAAAGGATAATCGTAGTAAGTATAGATAGAAGTGATAATGCAAATAGGCTTTCTAATAATATATATCCCTTAACTAATACTTTTTTTATATTTACCACTCCCTACATACAACTGATAATTCAACTTCTTCTTCGTATACGGAAGATAAATTTCAATTTTTTGTAAACTTGAATTTCCCCCATCTTCAGAAAAGCGTATATTATATGAATTAACAAATTCTACTTGATTAGGAATTTCAACTTCCTTTCCAAGATACAAAAGCTTTTTATTTACAATCTCTAAATTATTGGATTGTTTTCTTACCATACTTTGAAATTGTGTATCCCTATAAATACGCTCAAATCTCAAAATAAATAGCTCTCCTTTTATAATATTTATTTTATTTGTAAATGATATTGTAAACACAATAAGAATAAAGGATATTACAAATAAACTCATCAGACTTTCTAATAATGTAAAGGCACTAATTCGGAATCTTAGCTGTCTTATTTGAATTTTTTTCATAGTATTCCTTATAAGTCTTATACTGTTCCTGTGTGATACTGTTATCTGCTAGTAATTCTTTTAAACTAGCTGATTTTCCATTATTTAGCTCAAATAACTCCGCTTGGCTCTCCACAACTTTTACTACTGCTCCTTGGCCGGTTTCATTTATTTTTTCTTTTTGTTTAGATAAATTTGGTACAAATAATAAAATCAAAACACTGATTATAAGAAGGACGATTAACATTTCAATTAAAGTAAAGGCTGGTAGACGTTTTCTTAAGATTTTTCTCATATAAATCCCTCCATATTTTGGTAAATTGGCAGCAACATAGCCGCATAAATCATAATTATCATAAGTGCTACAAAAAGAAAAATTACAGGTTGTATAAGTTGAAGATATCTATCTATTTTTATAAAAAATTCATTCCAGCACTCATCTGAATAAATTTCTAGCTCCTTACCAAGTTTCGATTTCATCTCTCCATATTCGATAATAAGTGCTAATTCTCTTTTAAAAAAAGAATATGATTCAACTTGTTTGCTAAATTCCTGACCTTTTTCCATTCTCTTTGAAAATTCAAATCCAAGTTCAGAAAAAAGTTTATTTTTTTGGCTCTGCATTAAACT
Source organism: Floricoccus penangensis (assembly GCF_001832885.1). Classification (GTDB taxonomy): domain Bacteria; phylum Bacillota; class Bacilli; order Lactobacillales; family Streptococcaceae; genus Floricoccus; species Floricoccus penangensis. Next base: position 5,530 of record NZ_MKIQ01000006.1, on the reverse strand, counting down.
TACAATACTATTCATTTCAATTCCTTGTCCAATTAAATTTCCCCATTCACGCGCGTAATATGCGGTCAAATATGTTTGTACAACTGAAGAAATAAAAGGGATTTTCATTATTATTTGATAGTTATTAATTGATTTTTTTCTCTTGAAATATAGAAATATGCATATTATTACAATACTTATAAATACAGATCCAATAAAAAATATTTGTGGTAAGTTCCTTACAAAAAAACTTGCATAATTCTCAGAGTCATTTTGTTCAAATAAATATTTGTTAAGTCCGACCATAATAGCTATTAAGAAAAAAACAAGAATTACTGGATATGTAGCAACTTGAATTATTTTCTTTCTAACATCAAGTATCTTTCTCAAATTTATTTCTATCAAATTTAATGATTGTTCAATATTTCCATGATAATCAGCAAGTGTAACCTGAGTTACAACATTTTTAGAAAAACCTAAATGATCCAATATTTCTGACAAATTTTTCCCTTCCGTCAAGTCTTTATGCATTACTTGTGTAAATCCTTGTTCTACTAGTCCGCTTTTTGACAGGAAATTAACAATTTCGGTTAATGTGAATCCACTTGAGAATAAATTATTCATGAGTTGAATAAGCTTCACTTGTTTTTTAAGTGATAATTTTTTCGGATTCTTTCTCATCATGAGAGATATGTCCATTTGCAAATAATTTTTCAAGTTGTTCATTCCATTTCTCCCCTCTATGATTTTGTATATTACCTATAGAAAAGTCAATTAGGCCTTTACCAACTAAAAGACGTTGATAAATAACTGCTGATACGGAATTTTCAATTTCTGATTTACTTATTCCTAGTTCTAAAAGTCTTTCATAGGCACCTCCAACACTCTTTGCATGAATTGTTGAAAAAACTGTATAGCCAGTCAAACTAGCGCGTATTACCGCACGAGCTGTTTGTTCATCTCTAATTTCTCCAACAATAACCAAATCAGGCATATGTCTGAGAGATAGTTTTATCAAATTATCATAGTCATTTCCTATCGCTCTATTTAATTGAAGTTGTAAAAAATTTTTTTGAATAATTTCAACTGGATCTTCAATGGTAATAACTTGCTTACCTTCAAATTTCAATCTAGCTAAAAGGTACATCAGGGTCGTCTTCCCACTCCCTACAGGACCTGAGAATAGATAGAGACCACGTCTATTTATGATTTTTTCGATTTCTACTTGTCCATTAAACCAAAATTGTGCGTCATCCTCCTCACTATAGAGAATTCGAATTACCATACTTTCCATTCCGAATACATCACCAACAGTTGAAAGACGTAACCTTTTCTTTACTGAATCAAGACTATAATTACAAGATCCTAGTTGCGAACGTCTCTTTTCACCTACATTCATACCTGAGATAAATTTAAAGTGTGAAATTAATGCTAATGATTCTTCAATAGAAAGCTTTTCATGCAATCTATTTTCCTTGGATGATCTATATCTAATCTCATAAAAATTTTCTTTAGGTAAGAAGTATATATCATGAACACTTCTTTCTATAGCTAATTGAATTATTATTTTTGCTTTTTCTAGCACCATGTACTTCTCCTTTGTAAATTTTAATACGAAAATTAGAATAAGTTATAACAAAAAAATCGCTTCTTTATTTAAAAGAAACGATTTTTTATTATTCATTTTTTAATTTTCTTGAACATACCTTGAAAGGAACACATCCTGTTTTTTTTGAATAGGCATTTCTTTTCTCATAACTAGTTACTGGATGCCAATCTTCTAGCAGAGTTAAAGAGTGATACTGTTGTAAATAATCACCACATTCTTCACACCAAATTTGTTCCTGGGTATTCCAAAATGTTGCTAGAAAATCTGATCTACTTTGGTACATTTCATAGGAATCAACTGCCTGCTCTATATTCTTTTTATATATTTTTAATGCTTCATAAAAGTTATCAAATTCTTCTAAAGTTATGATATCTTTTTTCCAATCCTCAAAAAACCACCAGGGTTCGGTATCTCCAACCAATTTTACAACTTGATACATATAATTATTAAAAGACTGCAAGCAGTCTTCTCTCCTTCACTTATTAATATTACGTTGTATTCATTCTAGCAAGTGAAAAAGAATTTGCCAAAAGATTTGTTTATTATTTACGTACAAGTCCTGAATTTGCTAATTCTATCTTTATACATCTGTTCATTACAATATCATTTTTACCATTAGAACGTAAAATTTCTGCTGCTTCTTCATTTTGTAACCCAAGTTGAGCCCAGAAAACGTCAGCATCTGTTGTAATAAATTCCTCAGCAACTTGTGGTAAAAATTCACTTCTACGAAATACATCTACTATATCAACATGAACTGGAATATCCTTGATACTCGCATATGCCTTTTCACCAAGTACTTCTTGTCCAGCAAGGCTAGGATTTACAGGAATAATCTTGTAACCAAAATCTTTCAGTACCTTAGCAACCCTATTACTTGTCTTACTTTCATCATTGCTAAGACCTACTACTGCAATATTTTTAGCATTTTCTAGATAAGAATAAATCACATCATCTGATGGATTTTTAAATTCATAAGTCATTATTCATCCTCCTTTGTATAAGTATATTTTATCACATTTTGTAAGCGTTTAATTACACAAAGTCCTATAGTTGATTAAAATAGAAATATCTTCGTTTTACTACACTGTCTATTACACTTTAATAAGCAAGCTTATTAGTATAAATCGTAATGATGTATTAATCTATTTTTAAGTAACCATAAAAGAAAAAAGCCAAGTATATTACTTAGCTTCGTACCATGTTTTACCACTATTTTCATCTGCAATTAGTGGAACTTTCAATTCAATGGCACTTTCCATTGTATCTTTAACTAATTTCCCAACTTCTTCTAGTTCTGAACTAGGAACTTCTAAAACAATTTCATCATGTACCTGAAGTAACATCTTAGATTTAAAGTTTCCTTCAGTTAATTTCTTATCTAAATTAATCATGGCTACTTTTAAAATATCTGCCGCACTTCCTTGAATTGGCGAATTAATAGCTGTTCTTTCAGCAAATTGGCGAACATTAAAATTACGGGCATTGATATCTGGAAGTTTACGACGTCTATGATAAAGAGTTTCAACATAACCTTTATCCTTAGCAAATCGTACTATTTCTTCCATATAATTTTTGATACCAGGATAGCGTTCAAAATAAGTATCAATATATTTCTTAGCTTCAGCTCTTGAAATACCTAAATTATTTGATAATCCAAAATCAGAAATACCATAAACTACACCAAAGTTTACTGCCTTAGCATTTCTTCTATCATTAGCAGTTACATCATCAGGGTTTTCAATATCAAACACACGTTGAGCCGTTGAAGTATGAATATCATCACCATTCTCAAAAGCAGCAATCAAGTGTTCATCGCCAGAAATATGTGCCAAAACACGTAACTCAATTTGAGAATAATCACTTGATAAAAGTACGCTATCATCCCATTCTGGAACAAAAGCTTTACGTATTTTTCTACCTTCTTCAAGACGAACTGGAATATTTTGAAGATTAGGTTCAACACTACTTAAACGACCAGTTTGAGTTAAGTCCTGAACATATCTTGTATGAATTTTATCATCTGGAGCAATCTCACTACTTAATCCTTGTACATAGGTAGATTGAATCTTAGTAAGCTGTCTATATTTTAAAATCTTATCTACAATTGGAGCTTGTGGCGCAAGAATTTCTAACACATCAACAGCAGTAGAGTAGCCAGTTTTCGTTTTCTTAATGACAGGAAGTCCCATTTTTTCAAAAAGAATTACACCGAGTTGCTTAGGAGAATTAATATTAAACTCTTCACCAGCCATCTCATAGATTTCTGAAGTTAACTTTTCAATCGACTTTTCATTTTCTTGGCCAATTTGATTAAGGGTATCACGGTTTACTTTTATACCGCGAATTTCCATTTTCGCCAAGACGTCAGATAAAGGCATTTCCATATCCGATAGCAGTTCTTTTTGAGAATAGTTATTCAAATCTTCTTCCATAAGTCCTTTTGATTCAGCAAGAACTCTCACTTTACGAGCTAGATGGTCAAATAACACCTCATCTTCTGGTACAGCAATCTTAGCCCCCTTACCATATACTTCGTCATCACTAGCAATCGGCTCCAATTCATAGAAGTCAGCTATAGTTGAAATCTTGTTATCTTCAGTCGTACTAATGAGATACTTAGCAAGCATACTATCAAATTCAACTAACGGATAATCTACACCTTGACGATGGAAAAGAACCTTATTTTTCTTAAAATCATAAGTATTTTGTGGAATTTTGAATCTTTCATCTGAAAGAAGTGAAAGATTTTTAGACACATAAAAGTTATCTTTATTACCCCAAGCAAAACCGATAATATCAGCCTTGTGATAGCTTTCACCTAAAATTTCTAAATATAGGAACTGATCACTTGAAAACTCCAGATCATTCAATTCGTCTTGGTTGGATATCACTGTATAAGCAATTTCTGACTTTTCAACTTGCGGAATATTATCACTAGATAGCTCATCCTTAAATTTTTTAAATCCCATAGTATCATAAAATTTAATAAGTTTATCAAAATCTGGACCGTTATAAACAGTATCATCAAGAGTAATTGTAACAGGAGAATGTTTATCAATTGTAGCAAGTTCTTTTGATAAGAAAGCTTGATCCTTATCATTGATAAGGTTTTCTTTCATTTTAGATTTCTTCATACTATCGATATTATCATAAATACCTTCGAGACTTCCATACTCTAAAAGTAGTTTTATACCTGTTTTCTCACCGATTTTAGTTACTCCAGGAATATTATCAGATTTATCACCCATCAATGCTTTTAAGTCAATAAATTGATCAGTTGTTAAGCTAAGTTTTTCCATCATATAATCAGGTGTATAAGTTTCAAGCTCACCAACACCTTTTATAGTAATTTCAACAGTAGTCTTTTCACTAGTTAATTGTGTTAAATCTCGGTCTCCACTTACAACAGTAATAGCATCAAAATCGGAAAGTTCTGCTTGATGAGCAAGAGTTCCAATTATGTCATCAGCTTCGTAATCATCTAACTCATAATGTTTAATACCTAATGCGTCAATCATCTCTCTAATGAACGGAAATTGTTCTCTAAATTCATCAGGAGTTTTTGCACGACCACCTTTATAGTCAGGATACATCTTTGTTCTAAAAGTAGTCTTTCCAGCGTCAAAAGCTATTAAGATATGAGTAGGATTTTCAGCAGCAATTACATTTGAAAGCATTGTGTGAAAACCATATATAGCATTATTATGTAGTCCATTAGGAGCTTTAAATTTGTCTATTTGAGTATATAAGGCAAAAAAAGCTCTAAAAGCAATGGAACTTCCATCTATTAATAATAATTTTTTCATTGATTCCTCTGTGTTTTCTATTTATATATTAATGTTAACATAAAAGAGTTAAAAAGTAAGCCAGCATACACTATACAAAAGCCAAAATTTTGCACAAAAAAAGTACTTCAGAAGAAGTACAAGATAATATTAC
>NZ_MKIQ01000005.1 GCF_001832885.1 Floricoccus penangensis | reverse complement strand
TTAACCAAGTACTACAAGTGATAAACCAAGTTCAACTACCACAGGTAGTAAACCAAGTACTTCAAGTGAGTCATCAAGTTCAACTACCACAGGTAGTAAACCAAGCACTTCAAGTGAGTCATCAAGTTCAACTACCACAGGTAGTAAACCAAGTAGTTCAAGTGAGTCACAAAGTTCAACTACAACAAGTAGTAAACCAAGTAGTTCAAGTGAGTCACCAAGTTCAACTACAACAAGTAGTAAACCAAGTAGTTCAAGTAAGTCACCAAGTTCAACTACTACAAGTAATGAGCCAACAACTTCAAGTGAGTCGTCAAGTTCAACTGCCACAAGTAGCGAACCAAGTAGTACAAGTGGATCAACAAGTACAAGTAACAAACCAAATATTTCAACTAGCACTACAGCTACGAAACCAAGCTCATCAGATAAAAAACATCTACCTAAAACAGGTGAATCAAATGATAATTTTATAATGATTGGCTTTGTAATTTTAAGTTTCACAATTAGCATTGCCTATGCTGAAAGAAGAAGAAAAAATTAAGAACTAATGTTAAAACGTTCTTAAAAAAGGAGAAAATTTAAAATATTTTCTCCTTTTTCTTTTTTATTTTATTGTCTAGGAGAATTTGACAAGGCATTTTATAAAATCTATAATTAGACATAATGCAGTCATTCTGTATTGAATAGTTTATATAATAGGTGAAAAGATAGAGAATTAATTTATAACTTTTCAGTCGTAGTAGATAAATAGAATATTGGTTAAATATATGAATAAAAATAATAGTAAGATAAAGTGGTTCTCACTTATTAGGATACTTGGATTGGTACTAGTCCTTATCTATCATTTCTTCAAAAATGTATTGCCTGGTGGATTTATTGGTGTAGATATATTTTTTGTATTTTCTGGTTACCTAATAACATCACTAGTGATTAAAGAGATTGGGGAAAAAGATAGTTTTTCTCTTCTTGATTTTTATCGGAGAAGATTTTTGAGAATTTTTCCGCCTTTACTTATAATGGTTCTTTTTACATTACCATTAAGTATGCTCTTGCCTAGCGATTATCGTGCAAATATTGGGAATCAAGCAATGGCAGCATTAGGATTTGTTACAAATCTTTTTGAAATAAGATCAGGTTCTTCATACGAAAGCCAGTTTTTCCCTCACTTTTATGTACATACTTGGACTCTATCTTTAGAATTTCTTTTTTATTTGTTGGGAGGATTATTTTTCTTCCTTCTTTATAAAATCATAAGTAAAAGAAGGAAAAATAATCTTAGTGGGGAGAATCAATTTAAATTAATTGTGATGATTGCTTCTTTAGTTGGTGCGCTGATAAGCATAGTTATTCTTGAATTGAAATTTAATCCTGTAAATCCAAGTGTTACTTATTACAGTGCATCAAGTCATTTTTATCCATTCTTTATTGGAAGCTTGACGGCAACTTTATGTGGTATAAAATTAACTAAATCACAACAAAGAACTTTTGAAAAAAAAGATAAACTAATACCAATTATTACTATGGTTGTATTGACAATTATTTTAGTAATAATGGCTAGATTATTTACATTTGATAATCCCTTAACATTCCGTATTGGTTTGATTGCTACTTCAATAGTCACAGCAGTAATGATAGCTAATGCTCGTATTTTAAGTGTCATAACTACATCGAAAGAGCCAAGAGTTTTAGAATTCCTAGCTGATATATCTTATTCGATGTATTTATGGCATTGGCCACTTTGGATTGTAATCTCTTACTTCATAAACAATGTACTAGTAGCTGGAATTTTAAGTTTAATACTTACTACGGTTATTTCGGCAGTAGTTTATTATGGAATTGAACCATGGTTCCATGGTAAAAATCTAGACCGTTTAATACAATATTGGCAGGATAAGAGGGTCCGATATGGTGTGATAGGAGCACTTGCTATCCTTTTAATTGGTGATATTACCATAGGAGTAACCGCTAAACCAATTTCCGATTTAGAGTCATCTGTTTATAACGGAGAATTAGTGCAAACATCTAATAAAATAAAAGAACTTGGAACAGCTGGCATACAAATGAATACTATCTTTAACAGTATTTATGTTAGTTCTGATTTCAAAAATCCATTAAGTGGACTAATTTCTGACGAAGAAGTTGTTGAAAAAAATGTTAAATATGCGAATTATACGATTGCTAGCAGTGATATAAAAGGTGGGGTTACCTTGATAGGAGACTCTGTCATGTTGGGTGCTGCACAGGAATTAGCAGATACTATTCCAGGGGCAGTGGTTGATGCAAAAGTTAGCCGTAATTATCAAGCCGGATATGAAACCTTCGAAAACTTGCTCAAAACAGGTAAGCTTGGCAAATATGTTGTTATTGGACTTGGAACAAATCCAATGGGCGGTGCTGAAGCTGATTACATCAATAAAATGATTCAGGAGTTACCTGCTGGAAGTCGCTTAATATTCATTGTTCCTTATAACGCTAAAAACCCAACTGATACTCTCATGAACACGCAAGAATTCATAAGAGATGCAGCTAAAAAATATGACTTTGTAACAGCGTACGAGTGGCCTACGGATGCTCAAAACTACGTGAGTGAGCTTGAAGACGGAGTTCATTTAATCTATGGGAAAAATCTAAAACGAGTTTATACAAGTGGATTAATAAAAACCCTTAATGCAGCTGCTGAAAAACCCGCAAAAAAAGAATAAGTTAAAATTATCTCATCAACAGGAAACTGAAGGTGAGATTTTTCATTTCCTAAAATTAGCATATTGAGAAAACTGAAATATAACTTAATAATATAAGATTTGACTAATATGTTATAATTAGTACTTAGATAAATAGGTAGGAATATTATGGCAACTCAGAGAAGAAATACTAATACAAATAAGAATAAAAAAAGAAAGAAAAGCCCTACAAAGGCAGAAGTAGCAAAAAGAAAAGCAACAAGAAAAATGATAATATTTATTATTATCTTATTCTTAAGTATCATTGCTATGCTAAAATTAGGAATTGTTGGAGTTACGCTGTATAATCTGACAAGAATTTTTGTGGGTTCTTTAGCATATTTATTTTTGACATTAATACTTTTAGGATTGTTCGTTACAATGACACGACAAAAATTTATTAAGCCATCTAAACGAGGAATATTTGGAATTATTTTAGGTTTCATAGGTCTTCTTCTGCTTTTTCAAGCAAGGTTTGATGTACTCTACGGAAGTGCAAATGTTTGGAATGTTTTGTCGTCTGATTTTAAAGAGTTACGTGTTACTAACTTTGTTGGTGGTGGGATGATGGGAGCCGTGCTCTATGATCCTGCGAAACTTCTTTTTTCACAAATCGGTGTTTATATCATCGCTACAATTCTTGAAGCTTCTGCTTTTTATCTTTTAGCTCCTAACTTTATAATTAATATAGGTGCTAAGTTTGAAAATCTATTTTTCAATATTAAAGATCATATGCAAGATAGAAGTCAAGAACGTAAAGAAAAACGTGAAATACGACAAGCTGAAGAAGAAGCTAGAACACTTGAAGAGAAAATTCAAGCAGCCAATCCAGTAGAATATGATGAAGTTCAAGAAGAAGAGAGTTTTGAACCGCAAATTCAGCTCCCAATATTTGATCAAGAAACTGGTGAGATATATGAAGTGGATCAGTATCAAGAAACTGATTACCAGTATGATGATAACGATTATTACGATGACCAACCACAGTTTTTCGATGAAGTAGAAGACGATGGTGAAGAGGTTGAAATGGTCTTCCAAGAAGCACCTAAGAAAAATGATAATTATAAGCTTCCGACAATTGACTTATTAGCTAAGATACCGGTTAAAAATCAATCTAATGAGAAGAAGATTGTTCGTGATAACATCAAGATTTTAGAAGATACATTTAAAAGTTTTGGAATACAGGCAAGTGTAGAGAGTGCAGTTGTTGGTCCAAGTGTTACCAAATATGAGATTAAACCAGCTGTAGGTGTTCGAGTGAACAGAATTGCTAATTTGTCTGATGATTTGGCTCTCGCACTTGCTGCTAAAGATGTCCGAATTGAAGCTCCAATTCCTGGTAAATCACTTATCGGTATTGAAGTTCCTAACAGCCAAGTAGCGACAGTTGGATTTAGGGAAATGTGGGATAATGGCAAGACGGATCCTAACAAATTACTAGATATACCTCTTGGTAAGGCGGTTGATGGAACAATTAAGACATTTGATTTGACTCGTATGCCACATTTACTTGTGGCAGGTTCTACGGGTTCTGGTAAATCAGTAGCAGTAAACGGAATAATTACTAGTATCTTAATGAAGGCAAGACCCTCAGAAGTTAAATTTTTGATGGTCGATCCAAAAATGGTTGAGCTTTCAGTTTATAATGATATTCCCCATCTGTTGATCCCAGTAGTAACTAATCCACGTAAGGCTAGCCGTGCCTTACAGAAGGTCGTGGATGAGATGGAAAACCGTTATGAGTTATTTAGTCAGTTTGGTGTTAGAAATATCGAGGGATATAATAATAAGGTTGAACAATACAATGCTCAGTCAGATACCAAATATCAAACTCTACCTCTAATCGTGGTTATCGTAGATGAACTTGCTGACCTTATGATGGTAGCAAGTAAAGAAGTTGAGGAAGCAATCATCCGTCTCGGACAAAAAGCGCGTGCAGCTGGTATCCATATGATCTTAGCCACTCAAAGACCATCTGTTGATGTTATTAGTGGTCTGATAAAAGCAAACGTACCATCGAGAGTTGCATTTGCCGTATCAAGTGGTACTGACTCACGAACAATCATTGATTCAAACGGTGCTGAAAAACTCCTTGGTCGAGGAGATATGCTCTTTAAACCAATTGATGAGAACCATCCACTTCGCTTACAAGGTGCTTTCCTAAGTGATGATGACGTTGAACGAGTAGTTAACTTTGTAAAAGATCAAGAAGAAGTTGATTATGATGAGTCATTTGATCCAGGAGAAGTAGCCGATACCGACAATGGTTCATCTTATGGTGGAGGAACTGAGTCAGGTGATCCATTATTTGAAGAAGCCAAAGCCCTTGTTTTAGAGACGCAAAAGGCTAGCGCTTCAATGCTTCAAAGAAGATTATCTACAGGCTTTAACAGAGCAACAAGGATAATGGAAGAGCTAGAAGCCGCAGGTATAATTGGACCAGCAGAAGGTACAAAACCGCGGAAAGTACTTGTTGGAAAAGACGGACAAGATATAGAAGCATAAAATATTAATTAAGAGCATCTAGAAATAGATGTTCTTTTTTGTAAGCTCTTATAACTATGACTTCACAAATTGCACAATAAAAATTTTTTAAAAAAACTTAAGTTTTTCGCTTGCATTATTTTGAAAATTGATTATACTGTTCATATATATTATAATCACTAGAAACAGGAGACGTCCATGGATCTAATCATACAAAATTCATCTGATGAACCAATTTATCAACAGATGTACAACCAAATCAAAGACCAAATTTTATCAGGTCAGTTGAAAAAAGATGACTTATTGCCATCAATTAGGAAGCTTTCTAAAGAATTGAAGGTCAGCGTAATCACAACTACTAGAGCATATACAGAGCTTGAAAAAGACGGATATGTAACAATAGTTCAAGGTAAAGGATGTTATGTGAATAGCATTGATAATTCCATACTTGAAGAACGAATTTATTCAGAGATTGAAGATAATTTCTCTCAAATTCTTCGAGCTGCGCGCTTAGTTGACCTCTCAAACGAAGAGGTGTTAAATCACTTTAAAATGTTTATGGAGATGGAAGATAATGATGAATAATAATTATGAGAATGCATTACAAGTATTAAACCTATCAAAAAAATTTAATGAATTTCAACTAGATGATGTATCTTTTAATTTACCAGTAGGATATATTATGGGACTTGTCGGTAAAAACGGAGCAGGAAAAACAACAATCATCAATTTAATTCTTGACCTTATAAAAAAGGACAGTGGTGTTATTAATGTTTTTGATGAAAATACTGAAGGAAAAAGTGAATTTAAAGATGAGATAGCAACAGTCTTTGACGATACATTTTTTAGTTCAGATTGGACAGCTATAGATATAGAAAAAGCAATTGGTCCTTTTTATAGTAAATGGGATTCAAATACATTCCACAGTTACCTAAAACAGTTTTCTCTTTCTTCAAAGAAAAAAGTCAAAGAACTTTCAAAAGGTATGAAAATGAAAATGATGCTTGCAGTTGCACTTTCTCATAATGCAAAATTATTAATTCTTGATGAACCTACAAGTGGCCTTGATCCTGTTGCTAGAGATGAGCTGATGGACATCTTACTTGATTATATGGAATCGGGAGAAGCAAGTGTATTATTTTCTACTCACATAACTGATGACCTTGAAAAAATTGCTGATTACATTACTTTAATGAAAGATGGAAAAGTTTTTTATACTGGTCCAAAAGATGATTTAGTAGAATCTTACTTTGTAGTTCAAGGAAAGATTAGTGAAATTTATCCAGAGTTTGAAAATCTTGTAATTGGTCTTAGAAAAACATCAACAGGCTTTTCTTGCTTGATGAATATAAAAGATATTGCAGCACTTAAAACAAATATGATCACTGAAAAAGCAACAATCGATGATATATTAATTTATATCAATAAATAGGGGGATAGAAATGAATAAATTAACAAATGTGATGCGTCTAGAATTTTACTCAATGAAATCACAATTTAAATTACTTATAGCTGCCTTGTTTGTACTCTTACCCTTATTTTTGGTAATTGGAAATAGCCCACAAATCATTATGCTTATTTTAACTTTTACAGTTTTTTTAATTGATACAACATATCAACTAATCAAGCAGTATAATTTTGATAAATTATACGCATCTCTTCCTTTAAAGAAAAAAGACATTATTTTTGGAAAATATATATATGCATTATCATTACTATTAATTGTGGCATTAATAACATTAATAGTGAGCTTAATTACGGCATCAATTTTTAAGGGGAATTTGAATTCTAAAGAAATCATATTTTTAGTATTTATTGGTATATTTATAGACTTATTTATTTTAAGTCTTCAACTACCGTTGTACTTTAAATTTAATTTCGCAAAATCACAAATCATAACAGTTGCTCCATTTTTTATAATCTTTGCAATTGCGACTCCAGTGTTAACGTACATTCAAGAAAACACAAAATTATTTTCAAAGATTCCTGAATTAATGAATTACATTAACAACAATCCAATTCAATCAGGGTTGATTATGATGGCTATAGGATTGACGATTTTTGCTCTATCATATTTTGTTTCAAAGAAAGTATATAAAAGTTAATAAATTACCTAAAAAGCATTGAATTCAGTGCTTTTTTCAAATTGAAATTTGCCTAAATTTAGGGTAGAATTAGGTATTATGAATGGAATATTTATCTCGTTGGAAGGCCCTGATGGAGCTGGAAAAACAACAGTTTTAAAAAATATAATGCCTGTACTTGAAGAAGGAAAAAGAAATATTATTGCAACTCGTGAGCCAGGAGGAAGCAGGATAGCTGAGGAAATTCGTGAAATAATCCTAGCACCTGAAAATACTGCTATCGATGGTAAAACTGAGTTACTTCTTTATATTGCGGCACGTCGTCAACACTTGAATGAAAAAGTTAAACCAGCCCTTGCTCAAGGTGATATTGTACTTGTTGACCGTTTTATTGATTCTTCAGTAGCTTATCAAGGATATGGCCGTGGTATTGATGTTGAATCAGTTGATTGGTTAAATAACTTTGCGACTGATGGATTGAAGCCTGATTTAACATTATATTTGGATGTTGATACAGAAACTGGTCTTAAGCGCGTGATGACAGGAGCTAATCGTGAAATCAATCGTCTTGACCTTGAAAAAGAAGAAATGCACCAAAAAGTTCGCCAAGGTTATTTGAAAATAGCAGCAGAAAATTCTGACCGTTTTGTAACGATAGATGCTTCTAAATCAATTGATGACGTAACTCAAGCAGCAATTGATGTTATCAAGGAGCGCTTCCCAGATAACTTCACGAAATAACGTTGAAATAGTTCAACAAGGAAAGATATAATGAACATAAAAGAAATTCAACCTGAAATTTATCATCGCTTTGAAATAATCTTGCAGAAGAATAAACTTAGCCATGCTTACCTTTTTTCAGGCGGATTTGGTTCATTGGAAATGGCAATTTGGCTCACGCAAGCCTTATTTTGCGATAATCCAAGTAATAACTTACCTTGTGGGATATGTAGGTCCTGCCGCTTGGTAGCAGAAAATGATTTTGCTGATATGCATTTAGTAGAGCCAGATGGTCAAACAATCAAGACAGACCAAATTCGAGCCCTTCAAACAACATTCAGCCAATCGGGATTCGAATCAGCTAGACAGGTAGTTATTATTAACGGAGCAGAAAAAATGCATGTTAATGCGGCAAATGCTCTTTTAAAATCAATTGAAGAACCTGAAAGTGATATTTATATTTTTCTTTTGACCGAAAATGAAAATTTAGTTCTTGATACTATAAAAAGTCGAAGTCAGATTTTTAATTTTCCTCGTCAAAGTGAATATTTAAAAGAATATCTTGTTGGACAAGGAATACTACCAAATGTTGCAACTATTGTTAGTAAATTAGCCACAAGTCCTGAAGATGCTCTAAATATGGCACAAGATTCATGGTTTGAAGATGCTTGTAGACTGATTAAAAAGTTAAGTCAGTTGATTCTTGAACAACCTGCAGATTCTTATCTATTCATTCCTAATTTACTCGGTAGATTTAAGGAGAAGAGCCAACAAAAAATTGCTTTTTCTCTCTTACAAATATACCTTTCAGATAAACTATCTGATAAAAAAGCAAGTAGCTTTTTAGAAAGAACATTTAAGGCTCAGAGAATGTGGTCAAGTAATGTTAATTTTCAAAGTAGTTTAGAATTTATAATATTAGATGGTATGGTAAATAAATGATATATGAATTAAAATTCAATCAAGGTCAATCAAACATGTTCTTTTCTTCTGATGATGAATATTGTTGTCAGGAACTTGTTATAGCAAAAACCAAATCAAATAGAGTTGTCGGAAAGATTGTTCGTGTACTGGAAAATGGAATTGAAGATTTGCCTCTTGATGGCCAAATTATTTCCTATTTATCGGATGCTGATTATGATGAGTTAGATAATATTGAAGAGGATTCTCTTAGAGCTAAAAAAATTGTCAAGCACATGGTTGCTGAACATGAATTAGGCATGAAAATCGTAGAAGTAAGTTATACTTTTGACCGTAAACAGCTTTTTATTTCTTTTGTCGCTGAACATCGTGTAGATTTCAGAGCGTTGCTAAAGGATTTGGCAGATGAGTTTCGTGTCAGAATAGAGCTGAGACAAATTGGAGTAAGGGACGCAGCCAAAATTTTTGGTGGTCTAGGACCTTGTGGTCGTCCGCTTTGTTGTACGAATTTCGTGGGAGACTTTCCTGTTGTTTCAATAAAAATGGCCAAAAATCAGGCTTTAACACTTAATCAAAGTAAATTGTCAGGTCTTTGTGGTCGTCTTCTCTGTTGTCTTTCTTATGAAGATGAATTTTATAGAGAAGCAAAAAAGAACTTCCCAGATTATGGTGATGTACTCATGACTGAGGAGGGAGAGGGCAAGGTTATTGGAATGAATATTATCAATAGCACTGTGAAACTTCGTATTCAAAACGAAAATATTAATGTGATTAAAGACTTCTCTTTATCAGATGTGGAGGTAGCTTATGGATAAGGGAGATTTATTCGATAAATTTGATGATTTAGAGCGTGTTTTATCGGTAACCTTGGCAGATGTTAATGCGATTAAAAAAGAATTGCAAGAAACAATCCAAGAGAACGCTATCCTTAAAGTTGAGAACAGCCGTTTGAGAGATCGCTTAGAAGAGCTTGATAATAAGGAAAAAACACCAATTTCAAAATCACAATTGAATCTTGAAAAAATATATGATGAAGGTTTTCATATTTGTACAATGTTTTATGGACAAAGACGTGGACCAGATGAATCATGTGCCTTCTGTACTGAATTAATTTATAGATAGAGGGTTCTCATGCAAATACAAAAATCTTTTAAAGATACAAGTGGAAATGGTACTTTGTATCTTGTCCCAACTCCGATTGGAAATATGCAAGATATGACCTTTAGGGCGGTAGATACCTTGAAAAATGTGGACTTAATTGCTAGTGAAGATACAAGAAATACTAAGAAACTCTTGAATTACTTTGAAATTGATAAGCCACAGGAAAGTTTTCATGAACATAACGCTTCTGTTAAAATTCCTGGTATGATTGAAAAGTTGCACGATGGACTTTCTATTGCTCAAGTAAGTGATGCTGGACTCCCTTCAATTAGTGATCCTGGTCATGATTTGGTAAAAGTAGCAATTGAAGAAAGTATTCCAGTTGTCGCATTACCAGGAGCAAGTGCGGGAATCACAGCCTTAATCGCTAGTGGAATTAGTCCACAGCCTCATATTTTTTATGGATTTCTACCTCGAAAGAAAAATCAGCAAATCGCTTTTTTTCAAGAAAAGATGAACTATCCAGAGAGCCAGATTTTTTATGAATCTCCTTTCAGGGTCGCGGATACTTTGGAAAATATGTTAGAAGTTTATGGAGATCGCCAAATTAATTTGGTGCGTGAATTGACTAAAATTTACGAAGAGTATCGACGTGGTACTATCTCAGAAGTATTGACAAGTATTGAAGAGTTTCCTATTAAGGGAGAATGTTTAATAATTGTCGAAGGTTCTGATGGGTTAGAAAAGCCCGAATCAGATTTTGATAGTCTATCAATAAAAGAAGAGATTGATTCTTATATTGAAGATGGTGATAAAACAAATGTAGCCATCAAAAAAACTGCCAAAAGAAGGCAGTTAACTAGACAAGATGTATATAAAGAATACCATGAGATTGAAGATTAAAGCTTCAATCTTTTTTAATAAAAAAATACCTGTAAACACAGGTATCAATACATTAATTAAAATGGAAGGTTCTTAGCGAATTTACCCATTTTGTTTTCTGTTTCTTTATCAATAGTTGTAAGTGCTGAGTTCACAGCATCAATTACCATATCTTGAAGAGTTTCGATATCTTCAGGATCAACTATATCTTCTTTAATAGTAATATTTTTCAATACTTTATCACCTGAAAATTCTACAACAACTAAGTCTTGAGCTGATTTCCCAGTGAAAGTTGTGTTAGCAATTTCTTCTTGTGAAGCTTGCATTTGTTTTTGAAGTTTTTGAGCTTCCTTCATCATTTTTTGCATATTCATCATAATAGTTTGTTCTCCTTATATATCAACCAATGTTGATTTTTATTAGTTCATAAGCATAAGTCAGTACAAATCAAATTAACTTATAGGATACTTATGAATTCTACAGTTAATTATAGAGTGGAATAAGGATTTTATCAAGAAAAAATAATTAAATCATACTAATCACTCATATTTGACTACGAATAAAAATTTTGTTTGGAAATTATAAATACGATAATTTAAATAATTATTTTTTGACAAAAATCACTAATGCAAACGTTTTAATTTGTTTGTGCTCTAA
Source organism: Floricoccus penangensis (assembly GCF_001832885.1). Taxonomy (GTDB): domain Bacteria; phylum Bacillota; class Bacilli; order Lactobacillales; family Streptococcaceae; genus Floricoccus; species Floricoccus penangensis. Next base: position 90,312 of record NZ_MKIQ01000005.1, on the reverse strand, counting down.
CTAGCTTGAAATATGAATTAAAGATGCACTTATTTGGAGCAATCGCTTGCAAATAATATCTAAAATGATAAACTAATTCAGTACTGTTTTTCAGTACCAAATTACTGAAGAAAAGCCAGACTAAACTCCGCAATATTAATTTAAGATATCTTTAATGTTTGTTGGATAAAATGTGCTATTCAGATTTTATCTTATTTGGAGGAATTATAATTGAATACAGGTGCAATTTACCATAGACCTGAAAGTGAATTTGGTTATCTATACACTAAAGAGACTATGCATATTAGGTTACAAGTAGCAAAAAATGACGTAGCTAAAGTTGAACTATTAGCAGGTGATCCGTATTTATTAGACACTGAACGTTGGTTTGAACAACCTTATGAAATGGATTTTAAACTTCAAACAGAACTTTTTGACTACTATAATATAGAAATAAGTGCAAAATATAAGAGACTAAGCTATATGTTTAAACTTACGGGTTTTGACGGAAGTATAGTTCTTTATACTGATCAAGGGATTTTCCCGGCAGAAGAAACATATTACCTAATGCCTAATAACTATTTCAGAATGCCATATTTTCACGAGATAGATAGATTTAAGGCGCCAGACTGGGTTAAACAGACAGTTTGGTATCAAATTTTTCCAGAGCGTTTCGCCAATGGAGATCAATCAAATGATCCAGAGGGTGTAAAGGACTGGAATCCAAATGAAGTACCAGATAGACAAGATTTTTATGGTGGAGATTTACAGGGTGTAATTGACCATTTAGATCATTTACAAGACCTAGGGATTAATGGGATTTATTTTTGCCCAATTTTTAAGGCAAATAGTAACCACAAATATGATACTGAAGACTACCTTCATATCGATCCGAGTTTTGGAGATAAAGAAATATTCAAAAAACTAGTGAATGAGTGTCATAGTCGTGGTATTAAAGTAATGTTAGATGCTGTTTTCAACCACATGGGTGATACGAGTCCTCAATGGCAAGATGTTTTGAAAAACGGGAAAAATTCTCGTTATGCAGATTGGTTCCAAATTAATGAGTTCCCAGTAAGTTATACTGAAACTAATGATTTCGAATTTAGTAACGATGCTACATATGATACTTTTGCCTTCACCCCTCATATGCCAAAATTAAACACCGCTAATCCTGAGGTTCAAGATTTTCTATTGAATATTGCTGAATACTGGATTAAGGAATTTGACATTGATGCGTGGAGATTGGACGTTGCAAATGAAGTTGATCACCACTTTTGGAAGAGATTCCGTCGTCGTTGTGACCGTTTGAAAAAAGACTTCTACATATTAGGTGAAATATGGCATAGTTCTCAAAGCTGGTTGCAAGGAGACGAATTTACTGCTGTAATGAACTATTCTTATACTGATGCAATCATCGGGTACTTTGTACACAAAAACATTACATTAGATAAGATGGTTAGTGTTATCAATAGCCAACTAATGAAGTATCGTAGACAGACTAATCAAATGATGTTCAATATCCTAGATAGTCATGATACTCCTAGAATTTTGACAGTAGCTCAAGATGACAAAGATATAGTTAAACAAACGATGGCCTTCACATATATTCAACCAGGAGTACCATGTCTATATTATGGAGACGAGTATAGTGTTACAGGTTCAATGGATCCCGATTGTCGCCGCTGCATGCCTTGGGGAATTGAAGACCAGGATCAAGATATGTATGCCTTTGTTAAAAATCTAATCAAAATTCGTCGTGATAACGATATGGAACTTAGTGAATCTGATTTAATCTGGGAATTAGTTGATCAAGAAAATGGAGTTATTGAATTACAACGTGGAAATCTAAAAGCATTCTTCAATGCAGGTGCGAAAGCAGTTGAATTTAATAAAGACAAAAATATTTTGTTAAGTAATCTTGTAAATGAAAATATTGTGGAACCAAAAGGTTTTGTAATAGAATTGAAGTAGAAAATGTATATATCAAATTACTATTACTATTTATAGTTTTTACAATTATTGATAAATTTATAATTCATTTTTTAATAGTAAATTTTTGAATTTGTTTCAGAAAACTGCGTATAAATAAAGGAAAGCATCACTTTTTAGAGGTGCTTTTTGTTTTAATGTTCACTTAAATTTAATTTATCTAATTATTTTGATTTTTAAAATAAATGTCTTTTTTTGTAAGAAAGGTCTTTACAAACTATATTGAAAAATTGTATACTAAGAGAGTCAACTGAATTGTCAGAAATTTCTAAAACAGAATTCTGAACTAAAAGAAGAAAGTACTAGAATTTCTAGATTTATAAAGATATAAGGAGATTATTGGATGAACAAATCAAGACTTTTAGGAATAGGTCTCGTATCAGTTGCTGCACTTGGGCTTGTGGCTTGTGGCAGTGGTGGAGATAAAAAATCAGCTTCTAATGATAAGAATTTAGTAAAAGAATTTAAGTATTACTATGTTCAGGATCCAGAAACGCTCGACTATACTACTTCTATGCAACGATATACTGCTGAAAATACAGCAAACTTTGTAGAAGGATTATTATCATATGATCAGTATCGTCAATTAATTCCTGCACTTGCCGAAAAATGGGATGTATCAAAAGATGGAAAGACATATACTTACCATATTCGTAAGGGAGTTAAATGGGTTGACTCTGATGGTAATGAATATGCAGAAGTTAAACCATCTGACTGGGTAACTGGTTTGAAACATGCGGCTGATTCTGAATCAGATGCCTTATATATTGTAGCTGATTCTGTTAAAGGATTATCAGACTACGCTTCTGGTAAAGATAAAGATTTCTCTAAAGTAGGTATTAAGGCTGATGATGAGGCAGGAACAGTTACTTATGAGTTGAATCAACCTGAATCATTCTGGAACTCTAAAACTACTTATGGTGTATTGAATCCTGTAAATGAAGAATTTCTTAAGTCTAAAGGAGATAAGTTTGGTGGTCTGAGTGCGGATTCTATCCTTTATAACGGACCATATATTCTTGCTAGTATGACCAATAAATCTGAAATTACTTATAAATCTAATCCTACATACTGGGATAAAGATAATGTATTTATTGATTCAATCAAACTATCTTATTATGATGGTTCAAAACCCGATTCATTGTACGATGGATTTAAGGACAATAAATATGACTTAGCTCGTTTATATCCAACAATGCCTTACTACTCTAAAGTAGATAGTAAAGATGTCATTTGGAATGCCCAAGGTTCATCAACTTATTATGGAGCATTCAACTATAATCGTCAAAACTATAGTAATTCTAAAAAAGATGATAAACAAAAAGAAGTTACTAAAAAGGCAGTTTTAAATAAAGACTTCCGTAATGCTGTTACATTCTCAATTGATAAAAGTAAAGCTACTGCTCAAATCAATGGTGAAGAAGGAGCAGATAAGATAATTAGATCTACTATTGTACCTACTGACTTTGTTACAATTGAAGGAAAACCATTTGGTGATACTGTTCAAAAAGATCTTGAATCTGGTTCTGATGTTTGGAAAGACTTAGATGTCTCTCAACAAAAGAATGGTGTCTATAATAAAGATAAAGCAACTACAGCATTCAATTCTGCAAAAGAAGCACTTAAAGCAGAAGGTGTAGAAATTTCAGAAAGTAATCCAGTTATTTTAGATGTTCCAGTTCTTGAAACATCAGAAATTAATAAGAAAGTATATGCTTCTATTAAAAATTCAATTGAATCTACTTTTAATAAAGAAGTTATCTTTAATGTAATTCCCTTAGCAGATGATCCATACACGAAAGCAACATTCTCATTCAAGACAGCTGCAGATGCTGATTATGACTTTGCCGTTACTGGATGGGGACCAGACTACCAAGATCCATCAAGCTACTTGAATATCTTCTCACCTAAGTCAGGGGATGTATTACGTAATCTAGGTCTTGATAGTCAAGTAACTCTTAAGGGTGAAGATAAAGGTGCAGTAGCTAAGAAAGCTTTGAACTTTGATGAATATCAAACATTATTAGACAATGCTTCTGCAATCAATGACAATGATGATAAACGATATACTGCCTATGCAAAAGCGGAAGCTTGGTTAGAGAATAATTCTATAATTGTTCCACTATATTCTGATTTGGGCTCACCATCAGTTAGACGTACAATTCCACATACTGAAATTGATTCAAATAACGTTGGTTCATCATCATATTCTTATAAATTTAGAAAAGTAGGTAAAGATACCGTAACTAGTGAAGAATATGAAAAAGCAGATAAAGCTTGGAAGGAAGAAGTTGAAAAACGTGCTAAAGAAGCACAAAAATAAGACAAGCTCTTATTCGTAAATTATGATTTTATCAAATGATATCATCAGAATAGAGACTGGAATATTCCAGTCTCAATTTGCGTTTTATAGAATGGTTAGAAAATTATGAAAAAATATATATTAACAAGATTATTGCGAGCGATTTTTTCGATAATTGTAGTTACTACGATTGTTTACGCTCTTATATTTACATTAATACCCCGTCGACAGATTTTTACAAGTGATCCTAATATTTCAAAAGTTGCTGGTGATCCTGATAAAAAATTAAATTATGAAAACACTGTATATCGTAGACAAGGATATATTGACTATTACAACTCAAAGCAACTGTCAAATGAAATTTCAAAGACTGATAAATCTTTTTCTCCTGAGGGAACTAAAAAAAATCTTGAAGCTGCTCAAGAATGGGCTAAAGATAAAGGCCATGGATGGAAAGTTGATCAATTTCAGAATAATAAAGAAATCTTTGCAACAAGGGAAATTCCAATTTATGAAAGAGTTTTAAACTTTTATAAGAATTTGATTCAATTTGATCACCCTTGGAAAATTCATGATAAATCAAATCCCAATTTAAAACGTTATATAAAATTTGAATGGAATAAAGGAATGGGACCTGCTATTGTCGGAAGTGGAACTCAACATAAGTATTTGTTTTATTTTGATGGGGCATTTCCTTTCATACATCAAAATTTCATTAAATTATATTTAGGTGATTCATATCCAACCTTTAGTGGACGTGAAGTTATGGATGTTCTTACTAGTGGTCAAGGACAAACTAAATCACAAGAAATTACGCTTGATGATGGAAATAAGATGATGACATCATATAACCTTCATACAGCAGAGTATCAAAGCCCAGAGAATCAAGATGAACGTGCTAAGAGAATGTTTAAAGATGATTACACAGATGTTAAAAGTAATTATCAAGACCCATCAATGATAAAAAATTCATTTATGATTGGTGCAATTGCGGTAATTCTTGGATACTTAATTGCAATACCAATTGCAACTCATCTTAGCCAAAGAGCTGGACGTTGGATTGATAGATTTGGATTATTTGCGACTACTGCGTTAATTGCATTACCTTCTCTAGCAACTATTTATTTTTATAGATTTTTAGGAAGTTCCTTATTAGGTCTGCCAGATAGTTTTACTACATATGGAGCAGGGGATATTAAGTCATACATCCTGCCAACAGTAATTTTAGCTTTACTACAAATTCCAAATAATATTCTTTGGATTAGACGTTTTATGCTTGATCAAGCCTCAAGTGATTATGTGAAATTTGCACGTGCTAAAGGGCTTAATGAGAGAGAGATTTATAGTAAACACATCCTTAAAAATGCTATGATTCCATTAAGTAATGCAATACCGACAGCTGTTATTTTAGCAATTTCTGGTGCGACTATGACTGAAACAATTTTCCTTTTACCTGGTATGGGTAAAATGTTACCAGATGCAATTAAGTCGCATAATAATTCTATGGTAATTGGACTCACATTTATCTTTACAACTTTAGCTGTTGTAGCTAACTTACTTGGTGATTTGCTAATGCAAAAAATTGATCCACGAATTAATCTTTCAGGAAAGGGAGGTAGAAAATAATGGATAAAAATGAATTATTTGAATTTGTACCTCCTAGAAGTGATGAAAGTGAAAAAATTTCAGCACCAATGTACTCATATTGGAAGAGTGTAGCAAGAAAATTCTTTTCAAATAAAGCTGCCATGGTGATGTTGGTTATACTAGTTATTTTACTTTTGATGAGTTTTATACAACCACTATTCTCTGGTTACACAGTAATTGATGCTGGTAAGATTGATGATTTTGGCGCTCGTTACAACTATCCAAATGCAAAATATTGGTTTGGGACAGACTCAAATGGTCAAAGTCTCTTTGATGCTGTATGGGCTGGTGCTCGAACTTCAATTTCTATTAGTATACTTGCGACTTTGATTACAACTTTTATTGGGGTTATTGTCGGAGCAATTTGGGGAGTATCACCTAAAATTGATAAATTCATGTTAGAAGTTTATAATGTTATTTCTAACGTACCAACACTATTAATTTTAATGGTATTTTCATACGCTTTTGGACAAGGATTTTGGAATTTATTATTGGCTATGACAATTACTACTTGGATTGGCACAGCTTACTTTATAAGGGTAAATGTAATTGGTTTACGTGATCGTGAATATAATATTGCAAGTCGTACCCTAGGTACTGGTCTCTGGACTACAATAAGCAAGAATATACTACCTTACCTTGTATCAATTATTGTTACAAATATGGCTCAAAGTCTTCCAACCTTTATTTCATATGAAGTATTTCTAAGTTATCTTGGAGTCGGATTATCAAGTGATACCCCTTCATTAGGAAGGCTTATAGCCCTTTATACAAGTAATATTACGGATCATGCATATCTGTTCTGGATTCCAGTTACTATACTAGGATTAGTTACTATTTCTTTATATATAGTAGGACAGGCTTTGGCAGATGCTAGTGATCCTAGAACACATATGTAGAAAGGAAATTTTAATATTATGACTAAAGATGTAGTTCTTTCTGCAAAAAATATTAGTATTGAATTTAAAGTTCGTGACAGAACTTTAAAAGCCATCAGGGACATTTCGGTAGATCTTCATGATGGTGAAACACTGGCACTAGTTGGAGAATCAGGTAGTGGTAAAAGTGTATTTACAAAAGTTTTTACAGGCATGTTAGAAAGTAATGGACAAATAAGTGAAGGTCAAGCTATTTATAATGGGCAAGACTTGACACAAATAAAAAATAATAAGGACTGGGAAAAAATCCGTGGAGGTCAAATTTCTACCGTCTTTCAAGATCCTATGACAAGTCTTAACCCTATTAAAACGATTGGTAGCCAAATAAGTGAAGTTATTATTAAGCATAGAGGTGAATCAAAAGAAGAAGCTCGTAAAATTGCAATTGATTTAATGGATCGAGTAGGGATTCCTGATGCTGAAAAAAGATATGATGAATACCCTTTTCAATACTCGGGTGGTATGCGTCAGCGTATAGTTATTGCAATAGCTCTTGCAAGTAAACCTAAAATTTTGATTTGTGATGAGCCGACAACTGCACTTGATGTAACAATTCAAGCACAGATTATTGATTTGTTAAAAGAACTTAAAGAAGAGTACGGTTTTTCTATGATTTTTATTACTCATGATTTGGGTGTAGTCGCAAGTATAGCTGATAAAGTAGCTGTTATGTATTCTGGTGAAATTATTGAATATGGAACTGTCGAAGATATATTTTATGATAGTTGTCATCCATATACTTGGGCGCTTCTATCTAGTTTACCTCAATTAGCTACTTCAAAGGATTTATATTCTATTAAAGGGACACCACCATCACTATATAATGAAATTAAAGGTGATGCTTTTGCTCCTCGTAACCCACAACCAATGGCTATTGATTTTGAGCAAGCCCCTCCAAAATTCGATGTAAGTGATACTCATTGGGCTAAGACGTGGCTACTTGATCCAAGAGCACCTAAGTTGGATAAACCAAAAACAATACAAAATTTACACGAAAAAATGAAAAATATTTATAAGAAGGAGACAATTTAATGGCTGATAAGTTATTAGAAATAAAAGATTTATCTATCTCTTTCGGTGAAGGTAAAAATAAAAATGTCGCAGTAAAAAATGCAAATTTTGATATCTATGAAGGCGAAACTTTTGGTCTTGTTGGAGAGTCTGGTAGTGGTAAGACAACAATTGGACGAGCAATCTTAGGCCTTAATAATGTAGAATCTGGTAAAATTTTGTTTGAAGGTAATCAAATTAATAAAAAACTTTCAAAACAAGAAGAAGAAAATGTAATTAGAAATATTCAAATGATTTTTCAAGATCCAGCGGCAAGCTTAAATGAGCGTGCTACGGTTGATTACATTGTTTCTGAAGGTATCAAAAATTTTCATTTATATAAAGATGAAGCTGAACGTGAAGAAAAAGTAAGAGATATGATTAAAGAAGTAGGTTTACTTCCAGAACACTTGTCTCGGTATCCACATGAATTTTCAGGTGGACAAAGACAGCGTATTGGTATAGCACGTGCTCTAATCATGGAACCAAAATTAGTAGTAGCAGATGAACCGATTTCAGCTCTTGATGTATCGATTCGTGCACAGGTTCTTAACTTAATGAAGAAAATACAAAAAGAAAAGAATCTTACTTATCTTATGATTGCTCATGATTTGAGTGTTGTACGTTTTATAGCTGATAGAGTCGCAGTTATTCATCACGGTGTAATAGTTGAAATGGCTGAAACAGAAGAGCTATTTAATAACCCATTACATCCTTATACTAAGAGTCTTCTTTCCGCAGTTCCTATACCAGATCCACAAATGGAAAGATCGAAAAAACTAATTACATATGATCAAAATCATGATTATGAGAATGATAAACCTTCATTCCGCGAAATTACACCTGGTCATTTTGTATGGTGTAATGATACTGAAGAATCAAATCTTAAAAAATAATATAAAAATTTAGTTGACTATATCTTATTATATTATTAAAGAATTCTCTTAGTATTATTAAGCGATGATTAAAAATAACTATTGTTTAATTTATATAATACGGCTCTTTGTCAACTGTTATGGGTGTAAAAAGATATCTGCTTAGTTAATTAGAGTTTAAAGTAGCACGAGTATCGTGCTACTTTTTTTGTTTACTACTACGTAGTAAACAAAAAAACCACCTGCTATGTGGGTGGAAATAAAGGCTTTTAGCCATTCAAAAAAACTACTATAATAAAGTTGTTCTGGCTAATTATAGAAAGGAATAAGAATGGCAAAAACCAATTATAGTTTATCACATACGAAATGGATGTGTAAATATCATATAGTGTTTACACCTAAATATCGAAGAAAATCAATATATAATAAGGACTTACTATTGAATCTCATATTCTAGGTACAGTTTTTATAATTTTTCTAAACTTCATAAGCATTATAAAATCTATCAAGATATTTTGGTTGCTATAAAGAGACGTGATGTAGATCTTTGGAAGACGATAATATCGGAACAGATAAATGATATTGATCCAAGATTTAGAACTGTAATTAGGACTTTTAGAAGATTTAACGATGATATTCAAAATTAAATAATGCTTCCTTACAGCAATAGTATAGTTGATTAAATAGAAATAAGATAAGGCAACGGATTGATGATAGAACTAACGTTCATCGAGATGAATCAACGATGTATTAATCTATTTTTAAGTGACTATAGAATTAAAAGCATGGAAAAAATGTTAAAATATTGGACTGAGATTAATGTAGCGCCTTTAAAATTGTGGATCTATAAAAAAACGTGTGGAATTGTAATAAATCCACATGATTTTTTGAAAAAAATAACAACTACTTTAAAATGATAAGCGTCAAAACCAACAAGTTAAAGGAGTTGTTACATGGATATGTTTATACGAGAATTATTAGATTTACAAGATGAATTTTTAAAATTCAATGATAACTGGTTGTCCTATGAAAATGATAAGTATGGGGCTAAATGTAATGTAGTCACTGGAAGCTACCAACTAGTTCCCTCTCATTGTAAAAATTGTGGTGTAGAATGGTTAGATTCATCTGATTTTTATGCTCACAGGAATACTCCAAATAAAAGAAAAATTCAATTAACTGAGATTAATGGTTTGAAAATAGTACTTAAATTATCAATACCTCGTTTTATGTGCCGCCATTGCTTGTCAACTTCTTCTTCTCAACTACCTAGTAAATTTTTACTACTTGGACAAAGTATATCTCGTAAACTATATTACCAAGTATTGTTTGATCTTAAGAAGAAAATAACGATGAAAGACATAGCCAAGATTAGAAATATGGGTTATAGTATTGTTTATGGTATTCTTGATAAAATTGCTAAATAATTCAAACGTAGAGCCCTTCCTCCTCTTACACAAGTTTTAGTAATTGAATGAATTTAAAGCAACTAATTATTGTAATTCCTATATGGCTTTCATAGCTATGGATGGAGTTACTCATCAACTACATAACTTGATTGATGATAGAAGGATTTATTCCTTAACTAATCACTTCCTTCAATATCCTCATAGTGAAAAAATCAAGGTTAAGTATTTGGTTATGGATATGAATGCTAGCTATGAAAGATTAATTAAAGTTGCATTTCCAAATGCTAAAATTATTACGGATCGTTTTCACGTCGTGCAACAGATTACACGTGCTTTTAATGTACTTAGAGTCAAAGGAATGAATAAGTTTAACCGAAATAATGACATTGAGAAGAATCACTATAAAAGGCTTAAGTGGTTTTGGAAACTTTTACTTAAAGATTATGATGATTTATCTAACGATGTTTTTTATTCTAAGATTAGGACATCTTCCGCATGTGTTGAAGGTACTAATAATAAAATTAAAATGATTAAAAGAACTGTATTTGGATACAGACGTAATTTACACCTATTTGCTAGAGTTATGCTTTGCCAAGAAATTAATATCAACTAAAAAGAGCAAGGGAATTTAAGTTCTTACTCTTAAAAATTAATGTAGTTGGAATAGTCTCCACACAATTTGACAAAGAACCAAAATTGTAAACAAAAAAATAGCACGAATTACCGTACTATCTAAAGTATAATTTACTGAGTATATATTTTATGAACCCATAGATTGATCAAGAGTATTTAGTGATTTTTAATAATTTACGGGAACGCTTCTTATATATACATATCCTGAATAAACTACCATTTGTGCTTTAACGTTAGGATGTTCACGCATATCTTTCCGCTGTGTCATCCTTAAGGTTCCCCTATAAGTCCCATCGTTATAGAAGTAATTTTGAGGTGGGGCATATGTAGTTGGAGAAAAGTATACTGTGTAGTTTATATACTTTGAAGATGCAAGCGGAGAAATTATATTATATGATTTTTGATTTTCAATATTGTTTGTGGGACTAGCTTCATTTGCGTTTACAAATGGAACTGAAATAGAAGAAGAAATAGAAATTAATAATAAAATTATATTTTTTTCATAAAGTAGATTCCTTTCAAATTAATAATAAATTTTAATAAGGCAACGGTAATAGTAAATCAATACGATAAACATACCCAGCATATACAGTATTATTACCAGCCACTCCATTAACTTTGTGTCTTATACTCTTCGCTAGATATCCTCTATAACTTGTGCCATACCAATTAACTTGATAAAAAATGAATTCAGGACCGTTCGATCCTCTATTAGATACATTATCAAAATAGATTGATGATGGCGCCATGGCGAGGGGAGTACTTAAATTCATTTTGTGAGTTACTTGGTCAGCATTTGCAGTTGAAGTATACGAGAATACTGAAAATAAGACTGCTAATAAAACAAGAGACATTTTTTTCATACACAATCCTCTTTCTAAATGAAAACGTACAAGTGTAGTGATGACGTAAACAATAGTATGCAAATTATATTAATATTCAATTATTATAATTTAATACAATATAATTCTGAAAATTTCAAAATAAATTAATTAATATAGTGTTGAATTGCAAACGATTGCGTGATAAAATGAATACGATTACAGTGTGATGAAATGAAATAAAAATATAGATATTGTAAGGAGAAAATATGGAAGAAAAATGGTGGCATAAGGCTACAGTTTATCAAATTTATCCTAGAAGTTTTCAAGATTCTGATGGTGATGGTGTAGGAGATTTACAAGGAATAATTAGTAGATTAGATTACCTTGAAAATTTGGGTATCTCAGCAATTTGGCTTAGTCCGGTGTATAAAAGTCCAAATGACGATAACGGCTACGATATCAGCGATTATGAAGACATAATGACTGAATTTGGCACCATGGATGATATGGATCAGTTGATTGATGAAGCAGATAAACGTGGAATTAAAATCGTCATGGACTTAGTTGTCAATCATACATCTGATGAACATAGATGGTTTATTGAAGCTAAAAAATCTATTCACAATCCATATCATGATTTTTACGTTTGGCGTGATCAAGCAACTGATGTGAGATCTAACTTTGGTGGATCTGCTTGGGAGTACGATGAAAATATAGGAAAATATTATTTGCATCTCTTCTCTAAAAAACAACCTGATTTGAATTGGGAAAATCCTCGTGTTCATGAAAAAGTTTACGATATGATGAATTTCTGGATTGAAAAAGGTGTTGGTGGTTTCCGTATGGATGTTATTGACTTAATTGGTAAAAAACCAGATCAAGATATATTCGAAAATGGTCCAAAATTGCATGATTACCTACAAGAAATGAATCGTTCTACTTTCGGAAAACATGATTTACTTACTGTAGGGGAAACATGGGGTGCAAATCCTGAAAATGCAAAATTATACAGTGGAGTAGAACGCGGCGAATTATCAATGGTTTTCCAATTTGAACATATTTTACTTGATTACCAAGAAGGCAAAGAAAAATGGGATACTAAAAAATTAAATATCTCTGATTTAAAAGAAGTATTTGCAAAATGGCAAGTTGAGCTCGGAGATGACGGCTGGAATTCTTTATTTTGGAATAATCATGATTTACCTAGAATTGTTAGTCGTTGGGGTAACGATGAAGAGTATCGTGTTAAGTCAGCAAAGGCTTTAGCAATTCTCCTACATCTTCTTAAGGGAACTCCTTATATTTATGAGGGTGAAGAGATTGGAATGACGAATTTCGATTTTCAAGATATAGAGCAAGTTAAGGATATTGAAAGTGTAAATATGTATAGTGAACGTCTTGAAAAAGGGTATGACAAAGAAGATATCATGAGCAGCATTAGAAAAATTGGTCGTGACAATGCTCGTACTCCTATGCAGTGGGACGATTCTAAAAACGCAGGTTTTACAACTGGAACTCCTTGGATAGAAGTAAATAGAAATTATAAGGAAATTAATGTTAAAAATGCTCTTGAAGACAGTAATTCTATCTTTTATACATACAAAAAACTGATAGAACTTCGTAAAAATAATCCATGGATTATATATGGAGCATTTGAATTAGTTGAAACAGATGAAAATGTCTTTTCTTACCTCAGAAAGTATAATGGTCATGTATATTTAGTGGTTGTTAATTTCTCTGATGACAAGCAAATATTTGAAAGCGACAAGGTTATTGTCCAAAGAATTATCGATAATGGAATTGTTGTTGAAGATTTGAAACACCTCGAGTTAGAACCTTGGGATGCTTTTGCAGTGGAGGTATCTGAGTGAAAGAATATGAAAAAATGATATCTGGAAAGCTTTATGACGCAGGTAAGATTGAACCTGAATATGCATCGAGACCAGGGCGTGCTCTTGCACAAAAAATTGGACAGGTTTCTCTGTTGGAACGTGATACGATTGTAAGTATGGAGAAAGAGCTCTTTGGCTCAACTGGAGAAAGTATTTATGTCAATCCACCCCTATATGTTGACTATGGATTTAATACACATATTGGGGAAAATTTTTATGCAAATATGGATTGTATTTTTTTGGATGTAGCACCAATAAGAATTGGGAATAATGTAATGTTTGGCCCACGTGTAAGCTTAGTTACTGCTACTCACCCACTTGACGAGGGCGTACGTAATCGCGGATTAGAACTAGGTTATTCAATTGAAATAGGCGATGGTGCTTGGCTCGGGGCAAATGTTACTGTTAATCCTGGTGTGAAAATTGGTAGAAATTCAATAATTGGATCTGGTAGTGTGGTAGTAAAAGATATACCAGATAATGTTATTGCCGTAGGTAACCCTGCGCGTATTTTGCGTGAGTTAAATGAAGAAGATAAAAAGTTTTGGGAAGCTGAGGAGAGAAGGTATTATGAAGACAAGGGATGAAAAGTTTAAATCATTAGTAGGATATCAAATTTATCCTAAATCATTTAAGGATACCGATGGTAATGGAGTTGGAGATATTAATGGTATTATAGAAAAGCTTCCGTATCTAAATGATTTGGGGATTGATTTTATTTGGTTAAACCCTGTTTATCAGAGTCCGCAAGTTGATGGGGGATATGATATTTCAGACTTTTATGCTATTGATGAGATGTTTGGTAGTCTTGATGATTTGAAAAAATTAATCGAAAAGGCTCATGAGTACAATATTAAATTAATTATGGATCTAGTTGTTAACCATACGTCTGATAAACATCCTTGGTTTATTGAGAGTAAAAAATCAAAAGATAATCTGTATCATGATTATTATCACTGGGTAGATGCATCTTCTGAAAAAATGCCTAATAATTGGCAATCATTTTTTGGAGGTAGTGCGTGGACTTATGATGAAAATCTTGAGCAAGCTTACTTCCATTGCTTTGCTAAAGAACAGCCAGACTTAAACTGGAAAAATCCTAAAATGCGTGAAGATATCTACAAGATGATTCGTTGGTGGCTTGATTTAGGAATTGATGGATTTAGATTAGATGCTATTAGCCATATTCAAAAAGAAAATTGGGATTTTGAAATTAAAAGTCCGAATGGAAATGATCCATGGGAACCATTTATGAATGTGTCTGGTATTGAGGAATATATGTCTGATATCAAGACAATTTTTGATGAATATGGAGCTCTTACAGTAGGAGAGGCCAGTGGAGTTCAGAGCTATCAAGGTCCGGATTGGACTAATGAAAATGGATATATAAACATGATTTTTGAATTGGAACATAACTGTAAAATACCAGATGATCCAAATAATAAAATTGATATTAAAGGCTACAAGGATACGATTATCCGTTGGCAGACAGATATGCTTGAAAGTGGTTGGAATGCTCTTTACATTGAAAATCATGATAATCCAAGGTCAATTGATACTTTTGGTGATGGAACAATTGATTCAGCAAAAGCTTTAGCAGTTCAGTACATGCTTTTAAGAGGAACTCCTTTCATTTATCAAGGACAAGAAATTGGTATTGGGAATTTTCCATTTACAGATATAAATCAGATTGACGTACCAGATACACATCATTTTTACAATAAGTTAATTGAAGCAGGAGATACTCCTGAAGAAGCTATTAAAAAAGCCGGTTTAACAAGTCGTGATAATTCAAGAACCCCTATGCAGTGGAATGATGAAAAAGAGGCAGGCTTTACTGAAGGAAAACCATGGCTTGCTGTTAATCCAAGCTACCTTGAACGTAATACGGAAGCAATGCTGGCTGATCCAGCATCCCTTACAAATCTCTATAAAAAATTGATAGATTTACGTCATAACAATGAAGTAATTATAAACGGAGATGTTAAGTTCTTAAATGAAAAAGACGAGAATACAATTGTTTATCGTCGTAAACTAGGAGATGATAAATTACTAGTGATTGCGAATTTATCTCCTGAAAAGCAAGAGCTTGCATTGGAAAAAAACTTTAAAGAATGTAAGGAATTAGATCTTGGACAAAAAAAACAAAGAAAACTTACTGAGAAAATGATTTTAGATCCGTGGGAATATCGCGTTTATATAAATGAAAACTAGAATTTATTGAAAGCTATAACAAAGCATATGATTCGAATGCTTTGTTTTTTTATAAACATTTTATTTCATAAAGATACTAAAATTGTTTTCAAACGCACTTGACAATGCAAACGATTGCGTGGTAGAATGTATTTGAAAACGATAACAATAAGAGTATAGGAGAAATCATGAAGAAAATTAAACGCATTATGGAAGTGAGCCCATGGCATCTGACTTCTAAAAAAATTGAAAAAGAAGATCGTAGATTACAAGAGAGTCTAACTTCTATCGGTAATGGTTACATGGGTATGCGTGGAAACTTTGCAGAAACATATTCTGGTGATATGCATCAAGGTACTTACATTGCAGGCGTTTGGTTCCCTGACAAAACTCGCGTTGGTTGGTGGAAAAATGGTTATCCTGAATACTTTGGTAAAGCAATTAATGCTTTAAATTTCGGTAAAATTAAACTTTATATTGATGGAAAAGAAGTAGACTTATATACAGCTGAAATTACAGATTTTACACTTGATCTCGATATGCAAAAAGGTATTTTATCTTACGGATATACAACTAGTGGAGTTAAGGTATCAGCAGAACGTTTCCTTTCACTTGAAGTAAAAGAATTTGCAAGCTATGCTTTTTCATTTGAAAATGTAGATGGCAAAGATCATGATGTTAAAATTGAAAGTATTATTGATGCTGATGTTCATAATGAAGATTCTAACTATGAAGAAAATTTCTGGAATATTCTAGGAACTGAAAATACAGAAGAAGTTTCTTGGGTAGCGACTGAAACAAAAGAAAACCCATTTGATGTTGAACAGTTTACAGTTCTAGCAAGCCAACATCATGTTGGAGATTTTGAAAAATCAGGTCATTCTAAAGATGAAACTTCTGTTACTGACATTTTTGAAACAGTCATAGTACCTGATCAAACTAAATATTTTGAAAAACGTGTAATTGTTACAACTAGCCGTGACTATGCAACACTTGATGAAAATCATGCTGCAAATAAAGAGATAGCTAAGAGTATTGCAACAAAAAATTACGCTGATTTATATAAAGGGCAAGTAACTGAATGGGCAAAACGTTGGGATCTTGCAGATGTTGTAATTTCTGGTAATGATGAAGCTCAACAAGGTATTCGTTTTAACTTATTCCAACTTTTCTCAACATATTACGGTGAAGATGACCGTCTAAATATTGGACCTAAAGGATTTACTGGAGAAAAATATGGAGGTGCTACATATTGGGATACAGAAGCATATGCAATTCCACTTTACTTAGCATTAACTGATGAGAGTGTTAGTTTAAATCTTCTTAAATACCGTCGTCGTCAACTTGAGGAAGCTAAACATAATGCACGCCAACAAGGACTTAAAGGTGCTCTTTATCCAATGGTAACCTTCAATGGTATTGAATGCCACAATGAGTGGGAAATCACTTTTGAAGAAATCCATAGAAATGGATCAATGGCCTATGCAATTTATAATTATACTAACTATACAGGTAATGAAGATTATCTTGCTCATGAAGGACTTGAAGTTTTAGTAGAAATTGCTCGATTCTGGGCTGATCGTGTTCATTATTCTAAACGCAATGAGAAATACATGATTCATGGTGTAACTGGACCAAATGAATATGAAAATAATATCAATAATAACTGGTATACAAATAAATTAGCTGCCTGGGTTCTTGAGTACACGGCAGAAAGCCTAGCTAAATACCCACGACCAGATCTTGAAGTGAGCCAAGAAGAACTTGCTAAATGGTCTGATATTGTAGAAAATATGTACTACCCATATGATGCGGAGCTTGATGTATTTGTTCAACATGATGGATTCTTAGATAAAGATATTCGTCCAGTTTCAGCACTTGATAAATCTGATCTTCCACTTAACCAAAACTGGTCATGGGATAAGATTCTTCGTAGTCCATTCATCAAGCAAGCTGATGTTCTTCAAGGAATTTACTTCTTTGGTAATCAATATTCAATTGATCAAAAACAAAAGAACTTTGATTTCTATGAACCAATGACTGTTCATGAAAGTTCGCTAAGTCCTTCAATTCACTCAATTCTTGCCGCTGAATTAGGAATGGATGAAAAAGCGGTTGAAATGTACCAAAGAACTGCTCGTCTCGACCTTGATAACTACAATAATGATACTGAAGATGGCCTACATATTACTTCAATGACAGGTTCTTGGCTAGCAATTGTTCAAGGATTTGCTCAAATGAAGACTTGGGATGGAAAACTTTCATTTGCACCATTCTTACCAAACGACTGGTCAGGTTATGCTTTCCATATCACTTACCGTGGACGCTTAATTAAAGTTGATGTAGCTGAAAATGTAAGTCTATCACTTCTTGAAGGTGATCCAATTGATCTTGAAGTATATGGCGAAAAAGTAAATTTGGTTGATGAATACACAACTAAATTAAAATAGAAATATTGGTGGACAATTATTTGTAAGAGATATTTTATAAATGCTCTGATTAGATTTGTTCACCTTTTTTAAAAATAATATTTAAAGAATAAGAAATAATGAAGATTAAGGAGATAAGATGTTTAAAGCAGTTTTATTTGATTTAGATGGAGTAATCACAGATACAGCCGAGTACCATTACTTAGCGTGGAAAGAATTAGCAGATCAATTGGGAATTGAAATTGATCGTGAATTTAACGAACAATTAAAAGGTGTGTCAAGAGAGGATTCATTGACAAGAATTCTTGAAAAAGATGGACGTGAGAACGACTTTACAGCAGAAGAATTTGCAAATCTAGCTAGACAAAAAAACGATAATTATGTTAAAATGATTGACAAAGTTAGTCCAAAAGACGTATATCCAGGAATTTTAGAACTTTTAAAAGATTTAAAAAATAACGATTTTAAAATTGCTTTGGCATCTGCTAGTAAAAATGGTCCATTTTTACTGGAAAAAATGGATCTTCTTGACTATTTTGATGCAATTGCTGACCCTGCAAAAGTTGCTCAATCTAAACCAGCTCCTGATATCTTTTTAGCAGCGGCTGATGGTGTTGATGTAGCTATTGAAGATGCAATTGGTATTGAAGATGCGCAGGCAGGAATTGAGGCTATTAAATCTTCTGGAGCCTATCCTATCGGAGTGGGTAGTCCAGAAAATTTAGGATTTGATATTAGTATTGTTCCTGATACAAGTAAATTAACATTAGATTTCTTGAAAGATACTTGGAATAACAAATAAGTGGAAGTGAGCGATTATTCGCTCTTTTAGGTAAAATGTATGGCAGTTACGATCAAAGATGTTGCGGCATTTGCAGGAGTAAATCCTTCAACTGTTAGTAGGGTTATAAAAGATAGTCCATCAATTTCAGACAAGACTAAGATAAAAGTTCGCAAAGCAATGGAAACTTTGGGTTATACTCAAAATGCAGCAGCAAAAATTTTAGCAAGTGGAAAAAGTGGTGCTATTGGTGTTATATTCCCACCAATCGAAAATAAACAAAGTCGACCATTCTTCATGAAGATTCTATCTTCAATTAATGAAGAGGCTCGTAATAATGATATAACGGTAGCAATCGCAACCGGTCACAGTATCGAAGAATTAGAGAAACAAGTGAGACTTATGTACTCTGAAAAAAGAGTTGATGGTTTCATAGTCCTTTATGCTGGACAATCAGATCCAGTACGCCAATACTTAATTGATGAAAATATTCCCTTTGTTCTTGTAGGAACTCCCATTGAAATGCAAAATGAAATAACCTATGTAGATAATGATAATAAACTCCTAGGTAAGGAAGCAGTTACTTATCTTTCAGATAAAGGGCATAAACATATTTCCTTCGTTACTGATACTGAGGAAGGAGTTGTTTTTGAAGAACGTTATATGGGTTTTCATGAAGAGTTAGTGAAACGTGGCTTAGTAGGTAAGCTACTTCATTTCGATGAAAATAATTTTAAGGTTGATGGAGAAAGTGCAGTAATTGTTATGGACGATCCATTAGCATTGATGGTAATTCAAAATATCAATAAACAGGGTCTTAACGTACCTGAAGATATTAGTGTTCTTAGCTTTAATAACTCGGTTTTTGCAAGCCTTATCCACCCCTATATCACAAGTTTTGATATAAACGTTGCTCGTCTTGGAGAAGTTGCAGTAGAAAAACTATCAGAGTTAATAAATTCTGATGAAAAAAATAAAATTTTCAGCGAAAAAATAATTGTACCTTTCTACTTAAAAGAAAGAGAAAGTGTAAAATAAACTTGAGCTGACACCTTATAGTATATTTAGGAATAGTTCTTGAATTCTATAAGGTTTTTTGTTATCATTAAATTAATAATCGTCTTTTGGAAGAGTAATCTAGTGGAAAAATATCAGGGAATGTATGTCACCGACTGTAAGCATACTGTTTGGATGTTAGATGAAGTTCACCCAAGTTTATAAGACAGGGAGAATTCCCTTATCAAAAAAGAGTTGCGCTTTTTAGTGCATAAATTAGGATGGTACCACGGTCTTTCGTTCCTTGTATAAGGGATGAATAGACCGTTTTTTTATTTATATAAAGAGGAGAATCATGAATTTACAAGCAAAGATTGAAGAGTTGAGAGCAAGAACACTTGCTAGCCTTGATACTGTTAAAGATGACAAAGAATTAAATGACCTTCGAGTAGCCATACTCGGTAAAAAAGGTGAACTAACTGAAATCCTTAAAGGAATGAAGGACTTATCTGCTGAAGAACGTCCAAAAGTAGGAGCTTTAGCTAATGAATTTCGAGATAAGGTGACTGAGCTTTTAGAATTAAGAAAAGAAGCCTTGGAAAAAATTGCAATGCAAGTGGCTCTTGAGAAGGAAGAAATTGATGTAACCTTACCAGGTACTGAAATTAAACGTGGTACGCGTCATGTCTTAACTCAGACAACCGAAGAAATTGAAGATATTTTCTTAGGAATGGGTTATCAAGTTGTTGATGGATATGAAGTAGAAACTGATTATTATAACTTCGAACGTATGAATCTTCCAAAAGATCATCCGGCGCGTGATATGCAAGATACATTCTATATCACTCCTGAAATTTTATTACGTACTCATACTAGCCCAGTTCAAGCAAGAACTATGGATAAACATGATTTTACTAAAGGACCTCTTAAAATGATTAGTCCTGGACGTGTTTACCGTCGTGACACAGATGATGCGACTCACTCACACCAATTCCATCAAATTGAAGGACTTGTTGTTGATGAAAATATTTCAATGGGTGACTTGAAAGGTACTCTTGAAACTCTTATCAAGAAAATGTTTGGAGAAGATAGAAAAATTCGCCTTCGTCCAAGTTATTTCCCATTTACTGAACCATCTGTTGAGGTTGACGTATCATGCTTCAAATGTGGTGGTGTTGGATGTAATGTTTGTAAACAGACAGGTTGGATTGAAGTTCTAGGTGCCGGTATGGTTCACCCACGTGTACTTGAAATGAGTGGTATTGACTCTAATAAATATTCAGCATTTGCCTTTGGTCTTGGACAAGAAAGAATTGCAATGCTACGTTATGGAATCAATGATATCCGCGGTTTCTATCTAGGAGACCAACGTTTCACTGAACAATTCAAATAATAGTGAACATAATAATATCTACACTTAGATAGACAGACATTACAAAAGGAGTAAGTAACAAATGTTAGTTTCATATAAATGGTTAAAAGAATACGTTGATATTGATGTTCCAGCAGCTGACCTAGCTGAGAAAATGTCAACTAGCGGTATCGAAGTTGAGGGAGTTGAATCTCGTCAAGATGGTTTAAAAAGTATTGTAGTTGGAGAAGTTGTATCATGTGAGGATATTCCAGAAACTCATCTACATCTTTGCCAAGTGAATACTGGTGATGCAGAGCCTCGTCAAATAGTTTGCGGTGCACCAAACGTTAAGGAAGGAATCAAAGTAATTGTTGCCCTTCCAGGAGCTCGTATTGCAGGAAATTATAAAATTAAAAAAGGTAAGATGCGTGGCTATGAAAGCTTGGGTATGATTTGTTCTCTTGGAGAATTAGGTTTCCCGGATTCAGTAGTACCTAAAGAATATGCTGATGGAATCTATATCATGCCAAGTGATGCAAAAGTAGGTGATGATGTATTTAAATACATTGGTATGGATGATGAAGTTCTTGAACTTTCAATCACTCCTAACCGTGCTGATGCTCTATCTATGCGTGGAGTTGCTCATGAAGTAGCAGCTATCTATGATAAAAAAGTAAATTTCCCAAGTGTTGAACTTAAGGAAGAAGATAAAAAAACAAGTGATGAAATAGCTGTTCAAGTTGACAGTGCTAAATCTAAAACATATAAATCTCGTATTATTGAAGATGTAAAAGTAGGACCAAGTCCTCTATGGCTTCAAAATCTATTAATGAATATCGGAGTTCGTCCAATCAGTAATGTTGTGGATGTTACCAACTATATTCTTATGTATTTTGGACAACCAATGCATGCTTTTGACTTGGATACTTTTAAAGAAAGAAAAATACTTGTTCGTGATGCACGTGATGGTGAAAAGCTTACAACTTTAGATGATGTTGAACGAGATTTAACTTCTGATGATTTGGTAATTACTGTTGCTGATAAACCTGTTGCTCTTGCAGGAGTTATGGGTGGACTAGATACAGAAATCACTGAAAAATCAACAAATGTTGTTCTCGAAGCAGCACTATTTGATGGAGCATCAATTCGTAAAACAAGCCAAAAATTCAATCTTCGTTCAGAATCAAGTGCTCGTTTTGAAAAAGGAATCAATGAAGCAGATGTAACTCTTGCTTTAGACACAGCGGCAGCTATGATTGCTGAACTTGCTGGAGGTAAAGTTTTAAATGGTGTTGTCGAAAGTAATGACTATAAACCTCAAAGTGTTGATGTAGCAATTACTTTGACTAAAATTAATTCTTCACTGGGAACTGATTTGACAATCGACCAAGTGGTAGCTATTTTTGACCAACTAGGATTTGAAACAAGTGTTGATGGTGAAAATCTTGTGGTTACAATCCCACCTCGTCGTTGGGACATTACTATTGAGGCTGATTTGGTTGAAGAAGTAGCCCGTATTTATGGTTATGATAATCTTCCAAGCACTCTTCCAAATGCCGGTAACACGATTGGTGAGCTTACACCTATGCAAAAATTGCGTCGTGACACGCGCACAGTTCTTGAGGGAGCAGGTCTTACTGAAGTTATCAGCTATGCTTTGACAACACCTGAGAAGGCTAGCCAGTTCACGAAAGTTTCTACTGAGCTTGTAAGTCTTGCTATGCCGATGAGTGAAGAAAGACAAACTTTAAGAAATTCGATTATTCCAGGTATGCTTGACATTGTTAACTACAATATGGCACGTGGAAACAGCGAGCTTGCTATCTATGAAGTAGGAAATGTATTCATCAAATTCGGTAATGAAGAAGATGGTCGTCCGACTGAACTTCCTCAAGTTGCTATGGCTTTCACTGGTAATACAGACTTTTACCAAGCTAAAGGTGTTGTTGAAACTCTCTTGCAAGACATGGATTTACGTTTTGAAAAAGAAACTAAACTTGAAGATATGCATCCAGGCCGTACAGCTCGCGTTATTGTAAGTGGAAAAGAAATTGGTTTTGTTGGTCAGGTTCACCCTGCGGTAGCAAAAGCATATGATATTCCTACAACATATGTAGCAAGTCTTGACCTAACTGGCATCTTAGAAAATAAACCAGAACAAGTAGTATTTACTGAAATTCCTAAATTCCCAGCAGTTAAACGTGACCTTGCACTTCTAGTTAATCGTGATACAGAAAACCAAGAAGTCCTTGATATCATTGACTCTGCCAAAGTAAAATTACTTAAAAATGTTTCTATCTTTGATGTTTATACAGGTGAAAATGTTCCAACTGACAAGAAATCATTAGCTTACAGTTTGACATTCCAAAACCCAGAACAAACACTAACTGACGAAGAAATAAATTCAGCAATGAATAAAATCGTTAAAAAACTTAATGAAGCAGGATTTGAAGTTAGATAGTAATTCAACTACATATTTAAAAACCCTCATAAGGATTAAATTCCTTGTGAGGGTTTAAATTTATTTCAAAGTACAATAACATAGATTTAATAAAAAATCACCTAGTATAAATTTTATACTAGGTGATTTTCGTGTTTATCTTAGTTATTTTTCATTGTTGGGAATAGTAATACGTCGCGAATAGTTGTTGTATCTGTTAATAACATAACTAGACGGTCAATACCGATTCCAAGTCCACCTGTAGGAGGCATACCATATTCAAGTGCTTCTACGAAGTCGTAGTCAATACCAGTAGCTTCATCATCACCAAGCTCTTTAGCTTTTGCTTGGTCTTCAAAACGTTCTAATTGGTCAATTGGATCGTTTAATTCAGTGAAGGCATTTGCAAATTCTTTTCCGATAATGAATAATTCAAAACGGTCAGTAAATCTTGGGTCGTCAGCATTTTTCTTAGCAAGTGGTGATACTTCAACTGGATGTCCATAGATAAATGTTGGTTGAACAAGAGTATCTTCAACAAACTCTTCGAAGAAGGCATTAATGATGTGTCCTAGTGTGAAGTGTTTTTCTAACGGTACATTGTGTTCTTTAGCAAGAGCAACAGCATCTTCATAAGACATTGGTTGCCAGAAGTCAACGCCAGTAATATCTTTAATCGCATCAATCATGTGAACACGCGCAAATGGTTGACCAATCTTGATTTCTTGACCTTGATAGTTAATAGTATCTTCATCAGTTACTACTTTAGCAGCATCTTGAATAATACCTTCAACTAAGTCCATAATATCTTGGAAGTCAGCATACGCTTGATAAGCTTCAATTGTTGTAAACTCAGGGTTATGTGTTGCATCCATACCTTCATTACGGAAGATACGTCCCATTTCATAAACACGTTCCATACCACCAACGATTAAACGTTTTAGGTGAAGCTCAGTTGCAATACGTAATACCATATCCATATCTTGAGCATTATGGTGAGTTTCGAATGGACGAGCAGCAGCTCCACCAGCTTCATTGTGAAGGATTGGTGTTTCAACTTCTAGGAATCCTAGACCATCCATGTAACGACGAATTGCAGAAACAATTTTACTACGAGTTACGAAACGATCAAAACTGTCCTTGTTAGAAATTAAATCTAAGTAGCGTTTACGATAGATTGTTTCAGTATCGCTAAGTCCATGATACTTTTCAGGAAGAGGACGAAGTGATTTAGAAAGAAGAGTGATTTCTTCAGCCTTGATAGAAAGCTCACCCATGTCAGTTTTCATAATTTGACCAGTAACTCCAAAGAAGTCTCCAAGGTCAGCATGTTTGAAAATATCATATGGCTCATCACCAACAGCATCTTTACGAACATAAATTTGAATTTGTCCTTCACGGTCTTGAAGGTGGGCAAATGAAACTTTACCTTTACCACGCTTAGTCATAAGACGTCCAGCAATAGTAGCTTTTAAATATTTTTCGTTTAATTCTTCTTTAGTAAATTGATCATATTCTGCATGTAGTTCACCAGAATTATGAGTACGGTCAAAACGGTGACCAAAAGGATCAATACCTTGTTCGCGTAAATTTTCCATTTTTTCACGACGGACAAGCATTTGGTCATTTAATTCTTCTTTAATATTTTCAGCCAAAATAATTCTCCTAAATATAGTGTTATTCGTTATATTTTATCACGAAAGTAAGAAAATTTAAAGGTCTAAGAATCAAGTGAACTCTAAATGTGCCTTAATTCAGTAAAATAAAAAATAAAGGAAGAAAATTAAAAATATTTGATAATTTTCTAAAAATTGTTGACAATAAAAAATATTTGGTATATTATTAATAAAAATTAAAACAAAGGAAGAATTCCCAATGACAAACCAAACATTCAATTTATTATTATTGTATAAGGACTCGCAGAATACTTAGATGTATTCATATTGTGAGTCCTGTTTGGCGTAAGTCAAAATGGGACGAAGAAAACGTCCCATGTGGGCGTTTTTCTTTTAATAAAAAATGGAGGCATTTATGCGAAAAATTGAGTTTCTTGATACAAGTCTTAGGGATGGCGAACAAACTCCTGGAGTAAACTTCTCTGTTCAAGAGAAGATTGATATCGCAAAACAATTAGAAAAATGGGGAATTTCAGCAATAGAAGCAGGATTTCCAGCAGCAAGTCCAGACAGTTTTTTAGCAGTTTCAGAAATTGCAAAGGTAATGACTACTACAGCAGTAACCGGACTTTGTCGATGTGTTAAAGGTGATATAGATAAGGCCTCTCTTGCTTTAAAAGATGCTAAGCACCCGCAAGTACACGTATTTATTGCTACAAGTCCAGTTCATATGGAGTATAAACTTAAGATGACACCTGATGAAGTTCTTGCAAGTATTGCAGAACATGTTACCTATGCAAGAACACTCTTTGAGATTGTAGAATTTTCACCAGAAGATGCTACTAGAACTGATAAAGATTTTCTTTTAAAGGCAGTTCAAACAGCAGTAGATAACGGGGCTACATACATTAATATCCCTGATACAGTTGGCTACACTACACCAGAAGAATTTGGTCAAATTTTTAAATTATTGATAGAAAATGTTAAGACGGATCGTGAAATAATATTTAGCCCTCATTGTCATGATGATCTTGGAATGGCTACAGCTAATACACTTGCGGCAATTAAAAATGGTGCCGGTCGTGTGGAAGGAACAGTCAATGGTATCGGTGAAAGAGCAGGAAACGTAGCCCTTGAAGAGGTAGCGGTAGCTCTCCATATCCGAAAAGATTATTATCAGGCTACAAGTGATATTGTCCTAAATAGAACTAAAACAACTGCTGATATGATTTCAAGATATTCTGGTCTATCAATTCCAAAAAATAAGGCAGTTACAGGTGGAAATGCTTTTGCTCATGAAAGTGGTATTCACCAAGATGGTGTACTTAAAAATCCTGAAACTTACGAGATTATTACTCCTGAGCTTGTTGGAATAAAATTCAATTCCCTTCCTCTAGGAAAACTCTCTGGTCGTCACGCTTTCAAAGAAAAACTGAAAGAACTGGAATTTGAATTTACGGATGAAGAACTAAATCAACATTTTGCTAACTTTAAAAAGCTAGCCGACAAGAAAAAAGAAATTAGTGATGAAGATGTCAGAGCATTGATTCTAGGTCATAACTCAGCTGACAGTGAAATTACATTAGAAGACCTAAGATTATCTTATAACTCTAGCGATGAACAAGAAGCAAGAGTTTCAATATTTAATAAGGCTATTCAAGAATCTAAAGAAATTGAAGCAAAAGGTTCAGGAAGTGTTGAAGCAATCTTCAATGCAATTGACAATTACTTTGATCAAGATATAGAACTTGAAACATATGAGATTGATGCAATAACTTCAGGAATTGATGCACAGGCAGAAGTTCAAGTTAATGTTACCAATCCAAAAACAGGTACTCACTTCTCAGCTCGAGGAATTGATTATGATGTTTTAAAGGCAAGTGCACAAGCCTATCTAAGAGCAAATGCTTTTATAAAAAGAGAAAACGAAAAATAAAATAAATTAAGATAGAGGACGTTAGGGAAATAAATATGGCAAAAAAAATAGTTACTTTGGCTGGTGATGGAATTGGTCCGGAAATTATGAAGGCAGGACTTGAGGTTCTTGCAACAACAGCTGAAAAAATTGGGTTTGAATACGAAATAGATGCAAAGGATTTTGGAGGAGTGGCAATTGATAAAGAAGGAAATCCGTTACCAGAAGATACATTAAATGCTGCTAAAGATTCAGATGCAATTCTCTTAGCAGCTATTGGTCATCCGAAATATAATGAAGCAACAGTCCGTCCAGAACAAGGACTTCTCCGCTTGCGCAAGGAATTAGGACTTTTTGCCAATATTCGTCCTGTAAAAATCTTTAATCAGTTAAAAAAATTGTCACCATTAAAGCCTGAGATTATTGAAGGAGTTGATTTCGTAATGGTGCGTGAACTGACCGGTGGTATTTACTTTGGTGAACATACACTTGATGATGATAAAGCGCGTGATGTTAATGATTATAATGTTGAAGAAATTACTCGAATTATGAAAATTGCCTTTGAAACAGCTCGTACACGAGGGAAAAAGGTTACCAGTGTTGATAAGCAAAATGTTCTAGCTACAAGTAAATTATGGCGAAGAGTTGCTGATCAGGTAGCACTAGACTATCCTGATGTGACTTTGGAACATCAACTTGTTGATTCATGTGCAATGTTAATGATTACTGATCCAAGTAGATTTGATGTCATAGTAACTGAAAATCTTTTTGGAGATATCTTATCGGATGAGGCAAGTGTACTTCCAGGAACTCTTGGAGTAATGCCTTCAGCAAGTCATTCAGAAACTGGTCCAAGTATGTATGAGCCAATTCATGGAAGTGCACCTGATATTGCTGGCTTAGGCATCGCAAATCCTGTGAGCATGATTTTATCAGTTGCCATGATGTTTAAAGAATCATTTAATCTATCAGAAGCTGCTCAGATTATTGAGAATGCAGTTGAAAAGACTTTTGAAAATGGTATTTTTACCAAAGATTTAGGTGGACAAGCTACGACAAAGGAAATGACTCAAGCGATAATTAGTAATTTGTAGGTGAGAAGGAGAAGACATGGGACAAGCGATATTTGATAAACTTTGGGAAAGACATGTGATTGAAGGAGAAATTGGTGAGCCGCAGCTTCTTTATGTCGATCAACATTATATACATGAAGTGACTAGTCCACAGGCTTTTTCAGGACTTAGGGAAGCAGGACGTAAAGTGAGAAGACCAGATTTGACTTTTGGTACTACTGACCATAATGTACCAACTGTGGATATTTTTAATATTCAAGACTTGATTTCGAAAAATCAAATTGAAACTTTTGCAGCTAATGTAAAGGAATTTGGTATTGATGCGGCAGTTCATGGAAGTGATAAGCAAGGAATTGTCCACATGGTGGGACCAGAGACAGGAAGAAGTCAACCAGGCAAACTTATTGTCTGTGGAGATTCGCATACTGCGACTCATGGTGCTTTTGGGGCGATTGCATTTGGTATTGGGACAAGTGAAGTAGAACATGTTTTTGCTACACAAACCATCTGGCAAGTTAAACCTAAAAAAATGAAGATTGATTTTACAGGTGTTGCCCCTCAAGGTATTTATGCCAAAGATTATATTCTTGCATTGATTTCTAAGTACGGAGTTGATGCAGGAGTTGGATATGCAGTTGAATTTGCAGGAGAGGCTATTGACGCGCTTGAAATGGAAGAGCGTATGAGTATTTGTAACATGGCTATTGAGTTTGGTGCAAAAATCGGACTGATGAATCCGGATAGTAAAACCTATGAGTATGTTCGTGGACGCGAAAAGGCACCAAGTGACATGGAAGCAGCTATTGCTGACTGGGGAACACTTGTAAGCGATGAGGATGCTCAGTACGATAAGATAATTACGATTGAAGTCGATAAACTTGCACCTATGGTCACTTGGGGAACTAATCCAGAAATGGGAGTTGAGTTCACAGAAGAATTTCCTCAGATTGAAGATTTCAATGATGAAAGAGCCTATTCATATATGGATCTAAAACCAGGTCAAAAGGTGAGTGATATTGACCTAGGTTATGTGTTTATCGGATCTTGTACTAATGCTCGCCTTTCTGATCTTATTCTTGCAGCAGATATTGTAAAGGGAAAGAAAATTGCTCCTTCTCTAACAGCAATTGTTGTTCCTGGAAGTAGGCCTGTTAAGAAAGCGGCAGAAAAAATGGGTTTGGATAAAATATTTATTGATGCTGGATTTGAATGGCGTGAACCGGGTTGCTCAATGTGTCTTGGTATGAATCCAGACCATGTTCCAGAAGGTGTTCACTGTGCATCTACAAGTAATCGCAATTTTGAAGGGCGCCAAGGACATGGTGCAAGAACACATCTATGTAGTCCAGCTATGGCAGCACTTGCTGCTATAAATGGAAAATTTGTTGATGCAAGAGAGGTAGTCTAATGGAAAAGTTTACAGTTTATGAAGGCACAACCGTACCTTTAATGAATGATAATATTGATACTGACCAAATTATCCCTAAGCAATTTTTAAAGGCCACAGATAAAATTGGTTTTGGGAAAAATATGTTTTTTGAATGGCGCTATTTAGAAAATGGCAAGGAAGAAAACCCTGATTTTGTACTTAACAAGCCTCAGTACCGTGGTGCAACTATCTTAATCAGTGGTGATAACTTTGGATCGGGTTCAAGTCGTGAACATGCTGCTTGGGCTATCAAAGATTATGGATTTAAGGTAATCATTGCAGGATCTTATTCAGATATTTTCTATAATAATGCTCTTAAAAATGGTCTCTTGCCAATCGTTCTTGCTGAGGATAGTCGTGAGGAACTGACTAATCTTTTACCAGAGCAAGAAATCATTGTAAATCTTCCAAATCAAACTATTGAAACACCAGAAAAATCATATTCATTTGATATAGATGCAGAGTGGAAAAGGAAGTTAGTTAATGGACTAGATGACATTGGACTTACAATGGAATTTGATGATTCAATTAGTAGATACGAGGGAAATCGTCCAAGCTACTTAAGAGAAGTAGGAATCTAAGAAAAAACAAGCCGATTGGCTTGTTTTTTCTTAGATATTTTGTTGAAGCTTAATGGGTAATATTATTTCAAGTTCAGTTTCTTTACCGTTAATCTTATCAATAATAACATCGACTAGGACTTGTGCAAGCTCCTCAATCGGCTGAACGATGGTTAGAAGTTCAGGATGTAGAGCTTGAATTAATTCTGTCCCGTCATAACCAATGATTGGGCAATCTGTATATTCTTCACAGTAGATTGCTGTTAAATCATCAGTACAGGCTATGCCATCAAAATCATTTTCTTCAATAAATTTCTTAATTTTATTTTTTTTGATACTAATAATTGTACCAGATGGAATCTCTAAGTGTTTACAAGGAAGGTCATAAGCAGTTGCCACATCCATAAATCCTTGGGTCCTAAAATCAGAGGGACTACCTGACTGACTAGCACCGGAGATGATGGCTAAGTTTTTTGCTCCACGTTCAATTAGAGCATGGGCTGATAACTTACCACCTGCTAGGTTGTCGCTTGATACAGTAGTGATTTTAGGGCTTAGCAATCTGTCAAAACTTACGATTGGCAAATTCAGTCTTTCATATTCCTCTATACCCAAGTTATGACTACTAGAGATAATTCCATCCACCTGATTAGCAGCAAGCATTTGAAGGTAATATTTTTCCTTCTCAGGATTATTTTCACTATTACAAAAGATAACCTTGTATTCTCTATCAAATAATTTTTTTTCGAGGTATTCGATTAACTCAGCATAAAATGGATTTTTTAGAGAGGGAAAGATTAAGCCAATTAATTGAGTTTTCTTTCCTTGTAGACTTCTGGCAAGATTATTTGGTTGGTAATTGAGCTCTTGCATTGCAGCATGGACCTTATCAATCGTTTTTTGGCTCAGATATCCATAGTTGTTGATAACCCGACTGACAGTAGTCGGACTAACGCCTGCAAGCTTTGCAACATCAGTTAGTTTGGCCATTAGAATTCATGTAAGACTGCAGGAGCAGTACCTTTCGCTTGGAATATTGTATTGCCAGCTTCTGGATAAACACGACTTGAAGATGCATATTGACCATCGTTGAAGAAAATTTCAATAACGCTTGCATCAACGAAGGCATTAATTTTAAGGTCTTTACTATTATCATATTCGAATGTTCTTACATTATCATATTCAAGGGCAAACTGAATACCACATTTAGACCTATCAAGAATAGCTTTTCCATCTTCAAGAATCAGCTTTAACCCTTGTTTATTATCATCTGAACCGTAGAAAGTGATTTCAGCATTTGAATGGGCTTCTACGATAATTTCAGTTTCATAGGCATTCTTTTCAAATTTAAATTTCTCAGCTTGAAAAGTATTTTTTCTTAATGATTCCACAGATTTAACTGGATATTGATATAAATTACCATCCTTAATAGTTAACTCTTTGACTAGACTCATAGCACCTTGATGCCCTAATTCATCTGTTGGATAGCTAATGTCTGGCAATCCTAACCATGATGTCATAAGTGCCATACCATTTGGAGCATTGAATGCTTGGCTGGCATAAATATCAAAACCATAATCAAGAATTTTCATATCTTGTGAATTAATTATTTCAGCAGTTTGTGGATTGAAAGTTTCGCCAATCACATATGTTTGTGGATAAATATTTTTACTATCTATCTTATCCATACCTTGCGGACAAAGTAGGAGAACTGGTTTGTCATCAACAAAAACGAGATTTGGACATTCTACCATGTAGCCAAGGTCGAGATTCGTAAATTTTAATTCATCTACTTTCTTCCAATTTTCAATGTTATTATCGATAGCTTCATAAAGAACAACTGCGCCAGTTTTATTTTTTCTTTGAGCACCAAGGATCATGTAGAGCTTGTCTTCGTATTCAAAAATCATTGGATCGCGAAAATGATCAGTGTAATTATCATCAGGATTTATAAGTGGTTGATCGAATTTTTTGATATCACAATTAGAATCCATTAATGCCCCTACTTGGTAGGGATGACGAGTCCAATTTTGATCGCGATGATTTCCAGTATAGAATAGAAAAAGTTTACCATCTATTTCATATGCACTTCCTGAATACGCACCATGACTATCAAATTTTGTATCCGGTAAAACCTGTATATCATCAAGTTGCCAATTAATAAGGTCGTCAGATGTTACGTGTGACCAAGATTTTAATCCATGAGAAGCACCATATGGAAAATGTTGATAAAACAGATGCCATTTACTATTGAAATAAGAAAATCCGTTTGGATCATTTAAAAGTCCAGACTTGGGTTCAATATGAAAACTATTTTTCCAAACAGAATTTTCAGCCTCCTCTAAGATATTACTAACATATTCTTGAGGCCATTCATTATAATTTTTATAGCGTAATTCACGCGTCCATTCCATGTTGTATTCCTCCACTTTTCATTTATATTATGATAAATGACATAAAATGTCAAACGCTTAATGACTGCTATTAAAGCATTTTTTTAATTTTTTATACAAATTTATGATAAACGTTTGACAGAAAAAGAAAATAATTTATAATAAAGCTATAAACCGCTTACAAAACAAAAGGAGAATAGGAGAGTTTATGGAGAACAGAGAAATAGCCAAAGCCGTAATTGAAGCTGTTGGTGGAGAGTCAAATATTCGTAGTGTTGCACATTGTGCTACGCGTTTAAGGATTATGGTTAATGATGAAGCAAAAATAAATCATGATCGTGTTGATGAAATTGACAAGGTTAAAGGATCATTCTTTACTTCAGGTCAGTTTCAAATTATCTTTGGTACAGGTACGGTAAATAAAATTTACGATGAGGTTGTAAAACTTGGTCTAGCTACTGAATCAGTTTCTGAAATGAAGGAAGAAGCTAAAAAATCAGGTAATCCATTGCAACGATTGATTAGAACTTTCGGTGATGTGTTTGTTCCAATTATTCCAGTTTTAGTTGCTACTGGTTTGTTTATGGGACTAAGAGGACTTATAACTCAGCCAGAAATTCTTAAAGTATTTGGAACAGCCCCTGAATCGATTGATCCAAATTTTCTAATGTACACACAAATACTAACAGATACTGCTTTCGCTTTTTTACCAGCCTTGGTATGTTGGTCAAGTTTTAAGGTATTTGGTGGTAGTCCTGTAATTGGTATTGTACTTGGTCTTATGATGGTAAGTCCCAATCTTCCCAATGCTTATGCAGTAGCAAGCGGAGATGCACATGCAATCATGTTATTTGACTTCATTCCAGTTGTTGGTTATCAAGGTACAGTTTTACCAGCCTTTATAGTTGGATTTCTTGGTTCAAAACTTGAACAAAAATTGAGGAAATCAATTCCAGATGCTTTGGACTTACTAGTGACTCCATTTGTAACTATGTTTGTTATGAGTTTAGCGGGTCTATTGGTAATTGGACCAGTTTTCCACTCTCTAGAAACAGTTGTACTTAATGCCACTGAATGGATTTTAGCTTTACCTTTTGGTCTAGCAGGTCTAATTTTAGGATTCTTCCATCAATTAATCGTGGTTACAGGTATTCACCATATCTTCAATTTCCTAGAAGTTCAATTACTAGCTAATACAGGTAAAAATGCCTTTAATGCTATTATCACATGTGCAATTGCAGCCCAGGGTGGAGCAACACTTGCTGTTGGTATGAAGACAAAATCTAAAAAAATGAAAGCTTTAGCTTTCCCATCAGCACTTTCAGCTTTCCTAGGTATTACAGAACCTGCAATTTTTGGGGTGAACTTACGTTTTGTTAAACCATTTGTCTTTGGTCTTGTTGGTGGAGCAGTTGGTGGATGGCTAGCAAGTATCATGCATTTGGCGGGTACAGGTATGGCTGTAACGGTTATTCCAGGGACTCTTTTATATTTAAATGGTCAGGTAGTCAGATACCTTCTTGTTAATATTGTTTCAGTTGCAATTGCCTTTGTATTGACTTATATGTTTGGATATGAAGATAAAGAAATAGTTGATGAAACAGTAGCGAATGTTACTGATGAAGCACCATCTGATGAAGTTATTTTTGCCCCAATTTCTGGTCAGTTAACTCCTCTTAATGAAGTTGATGATCAAGTATTTTCAAGTGGTATGATGGGACAAGGAGTCGCTATTAAACCCACTGACGATAAAGTATATGCTCCAGCAGATGGAATTATCAGTGTTGCCTTTGAAACTGGTCATGCATATGGAATTAAAACAGAACATGCTGCTGAGATTTTAATCCATATTGGTATTGATACAGTAAGTATGGCAGGTGATGGTTTTGAAGCAAATATTAAAGAAGGCGACATTGTTAAAAAAGGACAATTGTTAGGTAGTTTTAATCGTGATAAAATAGAGGCGAAAGGGCTTTCAGATATGACAATGATTATTGTTACAAATACTAGTGACTATTCTGGTGTAGATACTATCACTGATCGAGATATTGTCTCTCATGGTGATGAAATCTTAAGTTTGTCTCAACCATATGAATCGGAAGCAACTATCAAAGCATAAATTATATTTATTAAAGGAGTAGACAAATGAAACTATTTGGCAGTATTGAAGCTGGTGGAACTAAATTCATCTGTGCAGTAGGTGATGAGGATTACCGTGTTAAGGACCAAGTTTCTATACCAACAACAACACCTGAAGAAACCCTAGGTAAGGTTGTGGAGTATTTTAAAAAACATGACGTTGAATCTATCGGTATTGCATCTTTTGGACCGATTGAAATTCGTAAAAGTTCTCCTCAGTATGGTTATATTACTAAGACTCCGAAACCAGGTTGGCAAGATACAGATGTTGTTGGAGTTATTAAAGAAGCATTCGATATACCTATTTCTTGGACTACAGATGTTAATGGTTCGGCTTATGGCGAATATATTATGTCTACACTTTCGAATGAAAAAATCGAATCACTTGTTTATTACACAGTTGGAACTGGTGTAGGTGGTGGTGCGGTCATTGATGGTGAGTTCTTAGGAGGCATGGGACACACAGAAATGGGACATACTTATCTAAGAAGACATCCAGAAGACCTGGAGTTTCCGGGAAACTGCCCTTTTCACGGTGATTGTCTAGAAGGTCTTGTAGCTGGTCCAACCTTTGAAGCTCGTTTGGGAATCAAAGGAGAAAATGTTCCACGAACTGACCCTGTATTTGACGTGCTAGCATATTACTTAGCTCAAGCTGTAATTCAAGTTACTCTAATTGTTCGTCCAGAAAAGATTGTTTTTGGTGGAAGTGTAGTTGACGAAGAATTATTAGTCAAAGTGCGTCAACAGTTCAAAGAATTATTTGACGACTATGTTGAATTACCTCCTCTTGAAAAATATATTACTAGACCACTAATTGCCAATAATGGTTCAGCAACCCTTGGTAATTTTGCTCTAGCCTTGAAACAATTAAGTGAATAATGGATATTGGTTTAACAGATAGCCAATATATCAAAAAGACCAGAAATCATTCCTAAGATTTTTGGTCTTTTGCTTTATAATTCTTTTTTGAAACAAATGATTCTATTTACTTCCATAAACCCCATCTTAAGATGAAAGGCTAAACTGTCAAGATTATCAAGTTCGCAATCGCTGGCAAATTCTAAACAGTCAGATTCACAAGCCCACTCTTGACATGCTCTAAGCAAGTCATGTGCAAAGCCTTGTCTCCGGCGATTTTCTTTAATGTAAATTCCTTCAAGGTAACCAACTGGAGAGGAGTCACAGCCTTCAACATAGTCATGTCTAAGTTGACATTGGGCGAAGCCGATAAATTCTTCATTATCTTCTTTGAGGAAAATTGCTGCTTCTTTATCATTTAAAATACCAGTAAATTCTTCTCTTAAGTCATCAAGGTTATTATCTGGCCACAGGGATTTTGCTAGGCTACTGACAATTTCTAAATTTTCTATATTTGCTTTTTTTATCATGGGGACCTCCTATCTTTATTTTAAACTAGTAAGAAAAAGATGCAATGGAAATATTCTTTTAGTAATTTTAAGTAAAATATTGTAAAATTAGGGGAGTACTTTAAAGGAGGCATATATAATGCAATGGTCTTTGAATGAGATTAGAAAAAGAGAAACAATAAATTTTGATGAGGTGTTGGACTTAGAAAAAAACTTGAAGGAGCGCTATCCTGAGGTAATTTCTTTGACTCCAGTTCATGTTGTAGGAACAGTAAGCTATGAGGATGGTTTATATCTTCTAGACTACCAAGCCGATTATACTTTATCACTTCCGTCAACAAGAAGTTTGGAGCAGGTCAATCTAGTTAATGATATTCCTGTCAATGAGACTTTTGTCACTGAGGATTATCTTAAGGAAGAAAAAAATCTTTTAGAAGATGAAAATGTTTTGGTTTTAGAACGTGATGCCATTAGTTTAGATGAGTCGGTTGCTGATAATATTATTTTAGAAATTCCTTTGCGCGTGCTTACGCCTGCTGAAGAGGAAAATGATAATTTACCAAGTGGTAATGATTGGGAAATTTTATCAGAGGAAGATTATGCTCTTAAACAAGAAGAGAAGGAAAGCGAAAAAAAATCTCCTTTTGCAAGTCTTGATGGCTTATTTGACTAGTCTGAACTGTGATATTAAATTGATTTTTGGACTAAAAATGTTATAATTTAAAGAATAATGTAAAAATTTTACTTAATGAAATTTACTTAATGAAATAGGAGAATATAGATGACACAAGCGAATTTTGGTGTAGTTGGTATGGCCGTAATGGGTCGTAATCTTGCTCTAAATATTGAATCAAGAGGATATACAGTTGCAATTTTCAACCGTAGCCGCGAAAAAACTGAGGATGTAGTTGCTAGTCACCCAGATAAGAATTTTGTACCTAGCTATGATATTGAATCATTTGTAAATTCTATTGAAAAACCACGTCGTATTATGCTTATGGTTCAAGCAGGACCTGGAACTGATGCTACAATCCAAAACTTACTTCCATACTTAGACAAAGGTGATATCTTAATTGATGGTGGTAATACTTTCTACAAAGATACAATTCGTCGTAATAATGAGCTTGCTGATTCTGGTATTAATTTCATTGGTACGGGTGTATCAGGTGGAGAAAAAGGAGCTCTTGAAGGTCCTTCAATCATGCCTGGTGGACAACGCGAAGCTTATGATTTGATTGCACCTGTATTTGAAGAGATTTCAGCTAAAGCTCCAGAAGATGGGAAGCCTTGTGTTACTTATATTGGCCCTGATGGTGCCGGTCACTACGTTAAAATGGTCCATAATGGTATCGAATATGGTGATATGCAATTAATTGCCGAATCATATGACCTTATGAAGCACTTACTAGGAATGACTGCTGATGAAATGGCTGATGTCTTTACTGAATGGAATAAAGGTGAACTGGATAGTTACCTAATTGAAATTACTTCAGATATTTTGACTCGCAAAGATGATCTTGGAACTGGTAAACCAATAGTAGATGTTATCCTTGATGCTGCAGGGAATAAAGGGACAGGTAAATGGACTAGCCAATCTGCACTAGATTCAGGTGTTCCACTTCCTCTTATCACTGAGTCTGTATTTGCTCGTTACATTTCAACTTATAAAGATGAACGTGTGAAAGCTAGCAAAGTTTTACCAAAAGCAAACCTAGTTGCAGCTGAAATTAATAAAGAAGAGCTAATTGAAAAAATTCGTCAAGCTTTATACTTCTCAAAAATTATGAGCTATGCTCAAGGTTTTGCTCAACTTCGTGTTGCAAGTAAAGAAAATAATTGGGATTTACCATTTGCTGATATTGCAAGCATCTGGCGTGCTGGATGTATTATCCGTGCCCGTTTCCTACAAAAAATCACTGATGCTTATGACCGTGATGCTGACCTTGAAAACTTGCTATTAGATGATTACTTTGTTGAAATCACTGAGAAGTATCAACAATCAGTTCGTGATGTAGTTGGTCTTGCAGTTCAAGCTGGTGTTCCAGTTCCAACTTTCTCTTCTGCAATTGCGTACTTTGATAGCTACCGTTCAGAAGTGTTACCAGCTAACCTAATCCAAGCACAACGTGATTACTTTGGCGCTCATACATATGAAAGAACAGATCGTCCAGGAACATTCCATTATAACTGGTATGATGAAAAATAATTTAAAAAGAGTCTCTTAGGAGATTCTTTTTAAATTTCAGTCTTAAGTCTGATGTTCTTAAGTATCATTTATATTATTATATATACATAGACAGGTGATAAACCTTCTATAAAAAATGAACTTTAGAGATTATCCGGTGTAAGCAATTAGATAACTCAAAACTTTTTTTCATAAAACTCCGCAAGTCTTATTAATAATAAAACTTGCAAACTCCTTAAAAATAAAACTCCAAAAAAAATTCCTACAAGAAAAACGAGCATGTCCGCTCGTTTTTTGTTGTTTTTAAATATATGATTGAAAATACGAATTAAATCGTATATAATTTAAGTAAATTAAATATAGTTGATTAAAAAAGAAGTACCTTCGTTTTATTAGGCTGTCTATTACACTTGAATAAGCAAGCTTATAGTGTAAGTCGCAAGATAAGGCTCGTCGCTTTGCTCCGATGTCCATAGAACTTAAATTGCTAAAGCAATTAGTTCTAATGGCGCGACGAATTGATGATAGAACTAGCGTTTATCGAGATGAGTCACTACGCCTTGCTCCGCTGTCGATTATACTTGAATAAACAAGCTTATTAATATAAATCTCAACGATGTATTAATCTATTTTTAAGTGACTATAAATCTTATTGAGGAGTGATGTTATGATAGAACCAGATTTTGATTACTCACTGGAACAACAAAGCGATATAGCATTTATTGATATGAAGTCTTTTTATGCAAGTGTTGAATGTGTTGATTTAGGACTCAATCCACTGAGAGCTTCTCTATGTGTAATGAGTCATGCTGGAAATTCAGCTGGTCTAATATTGGCTAGTTCTCCCACTTTTAAACAAATATTTGGTAATCTAAATGTTAGCAGAAGTCGCGAATTACCATTTCATTTACATAATCGAAAATTTAATTACAGTAAGTATTATAAAAGCTGTGAACGAGATTGGAATGGAAAAGCTCTACCTCCAACTGAAGATTACATTCAGCATATCGAAGCTTGGGCAAAACAAACTCATATTGTGCCGCCGAGAATGAACCGTTATATAGCAGTAAACATGGAAATTCAGCATTTAATAGAGCGTTTCGCTCCTCGAGATGAGATATTTTGGTATTCAATTGATGAAGGATTTGTTGATTTAACGGGTTCTCTAAATTACTTTTATCCCAATCCAAAGCTTTCAAGGAGAGAAAAATTAGACTTAGTTTCTCGTGATATCCAAGAATTAATAGTCAAAGAAACAGGTATTTAT
Organism: Floricoccus penangensis; assembly: GCF_001832885.1. GTDB lineage: Bacteria > Bacillota > Bacilli > Lactobacillales > Streptococcaceae > Floricoccus > Floricoccus penangensis. The sequence goes on along the minus strand of NZ_MKIQ01000005.1, from coordinate 50,631 downwards.
TCGACTGTGGGAATGTCAAATTGTAATCCTATGCTAGCTAAGGTAGCTTTAGACCATTATGCTAAATATAATAAAGCAATGAGGGCTTCAATCAATTATGAAGATGTTCCTGAAAAACTTTGGACGATTGAAGATATTACAGAATTTTGGGGTATTAATCGTAGAACTAAAAAACGATTGGAGAAACTTGGAATTCATACAATATATGACTTAGCTCACACAGATCCGAAAATTTTAAAAGATGAATTTGGTGTAATAGGTGTTCAACTTTTTTTTCATGCAAATGGAATTGATGAAAGTAATGTTAAGAAACCATACCATACTAAATCAAGAGTAATCGGCAATTCTCAAACTTTACCGCGTGATTACCATGATAAGGATGAAATAGAGATAGTTATTAAGGAAATGGCGGAACAAGTTGGAGTTAGGCTTCGACGTGATAAGAAAAAAACAACTTGTATTTTTTTATATGTAGGTTTTGCCATGACTGAAAATAGAAAATCAATCCATAGCCAAGTTAAGATTGAGCCAACTAACCGTACTGATCTTCTAATAGAACATATAATTAGTTCATTTAGAAGTAAATATAAGGGTGGAGCAGTTAGAAGGGTTGGAGTAAGTTACTCAGGCTTAACTGATGAATCATATTCTTTAGTTTCTCTTTTTGATGATTATGAAATTGAAGAAAAAAAAGATAAACTTCAAGAAAGTATAGATCTAATTAGAGATAAGTATGGTTATATTTCAGTACAAAAAGCTACAGCCTTATCCAAAGGATCAAGAGTAATTGAACGTACTAAATTAGTTGGAGGACACTCAGGAGGTGGAGCGGGAGGATTAGATGGCTTGAGTAAAGATGAAAAATGGTAGATAGATCATATAGTAAATTTCCAGAGATACGCGATTATCAAGACAGAGGTATGAAAAAATGGATGGGCTTCTATTTATCAGAACATGGGAGTGCTATGAAACGTGATGCCATAATAGCTAGACAAGAAAAAGTTGATAAAATAGATCTTGAAGAAAAGATACAACTACTTAACCAAGCATATTTGAACAAACTCACTATTGAACTTGTTCTTTCAGTAGATGAAATTATTAGTAGAATTCAAGGAACTGTAGTCGAATTTACATCAACAGACTTTGTATTTTTTAAGGTAGATGAAGTAAGAAAAATAGATATAAAAAATATTTTATCAGTTAAATATCAAGGCGGGGAAGCGACATAGCTTTACCACCTTGATTTTTTCATGTATTATCAAAATATTTTAATTTTGTATAATAGGAGATTAAAGTAATCAAAATTTAATAAATAATATAATATTCAGCAGTTATCCTTAATAAATAAGCTTTTAATGTTACTGGTAAAAAATTAAATAAAAATTTTATAATTTATTTTATAAGAATTCAATGTTTATTTGAGTTCTTTTTATATTCATTTTGTGAAAACGCTTGCGTGATTTGTATTGAATATATATAATATTAAGGAATTGTTTATAGACAATTATATTAAACTTATAAAAAACTATATTTAATAAAGAAAGGAGACAGTCAGGAGAGCCCATCACTTTGTGTTTACGAAAAGGAGTAATAAAAATGTTTCGGAAAAAAGTTAGTAAGAATGTAATTTTTGTTTTCATTATGTCCTTCTTCTTCTTTTTTAGTCCTGTAGTTAATGCTCAAAATAATGAGTTACAGGCAGGAAGAGTCGATGAGGGGGTAATGTTACATGCATGGAATTGGTCATTTAAAAATATAACTAATAACATGGAAAATATTCACAATGCTGGATATACAACAATTCAAACATCACCTATAAATGCTGTTTTTGAAGGAGGCGATAATAGCAAAAATGGGGATTTGATGCACATATCAAATTGGTATTACTTATATCAACCAACTTCTTATAAAATTGGTAATCAATATCTAGGTAGCGAAGAAGATTTTAAAGAAATGTGTGCCAAAGCTAAAGAATACGGAATTAAGGTTATTGTAGATGCAGTTCTGAATCATACCACTGCAACCGAAAGCGCTATAGATCCAGAAATTAAAAAAATTTCTAACTGGACTCATGGAAATAGGAGTATTGATAATTGGAATGATCGCTATCAAGTAACTCAATTGGCATTGCTTGGACTTTGGGATTTTAACACTCAAAATTCAGAAGTTCAAAAATATCTAAAAGATTTTGTTAATCGAGTAATGGCAGATGGTGCTTCAGGTTTTAGATATGATGCAGCCAAACATATTGAATTACCATCAGATCAAGGATATGGTAGCAATTTTTGGCCGAATATAACTGATAACGGATCGGAATTCCAGTATGGAGAAGTTTTACAAGATAGTATATCTCGTGATACTGAATATGCTAAATATATGGGTGTAACAGCATCTCATTACGGAGATGGTATATTAAATGCTTTAAAAAATAAGACTGTTTATGTAGATGATGTCTCTCCTTATCACAATGGAGTTAAACCAAATAGACTAGTAACATGGGTGGAATCTCATGATATGTATGCTAATGGAGAAGACAAGGCCGACGGAGATGTTGACTATGCCCATTCAGTTTGGATGAGTGATGAGGACATAAAAATAGGTTGGTCTGTTGTCGCGTCACGTGCACAAAGTGTCCCTTTATTCTTTTCACGTCCAGTTGGAGGTGGGAAAGGAGTTCGTTTCCCTAACCAAAGTAAAATGGGAGATGCAGGAAGTGACCTCTATAAAGACAAGACAATTTCTGAAATCAATAAATTCCATAACCTAATGGTCGGTAAAAGTGAATTGCTAGTTAATCCAAACAATGATCACAATGTGCTTATCACTTATCGTGGAAATAGTGGAGCGGTAGTAACAAATATTTCTAGTCAAGCACAGACAATTAACACTGAATCAAGACTTAATGATGGTGAATATATTGATAAAATTAGTGGTAAGAAAATTTCTGTTGTTAATGGAAGATTTAGGACTACTATACCAGCTAGGACAGTGTTGATAGTATATGACGAAAAGTCTCTTTCTGATAATACTGAAAAAGAAGAGATAAAATTTGTTAAACCTGATAATTGGGGTCAAGATATCTATGCTTATATTTATGATAAAGAAGCAGATAGTGTTGTTGGACCTTGGCCTGGTCTTAAGATGACTAAAGAAAACACAACTAATCTTTATAGTGTTGAACTCGATAGCAAACTAATTAATAACAACTTATTGGTTATTTTTTCTGATGGTAAACAGCAAAGTCCTGCAAAAGACGGTTTCAAGTTTATCTCAGGTAAAACTTACGATGTTTCTGGAATTGTAAATACTCCAGAGGAAGTCAAAAAGGAAAATATAAAGTTTATTAAACCAGATAGCTGGAGTCAAGATATCTATGCTTATATTTATGACAAAGAACGCGATACAAGTGTGGTAGGTAAGTGGCCTGGACTAAAGATGACCAAAGAAGATGGAGAAAATCTTTATGGTGTAGATCTCGATAGTAAACTTATAAATGACAATCTATTAGTTATTTTCTCTGATGGTAAAGTTCAAAGCCCCGCAAAAGATGGATTCAAGTTCGTTCCGGGCAAAACTTATAACATAGATGGAGAAGTTGAAGAAAAGAAAACAGATAATTCTATTTTGTATCAAGAAATTGAATCATTTAATAATATAAATTCCGAACAATATACAAGTCAAAGCTATGAAAATTTGGCTCAGATTATTGAAGAAGCAAAAAAAATCTATTTAGATGATAAGGCGAGTCAAGAAACTATAGATTCTACGGTCTCTAAAATTAAGGATGCAAAAAATGCTTTAGAGAAGAAAGTTAATAAAGAAATACTAGGAAAATCTGTTTATACTGGGAAGTCAATAGATTCTACAAAATATACTGAAAAATCATTTGCTGATTTAAAAAGTGTATTAGATGAGGCAGAGGAAGTTTTAAATAATCCCAAAGCAAGTCAAGAAGAAGTTGATTTGATAAATACGAAATTGAATAAATCAATAGAAAGCTTACAAATCAAAGAAATTTCGATTGATAAAAAGGCTCTTAAAAATTCACTAGATGCGGCAAAAATAATTGAAGGAGCTAATTATACCGACGAATCTTATAATCAACTTCAAAGCGAAATTGCAAATGCTGAAAAAATATTTAATAGTTCTTCAGCAACTCAGGAGGAGGTTAATCAGTCAGTAATTGATTTAAATAAAAAAATATCAGATTTAAAATCAAAACCTACCCCCATTGAAGTAAATAAAGAAGTTTTGAAGAAAATATTAGAGGTGGCGAATGCTGTTAACCAGGCAGACTATACTGAAGAGTCACTGAATACTCTTGATTTGAGTAAGAAGAGAGCTGAAACTATTTTAAACGACAGTCAAGCAACTCAAGTACAAGTAGATGATACTGCTTTGGAATTGGGAAATGCCATATTAGCATTAGAAAAGAAACAGACGGAAGTACCAGAGGCAAATAAAAATATACTTAGGAAATTGCTAGAGAAGGCACAGTCAACAGATAATTCTAAGTATACTGATGAATCTCTTAAAACTCTTCAAGAAGTAATATCTAAGGCGAAAGAAATAGATGGTAATAAGTTGGCTAATCAAGAAGAAGTAGACAATACTACTTTGGAATTAACTGAAGCATTATTAAATCTTGTAGAAAAGAAAAAAGTAAATAAAGACATCCTTAGCCAATTAATAGAATCATCTAAAGTAATTAATCCTGATTCATATACGGATGAGAGCTACAAGCTATTTGAAGAGTCATTAAGAAATGCTCAAGAAATTGAAAAAAATGTAAACTCAACTCAAACAGAAGTTGATCAGGCAGTAATTAATTTAAATAAAGCTATCACCGCTTTAGAAATTAAAAAAATCGAAGTTCCAAAAGTAAATAAGGAAGTATTAGATAAGACTGTAAAATCTAGTCAATCAATTAATACAGATTTATATACAAAAGAATCAGTGGACAATCTTTTGAAAGCAATCGAAGATGCTAAAAAACTTCAGACTGATAGTGCTGTAAGTCAGTCGCAAGTTGATGATGCAGTAATTAAACTTAATGATGCTATGGCTTCACTAAAGACAAAACCGATTGTTCCTCCTCTACCGAAGACTGACAAAAAAGTTTTGAATAAAAGTATTGAAGCTGCCCAATCAGTTAAAAAAGATATCTATAGCAAAAAAACTTATGATGCTTTACAAAAAGTATTAGAAAATGCAAAGAAAGTTCAAATAAATGAACAAGCAAGCCAAGTTGAAATAGATAAGGCCACCTCTGATTTAAATCGTGCCTTATCGGAGTTGAGGTTGAACCCATGCTCATTCCCATCGTATAAGCATAATAAAACTGTTTTGAATAGGAGTGTTGAAGCGGGATTACTTATTAATAAAGCCAATTATACTAAGTCATCTTATGATACTTTAGAAAAGGCGATTATCGCTGGAAAAAGAATTCAATCTAACAATTGGGTAAATCAAGAACAAATTAATAGAGCCACTATTGCTATCAATAAAGCAATTGCAGACTTACAGTTGAAGTAGTTTTATAGAGTTTTTATAGTAACTTAATGCTTTATTAAACATTTATAAAACCAGGTGGATAGATACAAAGAAATATCTAATTATGTTAACAATAATCTAAGATAGGAGAAATCCTATCTTTTTGTATATAAAAAAAGCCACATTGTGTGGCTTCAACTTGTAAATTGATCACTATTTTAAGGTACCAATTTTTTTTAATGGCCAAATTCTAAATACAGCTTTACCCATAATATCTTCTTTTTCAAAAGTTCCAACCTCTCGACTATCTTTTGAAATAACTCGATTGTCTCCGAGAAGTAAATATTGATTTTCAGGGACGACTATTTTGAATGTTGGACTATTATTCGAATCTACAGTGAAGGCAGGGACTTCAGCAGCTTTTTCTTGGAAAAATTGATCATAAGAATATGTTTCCTTAAGTCTATCTTTCTTAAATTCCTTCTTATATTCATCAAGATAAGGCTCTTCATGAGTTTTACCATTGATTGTAAGGGTATCATTATTGAATTCAACAGTATCCCCTGGAAGACCAATAACTCTTTTAATTATTTTTTTATTTTCTCCGTCTTCAGTTTCGTTGGCGACAACTATATCAGAATAATTGAGATTTTTACTGTTGATCATAATTAGTCTTTGTCCGTCAGCTAAATTAGGATCCATTGAATGCCCTTTAACATCAACTGGTGCCCAAACAAATATGCGTGTTAGAATGAACAACAAGCAGATAACTATAAATAATCCCCATTCACGAATAAACTTCATATATATTTTTTACCTTCCTAGTACCTATTTTATTCCAGCAAGCTTTTTAGCTTTCTCAGTATTTTTAAAATGTAACTTTGCAGTAGTCTCAAGTCCGGTCATACCTTTTGTTTTAAGTATAGAAGCGGCTACTTTATCACTTTTACTTCCAGCACCACTTGGTAAACTGAATCCAATTTCTTTAGATAAATTACTCAAATTTTCAAGAAATAGATTACGTGCTATGATTGAGCTTACAGCAACAGCCAAGAATTGACTCTCTGCCTTTTGAATTAATGTCACCTCATTTTGAGGATGATTGCGTTCCTTAGAAACATATTTTTGATAATTAGCTGGACTAGTAAATGCATCAATGATAACTTGCTCAATCTTATCATTTGAATCTAACTTTTGCTCAAGCAAAAAGATGACTTGATTATGTAGTGCGACTTTAATGCTAACAGCATTGTAGTCTGTTCCAATAACTTCATTGTATTTTGTAGGATTAACAAGTAAAGATACGTGCTTGATTTTTTTCTCAAGAATAGGTGCTATCTGACGAATCTTGGCATCATTTAAGTTCTTTGAGTCATCAACTCCTAAGTCCTTAAGAAATTCAATATCCTGACTAGACACATATGATGCTACAACAGCGAGGCCACCAAAATAACTACCGTTTCCAACTTCATCAGTTCCTATAGTATTTTCCTGCTTACCGGAAATTTTTGTGTCTTCTTTAGAGTGACCAAATTCACTAGCAGCACTCTCAGATTTTTCTCCTTGAAACATTACTTTACCTGAATTGTAAACAGTGATAACTAGTCCCGGTGCTTTAACCATAAATTTAACATATGGACTTTTGGCAGGTACAAAATAACTTTTATACTTATTTTCTATTTTTTTAATTTCTTGCATATTTAATTCTAATACAATATTCATAGCACAATTTTACCATAAAAAAGAAGAAAAGTTTTAAAAAAGGGAGTTTTAGGGTATAATATCAATAAAGTCTATGATATATTTAAGACATTTAAACTATAAGAAATGGGTGTAACATGCTTTCTATTATAATTTTATTATTACTTTCTTGGGCCTTTTATGTAGGATACTCAAGGGGATTAGCGCTCCAAATTTTCTACAGTGTCGGAATGGTTGTAGCAGTCGTTTTTGCTACTACTAATTATGAAACTTTAGCAGCAAAAATTTCAATGTGGATACCATTTGCTAATGCGACACCACAAAGCAAATTACAATTTTATAACCAAAATATAATTTTTCAACTAGATAAGACATTTTATTCAGGTGTAGCTTTTCTACTAATTGTAGTAGCTGTTTACTTGGTATTTAGATTTGTAGGTATCTTTTTAGGATTCTTGTCAAATATGCAACCATTTGGAAACATTGGTTCCCTAGCTTCTGGTTTATTAGCTGTGATGGTGACTTACTTTATCTTAGAAACGATTTTCACAGTCTTAGCTATGGTTCCGATAAATGCTATTCAAAATAGACTATATGGAAGTGGAATAATTAGATTTATGGTACTTGATTCGCCATTCTATGCAAAATTTTTGATGAAAACTTTATTTGAAAACGTGATACATCTAAATCCTATTAAATAAAGAGTTTGGTTTATTTATAAGAATGTAATGATTGATAGCCTTCAGGCAATAAGAAAATCTATCAATTAGGCAGAGTGGAATAACTCATTGGTTGATAAAATCACGATTGAGTTCCACTCTTTTTTAGATATTAAGGAAAAATAATGAACGAAAAAATATTAAACACCTTAGAATTTGATAAGGTAAAGGAACAGTTTGTGTCCTTCTTGAGAACGGCACAAGGTATAAATGAGTTAAGGGAACTTTTACCAACTGATAAAAAAGAAAAAATTGAAGAACTATTCTTGGAACTTAAAGATTTTGGGAAAGTCGTCCAAGAAAATGGTAGTCTTGACCTAGGTGAAACAAGTGATTTAAGAGAAACTTTGAGACGACTTGAGCTTCAAGCTAATTTAAACGGACCTGAATTAGCAAAAATTAAACGTTTTATTCGGGTAATTGGAGAAGTAGAAGATTATTTTGAGAATACTCAAAATGTTGAATTTGAAAACCTTCAAAATTTAATTGATAAATTTGTAGACACACCAAAACTACAAGGTCTTTTACAAGTAGTTGACGATACTGGTCATATCCAAGATAATGCAAGTAATCGATTGTTTGAACTTCGAACTTCGATAAAAAAACTTGAATCAGATGTTCGCACAGTAATGCAAGAATCAATGGTTAATAATGCTTCATACTTAAGTGAAAACATTATTACAATTAGAAATGATCGTCAGGTATTGGCTGTTAAGGTTGAAAGCAGAAGTAAGGTACCAGGGATTGTCCATGATATGAGTGCAAGTGGTCAAACAATTTATATTGAACCAAGACAAGCTGTTTCGGTAAATAATAATTTAGCACAAAAGAAGGTTGAAGAACGTCATGAGGTTGAGAGGATTCTTGCCCTAGTATCTGATGAATTGCGTCCATATGTTGACGATATTAGACAAAATGCTTGGCTTTTAGGTCATTTAGACTTAATTAATGCAAAGTATGCATATCAACAAGAGCGTAAAGCCATTATTCCAGATTTATCAGATGACAAAAATATCATTTTGTATGGTGTACGCCACCCATTAATAGATGATAAAGTGTCTGTTGCAAACGATTTGAAATTTGATTCAAAAATAAATACTATTGTAATTACTGGACCAAATACCGGTGGGAAAACTATTAGTTTAAAGACTTTAGGACTTAGTCAATTAATGGCTCAATCTGGATTACCTATTCTTGCAGAAGATTTTTCTAGTGTAGGTATTTTTAGAGAAATATATGCTGATATTGGTGATGAACAGTCTATAGAACAAAGTCTTTCAACATTCTCAAGTCATATGACCAATATTGTCGACATATTAAATAATGTTGATAGCGAAAGTCTAGTGTTGCTTGATGAACTTGGGGCAGGAACTGACCCTAAAGAAGGTGCAGCACTTGCTATATCAATTCTAGATTTTTTACGTTTATCAAATACAAAAACAATGGCTACAACTCACTATCCAGAGCTTAAAGCTTACGGGGTAGAAAATCCTGGTGTGACAAATGCCAGTATGGAATTTGATATTGAGAACCTAAGACCGACCTATCGACTAATAATGGGTGTTCCGGGTCGTTCAAATGCCTTAGAAATTTCTAAGCGCTTGGGTCTCTTTGATAAAATTATTGAACGTGCAGAAGAGCTAACTTCAGACAATGACCATGATGTAAATCTGATGATAGCAAGTCTTGAGCAAAAAAATCACGAGTTGACTGACAGTGTTGCTAATATTAAGAAGTTGGAGCGCGAAAACGTTACTCTTCATAATGATTTAGAGAAGATGTACAAGGCATTTAATCGCGAACGTGAAGGGGAGCTGAACAAGGCACGTATTGAGGCACAAGATATCGTTAAAGTGGCTACTGAAGAAGCAGATACCATTCTTAAGAATTTGCATGAACAGTCTTTATTGAAGCCACATGAGGTTATTGATGCTAAAGCACAACTTGATAAATTGGCACCACAGACTGTTGACTTATCAAAGAATAAGGTACTCAAGAAAGCTAAGAAAGCACGTGGTCTTAAACCAGGAGCCGAAGTCATTGTTAGCGAATATGGACAAAAAGGTACTTTGGTTAAACTTGAAAAGGATGGCCGTTGGCAAGTGCAGATGGGATTAATTTCTACCAAACTTACTGAAGATGAATTTGAAGTTGTCAAAGATGAGGAAAAAACTCCTACTAAAAAAGTAAATATCGTCAAAAAGGCAGGTAACAAGACCCTAAAAAGTCAACTGGATCTTCGTGGTATGCGCTATGAAGAAGCACAACTCGAACTTGAAGAATATATTGATCAAGCCTTGTTGAATAATATGGGACAAATAACAATTGTTCACGGTATTGGAACCGGTGTTATAAGAGAGATGGTTCAGAATTATCTTAAACGTAATAAACAAGTTAAATCATTTGAATATGCACCACAAAATGCAGGTGGAAGTGGAGCAACCATTGCAACCTTAAAATAAACAACAATTCAATTCCAAGCATTTTTTTAATAAATTTAGTAGAATGAACATAGGTTAAGACCTATAAGATTAATATTAACGGAGGAATAGTAATATGGTATTAGAAGTTACTGATGCAAATTTCGTAGAAGAAACAAAAGAAGGTTTAGTAATTGTTGACTTTTGGGCAACTTGGTGTGGACCTTGCCGTATGCAAGCACCAATCCTAGATCAATTATCAGAAGAAATTGATGAAACAGTTCTTAAAATTGTAAAGATGGATGTTGATGAAAACCCAGAAACACCTTCAGAATTTGGTGTTATGAGCATTCCTACCCTATTATTTAAAAAAGATGGAGAAGCTGTTAAACAAGTAGCAGGTGTTCATACAAAAGATCAAATTTTATCTATTATTAAAGAAATTTCAGGTGAAAGCACTCTCTAATAGTATTTATTGGAAATCTTGCAAAAAAAAAAGAATTTTGGTAAACTATCAATGAAATGAGGTAGTTATGGCATATCAAGAACGAAACAAACCAAAAAGCTCTTTCCAAAAAATGGTTATAGCAGTTGCATGGGTAATGCTTATCCTAACAGTAATAGCTGCTTTAGGTGCTGCAATATCAGCATTTGTTTAGAACTCGCATAAAAGCGAGTTTTTCTTTTTGTCTAAATTTAAATATTGTTTATCTTGCATACTAACTATATAAAAAAACTTCCCCAGTAGGAGAAGTTAAGTAATTTTAAATTATTTTACGAATTTATTGATTTCTTCTTCAATGCTTTCAATTTTTTTAGTTGCTTCTTCATCAGTATCACCAATTACAGCAAGATAGAATTTAATTTTTGGTTCAGTACCACTTGGGCGTACTGCAATCCAGCTACCGTCTTCAAGGTGATATTTAAGTACATCACTTGGAGGAGTTGTAAGTTTTTCAACTTTTCCAGTATGAGATGTTGCTGTTTGTTCTTTGAAGTCTTCGGTAAGTAATACTTCTAGACCTGCAAATTTACTTGGAGCGTTATCTCTGAAATTAGTCATAATCTCTTTGATTTGTGCACTTCCGTCAATTCCTTCTAAAGTAAGTGAAATTGTTTTTTCTTTAAAATGACCATATTCAGCATATATGTCTTGGATTCCGTCGTAAAGAGTTTTTCCAAGAGATTTATAGTAAGCGGCCACTTCACAAACAAGAAGTAGAGCTTGGATAGCGTCTTTATCACGAACAAAAGGTTTGATTAGATAACCAAAACTTTCTTCGAAACCAAACATGTAAGTATGGCTACCAGTATCTTCAAATTCTTGAATTTTTTCAGCAATGAACTTGAAACCAGTTAGAACGTTGAACATTTCAACATTATAGCTTTCAGCAATGTGAGCTACTAGGTCAGTAGATACGATTGATTTTAAGATAGCAGCATTTTCTGGAAGAGTTCCTGCAGATTTATGCGCTTCTAAAATATATTTAGCAAGGATGGCACCGATTTGATTACCAGAAAGAGGCTGGTAATTTCCATTTGGAAGAAGTACTTCCACACCGATACGGTCAGCATCAGGATCAGTAGCTACAAGCATTTCAGCTCCGACTTCACGACCAAGTTCTTCGGCAAGTTTGAAGGCTGCTTGACTTTCAGGATTTGGTGATTTAACAGTTGGAAAATCACCATCAGGAATTGCTTGTTCTTCGACAACTGCAATTTTTTCAAATCCAGCTTGAGCAAGTCCAGCACGTCCTAGCATTTCACCAGTACCATGAAGAGGAGTGTAAACGATATTTAAGTCACGACCAAATTTATCAATTAAGTCTTGGTTAATTGTTACAGTTTTAAGAAGTTCAAGATATTTATCATCAATTTCCTTACCGATGATTGTTATCAATCCTTCTTCAATATATTTATCACTAGATTCTGGATTAATTGAAAAAATATCATCAATAGCTTCAACATATTTTGTTAATGCATCTGCATCATGCGGAGGCATTTGTCCACCATCTTCACCGTAGACTTTATACCCGTTATAAGGAGCAGGATTATGGCTAGCAGTAATCATAATACCATTAAGGGCATTGAGTTCACGAACAGCAAAAGATAATTCTGGAGTTGGTCGCAAAGATTCAAAAACAAAACTAGGGATTCCGTGACTAGCTAGAACAGAAGCAGCTTCCATCGCAAATTCTGGTGAAAAATGACGAGAATCATAGGCAATTGCAACCCCACGTTTCTTTTCTTCTTCCCCTTTGCTATCCATTAAGCGTGCAAGTCCTTCAGTAGTTAAACGAACTGTGTATTTGTTCATACGGTTAGTACCAACACCAATTAATCCACGTTGCCCTGCAGTACCAAACTCTAAACTTGTATAAAAAGCATCTTCAATTTGTTCCTCAGTTAAATGATTCAATTCTTCAACAAGATGTTTATCAAGATCCTTGTTATCAACCCAAGATTGATATGTTTCTTTGTAACTCATAAGCTTCTCCTTTTTATTATATATGTAAGCAATTACATTTTATCATAAATTAGTAATTTTTTCACTTGTTTTTAGTGAAATGTTACATCAAATATTACTTGTTTTATTATAGACATTAAGCAAATTAAAAAGATTGCTGTCATAGTAAGCTTCCCAGTTTCTTTATATTGAAACAACGATATGAAAATGGATGAATTTGAATGAAAGTTATTGAAAATGGTTTCGTTTTTTTTGAAATTATATAAATAAAAAGACGTTATTCACGCCTTTTATATTCTTATTTTTTAATCTCTTACTTTTAAAAGTGCAGGCACTATAGCGGCTGTTAAAATAGCAGAGATAATAGCTTCAGCTATTGAGTTAGTACCTACAACAGAAGCAAGCACAGTTTTGACTGACCATTTTAGAACATCTCCGAAAATTAAATAAATCGCAGAAAGAACTAAAATAGTATTTGTTGCACTTCCAGCAAAACCAGCAATTCCTGCACCGATTTTAGGGTTTTTCTTCAAAAGTTGGAAGACAAAGTAAGGTACTACACCAATAAGAATACGTGGAACAAAAGCAATAAGAAGAGCACGCCAGTCACCAGAATTTGTTCCAGGAACAGGTTGCAGTGGGCTAAATAGGAAGCTTGTTGGCGTAGTGATAATAGTAGCTGTAACTGTACTGATTACACCCATTACAAATCCTAGAAATGCTCCAATTTTAGGACCTAAAATAATTGAACCAATTATTACGGGTACATGAACTAAAGTTGGCCTTATTGGAAATGGCCAAATAGTGAAAATTACTTGAGTTAAAACGTTGATAACAATCATAATGGCAATGAAAATAGAAATAATAGCTGTATTTGATGCCTTAGATTTTCTCATAAGATAGGGTCTCCTCTATTTTTGTTTTTATATAATCAAGATCTGCTAAGGCTCCACGTCCATAATCACCACAAGCAAGCAAAGCTATTTTGGGTTCTATTTCTGTGAAACCAACAGATTTTAAAATATCAATATTATTTTGAGTCAGTTTATTTTCATACATATTTGTATTCATAGCAGGGGCTACTATTTTTTTGACTTTTTGTGGTAATGCGAGTGCTACTGATGTTACTATATCATTTGCTGCACCGTGTGCTAGCCTGCTAATTGTATCAGCGCTAGCCGGAGCAACAATGAATAAATCAGTATTTTTTGCTATCTCAATATGGTTAACTACTTTCGGTAAATCTTCGTTCATAACATCTAGGTGAACGTTATTTTTAGATAGAACTTGTAGGGTTAAAGGTGTAATAAATTGTTGTGCTGCTTTGGTCATTAAAACAGTGACCTCATGATCATCTTTAGTCAATGCAGATACTAAATCGGCCGCTTTATATGCAGAGATGCTTCCCGTAACAGCAAGAGTTATTTTAGCCATTAATTTCCCCCTCTAATTTTTTGAGTGTTGTAGTAAAAATCAATTCAGCAATTTCATTCTTAGTATGAGCGATTTTTTCTTCATTTTCATCGACTAAGTACCCAATATGTTGTCCATCAAAAATATCTTCTAGGTCATTGGCAAAAATATAATCTGCTTTATTCTTTTCCAAGCTAGTTCTTGCTACAGAAAATAATTCATTTTTAGAAACGCCAACCAAAAGTTTAAAACCAACTAGAATTACATCATTATTATATTCTTTGATTTTACTAATAATTTTAGGATTTTTTTTCAAAAATAGGACTTGATAATCTGATTTTGAAGAGATTTTTTTGCTAGAATTTTTCATATTTAAAAATTCATTCAAATTATCACTTGTAGAAACCTCTTCAAAGTCTGTCATGTAGATTGGACTATAGTCACTAACAGCCATGGAGTGAATTACAATATCCACTTGTGGCACATATTTTGCCATGTTTTCATCCAAAGATTGAGTGTCTGATATTGATATAATTTTAAGGTTATCAGATGGATCAGGTAGTTTAGCATTTTTTCCTGCTAACAAAATAACAAAATGACCGTTTTCAATATATTTTTCGGCGATAATTTTTCCTAGACTTCCTGTTGCAAAATTAGTAATACCACGAACCCTGTCAATACTCTCTGTTGTTCCGCCTGAAGTAATTAAAACCTTCATTAGTAAACCTCCTCATTGCGTAGCTGTTAACGCTTTCCTATTATATTAAAAAAACATGAATTAATCAAACTTTCTGGATATATTTGTTGACAAGATAAAATAACGACTGTATAATGAATTTGTATTGATGAGGTTGATGTTCTACGTTCATTCTGAATGTACGTTTAATAGTCTTCCGTATCATATATTGATTTAAAAATAACCGTTATCCTCCATAAAATAACATTATTTTTAAATTGTTACAGTTTGTCATGTGTTAATATTAACATCTAATTTTTTTATCCCCCATAATGTAAAAGGATTAGCTAGACATGATAGCTGTAAATATAATAAATCTTTCCCCCATTAAAGATTTATCCCTTTGAGAACGGACTTTGGTCCGTTTTTTTATATTTATATAATAAAAAGCCAATTCTTTTTTACAAAAAAATTGGCTTTTTTTAATTAGCTAATGGTTGTACCATTGGTATTTGAACTAGTGAATAAGTATTTGAGAATAAAAGGCGCAATGATAGTTGTAAGAATAATTACTATAACAAGTTCAGAATATATTTGAGTTGATATTATTTTTTCATCCAATCCGATTTGGACAACAATGAGAGCCATTTCTCCACGACTAACCATTCCTGAGCCAATAACTAGAGAATCTTTTTTACTAAAATTAAATGCTCGACCTGAGATGTATGCCGGTACAATCTTTGTAAGCACAGCTAATATTGTGAATATAGTTATAGTTCCGATTTTACTAACCATTCCATTAAATGAAATTGGAAGTGCAATTGATACAAAGAAAATTGGAATAAAGAATGTGTAAGCAACTGTGGATATTGAATGTTCGATATCTTTAGCAAAGCTTGTCTGTCCGATAGCAAGTCCAGCAAAGAAAGCACCGATTACTGAACTCATGCCAACTAAATCAGCTAGTATAGCAAGTGTAAAACATATAATTAAGGCAATTGAAGTATTCTTAGCAAATATTTGGATTCGTTTCGTATATTTGAAAATAACAGGAACAAAGTATTTAATGACAAAAAATAGAAAAACAAGGAATATTACTTGACCTAAAATTTGTAAACTAAAATTGGAAGAATCACCTCTTGATGATATAAAGAAACTTAAAATTAATACTGCTAGAATATCATCAGCTACTGCAGCACCCAAAATTACGGCACCTGCTTTACTTTTTACTTTTCCATACTCTTGAAGGACTTCAACAGTAATTGAAACACTAGTAGCTGCAAAGACTATACCATAAAATAATGCCGTATTGCTATCGTAACCTAAGGTCTTAGTGTACAAAGTGAAAAATAGCAACGGAACCATCACACCAGATATTGCAACTAGAAGACTAGGCTTTAAGTATTTTTTCAAAAGATTCAAATCAGCTTCTAGACCAGCGAGGAACATTAAAAGTATGACCCCAATTTCTGACAGAAAATGAAGTATTTCAGTTTGCTTTACCAATCCAAAAATTGCAGGGCTAACTAATATACCAACAAGCAACTGCCCTACGACGGCAGGTATCCCGAAACTTTTTGAAAAGCTAGTAGCTAGAAAGCTAGCTAATAAAATTATTGTAATTTGAATTAATTCAGACATATTTTTCTTCCTATATATATAAAATAAAAAATAATATAGCATAAGCTACATTATTTTCTTTTCATTTCCCCATGAGGGAAATAAGTTCCTTCTTCCATATCGTTTATAAAAACGTGAATTGCATCAGCAGAAGCACCAGTATTTTTCATAACAACTTCAGTTACTTCTTTGGCAAGATTAATTTTCTGTTCTTCAGTGCGACCTTCAAAAAGATCTATACGTACAAATGGCATTCGTCACCTCCTTATATTTTCTTGGCTATTATAACACGTGTTTAAGAAATAGTAAAAGTGATACGGATATATGAATTATTAAGAGGTATAATACATATGTTAAAAGTACAGTAAAAAAAATAGTTAAAAAAGTTTTTTTCTTGTAATTATTAACACTATAATATGATAAGCTAAAATAAAGGAGATGAATATGTTGAATAAAAATGAAAATACTATAAAAAGTCAGGACAGTTTATCTGAATTTCAAGGAGTAATAGCGGAAAAAGTACTTCCTAACGAGGATGTAAGTAAGACATATAGAGTTTTCCTCAGTAACATAGAAGCAATTTCTGATGATGAAAATTTATTACCCATTTTAAATAATTTTGGTCTAGTATTAAACTTAGTAAAAGGACAGTTTCAAGCTATCAGGCCAAACAAATTAAAAGTTGGGGACAAAGTTATCTTTTCTCTAAAAGGTATTCCGCCAATGACTATGTCTATTCCACCACAAGTAGCAGGAGTAGCTGTAGAGTATATAAAACTTGTTGAAGAATAAACAGCCTATATAGAAAAAATTCTCGTACTATGGTAAAATTTAGAGTAACTTTATTCTTGTCCTCTTTGGACAAATGACTATTTGGAAGGATATTTTAGATTAATGGCACAGTTATTTTTTCGTTATGGTTCCATGAATGCAGGCAAAACCATCGAAATTTTGAAGGTTGCACACAATTACGAGGAGCAAGGAAAAAAAGTTGTTTTAATGACTAGTGCTCTTGATACACGTGATGGTGTGGGAATAATCTCTTCTAGAATTGGGATGAGCAGACCAGCAGTTCCAATTACTGATGATATGGATATTTTTGAAATGATAGATGAAATGGTTGAAAAACCATACTGTATCTTGATTGACGAATGTCAATTTTTAAGCAAAAAAAATGTCTATGATTTAGCAAAAATAGTTGATGATTTAAATGTTCCAGTCATGGCTTTTGGACTCAAAAATGATTTCCGTAATGAGATGTTTGAAGGTTCAAAACAATTGCTTTTACTGGCTGACAAGATAGAAGAAATAAAAACAATTTGCTGGTATTGTAGTAAAAAAGCTAATATGATTTTACACTTTGTTGATGGGAAACCCGTTTATGAAGGTAATCCAATTCAAATCGGAGGAAACGAATCATATCTACCTGTTTGTCGCAAACACTACTTTCATCCAGAGCTAGCAGATATAAAGGAGAATAGATAAATGTACGATCAGCTTCAATCGGTTGAGAACCGTTACGAAGAATTAGGGGAGCTTCTAAGTGACCCAGAGGTAGTAAGTGACACAAAGCGTTTCATGGCTCTTTCAAAAGAAGAAGCAAGTATTCGTGAAACAGTAGCTGCTTACAGAGACTATAAAAAAACGCTAGAAACAATTTCAGAAAGTGAAGAGCTACTTGGTGAAAGCGGACTTGATGATGAAATGATTGAGCTTGCTAAAGAAGAACTTAAAGAAGCTAAATCACATAAAGAAGATCTTGAAGAAGAAATGAAAATTCTTTTACTTCCTAAAGATCCAAATGATGATAAAAATATCATCATGGAAATTCGTGGAGCAGCAGGTGGAGATGAGGCGGCATTGTTTGCTGGTGACCTTCTCAATATGTATCAAAAATATGCTGAGAGTCAAGGTTGGAAATTTGAAATAATGGAAGCAAATGTCACTGGAATTGGTGGTTATAAGGAAGTTATAGCTATGATTTCAGGTGATTCTGTTTATTCTAAATTAAAATATGAAAGTGGAGCACATCGTGTTCAGCGTATTCCTTCTACTGAATCACAGGGTCGTGTTCATACATCAACTGCTACGGTTGTAGTTTTACCGGAAGCAGAAGACGTTGAGATTGATATTCCAGATTCTGATTTACGTGTAGATATCTATCACGCTTCTGGAGCAGGTGGACAGCACGTCAACAAGACAGCATCTGCTGTACGTATTGTCCATTTACCAACAGGTATTAAAGTTGAAATGCAAGATGAACGTAGCCAACAGAAGAACCGTGAAAAAGCTATGAAAATCATTCGTGCTCGTGTATCTGACCACTTTATTCAGGCAGCACAAAGTGAGTATGATGCAAATCGTAAATCAGCTGTAGGAACTGGTGATCGTTCAGAACGTATTCGTACATATAACTTCCCACAAAATCGAGTAACAGACCACCGTATTGGTCTTACAATTCAAAAGCTAGATCAAATTCTTGCAGGAAAACTTGACGAAGTTGTTGATGCTTTGGTTATATATGATCAAACACAAAAATTAGAAGAATTAAATAAGTAAAAAGGATAGCTAATAATGAATTACAAAGAGTTTTTTGATGAAAGAGAAAAGGATGCTCAAAATCAGGAAGATTTAGGCTATGTGTATCGATATATCAAAAAACTTGATAGACTTTCCTACCTTAATTTGTTAAATAAAGAAATTGAAGAAAATGATTGGCAATTCTTAGAAGATATTTCTCAAAGATTAGCTCAGAATGAGCCTGCGCAATATATAGTTGGTGATACTGATTTTTATAATCTTAATCTTAAAGTTGATTCGAGAGCTCTAATTCCACGTCCAGAGACAGAAGAGTTAGTAGACTTGATTTTGAAAGAAAATGAAGTTGAAAATTTAAAAGTCTTAGATGTTGGAACTGGAACAGGTGCTATTGGATTATCTCTAAAAAAGGCACGTCCTTCATGGCAAGTTACTTTAGCAGATATTTCAACTGATGCTTTGACTCTTGCAAATACAAATGCAGAAGCCAATAATTTATCAGTGGATTTTGTTCAAAGCGACGTTTTTTCTAATGTGAATGGTTCTTTTGATATCATAGTTTCAAATCCTCCATACATTGCATATAATGAGCAAGATTTGATGGATGAGTCGGTAATCAAATACGAACCAGACTTAGCATTATATGCTACTGAATCAGGCCTTGCAATTTATAACAGATTGGCAGCTAATTCCGAGCAATTTCTAAGCCAGAATGGTAAAATTTATTTGGAGATTGGTTTTAATCAGGGACAAGCTGTTAAAAATTTGTTCCAAAAATCTTTTCCCAAAAAAGAAATTAGGATACTGCCTGATTTGGCAGGATTAGATAGGATGGTGGTTATTAGTGATAACGGAGAGATTAGAAAATAATCAAACTGCACATGCCGCTGATATATTGAAGTCTGGTGGGATGGTTGCACTTCCTACGGAAACTGTATATGGTTTGTTTGCAGATGCTTTAAACGAGGATGCTGTAAGACAAATATTCGCAGTTAAAAATAGAAGTTTGGATCATTCATTGAATTTAAATGTTTCTAGTATTGAGGACATATATAAATATTCTCAGAATCAGCCTAGATATCTAGGACGTATTATTGAAAAATTTATGCCTGGCCCTTTAACTATAATTTTAGAGGCAAATGATAAGGTTCCTTCATATATTAATGAAGGAAAAAAAACTGTTGGATTTAGGATGCCTGCAAATCCATTTACTTTAGATGTCATCAAAAAAGTTGGTGTTTTAGTTGGTCCAAGTGCTAATATTACTGGACAGAGTAGTCCTACTAAGGCTGAACAAGTCTTAAGGGATTTTGATAAAAAGATAGATGCTGTGAAAGAAGATGATTCTGGTATCAGCGGAGTAGACTCGACGATAGTTGATTTTTCAGGTGAAAAACCAATTATTTTACGACAGGGAGCAGTAATGCTAGAAAGTATTAAGGAGCTATTATGATTTTTGACAAGATTGAATTTTCAAGTTACGATCCAGAACTTTGGTCTGCGGTTAGTGCTGAGGAGCGTCGCCAACAACAAAATATTGAACTAATTGCTAGTGAAAATGTAGCAAGTAAGGCAGTTATGGCTGCTCAAGGAACAGTTTTAACGAACAAATATGCCGAAGGTTATCCTGGTCGTCGTTATTATGGCGGTACTGATGTTGTAGATATTGTTGAGAATTTAGCAATTGAACGTGCTAAAGAACTTTTTGGAGCGAAATATGCCAATGTTCAACCGCATTCAGGTAGTCAAGCCAACCAAGCAGCTTATATGAGTTTGATTGAGCCTGGTGACAAGGTAATGGGAATGGATCTTGCAGCTGGCGGACACCTAACTCATGGTGCACCAGTTAGCTTCTCGGGGAAAAATTATGATTTTACATCATATGGAGTAGATCCAACTACGGAAGAACTTGATTATGATGCCATTCGTGTTAAAGCGCGTGAAGTTAAGCCTAAGCTTATCGTTGCAGGTGCGTCAGCCTATTCTAAAAAAATTGAATTTGATAAGTTTCGTGAAATAGCTGATGAAGTTGGGGCATATTTGATGGTTGATATGGCTCATATTGCTGGTCTTGTAGCAGCAGGAATTCATCAAAACCCTATAGATTATGCAGATATCGTAACTACCACAACACACAAAACTTTACGTGGGCCACGTGGTGGTATGATTTTAACAAACAATGAGGATCTTGCTAAGAGAATAAATAGTAGTATCTTCCCAGGTATTCAAGGTGGTCCTTTAGAACATGTAATTGCTGCTAAGGCTGTTGCTTTCAAAGAAGCACTTGATGACGAATTTATAGCCTACCAAGAGCAAGTAGTAAGAAATGCTAAGGCTATGGTTGAAGTTTTTGCCCAAGAAGAAGGACTTCGAGTTATAAGTGGTGGAACAGATAATCATCTCTTTATGCTTGATGTGACTGGACTTGGAGTAACTGGAAAAGAAGCTCAAAATCTATTAGATGATGTAAGTATTACTTTAAATAAAAATTCTATCCCATTCGAACCGCTTAGCCCCTTTGTTACTAGTGGTGTGCGTATCGGAACTCCAGCCATTACTAGTCGCGGATTTAAAGAAGAAGAGTCTAAACAAGTTGCTAATTTAGTTATTAAAGCTTTGAAAAATAAAGATAATCAAGAAGTATTAGATGAGGTAAGGGATGAAGTTATCACTTTGACTGACAAATTCCCGCTATATTAAAATGATCGATATATATGTAAAAAAAGCAATAATTCACTCGTTTGATCCAGGACAACCAGAAATTAACTTTTCGACAAGTCTCATGGAACTGTCACCTTTATTACTTGATTATGTCACAAAGAAGGTGGAAAAAGTATATTCTGATGATGCTAAACGAGGAATACTCTCTGATGACAATCAGTTTTTACTTAATATAACTGATGATTTTATTGAATCATCAGAAAATGTAGCAAATTTTTGGCGTGAAGAGTTTGTACTTTCAGAAGCACAAAAAATGAATGACTTACTTTTTGTAGAGTTTGAAAAAGATACACATTTACACTTTGCCTTTATTAGAATGAGTTTAAGAGAAAGCTTCGCTCATATTGATGACGAAGGTAATATCAAAATTAGAAAAACAGAAAAGAATTTACCAGGTGCTGGAAGTGCAGCTGATGAATCTATTGTTATTAATTTAGACACAAAAGAATATCATCTAATTGAAAAAAGAATTAAGTATAATGGAAAAAATTATAATTATTTCTCTGAAAACCTACTCGCTGAAAAACCTGATATTTCTATAAATCATGCCATAAAAGCAATAAAGAAAACTGCTCAAGCAGTTGCTAAGGATATGAATAAAGATGATTTTATGTTTTCTTCTAAGATTCAAAACGCTGTTTTCAACTCAATAGAAGAAAAACAAGCTTTGGATCCCGAAGAACTAGCCAATCAATTCTTTTCAGATAATCTTACAGCACGCTTGAATTTTCAAGAGAATGTTAAAGAATCAATTCCTGAAACACTTAAATTTTCTGAAGTTCCTACTGAACGAGTGGAAAAGAAGTTATCAAATCAAAAATTATCTTTGTCAAATGGAATTGAATTAATGGTGCCACAATCTCTTTATGATGATGCGGATTCAGTAGAATTTATTCAGAATGAAGATGGCACCTATTCAATATTAATTAAAAATATTGAAGAAATAAAAAATAAGTGGTAAAAACCTTGAGATTGGAGGCTGAAAAATATGTTTAAATTCTTACGAAGACTTATAGTTCTTGGCCTTTTGGTTTTTGCTGGTCTTTATTTATACAATGTTCGACAAAATGTAAAGCAAGTTATGACCTATAAGGACTATATTCAAAAAACTTTAAATGAACATGGTGTAGCGGGCAATAATGACACTGAACTTGCCTTAGCGATTATTTATACGGAAACTAAGGGACGTGCTGCTGATATTATGCAATCAAGTGAGAGCGTATCTGGTGAAACTAATATGATTGATAATGAACAAGATAGTATAAAGCAAGGGATTATCACTCTATCAGAAAGATTGGAGAGTGCTGCTAAAGCGAATGTTGATGTTTGGACTGGTGTTCAAGCATATAATTTCGGTGAAGGTTATATTGATTATGTTGCTAAAAATGGTGGTAAAAACACTTTGGAATTAAGCGAAAATTATTCAAAAAATGTTATTACTAAATCTCTTGGTAACACTGATGGAAAAACCTATCGTCATCTCACACCAGCAGCTATTTTATTTAATGGTGGAAAGCTTTATGTTAATGGTGGAAATATTTTCTATGCCCGTGAGGTTAAATTTAATTTATACTTGATTAGAATAATGGATTGGTTTTAATAGCTAAATACTTCAATTTGAAAATATCAATAAGTAATAAAATAAGCAATAAAAAGATAGTTTGTTATAGACTATCTTTTTATTATGAATTGTAAATTTTATTCAAGAACTCGTGGTTCACTAGCATTTCCTCCAAAAAAATTTTGTGTTATAATTAATTTTAATGAACTGTACTAGTTATTTAAAAACTAAGGAGAATAATTAATAATGGTTAAAATTTATCTTGTTAGACATGGTAAAACCATGTTTAATACAATCGGAAGAGCTCAGGGTTGGAGTGATACTCCCTTAACCAAAGAGGGACAATTAGGAATTACAGAACTTGGCTTAGGTTTTAAAATAGGTAATATTAAATTTGATAGGGCTTATTCATCAGACAGTGGTAGAACTCTACAAACAATGAACCTTATCCTTGAAAATTCCGATAATGAAGGCATTACATATACAATGGATCCACGTATACGTGAATGGTGTTTTGGAAGTATGGACGGAGCCTATGACGGAGAATTATTTGGTGGAGTATTACCACGTACAGAGGCATTTGGTGGACGAGATATTGATTCATTAACATATGAAGATATTGCAAATGGAATTATGGAAGTAGATACTGCTGGATGGGCTGAGTCTTGGGATGTTTTAAGTAATAGGATTATTACAGGATTTACAGAACTTGCACAGGAATCAGAAGATTTTGAATCAGAAGAAATAGTAGTAGTAAGTCATGGAATGACCATAGCTACTTTTATACATTTAATTGATCCTAGCCAACCAAGAATTCAGTTGTTAGATAATGGTAGTGTGACAGAGCTAGAGTATAAAAATGGACAGTTTGAAATTTTGAAAATTGGTGATATGTCGTATCGTCAAGAAGGAAGAAAATTTTTAGAGAATGAAGATTAAAAACGTAGTAATTGGTGCCAGTATTGTAACTATAATAACTTTATCTATATTTGCAATCGGTAGTTTGCTGGGAAACAAAAGCTCTGATTCAGATTTTTCCCAAAAAACCACTCAGTCGTCTGAAAAAAATAGTGAGTCATCTGGAGAAAATGAATCAAATACTAATACATCAAAAGACGATTGGAAATTGATCTTAGTTAATAAAAAAAATGTTTTGGATTACGAAGTTTCTTTTAATCAGGTTTCAATGACTGAAGGTAAGTCAATTATTGTTGATGAGAGAATTGAAGAAGCTTTGCAAAGTTATGTAGATGGTGCAAAGTCTGCAGGATATGATATACAATATGTTTCGGGATATAGAAGTCGTGCAGATCAGCAAGTTGTATATAACACTTCACTTCAACAAAATATTGCAAATGGATTGAGTAAAAAACAGGCTGAAGAAGCAACTGAGTCTTTGATCAATCCTCCAGGGGCAAGTGAGCATATGACTGGGCTTGCTGTTGATATAGCAGGAAGCGATGCATTAGCAGCTTATCCGCAATTAGAAGGTGATATGGATAAGTATGAATCCCAGCAATGGTTGATTAAACATGCACAAGATTATGGTTTTATTCTCAGATATCCAAAAGATCCTAAATCGATTGAACAAACTATGATAGACTATGAAAGCTGGCATTTCAGATACGTTGGTAAAGATATCGCAAAGTATATTACTGAAAAAGGAATTACGTTAGAAGAATATCTGGATAAACTACTAAATAAGGAGCAATAAGAATTAATGAGACGAAAATTAAAAATTCCATTTCTTATTCTACTCATCATTATGATTTCTCTTATCTTGTTTCTTATTAATAAAGTATCAATTGAGTATAAGTCAGAAGATATTTCTTCGGGTGTTGTAAGAAAAAATAAGGTTAGTAAAGAAGAATTTATTAAAGATATTGCACCTGCTGCGCAAAATGTTCAAAGATCATATGGAATAAGAGCCTCTCTAATTATGGCTCAAGCAATTTTAGAATCGAATTTTGGTCAAAGTGACTTAGCAAGTAAGTATAATAATTTATTTGGTATAAAAGCAGGTACCACGGATAAACATATTAAACTTGAAACTAAGGAATATATTGATGGAAAATGGATTACAATCAAAGATGACTTTGCTTGGTATAATTCGTGGTCTGATTCAATCATTGCTCATGCAAAACTTATGCGAGAAGGTGTAGATTGGGATAAGAATTTGTATGAAGATGTGATAGCAGCAGATAATTATAAGGATGCTGCAAAATCAATTGAGGATGCTGGGTATGCAACAGATCCTACCTATGCTGATAAACTTATAGAAGTTATTGAACAATATAAATTATATGAATACGATAGGCAATGAGAGTCATACTCTTATTGCTTTTTCTATATATTATATTAAATATTTATTAACTTATAGTATTTAGCTACAACTGATAATCAACTGAAGCCTTTTACAATCAGCGAAAATTACTTTTTATTTTACTAGTTAATTTATTTTTAGCACTCGATATAAATAAGTGCTAAAAAATTGTGCTTTTTTCTTGACAATATATAACATTGGGTGTATTATATAAATATAGTTAGCAGTCAGGAGGTATGAGTGCTAATGTTGACAAAAAGACAACAGAAAATTTTAAATTTAATAGTCGGTATATATGGAGAGTCACAGGTTCCTGTTGGTTCAAAATTATTAATGGAAAACATTAAGGCTAGCAGTGCTACTATCAGAAATGATATGAATGCTCTTGAAAAATACGGATTTTTAAAAAAAGAACACTTGTCGAGTGGAAGGATACCTTCAGTTGATGGTTATAAGTATTTTATTGAGAATTTCTTAGAGCCAAATAAACTTGATAAGAAAACTATCTTTGATGTCATGCAAGCATTTGACCATGACTTCTATAGAGTAAGTGATATTTTTGAAACTGGAGCTAAACTTTTAACTGAGCAAATGGGTTTTACAAGCTTTGTTTTAGGAATTCAACCAAAGGATCAGATTTTATCGAATTTTGATATAGTTATCCTTGACAATCATTCTGCTTTAGCAGTTATGACAATGGCAACGGGAATTGTTAAAACTAATCAATTTGTCTTACCGAGTAGTTTGACGGATAAGAGCTTAAATACAATTTCAGATATTGTGCACTCAAGACTTGTTGGGAAAAAAGCTATTGATATTCATTATGCTTTGATGACTGAAATACCACAAATACTTGCTAAATATTTTCAGGTAACTGATGGAATACTTGAGTTATTCGAAGATATATTTTCAGTTTTATATACTGAGGATATACATGTATCTAGAAAACATGATTTATTTGACTATACTAGTCGAGATGAAAGATTATATCAGCTTCTAGGTGATAACCAAAGTCTAACCTATGAATTGAGAAAAACAATTGATGGAGAAGCAATGAGGGTTATAAAGATAGATGAGGCAGGAGCTTTTGAAAATCTAACTGTAATTGCTCAAAAATTTATTATTCCATATAGGGGTACCGGTACAATTGCAGTAATTACTCCAATTGATATTGATTACGATAAAATCGTCAGCATTGTGGACTTGATAGCAAAAATTCTATCAATGAAATTAGCTGATTATTATAGATATTTAGACGGAAATCATTATGAAGTTCAAAGATGACGTCAAGATAAGGAGATGAAAATGTCTAAAAAAGATTTAAAAAATGAAGAAAATGAAGAAGTAGTACCACAAGAAGATGTTCAAGTTGAAGAGGTCGTCAATGAACCTACTGAACTTGAATTGGCTCAGGAAAAAGCTGATGATTTTGAAGATAAGTACTTAAGAATGGCAGCTGAAATGCAAAATATTCAACGCCGTTCAAATGAAGAAAGACAAACACTTCAAAGGTATCGTTCACAAGATTTAGCTAAGAAGATTCTTCCTAGCATAGATAATCTTGAGAGGGCTCTTGCAATCGACGAGATGGATGAGTCAGTTCGTAAGGGAATTGAAATGGTACAAGAAAGTTTAAGTCGTGCTCTTGCTGAAGAAGGAGTTGAAGAAATCTCTTCTGAAGGAACATTTGATCCGAATTTCCATATGGCAGTTCAGACTGTTCCGGCGGACGATGAACATCCAGCTGAAACAATTGTTCAAGTTCTTCAAAAAGGATACAAACTTCATGAACGTGTACTAAGACCTAGCATGGTGGTAGTAGCACAATAATATATTGACCGCAATGTCATAAAACTATAAATAAAATAAACAGATTAGAATTAATAAAGAAAATAAAAAGGGGAAAACATTATGTCTAAAATTATTGGTATTGACTTAGGAACAACAAACTCTGCAGTAGCTGTACTTGAAGGTGGAAGTTCAAAAATAATTCCAAATCCTGAAGGAAATCGTACAACTCCATCAGTAGTATCTTTTAAAAATGGCGAAATCCAAGTTGGTGAAGTTGCAAAACGTCAAGCTGTGACTAATCCAGATACGATTTCTTCAATTAAACGTCACATGGGTGAAGATTACAAAGTAGAAGCAAATGGAAAATCTTATACACCACAAGAAATTTCAGCGATGATTCTACAATACCTTAAAGGTTATGCAGAAGATTATCTTGGTGAAAAAGTTGAAAAAGCTGTAATCACAGTTCCTGCTTACTTCAATGATGCACAACGTCAAGCAACAAAAGATGCAGGTAAAATTGCTGGTCTTGAAGTTGAACGTATTGTAAACGAACCAACAGCAGCAGCACTTGCTTATGGTTTAGATAAAGATCAAGATTCAGATGAAAAAGTTCTTGTATTTGACCTTGGTGGTGGTACATTCGACGTTTCTATTCTTGAATTAGGTGATGGAGTGTTCGACGTATTATCTACAGCAGGGGATAACCATTTAGGTGGTGATGATTTTGATAATAAAATTATTGATTACTTAGTTGCTGAGTTCAAAAAAGAAAATGGAATTGATCTTTCTAAAGATAAAATGGCAATGCAACGTTTGAAGGATGCCGCTGAAAAAGCTAAAAAAGATCTTTCAGGTGTAACTTCAACTCAAATTAGCTTACCATTTATTACTGCAGGAGAATCTGGACCTCTCCATTTAGAAATCACATTAACTCGTGCAAAATTTGATGAGTTGACAGCTGATTTAGTGGATCGCACAAAAGAACCAGTACGTCGTGCTTTGAAGGATGCAGGATTAAAAGCTAGCGATATTGATGAAGTAATTCTAGTTGGTGGTTCTACTCGTATTCCTGCAGTTGTTGAAGCAGTTAAAAAAGAAACAAATAAAGAACCAAATAAATCAGTTAACCCTGATGAAGTAGTAGCTATGGGTGCTGCAATCCAAGGTGGAGTTATTACTGGTGATGTTAAGGACGTTGTACTTCTTGATGTTACACCACTTTCACTTGGTATTGAAACAATGGGTGGAGTTATGACTAAATTAATTGATCGTAACACTACAATTCCAACAAGTAAATCTCAAGTATTCTCAACTGCAGCTGATAATCAACCAGCAGTAGACATTCATGTATTACAAGGTGAACGTCCAATGGCAGCTGATAATAAATCTTTAGGTCGTTTCCAATTAACTGATATTCCTGCTGCACCACGTGGTATCCCTCAAATCGAAGTAACATTTGATATTGACAAAAATGGTATTGTATCAGTTAAAGCAAAAGACTTAGGTACTCAAAAAGAACAAACAATCGTTATCCAATCTAACTCAGGTCTTACTGATGAAGAAATCGATAAAATGATGAAAGAAGCTGAAGCGAACGCAGAAGCAGATGCAAAACGTAAAGAAGAAGTCGATACACGTAATGAAGCAGATGCTCTTGTATTCCAAGTTGGTAAAACATTACAAGAACTTGAAGGAAAACTTGACGAAGCTGATGTCAAAAAAGCAGAAGATGCTCGTGAAGAATTGACAAAAGCACTTGAAGGTGATGATATTGAAGATATTAAATCTAAATCAGAGGCTTTAAATGAAGTTGTTCAACAACTTTCAGTAAAACTTTATGAACAAGCATCAGCTCAACAAGCATCAGGTGAAGCTGACTCTACTGATTCTTCATCATCTGACGACGATGTTGTAGACGGTGACTTTGAAGAAGTAGATAAATAATCATAGATTTCACGACTGAACTTTAGGACATACGATAGTATTTAGGGCATCCATTGGGTGTCCTTTTTATATACTTGTATCAGCACTATGAAAATTGTAAATATTCGAATTATACTTCATAATATTAATTTGTACTAACTTTAAAAATATATTTATAAAATTTATTGATATTTTTATAGTTTTTTTGCCTATATATTATTGACAGTTATATTGAAAGCTGATACGATATATTATATCGGCAACCGATATAATTATTGAAGGAGAAAATTATGGTTTTAGAATTGAAAAATGTTACTAAAACTTTTGGGGACAAAAGGGCAGTTTCTAATCTCAACATGATTGTTAACCCAGGTCAAGTCATGGGTTTAATTGGTCAAAATGGAGCTGGTAAAACAACAACTTTTAGAATGATACTAGATTTTATCAAGGCTGATCCAGGATCTGTTATCACATGGAAAGGGAAGGAAATAACTCCTCAAATTAAACAGAAGATAGGGTTCTTACCTGAGGAACGTGGACTGTATCAGAAATTAACAGTAGAGGATCAAATTCTATATTTTGCTGAACTTCATGGTATGAATAGGGCAGACGCCAAGGAAAAATTAAAGCTTTGGATGGATCGACTTGAAGTAGTTGGTAAAGTTACAGATAAGGTTCAAACTTTGTCAAAAGGGAACGCGCAGAAAGTTCAATTAATAGCAACAATAATTCATGAACCAGAATTTTTAATATTGGATGAACCTTTTACTGGTCTTGATCCAGTGAACACTGCTCTTATGATGCAAGAAATTAATCGCCTTAAAGAGCAAGGTGCTGCAATTATTTTTTCAAGTCATAACATGGATGGTGTTGAAAAACTATCTGATGATTTAACCATGCTAAAAAATGGTAAGACAGTCTTACAAGGTGGAGTTAAGGAAATTCGTGATAGTTTTGGTAGAACACAAATCTATCTGGAATCGGATGACGATACTAGTGATTTATTGGATATTTCAGGAGTTGAATCAGTAGATAAGAGGGGGCAAGGAAGGATTTTACGTCTTGAAAATGAAGAGGTAGGATTACGTGTTTTTGAATATGTGGCTCGTGACGGATACGTACAATCATTCATGCAGGCCCCGCCTACTTTAGACGAGATCTTTAGAGCGGAGGTAGCAATTAATGAATAATCAAACAGTACTCGTAGCTAAGCAAGTATATAAATCACGAATTAAATCGATGGGTTTTTGGGGAATAGTACTATCGCCTATTATCGTAGCTCTGATAGGAATAGGGATCACTTTTTTAATGGGTAGCATGGCAGATAAAAGCCAAGCAAAATTAGCAGTTGTAAATGATCCACAACTAGTAAAGTATATCAAAGCAAGCAAGTCACTTGATGTTGAAATTTCTGAAGTATCTAGTGTAAATGGTGCAAAAAATGAGCTTTCAAAAGAAAAAATAGATGGATATTTGAATCAAGATAGTGGTAAGTTTACTTTGATAATTTCAAGTGAGGCGAATGCCAAAATTGACGAAAATGCTATTCGAAATCTCCTTACTCAGTATCAATTTACTGAGAAAGCTTCTAAGTTAAATCTATCGAACCAAGAGATTGCTTCACTTCAGGCCCCAGCTGACCTATCTGTGCATTCACAAGATAAGAAGGGTGATACAAAGGCTGGTGGAGATGCCGCAAATGGTGCTAATTATGCGATTAGCTCGGCGACTGGTATACTAATTTTTATGCTTCTATCAATTTACGTTGGAATGATAGCTCAAGAGATAGCTAATGAAAAATCATCACGAATCATGGAAATTCTTTTAGCTGCAACTAGTGCAAAAGTTCAATATTATGGCAAATTAATTGGAATATTTGCCTTAGCTTTAACTCAAATTGCAATCTATGTAGCAACGGTATTCATTGCACTATTTTTCTTTAAAGATAACGATATGTTAAAGATGGTAAAAGAAGTCCTTTCAGGAGTTGATCTAGGTTTCTTAGCCGTAACACTTGCGATGGTTCTCGTTGCAATCTTTGGATATCTTGTACTAGCATCAATAGTTGCCTCTCTAGTTAATGAACAAAGTCAAGTTCAACAGGCAGTAGCACCTGTCATGTACCTTTCAATGATTGGATATATCTTAGGATTCACGGTAGCTGGTTCACCAAATAATCTTTTGATAAAAATATTATCTTACGTACCATATATTTCACAATCACTAATGCCATCACGCTTAGCAATTCAATACGCAACTATGAAGGAGGCAGTTATTGCCTTAGTTATTGAAATTGTTGTAATAGGATTGATTACTAAAGGTGCTGAAAAAGTCTATGCGAAAAATGTTTTATCATATAGTGATGATAAAATATTTAAACAACTCATCAATTCATTTAAGCGCTCATAATTTTATTAATTTATTAAAAAACTTCTCTCCCTTGACAAAGGAAGAGAAGTTTTTTCGTATAAAGAATAAAGGAGAGTGTAATGAATTTTCAAGTAGAAATAATTGAAAAAATAAAAAATCATAAAAAAAATATTGCAGTCTTAGTCTGTTTATTAATGATAATTGGTATATTTAGTTTTTCTATTGTTAATAGAGGTGAGAAGAAAACAGAGGCCCAATCATTCAGTAAGCTATTGTCAGATCAAAAAGAAAATAATATAGACATCCACACTGAGAAGAATAAGAATAGTACTACAATTATTGAAAAACAAGAAAATCTATCAATAGTTGTTGATGTAAAGGGAGCAGTTAATACGCCAGGAACATATAAGGTTAGTTCGAATTTAAGAGTAAATGACGTGCTTAAATTGGCAGGAGGAATGACTAAAGATGCAGATAATAAGTCGGTTAATTTAGCGCAAAAAATTACTGATGAAATGGTTATTTATGTGGCATCAATTGGAGAAAATATAAATATTATAGATGAACCCACAAAATCAACAAAAAGTAATGGGAGTATAGATGAAAGTAGCAATAAAATTAATATTAATACTGCAGATGCAAATCAGCTACAGACCTTATCGGGAGTTGGAGCAAAGAAGGCTCAAGATATCATAGATTATCGTGAACAAAATGGAGATTTTAAAAAAATTGAAGAATTGCAGAATGTTAGTGGTTTTGGAGCTAAATCAATTGAAAAATTAAAGGAAAATCTAACCGTTGATTAGGAGAAAGTATGAAAGTAAATAAAATATACTTAGTCTATATACTTACATTGATTTATTTCTTGGCTTTCTCTTTTAATATGTTACTTTTTGGTATATTTCTATTTTCAATAATATTGTTTATTAAAAATTTTGGTTTCAAATATATTTTTATATTAATTTTTTTTGGAATATATTTTTCTTTTATCAATTATCAGGAAAGCAAACATTTTGAAAATGCGCCTGGAGAAGTTACACATCTAAAACCTTCAATTGATAGTTTTCAAATAAACGGTGACAGTTTATCTTTTAAAGCGAAAAATGAAGGGGAAAACTACCAAGTATTTTACAAGTTAAAAACTAAGGAGGAGCAAGAATACTTTAAAAACTTATCAGAGAATGTATTACTTGAAGTTGAAGCAACAACGGATATTGCAGAAGGACAAAGAAACGAAAATGGTTTTGATTATCAAAAATATTTAAAGACACAAAATATATATATAGTGGTCAATGTAAATCAAATATATAAAATAAAATCTTTAAAAACTTATAATCCTTTTGATATTCTAAAGAGTCAACGAAGAAAATGCATAAATTACATAAATAATGAAATTCCAAAACCAATGAACAATTATATGTCTGGACTTTTATTTGGTAATATCACCAAAGATTTTTCTGAGATGAGAGATATTTATTCATCATTGGGAATTGTACATCTGTTCTCTTTAAGCGGAATGCATGTAAACTTTTTTATTGAAAGTTTACGGAAGTTGCTACTACGTTTAGGCTTTAGAACAGATCAAACTAATAAATTTATTGTTCCTTTATCTTTTATATATGGTGGCTTAACAGGATTCTCTATTTCAGTTAATAGAAGTTTATTTCAAAAAAATCTTTCAAATTTTGGAATTAAAGGCATAGATAATTTTTCAATTACTGTTATGACCTTTATGCTTATTAAACCTAAATTCTTATTGACAGTAGGTGGAGTACTCTCGTTTTTCTTTTCATTTGTTATTTACATATTGGCAAATAAATTTAAAATAAAAAATCCTTTTTTAGCAAATTTTTTCCAATCATTTCTTTTATCGACAACAGTTTTACCAATACTAATTTATTATTTTTATCAGTTTCAACCATTTTCAATATTTCTAACTACAGTATTCAATATTCTCTTTACTTATTTAATACTTCCGACTTTATTAATAATTTTTATAACAAGTTTATTAACAGGGTATAATTTTGAAATCTTTAATTTTATATTTATAGTATTAGAGCGGATTATTGTTTTTGCTAATGGAATTTTTAAAAATCCTATTGTATTGGGTAAACCGTCACTATTCATTTTGATAATCATGCTTCTTTTATTATTTTTACTTTTCGATTATTTTCCTAGAAAAAATACAATTTATATAATTCCTGCATTCTTTCTTCTATTATTATTAAATAAATGGGATTTATATGGACAAATATCAATGATTGATGTTGGTCAAGGTGATAGTATCTTTCTGCAAGATAAGTTTGACAGGAAAAATGTTCTAATTGATGTTGGGGGAAGGCTTGATATCAATTCTACAGAAAAATGGCGCGAAAGAATATCAAATTCAAATGCAAGCCGTACCGTAATTCCTTATATAAAAAGTCGAGGAGTTGGTAGAATTGATATACTTGTATTGACTCATGCTCATGAAGATCATATGGGGGATCTTTTAGAAGTATCGAAGGAATTTAAAATTAAAGAGATTTGGATAACAGAAGGTGCTCTAAATAGTAAGTCGTTAGTTGAAAAATTGAAGAAAACAAATACAAACGTGAAACTTGTTCATCCAGGAGATAAAATAAATATTTTCAATTCCTATCTTGAGGTAATTAGTTCGCTAAAAAAGGGCGATGGAGGTAATAATGATTCAATAGTTTTATACGGTAATCTATTAAATAAACAATTTCTTTTTACTGGCGATTTGGAAGAAGAGGGGGAAAGAGAAATAGTAAATGAATATTCCAAATTACCAGTCGATGTATTAAAGGTTGGACATCACGGAAGTAGCACAAGTTCCTCAAAAGAATTCATTGAACTTATTAAGCCTAAGTATGCATTAATTTCTTGTGGAACTAATAATAGGTATAAGCATCCCAATAAAGAAACATTAGAAATTTTTGAAAAAAATAATGTAGAAGTGTTTCGCACGGATTTGGATGGACAGATAATATTAAAGAATAAAAAAAGACAACTAAACATTAAAGTAATAAAATAAAAAAGAAAAGAAAGCCTCGTTTTCAGTAAATGAAAAAAATACTTTCAAAAACACTTAAAAACATTTGACAAAAGTCAAAAATAAGACTAGAATTTCATTGTTCAATTGATATAAAGTTCACTTTATGTCAAAAATAAAAGAAAGAGGTTTTAACACATGGTAGGAATAGGTGTAGGTATTGTCGCAGGACTTGCAGCATTAGGAGCAGCAATTGGTAATGGATTGATTGTTTCAAATTACTTACAAGCAGCAGCTCGCCAACCAGAAATGGATGGAAAACTAAGAACTGCAATGTTTATAGGTGCTGGTCTTGTTGAAGGATTAGCCATTATTGCCATCGTTATTGCATTCATGTTGATTGGTAAAGTTTAGAATTTTATTAATCTGATATTGGAGGAATTATATGAATGGTGAAGAAAGAGATCTGATTTTTAATATAGGTCCGATTTACTTTGATGGTACTGTTCTTCTAATGACGATTTTAACATGTACAATTGTATTTGGCTTGGTCTTTTGGGCAAGTCGAAATATGAAATTAAAACCTCAAGGAAAACAAAATGTTTTGGAGTGGGTTGTAGATTTTACAAACGGAATAATAAAGAGTAATGCAGGAGCAGGAGAAGTGAAAAACTTTAGTTTGTTTGCTTTTGTTCTTTTTACTTTTATACTAATATCTAATAATATTGGATTGGTTACTAAAATAGTCACTCCTGGTAGTAACATTAGCCTATGGAAGAGCCCAACAGCTACTCCTGGTGTTACACTGGCACTTGCTATGATGGTAATTCTGTTAAATAATTTTTATGGCGTGGATCGAAAAGGATTCAAAGGTTATTTCAAGGGATTTATAACACCCGTTGTAATGTTGCCACTAAATATTATTGAAGAGTTTACAAACTTCTTAACATTAGGTTTGAGGTTATACGGAAATATTTTTGCGGGAGAAGTTTTATTAGGACTGTTAGCTGGTATGGGAAATTCAAATCCTTATTTATTACCTTTTGCAGTGATTTTAGAAGTACTTTGGACAGCATTTTCTGTATTCATTTCATGTCTACAAGCGTATATTTTTGTGACATTGACAATGGTTTATTTGTCACATAAAATCTCAGAAGAAGAATAGGAGTATAAAGTATGTTTATTTTTTTAGAAGCTGCTAGTGAGAATACTCTTTTCGGAGATGTTATTGTTTCAAGTGGAGCTTTTCTAATTCTCTTGTTGCTCATTAAAAAATTTGCATGGGGAGCCATTACAAATATTTTTGAACAAAGAGCTGAGAAAATATCTAACGATATTGACAATGCTGAGAATGCCAAAAAGAAAGCTGAAGAACTTGCTAAACGACGTCAAGAAGAATTATCTTCTAGTAGACAAGAAGCTAGTAAAATTCTTAAAGATGCAACAGCAACAGCAAATACAAGTAGTGAAAAGATAATTGCGGATGCTCATGAAGAAGTGAAGAATTTAAAAGCTCGTGCTACAGAAGAAATTGCAAGAGAACATGATGATGCTCTTGGAAATGTGAAGGATGAAATTGCCTCTATATCTGTAAAACTTGCTGAAAAACTTATTGGAAACTCACTTGATGAGAAATCTCAATCAGATCTTATTGATTCATATCTTGATAAATTAGGTAATGAGTAGGAGAAACGTATGAGTTTGATTGTATCAAAAAGGTACAGTAAAGCCTTACTTGAAGCTTTTGCTGATGCTGGAAAAACAGATGAATTAGCTGGGGAATCTAAAACATTATTGGAAGTAATCAACCAATCAAATTTGATGAAATTTCTAACAGATGAATCTTATTCAAATAAAGATAAAAAATCTATTATTGATGAACTTGTTAAAAATTCTTCGAGTTTGATGGGAAATTTTTTAGTTTTATTAGTTAAGAATAAGAGAATTTCACAATTAGAGGAAATCCTTCAGCAAACATTATTAGAAATTGAAGATGCGAATGGACGTGCACAAGTAGAAGTAATTTCTGCTATTGCGCTAAGCGAGCATCAACTTGAAAAAATAAAAGAAATTTCTGCACAGAAATTTAATTTGAAGGATGTTGATCTTATTAATGTCATAGACACTACAATTATAGGTGGAATGATAATTAAGAGTCGCGGGAAAATTATTGATTCAAGTATTAAAACACAATTATCAAAATTGTCACAAGAGATTATGTAGGAGGCGGTGAAAAATTTGGCTATTAATGCTAATGAAATCAGCTCGCTCTTAAAAGAGCAAATTGAAAAATTTACTCCAGATTTTTCAGTTGCTGAAACTGGTGTAATTACTTATATTGGTGATGGTATTGCGCGTGCACATGGATTAGAAAATGCAATGAGTGGTGAACTTCTTGAATTTTCTAATGGTTCATATGGTATGGCACAAAATTTAGAATCAACAGATGTAGGTATTATTATCCTAGGAGATTACAGTTCAATCCGTGAAGGTGATACTGTTAAGAGAACTGGGAAAATCATGGAAGTTCCAGTTGGTGAAGCCCTTATTGGACGTGTTGTAAATCCATTAGGTCAACCAATTGATGGAATGGGAGAAATCAAAACCGATAAAACTCGTCCTGTTGAATTTCCTGCACCTGGAGTAATGCAAAGAAAATCTGTTGATAAACCTTTGCAAACAGGTATTAAAGCTATAGATGCTTTAGTTCCAATTGGTCGTGGTCAACGTGAGCTTATAATTGGTGACCGTCAAACGGGTAAAACAAGTATTGCTATTGATACAATTCTTAACCAAAAAGGTAAAGATATGGTATGTATCTATGTTGCAATTGGACAAAAAGAATCTACTGTAAGAAACCAAGTTGAAACATTGAAAAAATATGGTGCACTTGATTATACTATTGTAATGACTGCTGGAGCTAGTCATCCAGCTCCATTGTTATACCTAGCTCCATATGCTGGTGCAGCAATGGGTGAAGAGTTTATGTATAATGGTAAGCATGTTTTAATTGTCTATGATGACTTGACTAAGCAAGCTGTAGCATATCGTGAACTTTCATTATTACTTCGTCGCCCACCAGGTCGTGAAGCATATCCTGGGGATGTATTTTATCTTCATTCTCGCTTATTAGAACGTGCTGCACAGCTATCAGATGAACTTGGTGGTGGAAGCATGACAGCACTTCCATTTATTGAAACTCAAGCAGGAGATATTTCAGGTTATATTGCAACAAATGTAATTTCAATTACCGATGGGCAAATATTCCTTGAAACTGATTTATTCTATTCAGGTATTCGTCCGGCAATTGATGCAGGTTCATCTGTATCTCGTGTTGGTGGAAGTGCACAAATCAAAGCAATGAAAAAAGTTGCAGGTACTCTCCGTCTAGATTTAGCAAGTTATCGTGAGTTAGAAGCATTCACACAGTTTGGTAGTGATTTGGATGCAGCAACGCAAGCCAAATTAAATCGTGGACGTAGAACTATTGAAGTCTTGAAACAACCGCTTCATGAACCACTTACTGTAGAAAAAGAAGTCTTGATTTTATATGCTTTAACTCATGGCTTCCTAGATTCAGTACCAGTGGATAACATTCTTGAATTCCAAGATCAATTGTTCAATTTCTTTGATACTAAACATCCTGAACTATTGAAAACAATTGCTGAAACAGAAGATCTACCAGATCAAAATTTACTTGATGACGCGATTGAAGAATTTAAAAATAGTATTAGTTTATAATAGGAGGGCAGACAATGGGTGCTTCTCTTAATGAAATAAAAACAAAAATTGAATCAACTAGAAAGACAAGTCAGATTACAGGAGCCATGCAGATGGTTTCTGCTGCTAAACTTTCAAAGTCTGAAGAAAGTGCTAGAAACTTTCAACTATATTCAAAAAAGGTTAGAAGTATCACTACTGATTTGTTAGCAAGTGAGAATGTAAGTGATAGTAAAAATCCAATGTTGGTTAGTCGTCCAGTTAAGAGGACTGGATACATTGTAATTACTAGTGATAAAGGATTGGTAGGCGGATATAATTCAACTATACTTCGTACTGTAATGCAAATGCTAACTGATGATCATAAAGATCAAAGTGAGTATGTAATTTTGGCTCTCGGGGGAACTGGTGCAGATTTCTTTAAAGCACGCAATATTGATGTTGCCTATGAGCTTAGAGGATTATCAGATCAACCAAGTTTTGATGAAGTTAGAAACATAGTGTCGAAAGCTGTTGGAATGTATCAAAATGAGGTTTTTGACGAATTATATGTTTGTTATAATCACCATGTAAACTCTATTACAAGTCA
Organism: Floricoccus penangensis; assembly: GCF_001832885.1. Lineage (GTDB taxonomy): Bacteria > Bacillota > Bacilli > Lactobacillales > Streptococcaceae > Floricoccus > Floricoccus penangensis. The sequence goes on along the minus strand of NZ_MKIQ01000005.1, from coordinate 11,588 downwards.
AGTTCGAGTTGAAAAGATGTTACCAATTGTTGATATTGATAATGAAGAAGCTAATAGTTATCATGCAACTTTTGAACTAGAACCAGATAGAGAATCAATTCTAGAAACATTGCTTCCACAATATGCTGAAAGCATGATTTATGGTTCTATTATCGATGCAAAAACTGCTGAGCATGCTGCTGGTATGACTGCTATGAAAACTGCAACTGATAATGCTAAAAATGTAATTGACGAACTTACTATTCAATATAATAGAGCTCGCCAATCAAGAATAACTCAAGAAATTATTGAGGTTGTTACCGGAGCTGCTGCTCTAGATTAAATTGATTATTATCCAAACTCCAAATTTACAAGAGGAGGAAAAATAAAATGAGTTCTGGGAAAATTTCGCAGGTAATAGGACCCGTTGTAGACGTAGAGTTTACTTCAGTTGCTGATTTACCTGACATTAATAATGCCTTAGTTGTTTATCGAGACAACAATGGCGAAAAACAAAAAATAGTTCTTGAAGTTGCTTTGGAACTTGGTGATAATTCAGTAAGAACTATCGCTATGGAGTCAACTGATGGACTTACTCGAGGATTAGAAGTTGTAGATACTGGTAAACCCATTAGTGTTCCAGTAGGTAATGAAACTTTAGGTCGTGTATTTAATGTTCTTGGAGACACAATTGACCTTGAAGGTGATCTATCTGATGTTGAACGTGATCCAATTCATAAAAATGCACCTGCATTTGATGAATTATCTACATCAAATGACATTTTGGAAACAGGTATTAAAGTCATTGACCTTCTTGCACCGTATTTAAAAGGTGGGAAAGTTGGATTATTTGGTGGTGCCGGAGTAGGTAAAACGGTTTTAATTCAAGAACTGATTCATAACATTGCTCAAGAACACGGTGGTATTTCAGTTTTTACTGGCGTTGGTGAGCGTACTCGTGAAGGTAATGACCTATATAACGAAATGAAAGAATCAGGCGTTATAGAAAAGACAGCCATGGTTTTTGGGCAGATGAATGAGCCACCAGGTGCACGTATGCGAGTTGCACTTACTGGTCTTACAATCGCTGAATATTTCCGTGATGTACAAGGACAAGATGTTCTACTGTTTATTGACAACATATTCCGTTTCACACAAGCTGGTTCGGAAGTATCAGCCCTATTGGGACGTATGCCTTCAGCGGTAGGTTATCAACCAACCCTTGCTACTGAAATGGGACAATTACAAGAACGTATTACGTCAACTAAAAAAGGTTCTGTAACTTCTATTCAAGCTATCTATGTACCAGCAGATGACTATACTGACCCAGCGCCGGCTACAGCTTTTGCTCACTTAGATTCAACAACAAACCTTGAACGTCGATTAACTCAAATGGGTATTTACCCAGCAGTTGATCCACTTGCCTCAACATCACGTGCACTTGCACCTGAAATTGTTGGTAAAGAACACTATGAAGTTGCAACAGAGGTACAAAGAGTTCTTCAAAGATATAGAGAACTACAAGATATTATTGCAATTCTTGGTATGGATGAACTTTCTGATGATGAAAAAACATTGGTAGGTCGTGCAAGAAGGATTCAATTCTTCTTAAGCCAGAATTTTAATGTTGCTGAGCAGTTTACCGGTCAACCGGGATCATATGTTCCTGTAAAGGATACTGTTAAAGGATTTAGAGATATCCTTGATGGTAAATATGATGATATCCCTGAAGAAGCATTCCGTGGCGTAGGACCAATTGAAGATGTAATTGAAAAAGCAAAAACTCTTCAAGTTTAGCCTACTTTTGAAATAAAATGAGGTGAATTCATGGACTACATGACAGTACAGGTTATAACTCCTGCAGGGATTATATATGATCACCACGCTTCTTTTGTGCTACTATGCACTGAATCGGGTGAAATGGGTATTTATCCTAAGCACGTTCCAATTATTGCGCCATTAAAAATTGAAGAAGTCAAAGTTAGAAGAATTGATGATGATTCTCACGTAGACTGGGTTGCAGTAAATGGTGGTATAGTAGAAGTAAATGATAATCAAGTTAATATTATAGCTGATACTGCTGAACGTGAAAGAGACATAGATACAAGTAGAGCTCAAAGAGCCAAACTTAGAGCTGAGAAAGAACTTGAGGCTGCTAAGGCTGAAAGAAATATTAATGCTGAAAAACGAGCGGAAGTTGCATTACACAGAGCACTTAACCGTATAAATGTTTCAAGTCACTTAGGTCAATAAAAAAGAGTTTGATGGAATTTATCCGTCAATCTCTTTTTTTATTTTGGAAAAATAATGGTTATTTTAGTACCTAAATCTAACTTACTAATCATAGAGATTCTTGCATTTAAATATTTTGCATTATGTTTTACAATTGCTAGTCCTAGACCTGTTCCATTGGTTGTAGTAGATCTTGCTTCATCTACACGGTAGAATCTTTCAAATATTCGCTCTTGATCGACAATAGATATACCAATTCCATTGTCTTTTACTGTTAAATACACATTATCATTATCGTCATTAAGAGAAATATATATTCTTCCATTATTTTTGGTATAAAAAATTGCATTTTCAATAATATTTTTAGCAATACCATAAAATAAATCATAATTAGTGAGAAAATAAATATTTCTAAGTCTCTTATCAATGTGAAGTTTTTTTTCTTCAATTTGAAAATAGAATTTGGATAATATATCGTCAACTACTTCATTAGCTTGAACTTCGGTCTTTTGAATTTTAATATTATTTTTGGTTAATTTAAGTGTATCATTTACAAGGTTTTCTAATCGTTCAGCTTCTTTTTTTATTATCAAGCTAAATTCATGAACTTGTTTTTGAGAGATATTATGAGTTGTTATTGCATCTGAAAATCCAATAATTGATGTTAACGGTGTCTTGAGTTCATGAGAAACATTTGCAATAAAATTATCTTGACTTATTTTTGCTTTTATTGGTTCAGAAACATCTAACATACTAACTATGTAATTTCCGTGCAGATTATCAATATTTGAAATTTTAACTTGAAAATACTTGTCAATGTCTTCAAAATAAAATTCACCTTGTATATCATTCGAGTCTACTAGATTACTTACTAAAAAGTTTAAAAATTCTATTTGATTTTTGAAGTAACTTATATTTGTTGCGTGAGGGAATTCTAATTTAAATGACCCATTAGATGTTATAAGACTTCCTTGGTCATCGTAAATAAAAACCGGAAAATCTAAGGTATTGATAAGTTTAAGAATATTATCTATTTGTTGGTTCTTATCATTTAAAATAGCATAGACCTGTGAACTATAATTGTTAACACTATCGAGAATAGGATCACTCTGACTATCAACTCTAAGTTCTTGATAAGGATTTTTATGAAACCTTGCAATAATTTTATTAATCTCTGATATTTCCCTATCATTTGAAGATTTATTATTGAGATAGTAAAAGAGAATAAACAAATATATTACAGCTGAATATATAAAGATTAACTCAAATATAGAGGGATTTACATTTAGTTTTTCTCCTATCCGAATCACTTCTTTTGTTTTTCCATTTACAGTTAATGGTGTTGATACATATAGATTTCCATCAATTATTGCATTTGAATGTGCGCTACCTTTAAATACATTTTGGACATCTTCTGGTACTTTATTATCATCAGTAAAAATTTGTAACTCAGTATATGTAGAACGTGTTCGATTTCCATCCTTAATTTCTTGAACAATTTGATCAAGTTTTTTTTCTAATGATGAAATTTCGGAATTTAAGAGCGAAGTAGTAATACTTTTTGTCAATAAAATAGTTGTACAAATATATACGATTGAAAAAATTATAAATTTAAAATGTTTTTTCATATTTTATATTGTCTAGTCCTCATTTCCTTTGAATACATATCCAAACCCCCTTTTTGTTTTAATATATTCAGGATTCTTAGGGTCAACTTCTATTTTTTCTCTTAGTTTTGACATATGAACTTCAACGATTCTTGTATATCCTAAATCAGTTGAATCACCCCAGAACTTTTCCAGGACTTCAGCTCTAGATACGGGAGTATTTTGATTAGCAATTAAATATGATAATAATTCAAACTCCCTTTTTGTTAATAAAATTTCCTTGTTAGCTATAAAAACTTGTTTTTTATTAAAATCAACTTTTAAATCATCAATTGTAAATATTTTACTTTGAGACTGTTTATAGTTTTTACTTCTCCTAATTAGTGATTTAATGCGTGTAATTATTTCGACAGTTGAGAATGGTTTATACATATAGTCATCGGCGCCACCTTCAAGGCCTTTAATCATCGTATCAGCATCGTCTTTAGCTGTTAATATAAGTATTGGTGTAAAGATACTCTTTTGTCGGAGCTTTTGGCTCACCTCTATTCCAGTATATCCGGGCATCATTAAATCAAGTACAATAGCATCAAATGCATCTGTTTTAGCTAATTCATAAGCCATTTTTCCATCCTCGACAGTAATAACCTCAAAATTTTCTTGAGTAAAACTAAATTCTAAGAGAAAACGAATTGATTTATCATCATCGGCAATTAATATTTTTTTCATACCTTGATTTTAGCAGAAATAATAGTAAAAAGAAATTTGTCACAAGCTATTATTCTTGAAATTTACATAAAATTTACCTTTTATTTATATTAGGTTTACACACAAGAATTAGAGTATAGTGTAGAATAATCAATGTACTAAATAACATAAATTAATTGATTTTTAGGAGAAAAAATGAAAAAACAAGTTAAAGTAGCTACACTTATGACAGCATCTGTTCTTACATTAGCAGCATGTGGTGGAAATAAAGATAACAGCTCAACTGATACAAGCAAAAAAACTAGTGACCAAATTAAATTAACTGTTGCGGGATCTACTGCTTTACAACCTTTAGTGGAAGCAAACGTTGACTCGTTTACATCTGAGAATGCAGGAGCTACTGTTACTGTTCAGGGTGGTGGTTCTGGATTTGGACTTTCAAATGTTCAAAGTGGGGCAATTCAAATTGGTAATTCAGATCTATTTGCTGAGGAAAAAGATGGAATTGATGCGTCAGCACTTGTTGACTATAAAGTTGCAGTAGTGGGTATCACACCAATTTCTCATGCCGATACTGGGGTTAAGGATTTAACAACGGATCAATTAAAAGATATCTTTACAGGTAAAGTTACAAATTGGAAAGATCTCGGAGGAAAAGATCAATCGATTGTTGTAATTAATCGTGCAGAAGGTTCAGGAACTCGATTCAACTTTGAGAAATATGGTCTTGGAGATGGTGTTAAGGTTATTAAATCTCAAGAGCAAGATTCATCAGGAACAGCAGTTAAGATGGTTGAACAGACCCCAGGTGCAATTTCGTATGTTGCTCTATCAAATATTAAGAGTGCAAAAGTAACTCCAATCTCAATTGATAAAATTGAACCTTCTCAAGAAAATATTGAAAAGAATGAATGGAAAATTTGGGCATATGAACATATGTATACTTTGAAATCTAAAGAGACAGATGCTGAAAAGAATTTTATTAAATATGTCACTGATAACCATGACTCAATTAAAAAACTTGGATACATCCCAATGGAAGGTATGAAAGTTGAGCGTCATGCAGACGGTAAGGTTTCAAATAAATAAAAAGTTCTAAAAATATTTTCAAGCTTTATAAACTTCAAATGAAAATTATTGGAGACAAGGACATTTATTGTCCTTTTTTCCATAAATATATGTCTTATCTGTTATTTTTTGGTAAAATATGATTGAAGTCTAAAAAAATGGAGATATTATGAACAAAAAACTTGTAACTTTATGTAGCCTTTTAGGAGTTGCATTTCTCTTAACAGGTTGTGCAAAGTGGATTGACAAAGGTGAATCAATTACAGCAGTTGGCTCTAGTGCGTTGCAACCACTTGTAGAGACAGCATCAGAATCATTTTCACAAAAGAACCCTGGAAGATTTATTAATGTCCAAGGTGGTGGTTCGGGAACTGGATTATCTCAGGTTCAAGCTGGGGCAGTAGAAATCGGTAATTCCGATTTGTTCGCTGAGGAAAAAAAAGGTGTTGATGCATCTAAACTAACTGATCACAAAGTAGCAGTTGTAGGAATTGCTCCTATTGTTAATAAAAACATTAAGGTTGATAACCTTACTGTTGAACAATTGAGAAAAATTTTTACTGGTGAAATTACTAACTGGAAAGAAGTCGGTGGTAGTGATCAAAAAATTGTTTTAATTAACCGTGCAACAGGAAGTGGTACCAGAGCAACTTTTGAACGTTGGGTAATGGATGGGAAATCTACAAAAGCTAGCCAAGAACAAGACTCATCTGGAATGACAAAACAAATTGTTTCTCAAACACCTGGAGCAATTAGCTACCTTGCATTTTCAAACATTGATAAATCAGTTAAAGCATTAAATCTAAATGATTACGAACCTAATGATGAAAATATAACAGTGAACAAATGGCCAATTTGGGCATATGAACATATGTATACTAAAGGTGAACCAACAAGTTTGACAAAAGAATTCTTGGAGTACATTTTAAGTGATGATATTCAAGGTTCAGTAGTTGAAAAAATGGGTTATATTCCAATTACAGCTATGAAAGTAGAACGTGATGTAGAAGGTAATATAACAAATAAATAATTTTACTTTATAAATATTAAGGAATATTATGGAAAATACAAAAATTCAAGAAAAATTACTATCAAAGTCGAAAAATTCTCGACTTGAAAAATTTGGTAGAGGTATAACATTTGTTTGTATCTCTCTAATAGTTTTTGTCGTAGCAATGATTTTCTTCTTTGTTGCTCAAAAAGGACTATCAACATTTTTTGTTGATAAAATTAATCCATTTAAATTTTTATTTGGGACAACTTGGAATCCTAGTGAATTGGGACCTGATGGTAAACCAATGGTTGGTGCATTACCAATGATTACAGGTAGTTTAGTTGTTACAATTTTATCTGCATTATTAGCGACACCATTTGCTATTGGAGCTGCTATATTTATGACAGAAATTTCACCTAAAAGAGGGGCAAAAATTCTTCAACCAGTTATTGAGTTGCTAGTTGGTATTCCTTCAGTAGTGTATGGCTTTGTAGGTCTTGCTGTTGTCGTGCCAGCAATTCGTTCAACTTTTGGAGGTACTGGTTTTGGTATTCTATCAGGTGTATTTGTACTTTTTGTTATGATACTCCCTACAGTTACTAGTATGACTGTTGATTCAATGAAGGCAGTGCCAAGACACTATAAAGAAGCATCACTTGGATTAGGTGCCACAAGATGGCAAACTATTTCCAGAGTGCTATTAAAAGCGGCAATGCCAGGAATACTTACAGCAGTAGTTTTTGGTATGGCACGTGCCTTTGGTGAGGCGTTAGCAATCCAAATGGTTGTGGGTAATGCCGCGATTATGCCGAAAAGTTTAACAACACCAGCAAGTACATTAACAAGCGTACTTACTCAAGGAATTGGTAATACAATCATGGGTACTGTTCAAAATAATGTTCTTTGGTCACTTGCACTGATACTTTTAGCAATGTCACTAGTCTTTAATATAGTAATGAGACTTATTGCTAAACGTGGACAATTTTAAGACGAAAGATTTATAGGAGATAAAAAAGTGAATCCTAAAAAAGCAGATAAGATTGCAACAGGAGTTTTGTATGCAATCTCAGGAATAATTGTATTAATTTTATCAGCCCTTTTACTTTACATTTTAGTAAGAGGATTACCACATGTTAGTTGGAGTTTCCTCACAAGTCCTGCAAAAGCCTATGAAGAGGGCGGAGGTATTGGTATCCAACTATTTAACAGTATATTTTTACTTATTGTTACAATGATTATTTCTTTTCCATTATCACTTGGAGCAGGTATTTATCTATCTGAATATGCAAATCAAAAAAGTAAATTGACTGGACTAGTAAGAACTTCAATTGAGATTCTAAGTTCATTACCATCAGTTGTAGTTGGTCTGTTTGGCTTCTTGATTTTTGTTATTCAATTTGGATATGGTTTCTCAATAATTTCAGGTGCATTGGCACTTACTGTTTTCAATCTACCGTTGATGACAAGAAATGTTGAGGAAAGTTTAAAAGCAGTACACCATACTCAACGTGAAGCAGGGCTTGCACTTGGATTATCACGTTGGGAAACGGTTCTTCATGTAATAATTCCAGAAGCATTACCAGGTATTATCACAGGTGTTGTTTTAGCAAGTGGTCGTATTTTTGGTGAGGCAGCTGCCCTTATCTATACTGCGGGACAATCTGCACCAGCACTCGATTGGTCAAACTGGAATCCTCTTTCAGTAGCAAGTCCAATAAGTATTTTCCGTCAGGCTGAAACACTTGCTGTCCATATTTGGAAAGTAAATAGTGAAGGAACAGTTCCTGATGGGGCTGCAGTTTCTGCTGGAGCAAGTGCTGTACTAGTATTATTTGTATTATTATTTAATTTTTCTGCTCGTTTTATTGGTAAAAAATTACATAATAAACTTACATCTGCGGGGTAAAAAATGGCTGATTATAATTGGAATGACCGTCACATTATAACTTTTGACGATGAAAAAGTAGCATTATCAACTAAAGATTTAAAAGTATTTTATGGAGATTTTGAATCTATACATGGTATTGATATGCAATTTGAAAAGAACAAAATAACTGCTTTAATTGGACCTTCAGGGTCAGGGAAGTCAACGTACTTACGCAGTTTAAATAGAATGAACGATACTATTGATATTGCCAAGGTAACTGGTGAAATTAATTATGAAGGTGTGAACATCAACGATGCAAATGTAAATGTTTACGAAGCCAGAAAATGTATTGGTATGGTTTTTCAAAGACCAAATCCATTTTCTAAATCAATTTATAGAAATATTACTTTTGCACTTGAGCGTGCAGGAGTGAAAGATAAAAAAGTTCTTGATGAAGTTGTAGAAACATCTCTTAAGCAAGCAGCATTATGGGATCAAGTTAAAGATGATCTTAATAAATCAGCGCTTGCTTTATCAGGTGGACAACAACAACGTCTATGTATTGCGCGTGCAATAGCTGTTAAACCTGATATTTTATTAATGGATGAACCAGCTAGTGCACTTGACCCAATCTCTACAATGCAGATTGAAGAGACTATGGCTGACTTGAAAAAAGATTATACGATTATCATTGTAACTCATAATATGCAACAGGCAGCACGTTCAAGTGATTACACTGGATTTATGTATTCAGGGGACCTAATTGAATATGATAAAACAAGTAAAATCTTCACAAATCCTGAGCTAAGATCTACAGGCGACTATGTTTCAGGACATTTTGGATAGGAGCGTGTAATGGCTGAACCAATTTTAAATGTAAAAGACTTTTCCCTATATTATGGGAAGAAAAAATCAATCAAAGAAATCTCAATGGATTTTTATCCCAATGAAATAACTTCATTAATTGGACCTTCGGGATCCGGTAAATCGACTCTTCTTCGTTCAATTAACAGAATGAATGATTTAGTTCCAGGTGTCACAACTACAGGTACAATTACCTACAAAGACCGTAATATATATGGTCCTAGAATGGATACAGTAGAGCTTAGAAAAGATATTGGTATGGTTTTCCAACAACCAAATCCTTTTCCGTTTTCAATTTATGAGAATGTTGTCTATGGTTTACGACTTAAGGGCGAAAAAGACAAGGCAGTTCTTGATGAGGCGGTCGAAAATAGTTTGAAAGCTGCTAATATTTGGGATGAAGTGAAAGACATTTTGCATAAATCTGCTTTGGGTCTTTCAGGTGGACAACAACAACGTGTATGTATTGCACGCGTATTAGCTGTTAATCCTGATATTTTACTTTTAGATGAACCAACTAGTGCATTGGATCCAATTTCATCAGACAAAATTGAATCAATGTTGCTTGAGCTGAAAGAAAAGTATACAATATTAATTGTTACACACAGTATGCAACAAGCTAGCCGTATTTCAGATAAAACGGCCTTCTTTCTTGATGGAGAATTGATTGAATATGATAAGACTAAGTCTATATTCTTAAATCCTAAAGATCAAAGAACAGAAGATTATGTATCTGGTAAGTTTGGATAATTAAAATATTTAATATAAAGAAAGGATATACTAATATGTTAAGATCTCAATTTGAAGATGAGCTGAATAAATTACATAACCAATTTTATTCAATGGGGACTCAAGTGAGTGCTCAATTAAATAAAGCAGTTCGTGCTTTTGTCAGTCATGATAAAGAGTTAGCAGAAGAAGTTATTGCTTCTGATGAAGAAATAAATTACCTTGAAACAAAGTTAGAAACTAAATCACTTGAAATGATTGCATTACAACAACCAGTATCACATGACTTAAGGACTATTATTACAGTTTTAAAAGCTTCAAGTGACCTTGAAAGAATGGGGGACCACGCTGTATCTATTGCACAAGCTGCAATAAATTTAAAAGGTGAGGAACGTATTCCAAGTGTTGAAGAAGATATTACTATCATGGGAGAAAAGGTTAAAAATATTGTTGATGCTTCATTAAATGCATATATGCAAGGAGATGAAGTACGTGCCCGTGAGATTGCTACTTGGGATAATGATATTAACTTGATGTTTTCTGAAATTCAAAACAAAGTTTTAGAAGGTATGAAAGACAATACTGATACTATCCATACTGGTAAAGAATATCTAATGACTTTAACTTACTTAGAGCGTATAGGGGACTATGCTAAAAATCTCTGTGAATGGATTGTATACCTTAAAACAGGTAAAATTGTTGAATTATAGAGGAATTAATCTTGTCTCCTAAGAGAAAGTATTATTTTTCTTGGAAAAAATAAAATTATTTATACTACTACTAAAAACATGTCTTTAGTGGTAGTTTTTTTGTCTTAAAGTACATTTTTGCCTCCTTAATGATTTGAAAATATAAATCCAAGATATAATCAAATGATATTCAAAGATATTTCATATACTAGAGAAAATAAAGGAGGATTTTAGTATATGGAATATGAGTTTAATAAAAATTTAGAAAATACATTTCAAAAAATAATACCAATAATTGTTAACGAGATGAAGAGAGTAAGAATAACCATTTGGGAAAAAGAAGATTACTATCAAGAAGGAAGGATAATTCTATCTAAGTTACTAAGAGAAGAACTCGATGACTTAACATTATTTAAATACTTTAAAACAAAATATAATCAGCATTTAACCGATACATATAGAATGCAAGAAGCAGGAAAGAGAAAGTTTAACGAGCAAGCATATCTAGACATTTATGAATATGGAGATATAGTAAGTAATAATAATAATAATCTAAGAATATGTGAACAAGTATCCGCCAATGTAACTTTAGAAAATTATATAGGTGGATTAAAAGAAAAAGAGTTCCAATTAGTTTTGAAGTTATTAAGAGGTGAACAGTGTGAACCAAATGCTAAAAGCAGATTAAAAAAGAAAATAAAAAAATTTTTACAAGAGAAATAAATAAAAAATACGAACTATAAAAATATCGAGTTGAACAAATTTGATATATAGTTCGTATTTTATTTTAAAATTACCTCAATGTTTAAATTGTAAAAAGTAAAAATCGAACTAAGTAGTATTGAGAAGTG
>NZ_MKIQ01000004.1 GCF_001832885.1 Floricoccus penangensis | reverse complement strand
CGCTTGAAGTTGTTGGCTCGCTACTTGTTGTAGTTGAACTTGATTCCTCACTTGAAGTACTTGGTTTACTACTTGTGGTAGTTGAACTTGATTCCTCACTTGTAGTACTTGATTAACTACTTGTGGTAGTTGAACTTGATTCTTCACTTGAAGTACTTGGTTCGCTACTTGTGGTAGTTGAACTTGATTCCTCACTTGAAGTACTTGGTTTACTACTTGTGGTAGTTGAACTTGACTCTTCACTTGAAGTACTTGGTTCGCTACTTGTGGTAGTTGAACTTGACTCTTCATTTGTGGTACTTGATGAACTACTTGTTGTAGTTGAACTCGATGACTCGCTTGAAGTTGTTGGCTCGCTACTTGTGGTAGTTGAACTTGATTCCTCACTAGCACTACTTGGTTCAATACTTGTAGTAGTGGTAGGAGTTATAGGAGGAGTTGGATTGTGAGAGTTTGTTATTACCCAAACACCGTCACTAACTTCTTTTGCTGATGAAGTATATCCTTCTTTTACAGAAACTTCTTCAACTTCATATTTTATTTTAATTCCATTGTCATTTTCTGGCAAATCATTCCATTCAGTGGATTTACTTAATGTAACAGGTTTACCGACAGTTACTTTTTCACCATCAGCACCGATCTTATAAAGTTGAAATTGAACATTCTCTGGACGAATACCATCTTTATCATCTTCATCTTTCCAGACCTTCTCTGCTGTAACTCTTACAGTCGCTGTTTTATGTGTATTAGTAATAGTAGCGCCACTTATTTTACTCTCGTAGCCTTTTGGAACTATTTCCTCAAAACTATAATTGATTGCAGAACCACCACTATTCTTATCTAAGTTATCAAAACTTATTGACCAATTTCCAGCAACATCTGGAGTAATTGTTTTAATTATGCCGGTATCTTTCTCATCAGCCAAAAGTTTAACTTGAATTGATAGTGGACGAACATGATCCTGGTTATCACCGTCATCCCAGATTTTATTAACTGTAATTGAAGTTTTTTCAGGAATATGTGAATTAGTAACAATTATATTTGTTTTATCAGAATCATCAACTTCTTTTGTATATCCACTAGGAATATTTACCTCATCAACAGAGTATTTAACTTCGTTTCCATCTTTAAATTTAGGTAAATTTTCAAATTCATAAGTCCAAGTATCTGATTTACTATCACTCTCGGGCGCAGATAATTTCTGAGTAATTTGTTTTCCATCTTTATCAAGAGCTGGTTGACCATTGGCTAATAGATTGACAGTGATATTTTCTGGACGTTTACCATCTTTATTTGATTCATCATTCCATATTTTAGTTACTTTTAATGAGGTTAGTTTCTCTGTGTTAGTTATATTGTTTCCATTAACAGATGAAGAATATCCTTGAACATCATCTTCTGAGATACTATAATTTATATTTTCGCCAACAGGGAGATTTTCAAACTTATATTTCCAATCATCTTTTGCAGATACTTCTGTGGTAGCCACAACCTCATTACCATTTTTCACATTAACCTTTATAGTATTTGGACGATTGTTATTAATATTATTATTATCTATCCAAATCTTCTGCCCAGAAATTGTAATCGTATTTAAAGTATTTGTAAATCCAATTATTTTATCTCCATCTTTTATCGGTTCAGATACGTATCCATCAACTGGAACCTCTTTTATCGTATAAGAATATTGATAATTTTCTTTATCATAAGCAGGTAATTCAGAATCAATAAACTTCCATTTATTCGAATTTTCTTTATCAACATCTTTTGATGAAAGGGTCTCAGTTTTAAACAATTTCCCATTTTGATATATTTCAACTTGAATACTATCAGGTCTAGTTTTTAATTTATCGTTTGAATCATTCCAAACTTTCTCAATTGATATATTTGTAAGATTATCATCAATGTAAGTAGTTGTCTTATTAGATTCAAGCATAGTTCCATTTTGAACAATACCAAATGAATTTACTGCTTTTTGACCTACTTTCGCATCATTCTGAACATCTGTTTCATAATTTACTTGTAATTTCTCATTAGCACCTAAATTTATTCCAACAATTTTAAATGTTGTTACTTCACTATAGTCATTTACTGTTTCTGTCCAATTATTTTCATTATCTAAGAAGGCTTGTAAATCTTTTTGATTATTTGGAATTGGGTTTGTAGTATATAAAACTTTCGCATTTTTATTATTCGTTACTGGACCCTTTAACTCCATTCTATATTCAGAACCTCTAGATTTTAATACTCCATCTCCCGTATAATCAGTATCACCTATAAAAGGCAATGTATCAAATACGACTAAATCTTTTTGCTGTGCAGTTGTTGTATTAACAATTTGAAATTGATAAACCGAACCTTTTTCTTTACTTGTATACGAGGGTACAGGATCTAAAGTAAAACCTGTATCATATTCACCCTTTGTCTTCTTTTGACCAGCAATTAACTTTGGTATTAAATAATCTAATTTTTGTTTTTGATAGCTTATTTTATCAGTGGTAATACCATTATTATTTATATCATATTTATCATTTTGAGCAGAACTTATAGTATAGTTTGCCTTATCATCCAAATTTTTAGCTGAGAAAAACTGTTCAACATATGACACTTTTGGTGTAAAGATAGTTGGTTTTAATATATTTTCATTATTTATTTGAACAATAGTTGCATCATCTTTATTAAGCTTAATTTTATCAGCAGTATAAACAAATGCGGGTCTACCTGTACCTTTATAATTTAAATCTAGCTGAATGTCAGGATTAGTTACTATTGAATCGTTTGTAAAACCTTTGTTATCTAATTCTTTTGTCTTTTCATAATATGCATATATTTCATCCATTGATAAGTTTTCCGGTAATAGGACTGCATAATGAATATCACTATATTCTCCTCCTCTTACTCCATAAATTTTTGCCTGTGCATTTAATGGGCTATTTTTATTAAATTCAATGGTGCTATCTGAATACTTAATAACATTTTGTGAAGTATCTTTTCTTGAGATTGGATAACTATCTCTATCATTTCTAGTTATCTCACTTTTCCCAGTTTCTTTTGCATCTAACTGTGCCGAGTTATAAGCTAAGTCTATTTTTTCTTCCGTTATAAGAGGGTTTTCAGTATCTCGAGCTTTTGTCCTAACAGATAGTACAATGTAAGATCCAGCTGTTGTTCCTGCAAATCCGTCAGTAGCTTCAATCCAAATACTTTCAAGTTTAAGGCCTTGCTCCCTTCCAATATCATAGGTACTACTAGTTAAATTTTTTTTCAAAAGTACAACTGTTCCGTCAACGTTCTTCCCATAAACGTCAAAATTTCCTGTACCAGCCTTAGTTGTCAAACTAAGACCTGAGTAATAGAATCTATCGTCTAAATTAAAATCAGTGAGTTTGAATTTCTCCCAATTAGGAATATCAATACTAGAAGCAGTTATATTCCACCTCATTTCACTAGTTTCACGCGAAGACTCAGTATCATAATATTTTGTAGAATTTGCCTTTTTAGTAACTGAATACTTTCCTGAACCTGATGAACTGGCATCCAAAACCTGAGTTTTAATATCTTTAATACTTTCAGCAGTTAAATTTTTATTATCATCATAAGGATTATACGTCACACCTTTATCTGATGAGACAGTAAATTTTGTTCCTGGCTGATTTATGCTTATATCACTAGTATTAGATTTAACTACACCTTCCTTTGTGTTAGGAAACTCAACATATAAGGTATTTTTATTTACATAGTTTGTAGACGTACTTGAATATCTTGCATTGAAATCCACACTATTTTCATTTAAAAATCCAATTTTATCTTTTTTATTGCCAACATAGGTTGCAACTCTTGTTGTTTCATTGTATTCCCAATTAGGATTTAAATCTGCTCTAAAAACTGCCCCTTCTGGCAAAGTATCTTGTATTTTATAATCATTAAATACTGCTCCAGTGGATTTGCTATCATAATTTGTCGAATTAAAATATGGATAAAAATCATACATAACTACATTTGTAGTATTTTCATCTGTCGTTTTATTACCAGGCTGTGATTCGGTTCCAATAACATTTCCCGTTACTGTTGATCCAAAATCATATATTCTAGTACCGTCAGATTTTAATGCATTTACTCCTTTTCTTAATTTTAATTCTGGGGTAGTATAGGTAACTTGTTTTGATTTAGTTTCACCAACTACTTCATTAGTCAAAGGATTGATCACTTCTATTTTAAAATCCTTGGTATACTCTTGTGGCATAACTTTACCACTTTCCAATCCTGGCAGAGTTAGTGAATAAGGAATTTCAACTGAATCCACCTGACTGCTAACAGGTCTTAAATAATCAACATAGTAGTACATTCTGCCGTCAATTATCTTACTTCCTAATGTTTTACTAATCGAGCCTGGAATATCTGGAAACTTTGATACATCATTTGGTACTAGGTTACCTTCTGAAAAATCAGAAGACATATAATATCTAACTATTGCTGTTCCAGTAGTATTCCCACTAATACCTATTTTGAAGTTCAAACTTCCAGTTTGCCAATATTCAAGAGTATCAGGAGTATTAACGAAATCTAATGATTCAACTTTAATATTGCCATCAACAGCAGCTACAATTGCTGCTTTTTCACCATCACTATCATCTTTTACAGCTGATGCATCAGGTTTCTTCTCTTCACTCTTTTTAGGTGTTTCATCCACCGATGTTGAAGGAGTTGTATCTTCATCTTTTGAAGATTCACTTGCTGGAACTGATTCTTCTGTTTTCTCAGTAACTGCAAGTGCTTTTTGGATTAAAAGTGTTTTTGTACTTTCATTATCCTTGCTTGCTAATTTAAGTTGTAAGTCTGAATCTCCAGAGGTTTTTAACTTCACCTTTGAAGTATTACTTCCAACTTTTACCCATGAAAGATCATAGGTTGTTTGGTCAATTGGGGTGATTGTTAGGCCTGTATCAACTGTTGAGAGTTCGACTGGTTGGTTGCTCATTAGTCTCAAAGTGTCGCCATTGGTCACTCCAGCATAGAAGTCCACTACTCCATTTTTATCGGTAGTTACTTCCTTAGCCTCTTCCTTGTTCTCATCCAAGAGAACCACGTCATTCTTATTACTCTGATCTACTGTTAAGGCTACAACTTCTCCAATAGAAGCAAAAGGTAGCATTAAAAGTAACATCAAGAGAGTAATAGGTTTTTGGATTTTGTTAATCATCATCTTTCCCCTTGATATTTGTTATAGCAAGCAATCATCTCATGTATACAGTTCACCCACTATAAATAGCATTATATCATATAACAATACAAAAAAACGCATTCTTTTTTATAGAATACGTATTATATTTTAAAAAATATTTTATATTATGCTTTTCAAGCTTGAATATGCTCATATTTATAAAGAAGTGTCACTCTACTAAGAATTTTAATATCGTTATTAAAGTTTAATAACTAAAACTAGTACAGCTTAGTTAAAGTAAAATATTAAACCATTATAAATTTGTTATGCAATCAACAGTGGAAACTATTACCCACTTCTAATTTATTTATTCTAGATTTTTGAAAAACATTTTTCAAGGCTTTTAATTACTTAAACCTGCATCCAATATTTCTACTCTACAATCTGCATCATAACGAAGATCTAATTGGTTTGGATTTGAATTAATCATAAGTATTATTTGACTTATTTTCCCAACATAATCCACTGGTAATTCAAACTCTTTCATTCCTTTTTCATAGTCAGAATAACTTACTTGTCCTATTTCTTGTTCATTCCCATAAATATCTTTAACTTTTACTGTTAATGCTAAAATATTTCCTTCAATAAAGTTTAATTTCATACGATATTTTTTAGGATTTGTTACTTGATTACTTAACTTTCCAGTTAGATAAGCCCATTGATCTTTACGATTATGTCGATAAACTGTTGTTGCTGAATTATCTTTTTCTAAAAGATATTGATCCCAAGCGGCATCTGTCTCCCAATTAATATATCCACTTGTTTGTTGAGAAGTAGAGGCTGATTTTTTAAAACTCATATAGTCATATTGTGCTGTTATTGGGGTTTTACCATCAAAAGGTTTTAACCAATCATCAACACCCGTTCCAGGCCATACGTTTAGCATAATCTTACCAGCATGTGTTGGGATATCTTTTGTTGCTGTATAAACTGGATTACCATCTACATACCAAGTAATGTGGTCTTTTTGCCAATCAAAACCATATGTATGAGAGGTATTTGATGCATCAAAACCTAAATCATATACGTACTCATGGTCTCCTTCACCATTTGTAAAATAATTAAATTGAACTTTAGAGGTATCACGACCAAGAAATTCTATATCGATTTCATCCCACGGTGTACCGTCAGTTGGCCCTGTATAGGTAAAGAATGAGCTTACAACTCCATCATTTTTGATAGGTTTCATCTTAACCTCATACATTCCATATTGGAAATATTGTTGCGTACGAACTTCCGCTCCTGAATATCTAGTTAAACTTCCTGAAACATCGTTATTAATAAATAAGTTCATGCTCCCATTAGTAAATCTTACATTACTATTTCTCCATGTACAGTTAAACATACTTCCATTAGACCAACCATCTGCTATCTCCATTGTATCTGGATCATAATAATCAAATCTTTGAGAAAAGCTTTCACCTTCAAAAATATTTGTTGCTTCTACTCTGACTATGTTGACTTTCCCAGTGATAACGACAGTAATTACAAGCAATATGCATTTGACAATTTTTGATTTTGATTTTTCCATATATATTCTCCTTTTACTCCACAATACTATTTTAATTGAAAACCACTTATTATAAGTACAAAAAATACGTACTCAAAGTGCTAGAATACGTATCTTTGCCTAAAAATATAACTTATTTTACCTCTTCAAATTGGAAGTCTCCCCAAGGTTTGAGGTAATCTAGGAGGAATAGTTCATCATCAGAAATGCGACCAACAACATTAATACTTCCAGAGTTAGACATCTCTTGTAAAGCTATCTGAGTTTCACCCTTGTATTGTCCAAAATTCACATTACCAATTAGGATGTCTCCACGCTTGATATCATTTGTATCATGAGCTGGGAACTCTCTATCTTTATACCAAACACGAGTCATTGTGCTTCGTAGAATATAGTCACTTTTATCTCCACGATATGAGTGTTGACTTTCAAATAGACAAACTTTTTCATTATCTGTAATGTTTTCCCCAGTTACAACCTTAAGAGTTGGTTTAGTTGAGAAGAAAGCTTCAGACATTGCTTTTAATTCTGCTTCACTTGCATAAGCATTACCAATTGAAATATCATCAATACCACCTAATAGTTTCATATGTTTAACTTGAGTTGCAAGTTCTAAATCACGATGGATTTCAAGGCTAGCAAGTCCATCATTATGTGGCCATGGTCCAAATGTTGCATCATGAGAGTTAACGAAGGCCATAGTATTTAAATTATATTTGTTGAATTTCTTAGTACAGTATATAAAGTGGTCAAGTCCTAATCCTGAATAACGCATTGGATAGAAATTATGACTACCAAGTAAGTTGTCAGTATTTGGAGAAAATGACATGATATTATCAACATAGTTAGTACCTGTACTCATGTTGATTTCAATCTTGATACCATATGGATTACGAGTCATCTTAGCTTCCTCAGCACCTGTAAATCCAAGGTCAAGGCGAACACCATACGCTCCCATTTCATCAAAGAATGAAAGATCATCATAAGAAACTCCCAGTTGTTCAAAAAGAGCTGGATTAATATCAACCATAACTTCCATACCTAAACTATTTGCATAATCAATAGGTTTTCTGAAGTTAGCAAGTACACTATCTTTATCTCCTTCAATTTCAAGAAGAGATGTAAATACTCTTTTGAATCCGTACTTATGTGCTAAATCTAAATATGCTTTATCAGCTTCAAAGTTTGAACGTTCTGGATATATTGAAATACCTAATTTTCCCATTTTAAGACCTCTTTTTTTATTTAATTAATAAGTAAACTTCGACTTTTTGTAAGCCTTTACAGTCATTATATCAAAATAGATTGGTCTATGCCAATTTATTTTGATATTTTTTAAAATACAGTAAAAAAGAACATTAAAAAACATGACGTTTTAATAAACCTCATGTTCATAAAATAATTTAAATTACTTTCTTTTAGATACTTAAAATTTTCTCTTAATATATTTAACCAATAAAAGAATGATAGAAAGTAATAAAAATATAAAAGCTATTTTCATTAATATCGGAGTATCTGTCATAGAAAATATAAACAAAACAGCTAAAATAAATAATAATATTAGCAAGATAGCAAGCAAATAAAATGGTAATTCCAAAAGATACAAAGCTATAATAATAAATATTAAAGCACCTATCATTAAAGAAAGCCAGTTTTGTTCAAAAGGTTTCCCGACTTGAGTTGCAAAAATACCAGTTAATAAACCTATAACTAGTAATATATAAGCTGTAATTTTCATTTATTTGATAGCCTCTCTATTATTTCAAAATTAAACTCAGTAACGCAGTAAACATATTTTTTAACAATTTTTGATAATTGGATGTTTGTATTTCATTTTGATGTAGATCTAAAATTGAAATGGCACTAAACATTTCTATTGCTTCTTCTTTTCCTACATTTTCATTTAACAATCGTTTCTCATCCCAGTAATCAACTAATTCCTTAAAACTCTTAAATACAACCGATTCTTTAAAAATTAAATCAGATTCAGATTGTAACTTTTGCCTTAAGTATTTTGAAGTTGACCACTCATTTAATAATTTGTTTTTACTAGTTTCTTCAAAAATCTTTGAAATAATTGAAGAAATCAATTCTATTGGAGTCTCATCAAAATTTATGGTTGATAATATTTTTTCTTTTACTTTCTCATTTTCTTTTTTATAAGAGTCAAAGTATATTTCTTCTTTAGAGGAATAATACTTGTAAAATGACCCAGTTGCGATATCAGCATCTTTGCAAATTTGCTGTATGTTTGTTTGTTTATACTCATTAACCTTAAATTTCTCAATTGCACTATTCAGTATTTTTTCTTTTATGTTTTCCATGAATGAATAATATAATTATTCATTCATTTTGTCAAGAAAAAAGAGAGGAAAATTAAAATCCCCCTACACAAATCTTCTATTCTTTATCAATTGGATGAAATTCAAAATTTTCTCCTTTTTTGATTAAATTACCAATTGAAGGAACTGAAAAATGAGTCCCAGCAACAATATATTTTTCATTAGAGAACTTATCTGCAAATTCTCTCCTTGTCTTTACCCCTACTTCAGCATTATTATCAGCTTTCATAGACCAGTGTAAATTAGCAAATTGGCAAGGATGATGGATACAATCTCCAGTTATTATAAAATCTTCTGCTCCGGTTTCAAATATAATACTGTTGTGTCCTGGTGTATGACCTGGTGTTGAAATAACTTTTATACCATCTCCTAAATCAGCATTTTCATCTAAAAAATTTACAAGACCAGCATCTAAAATAGGAAGTACTGAGTCTTTCACTGCCTCCTCTTGGCCTTCGCCAATAGATCCTATCCCTTCCTCGCTAGTCCAAAATTCATACTCCTTATGTCCAAAATGATATTTTGCATTCGGAAAAGTAGGAAGCCAGCCTTCTGATGTCTTCATTGTATTCCAGCCAACATGATCTAAATGTAAATGAGTACATAAGACGTCAGTAACTTTATACCTATCAATACTATTTTCTTCAAGAGTACTTAAAAAATCTAGGTGTAATTCATTCCAATGTGGGAAGTCGATTCGTTTTTTATCATTTCCAATACAGGTATCTACTACTATTAGTCTATCATTTTTTTCAATGATAAATGCTTGGGATACACCATTTAAAGTTCCATCTTCATTGATATAAGGATAGTCCAACCATTTAATTTTTTTTATTTCTTCTGGCGTTGCTTGACTAATGAAATGTTGAATTGTTTCTCCAATCTCAAGTTCGATAATTTGGGTTATATTTATATCTCCAATTTTTGTTTTTACCACATCTAAAGTCATTTTAATCTCCTTTATCTTTTTTATTATATTAATTATAACAAAAAAAAGAAGAGATAAAACTCTTCTTGATGTAAGTCTATTAGAACAAACCAGAGATATTACCCTTTGAGTCCACATCCATATTCATTGCGGCTGGAACTTTGGGAAGCCCTGGCATTGTCATGATTGCTCCTGTCAAAGCTACAATAAATCCTGCTCCTAATTTTGGAATCAATTCACGGATTGTAATATCAAATCCAGTCGGTGCACCAATTAATGTTGGGTCATCACTCAATGAGTTTTGAGTTTTGGCCATACATACTGGAAGTTTATCCCAACCATTCTTTTCAAATTCTTTAATTTGATTAAGTGCTTTTTTATCAAAGTTAACTGAATCAGCACCATAAATATTTTTGGCGATAACTTCAATTTTTTCCTTAATTGGCAAATCTAAATCATATAAATATGTGAAATCTGATTCTTTTGAAGCTGCTTCTACTACTTTGTTTGCAAGTTCGATTCCACCTGCTCCACCATCAGCCCAGACACTTGTAAGTGCCACTGGGATATTGATTTCATTTAGTAGCTCAGTTAAGGCATCAATCTCAGCTTGCGTATCAGTTATGAATTCATTAATTGCAACTACAACTGGTAGTCCATAAGAAGACATATTATCGATATGCTTTTTAAGATTTTCAAAACCTTTAACAAGTGCTTCAACATTTTCACTAGTCAGCTCTGATTTTGGAACTCCTCCATGCATCTTAAGGGCACGGATAGTTGCCACAATTACCACTACATCAGGATGCTTAGGTAATTCGCGGCTTGTAATATCAAGGAATTTTTCTCCTCCAAGGTCTGCACCGAATCCTGCTTCTGTTACTACATAGTCAGCAGATTTTAAGGCAAGTTTAGTGGCTAAAACTGAGTTACATCCATGAGCGATATTTGCAAAAGGTCCACCGTGAATTAAGGCTGGATTTTTTTCAATCGTTTGAACTAAGTTTGGTTTGATGGCATCTTTTAGAAGGACAGTGATTGCCCCCTCAATTTGTAAGTCACCAACTGTTACCGGCTTTCTATCATAGGTATAGGCAACAACGATTCGAGATAAACGTTCCTTAAGATCATCAATAGAAACTGCAAGACAGAAAACTGCCATTATTTCACTAGCAACTGTGATGTCAAAACCATCTTCACGAGGTACACCATTGATTGGTCCCCCTAAGCCGTCTGTAATATGGCGGAGTTGACGGTCATTGAGATCAACCACGCGCTTCCAAATAATGCGACGTGGATCAATATTAAGGGCATTACCTTGATGAATATGATTATCAAGAAGGGCAGCAATAGCATTATTTGCAGTTGTAATTGCATGAATATCACCAGTGAAGTGAAGATTGATATCTTCCATTGGTAATACTTGGGCAAATCCCCCGCCTGCTGCTCCACCCTTTACTCCCATTACAGGGCCAAGTGAAGGTTCGCGCAAAGCTATCATAGTATTATAGCCCTCTTTATTTAAAGCATCACCTAAACCAATGGTAACGGTAGATTTACCTTCACCAGCTGGAGTTGGATTAATAGCTGTGACAAGGATTAACTTCCCATCTTCCTTATCTGCAAGTCTATCAAATGCATCTAAAGAAATTTTAGCCTTATATTTTCCATACTGCTCAATTTCATCATCCAAGAATCCTGCTTTTTCAGCAATATCAACAATCGGCGTGAGCGTTTGCTCTTGAGCAATCTCTATATCTGTTTTTACCATTAAAATCTCCTTAAGCTTTTTTCCTATTTTAGCAAAAAAATAAGTTTTTAGCCTCTTTTTTGAACTAAAAAGACTTAAATAATTCACAAACGTTCGTTAATTACGAACTATTTCTCCATAACCTTGTTTAATATCCATGATAAGGCAAACCAAATTGCTACACTAATTGCAATTGTTATTATCCAACCCATAGGATTATTCTCGAGAGGGAGAGGCATATTCATACCAAAAAAACCTGTAATGATAGTAGGAATGGTTAATAGAATTGAAAGTACTGTCAGTATCTTCATAGTATCATTTAGATTATTATTCAGTACATTATTATAAGTTGCAGAAAGTTGACTTAAAATTTCTGAGGTAATATTAGTCATTTCAACTAATTGCTTAGCTTCGATTGAAGCATCCTCAAGTTGCTCTCTTTCAACATCATCCAGTGCTCTAAAGATAGAATGTGCTTTTAGTTGCTCAAGTAATACTGCGTTTTGTTTTGAAGCTGAAAGCATATAGACAATACCTGTTTCAAGGTCAGAAAGTGCAAAAAGATTTTGTTTAGTTGTTTTATCTCTTATTCTATCATTTAATAATTTTCGTTCAGTGTCCATCTCTTCAATTAATGGAAAAAATGCATCTGAAACCATAAACAGTGATGCAAATAGAAACTTAAAAGCACTTACTTCTTCATGATCAAATATATAATCATTCATCCGTTCAGCAATATAATTATTTTTCCTATTTGTTAAAGTAACTAGGCTATTGTTTTTGGCAAGAAAAGCCATTGGCACTGTTTCGTAGTGATTATCAGTTTTATTTATATTAGCGACATTATAAATCAAAACAAGGGTATTACTTTTATCATTATATTCAATATGCGCTCTTTCATTTTTATCTAGTGAATACATAAGTATCTCATCATCGATGTCATACTCTTTGTATAATTTTGACATTGCTGCTGCATCTAAATCATCAGTTTGAATATTTATCCAGCTCGCTTTTCCATCATTAAACAATGTTTTTTTAATCATTTAACTATCTCCTTTGAACTTCTCTTAATCATTATACATATTTTTTGGATATTTTGTTTATTGAACAATAAAAAAACAGCTTTATAGCTGGTTTTTCTTATATCTACTGTAAAACTCATTAAAAATTTCAAATACTTCTTCATTTTCCATTGAATGAAAAATTCCATTTTCATTATATTGTCCAACTAAAGTTTGCTTTCTAAAATGAGGTAAGTCTACAACCCGAATCTTAACTCTTCCGTCCCTATCAGGAGGTAGAATAAGTTGAATTCCATCACCATACATCTCAAGTCCTTGAACAGATGACCAAGGAATTGGTTTTTTAATAAATGAAATAAAACTAGAAGATTCATAAACAGTTGTTTTTGTTACACGAGCAATGACCTCTCCACCATTGAATAAAGCCATTAATTTACGTACAATATTTGGAACAAAGATAACTATACAGAATAATGCGAATGCACCCCAAACTATCTTCCCAGTTCCTTCCGTGTTAAAGAAAGCTACTATTGGAATAATAGGTAGTACAACAGCTAAAATTATATCAAAAGTTGTACTTATTTTTTTCTTATATAAAATAAATTCTTTCATTTCAATCTTTCTCTTATATCAAAAAGTAAAAAGTAGGAAGTTAAATAAATAGCTCCCTACCAAACTTACCATCTATTCTGCAATTAGAGTTTCAAGTCCAACAGTCATCATATTAGTGAATGTAGTTTCTCTTTCTTCTGCAGTAGTGTCTGGTTCATCATTAACAAGACTATCAGAAATTGTCATGATTCCTAAAGTCTGTACACCAAATTTTGCGCCAAGATAATAAAGTGCGGCTGCTTCCATCTCAACTGCCTTAACTCCCATAGTACCAAGTTTAACGTTCTTTTCATAAAAATCACTGTAGAAAATATCAGTTGATAGAACAGATCCAACATGAGTAGTGATATCCAAGTCTTTTGCAATATGGTATGCCTTATCTAAAAGGTCGAAGTCAGCGATTTGTGGGAAATCATATTCAGGCCAATCATTTCTTACAAAACTAGACATTGTTGCAGCTGCTTGTGCTAAAACCATTTCACGAACGTGGACATCTTTAGCAAGAGCACCAGCTGTACCAACACGAATCAACTTCTTAACATCATATTCAGTAATAAGTTCATGTGCATAAATTGAGATACTTGGGATACCCATTCCAGTACCCATAACACTTACTCTGTGTCCTTTATATGTACCTGTGTAACCAAGCATTCCACGGACATTATTAAATAATTTAGCATCTTCTAAATAATTCTCAGCAATAAATTTTGCACGAAGGGGATCTCCTGGTAAAAGAATTTTATCAGCGATTTCACCTTTTTTTGCTTCAATATGTGTTGACATTTTTTTCCTCTTTAATAAATTATTTTTTATAATGCAGCAAGAATTGACTTAACAAGTTCTTGGAAGTCAGCTTTGATGCGTGTTGTTACTTCTACTACTTCAGCATGATTAAGTTCAGCTTGTTGCCCTGCTGCGTGATTAGTGATAGCAGAGATACCAAGAACCTTCATGCCAGAATGGTTGGCAACAATTACTTCTGGAACTGTAGACATACCTACAGCATCAGCACCGATTGTTTTTGCAAAACGGATTTCAGCTGGTGTTTCGTATGTAGGACCAGAGAACCCCATATAAACACCTTCTTCAGTTTTGATTCCATTATCAGCAGCTACTTTTTGAGCAATCTCACGATAGTTCTTGTTGTAAGCTTCAGACATATCAGGGAATCGTGGACCGAATTCATCCAAATTTTCTCCAATTAATGGATTATCAAAAGTATAGTTAATGTGGTCATTGATTAACATAAGAGTACCAGGGCCAAAATTAATTCCACCTGCTGCATTCGTTACGATTAAACTATCTGCACCAAAAGATTTCATTACACGAACTGGCAAAGTTACAGTTTGCATAGAATGACCTTCATAATAGTGGAAGCGTCCTTGCATAGCTATTACTTTCTTACCAGCTAAGTCACCATAAACTAATTTACCAGCATGACCAGCAACTTTTGATGACGGGAAGTTAGGGATATCAGCATAGTCAGCAACAACTGGGTTTTCAATTTCATTGGCTAAGTCACCAAGACCAGAACCAAGAATTAGCCCAAAGTCTGCCTGACCAAACCCAACTGATTTTAAATATTCAACTGTTTCTTTAATTTGATTTGATACGATATTCGTCACTTTCTCTTACCTTTCTTAAACTAATTCCTTAAGGAAACTCTTACCATTTTCAGTTTGTGGAACACCAAAGTTGTCAGCAACTGTAGCAGAAATATCAGCATAGTGTCCTACTGGAAGAACTCCACCATGTTTAAATGATTTACTATAAGCAAGTAAAG
This sequence comes from Floricoccus penangensis, assembly GCF_001832885.1. Lineage (GTDB taxonomy): Bacteria > Bacillota > Bacilli > Lactobacillales > Streptococcaceae > Floricoccus > Floricoccus penangensis. Next base: position 30,271 of record NZ_MKIQ01000004.1, on the reverse strand, counting down.
GTACATACTCACGAGTATGGTCAGTACCTACATATGATGGATCATTACCATGGTCGGCAGTGATAAGCAATAAATCATCTTCTTCCATAGCATCCATTATTTCAGGTAAACGAGCATCGAATTCATTGATAGCATTTCCGTAACCTTCGATATCGCGACGGTGACCAAAGAGAGCATCAAAATCTACAAGGTTAGTAAATGAGAAACCTTCCTTAAATTCTGGATCCTTAATTGTTTCCAAAAGTCTATCCACACCAGCCATATTATGAGCAGTATGTCCCATATCATGATTGATACCAGCCCCGTTGAAGATATCGTTAATCTTACCAACTGAATAAGTACCAACTTCATTCTTATCAAGAATATCAAGCACAGTTTCCCCAAAAGGACTAAGCGCATAGTCGTGACGACCAGCAGTACGTGTGAAGTTACCTGGAGTTCCTACATAAGGACGAGCAATAATACGTCCAATCATGTATGGATCGTCAAGAGTAATTGAGCGTACATATTCACAAATCTTATAAAGTTCATCCAAAGGAATGACATCTTCATGGGCTGCAATCTGAAGAACTGGGTCAGCACTTGTATAAATGATTAATTCACCAGTTTCCATTTGACGAGGTCCAAAATCTTCAATTACTTGAGTTCCTGAATATGGTAAATTTGCTTCGCGAATTACTTTTCTTCCAGAAAATTCTTCAATTTTTTCAAGTAAATCTTCAGGATATCCTTCTGGGAATACTCTAAACGGTGTTTGAATATTTAAGCCCATAATTTCCCAGTGACCTGTCATTGTATCTTTACCACGAGAGATTTCTTCTAATTTAGTGGCATAACCAATCGGATTTTCAACTTTTTCTACACCTTTAAGTGGTGTAGGACGTTCAATATTTCCAAGTCCAATTTTTTCCATATTTGGAACTTTAAGATCATAGTTATCTGCAATATGACCTAATGTATCACTTTCAGTATCATTTTTATCAACGTTAAAGAATTGATCTGAATCTGGTGCAGCACCGATTCCAACAGAGTCCATAACAACTAAATGAATACGATTAAATTTCATAATATTTTACCTCACTATTTATTTCATTCTCTTATATTTTACCACATTTGCACCTTAATTAATAATTGCTTGACGCAAGTTTGTTAATATTTTTCTATACAAAAAAATCGAAGTTCTAGACTTCGATTAAATTTCAAGAATTAGTTATTTTTTCAAGTTATAGCTGTATGTAGAAACGATGACGTTATCTTTAAAACCGAGATAATAACGAATACGAATACTCATTTGGTTGTGTAGGATATTTTGCCAACGTTTATTGGGAACGAATTGAGGAACGATGACTGTGACAGTCTTACCTTTCTTCTGTGCAGCTTTACTAACAAGATCAACGAATCTAACAACTGGTCTTACAACGTCCCGATAGCTTGATTCAACGATTGAAAAACGAATGTCAGGAAAGTACTCTTTAAACTCAGCTTCAACTTTAGCATTTTTATGCTTAGTTTCTTTTGTTGAAACATGCATTGCAACTACTTCATCTCCAATGCTCTCAGCATAAGAAATTGCTCCAACAGCAACTCTTGTAACGTTTCCTACTAAAACTATGACTGTATTACCAGTATATTCAGTAGCATGAACATCCTCAGTAAGTCTTAATTGCTCAGCAACTTGTACATAATGTTTCTTTATACGATAAAACATATAAATAAGTGCTGGCAAAATTAAGAAGAATGGCCAAACATCCTTAAATCTTAAAGCTATTAAAATCAAAACGATGGCATACGAGATAAAAGCTCCAATGATATTTGATATTGAATGTTTCAAAAAATTCTTACCATATTCTTTATGCCACTTAACTACCATTCCAGTTTGCGATAGAGCAAAAGGAACAAATACACCGATTGAATACAATGGTATCAATCTTTCAGTATTACCGTCAAAAACAAATAGAAGAACAATTGCGCCTAAAGCTAAACTAATAATACCATTTGAATACCCAAGACGGTCACCTTTTTCCATATACATGTGTGGCATATATTTATTCTTTGCTAAATTAAATGCCAGCATAGGGAAAGCTGAGAATCCTGTATTTGCAGCTACTGCTAAAATCATAGCTGTGGCAATTTGGAAAATATAATATAGTGCTCCCCCACCAGGGAAAGAAAATACATTGTGTGCTACTTGAGATAAGACTGTTGAACCAGCTTTTGGGATAATTCCTAACCAATAATTAAGAAAAGTAATTCCAGAGAAGAATACCCCCAAAATCAGAGCCATGATTGCCAGTGTTGCTGCCGCATTTTTAGCTTTTGGCTTTTTAAAGAACGGTACGGCATTACTAATCGCTTCAACACCTGTAAGAGAAGCAGAACCACTTGAGAATGCTTTAAGTAACAGAACCATAGAAACTCCTGGTACAAATGTTCCGATACTAGCCGTAGCATTAAAAGGAAGACTACCAGTCGCAATTCTAAATAGACCAACACCTATAAGAATAACAGTTGCAGTAATAAAAGTATAAACTGGCACTAGTAAAAATCCTGCTGATTCTCTAAGCCCTCTTAAATTCATGACCATTAGAAGTAGGACAAGTACCATGGATATTTCTAAATTATATGAATGTAGAAAAGGAATTGTTGCTGTAATTGCATCAGCACCAGCAGATACCGATACGGCTACTGTTAACATGTAGTCTACCAATAAGCTTCCACCAGCAATAAGACCTGCATTATCTCCTAAATTCTCTGATGAAACCACATATGCCCCACCTCCCTGGGGATATGCTTTAATAATCTGTCTATAAGATAAGGTTAAACTTGCTAATAGAATCAATACCAATATGGCGATTGGAATACTGTACCAAATTGCAGCTGTAGACAAAGTGAGTAAAACTAATACTATTTGCTCTGTACCATATGCAATTGATGAAAGGGCATCACTTGATAACATTGCCAAAGCTTGCAGTTTTGTAAGTAAGTGGCTATCATCATCTGTCGATTTTAGTGGCTGACCAACCAAAATTTTCTTTATATTTTTCATTATTTCCAAAAACTCTCCTGTGTTATTGATACCGCTATAATATACTCCTTTTATTAGCAAAATACTAGTATAAATTCATTACATTTTCAGTAAATTTCTAGAAAAAATACAAACATTATTGTTTATAACTTACCTATTAATATAGATAAAGAAAAATCCTATTATAAACAAACATATGTCGTAAATTGTATGGTGAAAATTTGATTATAATATTAAAAAAGCAACACGCATTTGCGTGTTGCTTTACTTATTAATCTAAATTAATTTATTTCTATTAAACGTGGATGAATCCAATAACTGATGAACGTGGAATATTTCTTGTAGTACGTGCACCAGTAGCCATACCGTCACCATTTGTTTCACTAATTGTAACAGTATCTCCACTAACTCCAATAACTACAGATACGTGTCCATATCCAGCATCCCAAGCAGGGTTACTAGTTACTGCAATTGTACTATTAGGAACTGGATTACCATCAACTAAATGACCGCGTGCTGCTGCACTACCAGTCCAGTTGATTGCATTACCCCAATAATTACCTACACGAGTACCAAAGAATTCTTTAACTCCCCAAGTACATTGTCCATAAGGATAAGTATTCGCTGCTTCATAAGAACCAAAGCTTGGTGCTGGTGTCGGAGTAGATGGTGTAGCTGGTTTTTCAGTTACAGTTGGTGTTGGAGCAGGTGTATTATTACCAGTATTATCAGTTACAGTTGGTGTATTAACAACTTCTTCTGCTTTCTTAGCTGCTGCAGCTTCTGCTTCTTTTTGAGCTTGTACTGCTGCTGCATCTGCTTCTTTTTGAGCTTGTGCTGCTGCTTCTTGAGCTGCTTGTTTAGCTGATGCATCTGCCGCGTCAGCTGCTGCTTGTGCTGCTTTATCAGCTTCTGCTTGTTTAGCTGCCGCTGCTGCTTGAGCCGCTTGTTCCGCTGCTGCTTGTTTAGCTGCTTTTTCTTCAGCTGCTTTAGCAATCGCTGCTTGTTTAGCCGCTTCTTCAAGACGAGCTTTCTCTGCTGCCGCTGCCGCTGCTGCCGCTCTTTCAGCTTCTGCTTTTTCTGCAACTAATTTATTTTTATCATCTTCTGCAGTAGCACGTTCAGCTGCTAAGTTGATTTGTGCAACTTTCAGTTGTGCAGTTTGAGTATCTAGAGCTTTCGCAGTATTTTCTAATTCAGCTTTATTTTCTTGAGCTTTTTTAGCTTTCGCAGTATTTTCAGCTAATTTTTCTTCAACTGCTTCTTTGTCAGCTTTTTGTTGTTTCATCATATCATCATTTGCATTCATAACTTGACGCATAGAAGTAATACGTGTTACTGCATCACCTAATGATTTAGAGCTTACAAGTGCTGAAATATAGTTAGTTGCACCACTATCAGTTTGAGCGCTACGTGCTTGCTCTTGTAAAGCTGTTTCACGTTCTGCAATATCTTTTTGTAGTTGTGCAATTTCTTTGTTTAATTTTTGAGATTGAGCTAATAAAGCATCATTTTCTTTTTGAAGAGCATCTCTTTTTTCATTAATTGCAGCAATTTTGTTTTCAATTGATGTAATTTCAGAAGAAGCTGCTGCCTCTTGAGATTTAATGTTTTCTATTTTTGAATTTTTATCATTAATTTTCGAGTCAATATCGTCCGCAGATACTTGAGCTTGTGCTGCTCCTAAAGTAATTGTACTTGCTAATACGATTGATAAGATTGTTTTTTTCATATGTTGATGGATATCCTCCCTTTATTAACCTACCAGTAAAGTATACAAAATTTAGTAAACAATTTCTATTACGGAATGGTTACATAAAGTTTCATTTTGTAATTTAAGTTACTTACTTTTATAAATCTTATATTTAAGTTACCAATTATCCACAGAAATAAAGGTTTTATCCACAGGTAAATATTTCATGAAATATTTTAACTTTTTTTTTATCCTATGAAGAAAAATCCCAGTTAAAATCATTTACAAATTAAAAAGAGAGAATCTCTATGATTTTCTCTCAATAAATATTTTCTCTAATGGAATTTGCAGCAATAGCCATAATACAATATTTAAGGCTAAGGTTGGTGCTAGAGTCTTACTGATAAATGGGACAAACTCAATACTACCAAGTCCCATTATTTGAACAATTGTAACTTTCATTACTTCAAATATAGTAATTATGATTACCAAAGTGTAAAAACGCGTCACCCTACTTGTATGAACAATTGTCCGAATATGATAAATGAAAAGAGCAATAAGCGGATAAATCAATGCTGCTATTCCAATTATACCTGTAAAATAACTATCATATATAAATCCTAATATCAAACTAATTAAAACATTATATAAATAACTATTTCTTAGGACAACATACATTAGGAAGATTAAAAAAATATTCGAGGTTGCATAAACTGTTCCTTTTGATAAAACAAAGAGGAAATTAGAAAATTGCCCATCAAATAAAATAGTTACAAAAAGTAGAAAGAATTCAATTATAGGAAACCATTTTATTTTACTCATTCGCAGTTTCCTCTTCTTTATGTTCGCCATCAATTCTATCAACAACTGTTACTGTTCTCAAATCGTAGAAATTACCTGATGCGGCTACATAAATTTCTTGTGTCATACTTCCTGAGCCATTTTTCTTATCAATTACTTTTCCTACTGGAAGATCTTGTGGCGAATCACCACCTAGTCCACTTGTAACTACTAAATCATCTTTTTTAATTTCGTTTTTACTTGTTATTTGGGTAATGACAAAAGCATCTTTATCAGAGTCATATGACGAAAGCAAACCGTAAGAAGGATTATCAGTGGTCCCAATTCGAACTGGAATTTTATCTTCTAGTCCATGTTGCCCAACTAGGAGTGAAATTTTTGAAGATTTCTTATTCACTTGACTAACGCGACCAATAATGCCTTTACCTGCCATAACAATCATGTTAGATTTGATTCCTTCATCACTACCAGCATCTATGATAACAATATCTTCCCAAGAAGAAGGATTACGGCTAATTACATTTGCGGTAATTTTTTTATAGCCTACCAAAGTATTTTCAAGATCTAGCGCTTCTCTCAAAGACTTATTTTCAGCTTGAAGCCCCTCATTATTTGTCGCTCTTTCACTTAGTTCATATATTTCTTTTTTCAAACTCTTGTTTTCATCATAAGTATTTAATAAAGTTTGAATTTGGGTATATTTATCCCTGAGAAATTTCCCAGGACTTGATAATAATTTATCTGCTCCCCCCGTTGTATCATTGACAACTTGTGTCATCTTACTTGGGCTTTCGCCATTTTTAAATCCTTTAGCTGATATAATTATTGAACCCATGGCAAGAATAATTATTAATAGCGATATTATTATTAGTTTACTTACATTTAATTTTTTCATTCTCATCCACTCTTTCAAATCTGTGCATTTATTTTATCAAAAATAAGGGTATTTGTCAGAAATTTTTGGTAAAATAGTTACTATAAAATATCAAAGTATAAATATTACAGGAGAAAATTATGAATCCAACTTATGGTCAAAAGTTATCTGACAAGAAATATCAAACACGTCTTGGAGTTTATGCTGTAGTAACAAAAAATAATGACCAAGAAATTTGTCTTGTTCAAGCACCTAATGGAGCATTCTTTTTACCTGGTGGTGAAATTGAAGAAGGTGAAGATCATAAAGAAGCTCTCTTGCGCGAATTACACGAGGAGCTAGGTGCGAAAGCTGATTTAGGTGATTTTTTAGGTCAAGCAGATGAATATTTTTACTCAAGTCATCGAGATACCTATTACTATAATCCAGCTTACATATACGATATTTCAAACTTTGAAATAATTAGTGCTCCTTTGGAAGACTTCAATAATATTTTCTGGTTTCCAGTTGATGAAGCTATAAAAAGATTAAAACGGGGAAGCCATAAATGGGGAATTGAAGAGTGGCTTAGGCGCAAAGAAAAATGATAAAATAATACAATCCTTTGAAGAAGATGAACCCATTTATCTTCTTTTTTTATTTTACTTGATTGTAAAAACAAAAAAACTCTTTCTACTATTATATATAATAGTAGAAAGAGTTACTTATTAATGTTTCTTATATGCAATACTGAATAGAAGTGATACTAAACCTACACCACCAACTACATTTCCAAGGAATACTGGAATAAAGTTTCCAACAAATTGCCCCCATGTAGCAGCGCCTTCAAAGATTGCAAAAGGAATTACAAATGAGTTTGCAATACTATGCTGGAATCCTAAAACAACAAAAATTGTAATGATAAACCAAATAGCTAGTATCTTTCCTGCTGCGTCTTTTGCACCATAGGCAACCCAAGCAGCCATACCAACAAGCCAGTTACATCCAATACCAGATAGAAAAGCTGTCAGAAATGCAACATCAATCTTATGATGAGCAACATTTATTGCAAAATCAAGATAAGGCTTACCAGTCAATACTTGCGCTCCAATTCCAAGAACACCTGCAACAAAAATTGCTCCTACAATATTCATTGAAGTTACAGTCAACCAGTTTAGAAGGACATCTTTCAATGTCACTCTTTTACGTAAATAACCAAGGCCAACTACCATCATATTACTAGTTGCAAGTTCTGCTCCTCCAAGCATTATTGCCACAAGACCAGTTGGGAAAAGTGCTGCTCCTACAAGCACACCTGCTCCTCCAGGGATAGCTGCCGCAACTCTCAAATAAGTCATATAGCCCATTGATACCATTGCACCACCAATAAAAGCTAAAATTAATTTTGAGAGAAGGGGTTTTTTAACCTTTGCAACGGATAAATCCGAGGTATACTCTAAAATTTCTTCAGGGGACTTCATAAATAAAAAAACCTTTCAATTTGTTATATCTTATTAAAGATACCATATAATATATATTTTTGTAAATGCTTCCATGTACTATTAGTGTTCTTAAAAAGAAAAATAAACTTTTAAAATTACACAAGAAAATGGAAATTCAACTTGAATATACATTAATCTAAATATTATTTTTCGAGAATTTCGACACCAGTCTCACGCGCAACAATTACTTTTGAAATCATATCATTAAACAATCCGTGCTCTACAACTCCAACAGTATTATCAAGTTCATCAGCTAAAGCGTATGAGTCCTCAATCTTTTCAAGATGAAGGTCAATAATATAATGCCCCATATCAGTAACTAAGTAATCATCAGCACCACTAAGACGCATCTGTGGATTGTAACCTTTATCCTCAAATTTTGCCAATAAACGACGTGCACCATAAGGTACAACCTCAACAGGAAGTGGGAATTTCCCCAACGTTTCTACAGTCTTGCTTCCATCCACAATCCAAATACAATCGTTAGAATATGTGGCAACAATTTTCTCCATTAGTAAGGCTGCCCCACCACCTTTGATACCATTAAATTTAGGATCAACTTCATCAGCACCATCAACAGTCAAATCTACATATTCGACTTCATCAATTGATTTAAGAGGAATATTCAAACTTTGAGCTAAATCAAAAGTAACATTTGAAGTTGTAACTCCAACAATATTTAAACCTTCTTCAGCGACACGACGACCAATCTCTTCTACAAAATACTTTGCTGTACTGCCAGTTCCCAGCCCAACAATCATTCCATCATTAACGAATTTTGCAGCTTCAATACCTACTTGTTTTTTTAAATTTTCCATATTTTTATTTTAGCATAATTAAAAAAGTTGGGATGTTTTTTTTTATAATTATTATTGTTTTTGAATTGATTATGATATAATTTTTTAAAAAAACAGTCAGAATATTCAGTACATAAATAGAAAGTAGACAGATCATGATTAAACAATAAAAATTAGCTTTATACATCATAAGCATTAGCTCTTTTATTTGGTTTTTAGTTGGTCTAATTAATAATCTTTACCACCTTATTTATGATCAAGAATATGAAGTTATATACGAACATTTAATTATTTTCATTATCATGGGAATAGTCCCAACAATTTTATTTGCAGTACTTTCCTTCGGCTCCCTCTACTTTGCTATTAAAGTTTATAAAGAATACAAATAAGGTACTAGATATTTTCTAGTACCTTTATTATGCACAAAATATTTTTCATATTATCTCTTAAATCTTTTTGTGACAGTAGTTTTCACATCATCTGTTAATCTTATATATTGCTCTGTGACAAATTGTGAAAGTATATAACCAAGAGCAATTGCGCCAGCATACATAGTAACAACAAACAACTTATCAATGGCATTAATAGTCTGACCTGATATTTGATACATTAAAGCCTGATAAGCTGTCGCGCCAGGTACTAATGGAATCAATGCAGGAATTGTAAAAATGACAGAAGAAACATTTTTCTTTCTCGACAAGATTAAACCCATTATTCCTACAACTAAACCTCCCGTGAAATTTGCCAATATACCATTAGCAAAAATCTGTTTAACAAACCAATAAGAAGTCCAGCCAATAAGTCCCGTGATGGCAGTCAAATTAAGCATTTTTCGCGGAACATTAAGAACAAATGCCGCAGCAAATGTTCCTACATAAGAAAAAACTATTTGAACAATTATCATTTCTAAATTCATAATATCTCCCTAAAATGTAACATACTGCAGGACAAGCGCTAAAGCCGAAACAATAGCAAATATTGTCAAAGTAGCTTCAAAACCACGTTCTATGCCTGAAACCAGATTACCCTCAATCAAATCACGAATTGAGTTTGTTATGGCAACTCCTGGAACTAGAGGCATAACTGCTCCAATTATCACATAATTGATATTATCAGCAAATCCCATTCGAACACCAAATAATGCGGCCGCTCCAAGAGCTAATGATCCCAAAAATTCTCGGATAAAAGGAATTTTTGTATATTTTAAAAGATAGGTAGCAAGTGCGTAGCCAATAGCTCCAACTACTCCAGTCCACAGCATGTCATTAAAAGCCAAGGATTGAGTGAAAATAACCATTAAAAAGGCACTTTCCACAGCTGCGGCTGCAACTTTAGTAAAAAACGAAAAATCAATGATATTTTTCTCAAGATATTTAAGCCTAGCATACAGTTCTTCCAAGGATAATTCATCATTTATATATTGTTTGACTAAAATGTCAACCTGATATATTTTTTCTAGATTAATACCTCGTCCTTCGACTTGTTCAAACATCATTGTTGATGAATCTTGAACACCAACCATGATAGCAGTTAAACTGGTAAAGACTTGACTATCTTTATCTGATGCCTTATTTACAATTTCTTTTATTGTCTTATTGATTCGCTCCATCTCAGAACCTCCTTCAATAAGAATCCTCCCAGCAATCAAACCTGTGTTGACTGCAAGTGTATCTTTTTTATTCATAGCATTCCTCCAAACACATAAAATAAATATAGCATATTAAGTGTAACTTTAGTCATTAATTTTTTTTATAACTAAGCAATCAATAAGAATAGTATTCTATACTATAGAATATAAACTATAATCACATACTAATGTAGCTCTGGCATTCTAAATTATATTCACTAGCTACTAGTATCATGCTTTCATATACAATTATGCTTGCAACTTATAGTGTACTTTATTTTATTGACATCGATTATATTTTTTTATATAGTTGTGCATATCAAATATATAAACTAAGGAATTATACTATGGACGAAGACATTAAAAACGAACAGATAAGCTTACTATCATTACACTGCCAAATAATAACTTTTCTAGGATGTGTATCAGCCACCTTAATTTCAGTTTTAAATGGATATTTCCTCAATATTGCTTATCCACTTCTCATTGCCTTATTTACGTTAGTACCAGTAATCTTAAATGTAAATTTTTCAAAAAAATACGGAGTGGATTTAATTTATAAGGGAATAGCATTGAATATTTTTTGGAAAATCTTGCTTTTCGCCGTTTTACTAATCTTTATTATTTATACAAACCAATATTTTTATATAAATAATAACTCAAGTATAGATCTCAAATATTTATCATCACAAGTATCAGAAAATGGTATTCTTTGGGTTTTATTTGATAATCTACTTAAAATATTTCGCTGCTTTCTTATATATTTTATCACTATCATTGAAGCTGTTGCTTTGTATGGTGTAACATTAATGATGGTAATCCCAATAAGAGCCCAAAAAATATTAGAAAAAAAAGAGACTACGATCAATGAATGAAGATAAAAATGAATTAAATAAAAAAATACTTTTAAAACTGATCCCTTAGAAGAATATCACTGCATGCTAATAATCGTTGTAGCTAGTTTTCTTATGTCAATTGCAACAGTCTTATTCAAAAATCATATTGATATGACAGTTCCATTTTTTATTGCTAGCATTGGATTAATACCAATAATTTTAAAAATAGAGAAATTGGAAGATTATAGCAATACATGGATCAAAGAGTTCAGCTTCAAACAAAGATTTCTACTATATATTTTTCTAACATTGTTATACTTTATAATCTATAAAACTCAATTTTTAGATATAAATGTACCAGCCCCTTTTAATATGGATGCGAATATGACTGGAATTCTTTTTCAAATATTAGTATATCTCTTTTCAATGTTTATGATTTTAGGCATGTATGCAGCATACTCAGTTATCATATGGGGCATAGGAATCGCCTTTATAGCATTCTTTGCACCTAAATTTGCTAAAAAAATAATTAAAAAGGAAAAAAGAGACTCTGAATAATAAAAAGAGTCTTTTATTTTCTCATAAAATACACTTCCATTGACAAAATTTTTTAATTTGAGAAAATTAGTTAATACAAATAGTGAAATAGAAAGTTTTATTATATATAGAGGAAAATAATGATTACAAAGGAATTTGATACCATTGCTGCCATCTCAACACCACTTGGTGAGGGAGCAATTGGAATCGTAAGAATGTCTGGAACTAATGCAGTTGAAATTGCAAATAAAGTCTTCAAAGGAAAAGACCTAAATAAGGTTGAAAGTCATACCCTTAACTATGGTCATATTGAAGAAGACGGACGTATTTTAGACGAAGTTATGATTGGAGTGATGAAAGCTCCTAAAACTTTTACCCGTGAAGATATCATCGAAATCAATACCCACGGTGGAATCGCCGTTATGAACGAGATACTACAACTGCTTTTGCGCAAAGGTGCCCGAATGGCGGAGCCAGGAGAATTTACCAAGAGAGCATTCCTGAATGGCCGTGTCGACCTATCACAGGCTGAAGCCGTTATGGATATAATCCGTGCGAAAACTGACCAAGCTATGAATATAGCAGTAGCGCAGCTTGACGGAAGTCTATCAAACCTCATCAACAACACTCGCCAAGAAATCCTTGAGACATTGGCACAGGTTGAAGTTAATATCGACTACCCCGAGTATGACGACGTAGAAGAAATGACTACAAAAATGCTGCGTGAAAAGACTGCTGCTTTCCAAAAGCTATTGGACAACCTGCTAAAGACTGCCAAACGAGGAAAAATATTACGCGAAGGACTAAAAACTGCAATCATTGGCCGTCCAAACGTTGGTAAATCAAGCCTCTTAAATCATCTTCTTCGTGAAGACAAGGCAATTGTCACTGATATAGAAGGAACAACCCGTGATGTTATCGAAGAGTTTGTCAACATCAATGGAGTACCCTTAAAACTTATTGATACCGCAGGAATTCGAGAAACAGATGATGTTGTAGAAAAAATTGGAGTTGAACGTTCAAGAAAAGCTCTGAGCGAAGCTGACTTGGTACTACTTGTCTTAAACTCTGGCGAGAAATTAACTGACCAAGATTTGAGCCTTTTAGAGTTAAGTCAAAATTCTAACCGAATCATTGTTTTAAATAAAACTGATTTGCCCCAAGAAATTGAAACAGAAAAAATAGCTGAATTTGACCCTAACTATATTGAAATTTCTGTCTTAAAAGATGAAAATGTCGATAAAATTGAAGAACAAATCAACGAAATGTTCTTTGAAAATGCAGGTATCGTAGAACAAGATGCTACATACCTTTCAAACACTCGACACATTGCTCTAATTGAACAAGCATTAGATTCTCTAAAAGCAGTTAATGATGGACTTGACATGGGACTACCAGTAGACCTTGTTCAAGTAGATATGACAAGAACCTGGGAAATTCTTGGAGAAATTACAGGTGATAGTGCACCAGATGAGTTAATCACTCAACTATTTAGTCAGTTCTGCTTAGGAAAATAGCCTATTACACAAAAACTCTCAGACTTATCAATCAGTCTGAGAGCTTTTTGTATTCAATTTCAGTTTCTTTTACTTGTTGTTTTGGTTGGACATGAACATTTACAATCTTCACATGCTCCCTTTGACTTAATAACTTTTCTTACGGCAAAACCAAAGGCAAGTAATATCACTGCTAATAAAATTAAAGTAGATATATTCATTATAAAGCCTCCACTGCTTTTAAATTTTCGCTCCTATATGGCTTACGTACAAGTAAGTAGATAAATAACACTAGAACGATAGCTGCGATGATAGTCCAAAAAGTGATGTGGTGAGTTAGTATCGCTTCACCAAATTGATAAATAACCAAACTAGTTAGGTAGGCAAGACCAGTTTGATATCCGATAGCACGAAGGGTCCAAGATGTTTCGCCCATTTCTCTACGGATTGCCCCTATAGCTGCAAAACATGGTGCACAGAGAAGGTTAAAGGCGAGGAAAGAATAGGCAGCAAGTGGTGTAAATTGACCACGCATTGCTTGCCAATATTCATGACCATTCTCACTAGTTTCTTTAGCACCAGTATAAAGAACGCCAAGAGTACCAACAACCGTTTCTTTTGCGACCAAACCTGTAACCGTCGCGACTGTCGCCTGCCAATTTCCCCAACCAAGTGGTGCAAAAATTGGTGCAAAAGCATTACCGATACTTGCAAGAATTGATTTATTTTCCTCTGTTGCTTGGAACTGCCAATTGTAACTTTTAGTAAACCAAATAATGATATTCATGACAAAAATTATTGTTCCAGCTCTTTTTACAAAGCTCATAGAACGTTCAAAGCTGTACTGAATGACTGATTTGATACGCGGAAAATGATAATTCGGTAATTCCATAATAAAGGGAGCTGATTTACCTGAAAGCATCTTTGTCTTTTTAAGGATGATACCAGATAAAATAATCATGAGCATTCCTAGAAAATATGCTGATGGTGCAACCCATGATTGATTAGGGAAGAATGCTCCTGCAATCAAAGCAATAATCGGAAGTTTAGCCGAACAAGGCATAAACGTTGTAACCATGATAGTGATTTTTCGATCGCTTTCACTTTCGATAGTTCTACTTGCCATAATCCCAGGAACTCCACATCCCGTTGAAATCAACATAGGAATAAATGACTTACCTGACAAACCAAAACGTCTAAAAATACGATCCATAACAAAGGCAACACGTGACATATAACCACAGTCTTCAAGAATTCCAAGACAGATGAAGAGTACTGCAATTTGAGGTAAGAATCCAAGAACGGCACCGATACCTGCCACAATACCATTTAATACCAAATCTTGAAGCCAATCTGCTATTTGTAATGACTGCATCAGATTTGTCAAATGTTCTGGAACAATCTCACCGAAAAGTACATCATTTATCCAGTCAGTACCCATAGTTCCAACAGTTTTTATAGATAAATAATAAACAGCCCACATCACAAGAGCAAAAATAGGTAGTCCAAGGAATCTATTAGTTACAATTCTATCTATTTTATCAGACATGTTAAATCTAATATCACTGCCATTTGAATCCTTAACAGCAAGATGAACAAGTTGCCCAATCAAAGCATAGCGCTCATTAATAATAATACTTTCAGCATCTTCTTGGAAAATTTTCTCGGTGATAGAAATAATTTCTTTGATTTCTTTTTCCTGCGAATCGGAAAGCTTAAGGCTTTCCCAGATTTCCTTATCTCCTTCAAAAACCTTTATCGAGTACCATTTTCGTGCTCTAAGAGGAATTGCATCGCCAAGAATTTCATCTATTTCAGCAAGAGATGTTTCAAGTCTGGCATCATAAGTTAATTTGTCCTCAGACTGCTTTTCTTTTTTGGCAAGCTCTAGAGCCTGAAAGACACCTTTACCTTTTGTAGCTGTCATCGGTGCAACTTTGACACCAAGACCGTATGATAATTTTTCAATATCAATATCACGATTCTCGCGCTTAAGAGCATCCATCATATTAAGACCAATAACAACTGGTACATCTGTCTCCAAAATTTGCAGAGTCAGGTAGAGGTTACGCTCCAAATTTGTCGCATCAACTATATTAAGAACTGCATCAGGATTGTCGTTAATGAGATAATCACGTGACACTATTTCTTCGGGTGTATAAGGACTAAGCGAATAAATACCAGGTAAATCCTGAATTGTAGTCACCTTATCTTTTTTATAGGTTCCACTTTTTCTATCAACAGTAACCCCCGGCCAGTTTCCCACGCGCTGGCTAGATCCTGTAAGTATATTGAAAACTGTGGTCTTCCCGCTATTGGGATTCCCCGCTAATGCAATAGTTGCCATTATTCATCCCCCTTTTCTTGGCCGTCTTCTTCAAGTACTCGAACCTTAACTTGCGAGGCCTCAGCTTTTCTTAAACTAAGAGCATATCCTCGTAAGTGAATTTCGATTGGATCTCCAAGAGGAGCAACTTTTCTTACATATATCTTCACACCACGGGTTATTCCCATATCCATAAGACGACGACGAATAGCCCCCATTGACTCTACGCCTTCTACTATACCAATCATACCAGGAATCAATTCATCTAAATTTGCAACTTCATAATCCTGATTCAAATCGTCAACTACAAAAATCTGACTTAACAGCTTTTTATCAAGGGCCAAACGGTGATGTTGAAGAAGGACAATAGCATTTTCACCATCAAAGCTTGATACCATAATCTGCCTTCCCTTTATAACACCAAGATTTTGCAGCTGCTTCTGCTCTATACTTGGTTTCAAATGATCAACATAGTAGGTTTGACCCACAATACAATTATCTAAAGTTTTCATATATCCCCACATATCTTTTACTATACCAATAAGTAAAGCATATTTGACAAGTAATGTAAATGTTATTTTACATTTTTTGAAATTTTACATATTCAAATTATTTATTCTTGAAATTTCCTTTAGTTTCTCATCATCAAAAATAAGCTCATATAGGTCTGGTTTACTCGATTTTTTAAGACTTTCAAAGCCATATGACTTATCAAAATAATTACAAAGGCTCATAATCAGAAAACCATGCGAACATAATACAATATTTTGATTCTGATAATCATCTAGCAAAGTGTATAAAATCTTGAATGCTCTTGATTGACATTGGCTGAAGGACTCAGCACCATCTTGCGAAAAATTCTCATCAGCAAACATTTTTTCAACCAAAGGATATACTTCAGAATCAGATAAGATTTGATTATCTGCCACAAACTTACACTCTCGTAAATCATCAATAATTTCAATATTTAAATTCAATTTTTTTGCCAAAGGTTCGACAGTTTGTTCTGCTCTTGTATAAGGACTGGATATTACCTGTTTAATATTCTTATCAAGAAAATAATGGACTAATTTCTTAGAAGCAATGACTCCTTCATTACTTAGAGGACGTGTTGATTCACTACCTTGATCTTTCACCGATTGCGCGTGACGAACGATATATACTGTTGTTGACATGAATTACTCCTTATATATTTATGAGTTAATTGTAGCAAAAAAAAGACCTGCATCAGCAGGTCTTAAACAATATTATTTATTATTTTTTAAGGTTGTAGAAAGATTTCAAACCTTTGTATTCAGCAACATCACCAAGTTGGTCTTCAATACGAAGTAATTGGTTGTATTTAGCGATACGGTCTGTACGGCTAAGTGAACCAGTCTTGATTTGTCCAGCGTTAGTAGCTACTGCGATATCAGAGATTGTAGAATCTTCTGTTTCACCTGAACGGTGAGATACTACTGCAGTGTAACCAGCTTCTTTAGCCATCTCGATAGCTTCAAAAGTTTCAGTTAATGTACCGATTTGGTTAACTTTGATAAGGATTGAGTTAGCAGCACCTTCTTCAATACCACGAGATAGGTAATCAGTGTTTGTAACGAAGAAATCATCACCAACTAATTGAACACGTTTACCTAGACGTTCAGTAAGAGCTTTCCATCCATCCCAGTCGTTTTCGTCCATACCATCTTCGATTGAAAGAATTGGATATTTGTTAACTAATTCTTCAAGGTAATCAATTTGTTCAGCAGCTGTACGTTTAGCTCCTGTTGGTCCTTCGAATTTAGAATAGTCGTAAATTCCGTTTTCTTTATCATAGAATTCAGATGATGCACAGTCAAATCCGATGAAGATATCTTCACCTGGAACATATCCAGCAGCTTCGATAGCTTTGATGATAGTTTCAACACCGTCTTCAGTTCCTTCGAACTTAGGAGCGAATCCACCTTCGTCACCAACAGCTGTTTCTAAACCACGATCTTTAAGGATTTTCTTAAGAGCATGGAATACTTCAGCACCATAACGTAGAGCTTCTTTAAATGTTGGAGCTCCAACTGGTAAGATCATGAACTCTTGGAATGCGATTGGAGCATCTGAGTGAGATCCACCGTTGATGATGTTCATCATTGGAGTTGGTAATACTTTAGCGTTGAATCCGC
This sequence comes from Floricoccus penangensis, assembly GCF_001832885.1. GTDB lineage: Bacteria > Bacillota > Bacilli > Lactobacillales > Streptococcaceae > Floricoccus > Floricoccus penangensis. The sequence goes on along the minus strand of NZ_MKIQ01000004.1, from coordinate 12,622 downwards.
CAAGGTAGTTGTAAAGAGGAACTTCTAAGAAGTCTGCAGCAGCGCGAGCAGCAGCGATAGAAACACCAAGAATAGCGTTTGCTCCTAATTTACCTTTATTTGGAGTACCGTCAAGAGCGATCATAGTCTTATCGATTCCAAGTTGGTCACGAACATCCATACCAATGATTGCATCAGCGATAATGTTGTTTACGTTATCAACTGCTTTTTGAGTTCCTAATCCGCCGTAACGAGATTTGTCACCATCACGAAGTTCAACTGCTTCGTGTTCACCAGTTGAAGCTCCTGAAGGAACCATACCACGACCGAAAGCACCTGATTCAGTATAAACTTCTACTTCAAGAGTTGGGTTACCGCGTGAGTCTAAGACTTCGCGAGCGTAAACATCAGTAATAATTGACATTTGAGAATTCTCCTTTTTATTTAAAGTGCAAAGCACTCTTTGTGATAAGTTAATCATAACGCAATTCAATTACATTTTCAAGAAAGAATATCCATTTTATAGCATGAAAACGTATCCAAGATTACTTAGTTTCAATCAAGCCGTAGTTGCCATCTTCGCGAAGATATACAATACTTGTAGAGTCAGTATCAGCATCTGTAAAGATAAAGAAATCGTGCCCTGACATTTCCATTTGAAGTACTGCTTCCTCAGCATCCATAGGTTTTAAATCAATTTCTTTAGTACGAACAATCTTAGCACCTTCATCGACTTCTTCTGTTACTTCAAAATCAACAAGCTCTTCAACTGGGTAATCTTTAACACCTTTAACATTTTTTCTGCGGTTAGTTTTAGTTTTATATTTTCTAATTTGACGTTCTAGTTTATCAACTACAAGGTCAATAGAACCGTACATATCTTGTGAAGTATCCTCTGCTCTTAAAGTTAACTGTTTCATAGGAATTGTAACCTCAACCTTAGCATTCTTATTTTGATATACCTTTAGGTTAACGTGAGCATTAATATCACGATCATCATTGAAGTATCTTTCAATCTTAGAAACTTTATTTTGCACGTAGTCACGAATTGCAGGAGTAACCTCGATGTTTTCGCCACGAATGTTAAATCTAATCATAGTATATACCTCTTTTCTTTTAATACCTATATTATACCTTGAATTCGCTTTCTTTTCAAAGTAAAACTATTAACAAAAAATCGCTCATCTTTAATCAAGATAAGCAATAACTTCAACTTCAACAAGAGCATCTTTAGGCAAACGTGCAACTTCAACAGCGCTACGTGCTGGAAAATCACTCTTGAAAGCAGTGGCATATACATTATTAAAAGCCACAAAATCTTCAATATTATCTAAAAAACATGTAGCCTTTACAACATGATCAAAATCAGTTCCAGCCTCTGCTAAAATAGCACCAATATTTTTCAATACTTGCTCTGTTTGCTCCTCAATAGTAGTGCCAGCCATTTCTCCTGTTTTAGGATCTAAAGGAATCTGACCAGATGCAAAAAGTAAATTACCTACAACTTTTCCTTGTACATATGGGCCGATGGCTTGTGGGGCATTTTCAGTAGCTATTATCTTCATATATATTTTCCTCCTTCATATTTATCACCATTTTAAAAGAATATAATATATTTTACAAGTTAGTTTTCAAACTAATTAGAATAATCTGTATATTAATAAAAGAATAATTGTAACAAAAAGAAGAAAAAGATATATCTTTCTCTTCTCACAAGTTTTATTAATCAAAATTCACTCTCTTAAAGAGTAAAATTATGGTTTTATTCTATGTAACATACGTGGGAACGGTATTGCTTCACGGATATGAGCTGTTCCTGCAACGAATGTAACCATACGTTCTAGTCCAAGTCCAAATCCTGCATGTGGTACTGAACCATATTTACGAAGGTCTAAGTACCAGTCATAATCTTTTGGATCTAAACCAAAATCAATGATTTTTTGAGTCAATACATCATAGTCAGTTTCACGTTCAGATCCACCAACGATTTCACCATATCCTTCAGGTGCCAATAAATCTGCACATAGCACGCGCTCAGGATTTCCTGGAACAGGCTTCATGTAGAACGCTTTGAAGCTTGATGGATAGTTCATAATGAATGTTGGAACTCCATAATAGTTAGAAATCCAAGTTTCGTGTGGTGAACCAAAATCATCACCATGTTCAAGATGTTCATAATCTGTATCATCATCAGATTCATGCTCTTGCAATAGGTCAATTGCATCATCATAAGAAACACGCTTAAATGGTTCATTTACATATTTTTCAAGTAAGCTTGTATCACGTTCTAAAGTTTCTAAAGCATATGATGCATTGTCTAATACATACTTAATTAAATGTTTGATATATGCTTCTTGTAAATCAAGAGACTCATCATGTGTGAAGAAAGTATACTCAGCATCCATCATCCAAAATTCAGTTAAGTGACGACGAGTCTTAGATTTTTCAGCACGGAATACTGGTCCAAAGTCAAATACTCGACCGAAAGCCATAGCTCCAGCTTCTAGATAAAGTTGTCCAGATTGTGAAAGATAAGCAGGGTTTCCAAAATAGTCTGTTTCAAACAAATCAGTTGTATTTTCTGCAGCATTTCCTGAAAGGATAGGAGAATCAAACTTAATGAAACCATTTTGTTGGAAGAATTCATAAGTTGCGTAAGTAAGGGCATTACGAACTTGCATGATAGCTTGTTGTTTAGAAGAACGTAACCATAAATGACGGTTATCCATTAAGAAGTCTGTCCCGTGTTCTTTTGGAGTAATAGGATATTCATTAGACTCACCCACAACCTCAATATCAGTTAGATCAAGCTCATAACCAAATTTTGAACGTTCATCTTCTTTGACAGTACCAGTCACAATTACAGAAGTTTCTTGAGTTAAATGTTTGATAATATCAAATTTCTCAAGTCCTTCTTCTTCTCCAAATTTTTCAATAAAGTTTGGTTTAAAAGCTACAGCTTGGAAAAATGCTGTACCATCACGAAGTTGTAAGAAGGCAATTTTCCCCTTCCCAGACTTGTTAGCTACCCAAGCTCCAATTTTTACAGTTTCACCAACGTGCTTAGGCACATCAATTATAGAAATTAATTCTTTCATTTTCTACCTTTCATTATTTCGTATTATTTTCAATAAATCTCTTAATTCTATCAAGAGCTTCCAAAATCGTATACATATCAGTTGCATAACTTAAACGCACATTTTCAGGAGCACCGAATCCATCACCAGTTACGAGAGCAACCCCTTCTTTTTCCAAGAGAGCATCTGTAAAGTCAGTAACATTATCATATCCTGTCATTTCCATCGCCCCTTTAACATTAGGGAATAAATAGAAAGCACCTTGTGGTTTAACTACCTCAATACCTGGAATTTCATTTAGAATTGGATAAATTGTATTTAAACGTTCTTCAAAACGACCTCTCATTGCATCAACTACAGATTGATCTCCATTGATCGCCTCAATAGCTGCATATTGAGCAACAGCTGTTGGATTACTTGTTGTTTGACTAGCAATTTTAGCCATTGCTGCAATGATTTCTGGATTACCAGTAGCAAAACCAATACGCCAACCTGTCATTGAATATGACTTACTTAAACCATTTATAACAATTGTTTGTTTACGAATTTCATCAGAAATTGTTGAAATCATTGTAGTTTTACTTCCGTTATAAACAAGTCGATGGTAAATATCATCTGATAAAATCAAAATATTATGTTCAACAGCCCAGTTACCAAGTTCACGTAACTCCTCTTCAGTATATATCATACCAGAAGGATTTGATGGTGAATTGATTAAAAGAACTTTTGTTTTATCAGTTCTAGCAGCTTCTACCTGCTCAAGAGTCACCTTAAAATCATTTTCTTGGCGACCTTCAACAAATACTGGAACTCCAGATGCCATTTTAACTTGATCTGAATAACTTACCCAGTATGGAGTTGGAATAATAACTTCATCACCCTTATTTAATACACTCATGAAAAAAGCATAGATTGCAAATTTTGCTCCTGAAGTAACTATTACTTCTTTAGGAGAAACCGAATATCCATAGAAATCTTCAAAATATTTATTAACAGCTTTTTTTAATTCTGGCAAACCAGAGGCAGGTGTATAAAAACTTGTTTTACCGGTATCAATCGCTTTTTTAGCAGCAGTATTAATATTTGTTGGCGTTGGAAAATCAGGTTCTCCCACTGTTAAAATCAATACATCATGACCTGCAGCCTTTAATTCTTTTGCTTTGGCAGCAGCAGCAAGCGTTACACTCTCTTCAATTCCATTGACAAAATCCGATAAAATCATAATAGCTCTTCTCCTGTTTTAAAATCATACAGTTTGTAATTGTCAGAGGAATCTCTAACTTCCCAAACTTCTCCATTTTTATATAAACCCAGTCTAATATAATTTGCTGACTTAGCAGCTGGTAAACTATCTGGGGCAACTCCCTCTGTTAAATCAACCACACGTACTTCTGGTTCTTTTTTCCCAGAATCACTGGGTTGAGAAATAAGAACAGCTATATCCTTTTTATCCTTTGACTTACCACGAACAGAGTAAACTGTCTGATCAGTATTAACGATGTCAAAGACTGAGGCGCTTTCCAAATTCGCCTTATTTTTAGCAATTTCAATAGAACGACTTCTCGAAATAGAGTAAGGCTTCTTTGCAACATTTGTCGTTATAATTACAACAAGCATAATAGCAACTACGATAGATAAGAACCCAATAATCAGTTGGGTACTTAATGACATTTTTTTATTTTTCATAATTTCCCCCCAAAAATATACCTCAAAAGTTCAGTATTACTTAAAATTATACCAAAAAATTCACGATTTGGCGTTTAATTCCATTAATTTCATCAAAAATAATCGGTGCAGCCTCGACTAGACTAGCAGTCATCTTCTTACCATAATTTTTACCAGCAATTCTTTTGTCTAAAATAACTATTGCTGACTTCTGTTCAGGACGTCTATTCACCCTACCCAATGCTTGTCTTAATCTAAGAGTCGTCATCGGAACATTGAAATCGTAGAAAGGATTATCAAATCGTTCAGCATATTTTTTAATCAAGATATCATCTGGTGTTGAAAAAGGTAATCTTGGAATCACTACAATAATTTCATCTTGTTTATCAAAATCCACACCTTCCCAGAAACTATTAAGCCCGAGCAAGATTTGTGATTTACCGTCATCAAAACGTTTCTTTATCTGACTTGGTGTTCCATGAATACCTTGGGCGAGATGATTAACACCATTTTGCATTAGAAGCTCAGAAGTTTTCTTAAGTAAATCTTTTGCTGTTAATAAGACAAGGATTGGCATATCAAACTCTGCAAGATCAAGTAAGTTATCCTTAATATATTCAGCAAATGTTGTATTGGACATATTCCCAATATTAGGACCATCAGTAGCAATCAGAATCTCTTGATTGTGTGCTTGACTACTAGGAAGTTCATCGAAGGTATAATCTTCAAATCCTAATAATTCTGGAATTCGACGATCTGAATCACTCATACTCAAAGTAGCACCAATTAGAAAAGTTTTCAAATATTGGGGGTTAAGATGAGCAAAATCAAGAAAGTCTTTGGGACTTTTATGAAGAATATTATCTGTTTTCCACAAGAAGGACTCATCCGTATTAGAAAGAAAATCAACTAGGTCTTTAAGCCCCAGCTCTTCAGCATCAAGCAATACTTTACTCTTACTATCAGGTAAGTAATTAATATGGTAATTAAGACTTTCTTTTAGCCTTTTCTTCAAATTTGATTCTGGCTGAGATGATGTAAAAGAATCAATTAACGCTAACTCATCATTTAAAAACTCTAGATCAATGGTCTCTTCCTGTACACTTTCTAGTACCCCAAAAAGTTGTTGGGTTTCATCTACCACTAAAACTCTCTCTGCAAAAAATTCTGGTTCATTTTTCATCTTCTCAACCATTAATGCATGATTAATTACTACTGCTGATGAATGCTGTAGTTTCTGATGAGCAAGTCTCAAAAAGTCTTGTTCAAAAAACATAGAAAGCTGATTATAGTTACCATCATGAGCAATCTCATTCAAATAATCTTGACTTGTCATTATTGGACTTAATTCACTCAATTCCCCAGTTTCTGTCTGACATAGCCAAACCAAAACTTTCATTTTGAAAATTTCTTGATTTATGCCTGACTGGGTATTTGGAAGAGTTTTTACAAATTCTTCTATTTTTATATAATTTTTAAAACCTAAAAATTTAGATATATTAATACCAAATTCCTCCCTAAATTCTTTAGCATGATTAACCATAATCTGCTCTTGGAGGACCTTAGTGGATGTTGAAATAACAATCTTCTTATCTTGCTCAAGCAATCCTAAAAGATAAGCATAGGTTTTCCCAACACCAGTTTGTGCCTGAATAAATGATACCTTAGGATTATCAAGTTTATCCTCAAAAATGGATACGACTTTAGCCTGTTTTTCTCTAACGGATAAATTGATACGCTCCATATTTTCTTCAAAAGTCTTTGAAAGATTTCGATTTTCTTCTTCAAATGATACCTTTTTTGTGGCAATGTTTTGCCTAATGATATAGCCATTAATATTTTCATCCATTTGATCGAAGATTTCTTTAATTACTAATTGAGTTTCATAAATAAGGTTTCCTGCATGACGAAGAATTTCACCTACAACAACTCTTGGAAGTGATTTAATTTTATTTTGAATCTGGATTAAAAGTTTTGCGGTTGCATATGCATCACTAAAAGCCTCATGAGGATTGTCATGTGTTAGGTCTAATTTCTCACTTAGATACTCCAAAGAATATTTTTCAAAGTCAGGGAAAAATACCCTACTTAACTCAACTGTATCAATGCTAGGTAGATCGAAATCAATTCCACATTCATTAAGTGATTTCTTTAAAAGATTATAGTCGAACTTCACATTGTGAGCTACAAATACTGTACCCTCAAGCATCAGTGAAATTTCTTCAGCAATCTCTGAAAAATCTGGAGCAACAGATAGAACTTCATCCGTCAAACCTGTCAATTCAGAAATAATTGGCGCTAATTCTTCATGAGGATTTACATTTGAAGAATATTTTTGAATTACTTTTTCTCCGTCGAGGATGACTATCCCGACTTGTATAATTTTATTTTGTGAAAGATGGGCGTCAGTTGCTTCGAGGTCCACCACTGCAAATTTAGTCACTTGCTTTCTCCGTAACGTTATTAAATAGTTAATAACAATTATATCATAAATTAGCAATTTAATTTGTTGGGACTATTAAGCTTTTTTGCTAAAATAAAGATATGAAAATCGAAAAAATTATTAATAAGGTTATGAACGAAAACACTTATTTCTTATCAAATGACACTAATCTTATAGTAGTTGACCCAGGTAGTGACACTAAAAAAATTATGGATAAAATTGAAGAAATTAATCTTCCGCTAACTGCTATACTACTAACACATGCACACTATGATCATATCATCAGCATTCCTGCCATCAAGGAAAAATATCCTGATGTACCTGTATATGTTGCGACTCCTGAAGTTACTTGGCTCTACACACCAGAATATAATCAGTCACATCAATTTGGTCACCAAGATGGGCTTGAAGATGTTATTGTGGATCCAGCTGACTATGAGTATGAAATGTATAGCGACTATGATATGGATGGATTCAAATTCAAGGTCGTCCCAACTCCAGGTCATTCAATTGGTGGTGTAAGCTTCATCTTTGATGACGATGAACTTGTATTGACCGGCGATGCGCTATTTAAAGGTACTGTTGGAATCACCAACCTCTACACTGGCGACTATAATCAACTTCTAAATGGTATTCGTACTGAGCTATTTACTTTACCAAAGAATTACGAAGTATACCCTGGACACGGTCCAAAAACTGATATCGGTACAGAGAAAATGTATAACCCACATTTTAATCGCTAATTATAGAACTTATATTAAAAATGTACATTATAGAACATATTTATAAATATGTTCTATAATGTACATATCAAGTTCTAATAGAGTAATAATAATAGATACAATGAACACTTCTCTTTTCAAAGAGAGAATATTTTGATATTTGAAAGGATAAATTACTATGAAAATGGTTCATACATGCGTACGTGTAGTAAACATTGATAAATCAATTAAATTCTATCAAGACGCTTTTGGCTTCGAAGTAGCACGTAAATTAGATTTCCCTGAGCATTCATTCAGCTTAATCTACTTAACTTTACCAGGGGATGATTATGAATTAGAATTGACTCATAATTATGGTGCAGAAGTTTATGATATTGGAAATGGATATGGTCATATTGCAATTTCAGTTGATGATATCAAGGCACAACATGCTAAACACAAAGAAGCTGGATTTAATATCACTGAAATTAAAGGACTACCTGGAACAGATACTTTTTTCTACTTTGTAACAGACCCGGACGGCTATAAAATTGAAGTAATCCGTTAATAATAACCAAAAAAAAGGATTGGAAATATTTCCAGTCCTTTTGATTATTTATCAAAAAAATTCAAAATCAAGTCATAAACTCTCTCATTATCAAGTTCATTTATTACTTCATGCTTCATATTTGGAAGATCTATTATTTCGATATTTTTATAACCAATATTTTCTAAAGTCTTTCTTGTATCCTCTAATCCCTTTTTACCACCTGTAACAATATCCTGTGCTCCAGTAATGCTTAAAATTGGAAGGTTTTCATTTGTCAGTTTATATTTTTCATCAGCTTTTAAATCAAGATTACTTTTCCAAATTGTTGCAATTCCTGAATTATCATAAGTAGACATCCAAAGTGGGTCTTTTTCAATATCCTTTAATACTTTCTCATCATTGGTAATCCAATCATCACCTTCACCTCCAACTTGTGCTAACTTTTGAATAATCCAAGATGATTTATCAGAACCAACAAGCTTATCAGCGATATTTGCTAGGGCACATCCAATTTTAGACATTTTGAAATGTGCCACAGTTCCTGTTAGCAATAATTTATCAATAAGAAAATCATTGTCTTGTAAATACATTCTAGCAAGAAGTGAGCCAAATGAATGACCATACAAGTATAAAGGAAGTCCTGGATTTTTATCTTTTATATAGTTGCTTATAGCAACTTGATCTTCAACCAAGCGTTGATAACTATCTATATGACCATGAGGATTAGTTGAATCAATAGAAAAACCATGACCTCGGTTATCACTCGTAACAACCAAGTAACCATTTTTAGCTAAAAAATTTGCCAAATCTTGATAACGTCTAGCATGTTCGTTCATCCCATGTATTATCTGCACGATTCCTTTTATATCTTCATTCTTTGGACTTGTAGTAGAAATATAAAGACTCAATCCATCATCTACAGGTAAAAATTCTTCATGAAAGTCGACAGTAATATCATTATTATCATTTGCAACTTCTGCATCATACAGATTAATATTAGCCGATTCTTTAGTATCATGGAAAAGCAAGTATGTTGTAGCTGCAATTCCTCCAACAATTCCAAGACCCAAAATAGTAATATTTTTCTTACTCATCTTCTACTCCTTTACTTCAATCGTTTTCTTCTCATTTTTTACATATTCTCTCATAAAAGTAATAATTTCCTCTGAATTAGGAGAATTATAAATTTCAAGTTTTCCATCAATGATTTTTAAGTTGTCTTCTAATTCCTTAATTTTAGCCAATACACTTTCACGGTGAGCAGTCAAAAGTTCTGAACGTTCATCAATCGAAGCTGTGCCCTCCATACAGCATTCAATATAGTTTCTAATATCTTTTAAAGCCATACCAGTATTCTTTAGACAGCAAATTGTCTGAATCTGATTAATATCACTCTCGGTAAATACTCTTATACCAGCATCATTCCTAGCAACAAAAGGCAAAAGACCTTCCTTGTCGTAATATCTAATAGTATAAATAGAAAGTCCTGTGATTTCAGCAACCTCTTTTATGGAATAAATCATCTTTTCTCCAATCAAATCTCTTGACCTAGAGTATACTCTAGCCTTTACACTAATTATATTAAAAAATTAAAAATAAGCAAATTTAGGAGATAAAAAATGACAAATAAAGTATTAGTGACTGGTGGAACTGGATTTCTTGCTACAAATATCATTATACAGCTGCTCGAAAAGGGTTATGATGTAAAGACTACTGTTCGTAATCTTTCAAGCAAAGATAAAATAATTACTACACTTAAAAGTAATAATGTAGCTAACATCGATATGCTAAGTTTTGCTGAGGCTGACCTTTCATCTGATGAAAACTGGCTTAAGATAATGAAAGATAGGGACTATGTTCTAAGTGTTGCATCCCCTGTATTCTTTGAAATACCAAAATATGAGAACGAAGTAATGAAGCCTGCCATTGAAGGAATTATAAGAATATTGCGCAACGCTCGTGACGCAGGCGTTAAAAGAGTTGTCATGACTTCAAACTTTGGGGCAGTTGGTTTCTCTCAGAAAAATCAACTGGTTCCAACAACGGAAAATGATTGGACAAATCCTGAGGAAGCTGGACTTTCAGCATATGAAAAATCAAAACTACTTGCTGAAAAAGCAGCTTGGGATTTTATAAAAAACGAAGGAAATGGAATGGAATTTACTACCGTTAATCCTGTTGCAATCTTTGGTCCAGCTTTAAGCAACCATCTCTCAGGAAGCTTTGACCTTTTTAATATGTTGCTAGATGGGAAAACTAAAGCTTATCCAAATTTACCATTAAACATTGTGGATGTTCGAGATGTGGCTGATATTCATATTCGTGCAATGGAAAATTCTCAAGCTAGTGGACAAAGATTTATTGCAAGTGCTGATGGACAAATTTCAATGGAAGAAATTGCCAAAATAATTAGAGAAAAAAGGCCACAACTTTATAATAATGTTACCAAAAGAAAAATTCCAAATTGGATTATAACCATCGGTGCATTATTTAATAAGCAAGCCAAAGAAGGAAAATTAATGCTTTCAATAAGCCGAAACGTATCAAATGACAAGGTAAAATCTATATTAGATTGGAATTCGACTAGAACAAACGAAGAAATTATATTATCTTCCATAGATAGTATGTTGGACTATAATCTTATATAAAGAGAGTATGATAGAATCATACTCTTTTTATATAAAAAAACCCACCTAATGAAAGGTAGGAAATATTTTATAAAATTAAGAAAAGTAATTTCAATTAATTTGATGTTATTCTCTTTTCAGTTTGTAAGTCGAAGAAGTGTCCTTTACTTACGTTAATTGTTAACTCTACTTTATCACCAGGATTGTGGAAATCACGAGCACCAACACGAGCTGCGAATTCAGTATCTCCAACTTTAGAATAAAGCATTGTTTCATTACCGAGAAGCTCAGATACAACAACTGTCGCATCAACTTTAGAATTAGGGAAAACTCCTTGAACCACATTAGAAGCTGAAATATCTTCTGGACGAATACCAAATATTAATTTCTTACCTTCGTAGCCTTTTTCACGTAAAAGTTTAGCTTGACCTTCAGTAATATCTATATTAAACCCTTTTCCATCATCTATATTAGTTCCGTTAAATGTCACTTCAAAGAAGTTCATAGCAGGACTACCAATAAAGCTCGCAACAAATTTATTTTCAGGAGTGTTATAAAGCTCTTGAGGACTACCAATTTGTTCGATACGACCAATAGTTCCATCACCAGTTTCATTCTTAGTAGAACTCATTATTACTATTCTATCAGCTAAAGTCATAGCTTCAGTTTGGTCATGCGTTACATATATAGTAGTAGCACCAATTCTTTGGTGAATTTTAGCAATTTCAGCACGCATTGATACACGGAGTTTTGCATCCAAGTTAGATAAAGGTTCGTCCATTAAGAACACTTTAGCATCACGGACAATAGCACGACCCATAGCAACACGTTGTCTTTGTCCACCAGACATATCAGCTGGTTTTCTATCTAGTAACTCAGTTAGACCAAGAATATCAGCAGCTTCCTCAACACGTTTTTTAATTTCATCTTTTGGATATTTACGTAATTTCAAACCAAAAGCCATGTTGTCAAAAACAGTCATGTGAGGATAAAGTGCATAGTTTTGGAATACCATGGCAATATCACGATCCTTTGGAGCCACATCGTTCATCAACTCATCGCCGATATAAAATTCACCTTCGGAAATATCTTCAAGACCAGCAATCATACGTAAAGTAGTAGATTTACCACATCCAGAAGGTCCAACAAATACAATAAATTCTTTATCAGCTACGTCTAAATTGAAATCTTCAACTGCATAGTGACTACTTTTTGGATATTTTTTGTAAATATGATTTAATTTTAATTCTACCATTGTTTCTCCGTTCGTTTATTCAATTATTTAATAAATATATGATATCACGAAAACGTTTGCAAAAAAACAACATAATGCACAAAACAATTATCATTTTGCACAAAAAAAAGTACTTCAGAAGAAGTACAAGATAATATTACTCCGGCAGTAGGACTCGAACCTACGACATCATGATTAACAGTCATGCGCTACTACCAACTGAGCTATGCCGGAATACTATTGAATATAATAAAAAATTCTCAATTGCTCAAGAAAGTCTTATCAAATATTCGCTTGGCACCTACCATATCTCACAGGGGGCAACCCCCAACTACTTCCGGCGTTA
>NZ_MKIQ01000003.1 GCF_001832885.1 Floricoccus penangensis | reverse complement strand
GATGAGTTTGAACTAATAGTTACGGAAGACTCCACAGGTTTACTAGAAGGAACTGTAGAGGAAGTGCTAGATTTCGACTCTTCAGTTGATTCTGTAGGTTCACTAGAGGGTTGTGTAGATGATGAGTTTGAACTAGTGCTTACAGAAGATTCCACAGGCTTACTAGATGATGCTGCAGAAGAAGTGCTAGATTTCGATTGTTCAGTTGATTCTGTAGGTTTGCTAGAAGATTGTGTAGATGATGAGTTTGAACTAGTAGTTACGGAAGATTCCACAGGCTTACTAGAAGGAACTGTAGAAGAATTGCTAGATTTTGACTCTTCCTTTGATGATTCTACCGGTTTGCTAGAAGATTGTGTAAATGATGAGTTTGAACTAGTGCTTACAGAAGACTCCACAGGCTTACTAGAAGTAACTGTAGAAGAAGTGCTGGATTTCGATTCTTCAGTTCCTTCTATGGGTTTGCTAGAAGATTGCGTAGATGATGAGTTTGAACTAGTGCTTACAGAAGATTCCACAGGCTTACTAGATGATGCTGCAGAAGAAGTGCTAGATTTCGATTGTTCAGTTGATTCTGTAGGTTTACTAGAAGGTTGTGTAGATGATGAGTTTGAATTAGTGCTTACAGAAGATTCCACAGGCTTACTAGAAGTAACTGTAGAGGAAGTACTAGATTTTGATTGTTCAGTTGATTCTGTAGGTTCACTAGAACTTGTATCAGTTGTAGGCTCACTAGAACTTGTCTCAGTTGTAGGTTCACTAGAACTTGTCTCAGTTGTAGGTTCACTAGAACTTGTTTCATCTATAGGCTCACTAGGCGTTGGTTCTTGAGGTATGTCTTTTGGAGGAGTATTGAAATTATGTAACTCAAAACCTCCACTTTGTTCTAAATTGTATGTAATTAGACGGCCATTTAAGCTACCACCATTAGCAGTAAATGTAGCTGAAGGTGCATAGACATCTCCTAATATACCATATGCTCTAGTGTTTATCTGAGTAGCATTTGGGAAGAACCAATTTACTTTTTTAGCAATTTTTTGCATTAATAAATTATGCGGACTACCATATGGAGCCCCAGTATCAACTACTGTATTATCAAGTAAAATTGCTCCTGCTCCAATATTCACTGTTGAAGCAGAAGATTTGAAGATAATTTTGTCATATGCATTAAGTACATCGCTCTTCAAATATAAATCTCTGATATTAAAAGTATCACTATTATCATTAACTACTAGAACTCTGTCATTAGTTGGTGATTTAGAAAGATTGTTGCTTGCTGCTTCAGCAGTACCGTATGAGTTTGCTTGTGTATCAGATACTAACCCTTCAATATCAGTCGCAATTTGTTCTGATTGAGAAACAATCATATTGAAAAAGTATTTTAACTTTTGCTTAGTTTTTTTCCTATGTGCTCCATGCTTCAAATGAAAGATATTTCTATTTGGAAACAAGTCTTCAGTATTTTTACAAGAAGCGTAACCATTTCTTTCAATAATAATTTCAGATGGAGTATTTTCAATTACATTACCTCCAAGAACTAAAGCTGGAACATTCTCAGGAATACTAGGTGTTCCGATAATATTTGAAGCACCCGAGCCTGCTCCACCATAGGTGAATCCATTGTTGGCAATGATATCACCAATAACGATTGTTGCACCTTCATTATCCGCACTATTAACAGTATGATTACCCAGGATAACCCCGTTATAGCTCTCAATTGAAGTGGAGATTGAAAATACAAATTGTCCCTGCTCCTGAACTACATCAGTTATTGCTGACTCGGCTTGAACAAGATTGCTACACGAAATAACTGTAGGTGCTAGAAGCACTGCAGTTGCCATAATTTTAGAAATTTTTCCCATTTGTCCCTCTTTTTTGGTATATACCAATTATTTTAATATTAATATATAGTAATAATTGTATTAAAGCAATAAGAATTGTGAAAAAGAACACAAAAATACATTAATTTTACAAAAAATTAAATTTTCTGATATTATATTAAGTATGAATGAAAACGCAAAAAAACTATTAAAATTTTCAATACCGGCAATATTAGAAAATGTGCTCCAAACAACAGTTGGCTTCGTTGATGCATTTTTGATTGCTAAAATATCTCTTTTAGCTGTTAGTGCAGTATCAATGGCAAACGGAGTTCTGGCCGTATATCAAGCCATATGTATCGCTCTTGCCGTAGCAGTCTCAACCATTATTTCTAATTACTTAGGCGCAAAAAATATGAAGACTGTAAGTAGTAAATCTGCTGCAAGTTTAAAACTTTCTTTGGTCCTAGGAATTATCTTGGGTTTATTTTCAATATTTTTGGCAAAACCGATTTTCCAGTTAATGGGGGCAAGTGGTGAGGTTCTTGAAGCAACCCTTCCCTTCTTCCAAATAGTTGCTGGTGCATCGATATTAATGATACTCTTATCTGTATTTGGTGGGCTTGTCAGATCAACTGGTGATAGCAGAAGCCCGCTTTATATTAATCTTGTAGTAAATATACTAAATTTTCTTTTTGATTTGGTCTTGATTTTTGGGTTACTTGGATTTCCTAAATTAGGCATTGTAGGTTCTGCAATAGGAACATGCTTAGCCAGACTTATTGGTGTTATCTTTTTATTCCTAAGGGTACAAAGAACTCCTGCCAGAATAAAAAAAGAATATCTCTTTGGGAAAACACCTATGAAAGATTTGGTTTTTCGAGCAATTCCCATTATGGGAGAACGTCTAACCATGAGAATGGGGGACTTGGTAATTTTTGCAATTATTATCGCTTATGGTAGTCAAGTGTTCGCTGGAAATTCAATTGGTGAAACAATAACTGCTTATAACTATTTAGCTGGAATGGGAATGGCAACTGGTGTAGCTATTATGGTTGCTCGTGAATATGGGCAAAAAAATATTGCGGATATTAAGTCTATTACAAGAGCGGGACATATAATAAGTGGCATTCTATCTACTATCATTGGGGGAGTAATATTCTTTGCAGGACCTTATATAACGAGTCTTTTTACGACTGATACTGTTGCGGCCCAAGCAGCTATGGTTGTCCTTTTAGTATCATTTATTTCTGAGCCAATTGTCTCAGGAGTTCTTATATACACTGCTAGTTTGCAGGCAATGGGAGATGCCAAAACCCCATTTATTGCAACAAGTATTGGAATGTGGATTATTAGAATTGCCTTAGCTTATGTACTAGGAACTGTCCTCAATATGCAAATATTAGGGGTATGGCTAGCAACTTTAATTGATAATGTATTTAGATTTATTGTACTAAAAATTGTTTATAGTAAAAAAGTTAATATCCAGTAAAAATAAAAAGGCCTATTAAGGCTTTTTATTGTGGATTTTAGATAATGTAAATAATATATTGGATATAAATTTAACTCATAAAATTTTATTATTATTCAATAATTTTGCAATCACTTACATTTATTATATAGTATAATAAAAATTGATAAACAACAGAGGGGCAAGCTATGAATAAAAAATTTAAAGTATTATTAATATGTTTACTAGTTTCCTTATTTCTTCCCTTTAAGGCTTGGCCGAATGAATTAACATATAAGATAGATAATAAAAATTTTTTCCAAGTAGCTATTTTTCGTGAGAATGCAATAAAACTTTCTGTGATTATGTTGATTCTTCTTATCTTAGTCTTGCTTCCTACATTAAAAAAGTACAGAATTCTTTTTCTAACTGCACTTTTCACAACATTTATTTGCTTCATGGCAATCCAAACACTATTTGAAGGACTACCTTATCTTTTTACAAATACTTATTTCAAGATTGGATTCTTTATAGTACCTATTTTAGCTATATGGACATACATAGAAATCATGCGAGAAGATTTAAAGACAATAAAATTTGAATAATATAGGAGGCAAATTATTGTCTTTTTTTTTGAAAAAATATCATTGAATTCCTACTTCTGTATGTCTTTTACTAATGAATAAAGCAATATTTTGTGTTAAAATTGAGACATGAATAATGCAGAATTGAGAATAAAAGAATTAGTAAAACTTTTAAATAAATATGCCCATGAATACTATACTTTGGATAACCCAAGTGTTGAAGATGCTGAGTATGACAAATTGTATAGAGAGTTAGTTGAACTTGAAGAGAAAAATCCAGAGTTAGTTCAAAATGATTCTCCGAGTCATAGAACTGGCGATTTAGTACTTTCTAAATTTGAGAAATATCAACATCAATATCAACTATATAGTCTTCAAGATGCTTTTTCGCGTGAAGAAATTGAAGAATTTGATGCTCGAGTAAGAAAAGTAATCCCGAATCCTGAGTACATCTGCGAATTGAAGATTGATGGACTTTCCTTATCATTAGTTTATGAAAATGGGGTACTAGTTACTGCAGCAACTCGTGGTGACGGAAGTATCGGTGAAAATATTACTGAGCAGGTCAAAAGAATTAAGGATGTTCCATTGGTTTTACCACAAGAAATTGATATAACTGTTCGTGGTGAAGCATACATGCCTAGAAAATCCTTTGATAAGCTAAATATTGAGCGTGAACTTGATGGTGAAGCACCTTTTGCTAACCCAAGAAATGCAGCTGCAGGAACTCTTAGACAGCTCGATACTAAAGTTGTAGCAAAGAGAAATCTAGCAACTTTCTTATACCAGGAAGCAAGCCCAGCAACACATGATACTCAAGAAAAGGTTCTTGAATATTTTGAGGAACTTGGTTTTGTAGTTAATCAAGATCGTATTTTTGCACGCTCAATTGAGGAAATTTGGTCATTTATTGATAAGGTAGCTGATATGCGTGGAAAACTTCCTTACGATATTGATGGAGTAGTAATTAAAGTAAATAGTTTAGCCCAACAAGAGGAACTTGGTTTTACAGTCAAAGCTCCAAAATGGGCAATTGCCTATAAATTTCCAGCAGAACTTGCTGAAACAGAAATTCTAAGCGTCGACTGGACAGTAGGACGTACTGGAGTAGTAACTCCGACTGCAAATATGATTCCAGTAACACTTGCGCAGACAACAGTAAGTCGTGCTACCCTCCACAATGTTGACTACATTAATGAAAAAGATATTCGAGTTGGTGACCTTGTAATTATTTACAAGGCGGGAGATATTATACCAGCAGTTCAAAGGGTTCTTTTCGACAAGAGAGAAGATAGGGAAACTCATCCGATTGAAGTCCCAACTAATTGTCCAATCTGTGATTCTGAACTTGTACATTTAGAAGAGGAAGTGGCTCTTCGCTGTATCAATCCAATGTGCCCTGCACAAATCAAGGAAGGTTTGGCACACTTTGCCAGCCGTGCAGCTATGAATATCGTAGGGCTTGGCCCATCAGTAATCAACCAATTATTTGATTCAGGTCTTGTAAAAGACGTAGCCGATTTGTACAAGCTATCAGTAGCTGATTTGATGACCTTGGATAAGGTCAAGGAAAAATCTGCAACTAATATCTATCAAGCAATTCAAAATTCCAAAGCTAATTCAGTTGAAAAATTGATTTTTGGTTTGGGAATTCGCCATGTAGGAGCAAAAGCAGCTAAAATCTTAGCTGAATATTTTGGTAATCTAAATGCACTAAGTCGTGCGAATGTAGAAGAGATGTCAGAAATTCAATCGATTGGTCATGTTATTGCTACATCGATCGCCACATACTTTGATAATGAACAAGTACAAGATTTGTTGAAAGAGTTGGAAACAGCAGACCTGAACTTTGAATATTTAGGAGCTAGACCACAAATAGATAGCATCTTATCTGGAAAAACTGTTGTTCTAACTGGTAAACTTGAACAATTTACTCGTACCCAAGCTAAAGAGAAACTTGAAGCATTGGGTGCAAACGTTAGTGGAAGTGTATCGAAAAAGACAGATATTTTAGTTGCTGGGGCTGATGCTGGTAGCAAGCTTGCTAAGGCACAGGAGCTAGGAATTGAAATTTGGTCAGAAGACGACCTTGCAAAAATATAAAATAGTGAATAGGTAAAAAACTCATGAAAAAAGCAAGATTAATTTATAATCCAACAAGCGGCAAAGAACTGATGAAGGATAATATTGCGGACATTTTGAATATTTTAGAAGGTTTTGGATATGAAACAAGTACATTTTCAACAACACCTGAAGAAAAATCAGCACAAAATGAAGCACATCGTGCTGCTCTTGCTGGCTTTGATTTAATTATTGCAGCAGGTGGAGATGGTACAATAAACGAAGTAGTAAACGGAATTGCTCCATTAAAGAAACGTCCTAAAATGGCTATCATCCCTGCTGGCACAACAAATGATTTTGCACGTGCTCTCAAAATCCCAAGAAATAATCCTATCGCTGCAGCACGTGTCATTGGTAAAAAGCAGACTCTTAAAATGGATATCGGTCAAAAAAATGATGATACATTTTTTATGAATATTGCTGCAGGTGGTACTCTAACAGAACTTACTTATAGTGTTCCAAGTCAGTTGAAAACGGTCTTTGGTTATTTAGCATATTTGACTAAAGGTGCAGAACTGTTACCACAGATTAAGATGGTACCAGTTAGAATGACACATGATAATGGAGTATTTGAAGGTGAGATCTCTATGTTCTTTGCAGCTCTTACAAATTCTGTAGGTGGTTTTGAACAAATTGCACCTGATGCAAAACTTGATGATGGTCTCTTCACTCTTATTATGGTAAAAACTGCTAATCTTTTTGAACTTGTACATCTAATTGGACTTGTGGTTAATGGAGGCAAGCATCTTGAGGACGATCGGGTTGAATATATCAAAACAAGTAAAATTGATTTGGAAGTCCTTTCAAAGGATAAAATGATGATAAACCTCGATGGAGAATATGGTGGTGATGCACCAGTTAAATTAGTTAATCTACATAATCATATTGAAATGTTTGCTAATTTAGACAAAATATCTGATGATAGCTACCTTGGGGATGAGAATGAACTTGCAAGGGAAGCAGTTGCAAGTAAATTTATCAAAGCAACTGAAGATTTAAATGATTAATTATTCAGACTAAAGTATTAGTGTTTTATAAATCAAAAATGCTATAATATATTAATAAATATATGGTAAGGAGAATATGATGTTTAAAAGCCAATTTATTCCATATTTATTAATCACAATGGTTGAAGCTTGGTTCTTTGCCGATTCATTATTTAGAGGATATATTTTCTTTACAGCAATTTGGGGAGTTTTCCTATTTGACAGACTAAGAAAAAGTTATTTATTGGATAAGGCAGTTAAAAAAGCTGGATTAGTGTAAGATAAATTAAATAGATAAAAAAAGATTGCTAGATTTTTTCTAGCAATCTTTTTAATGTTGTCCGCGAATTCTTTTTCGTGTTTTATAAGCAAGTTCACTTGCTGAGAATAATAATTTGTTGACTGGAATATCAAACTCCCCTATACCTTCTTCGATAGTTGGTATGAAGTTTTTCTTGAAGTTAAGTAGACCATCAGATTCTGATAATGAATTTTCGAGTCCACCCATATTTAGTGTCTTCGCACCTTTTTCAAAAGTATGATTTATCGCTTCATACCAAGCTAAATATGCAGGATAATATTTTTGGAAAGCAGTATCCATACCTGCATATAAATGTTCAGCATTACCACCAAAATCAATTGTCAATCCACCTGCAACAGGAATGATTTCACCATGTTCTTCAATAACTTTCTTAATAGAATCGAGATTATTTTGTGCTATTTTATAATCTTCTTCAATTCTTTTTAACCTTTTCTCGTTATTGCTTCGTGGATTTTCATATTCATTCTTAGCCTTTGAAAATTTTTCAGTAGCATCAGAAAGTAGTTCCTTAAAATTAAAATATACCATTGTTAAAATTGCTTCGTCAGGATATGTATGTAACATTTTTAAATAATAATCTTTATTTCTAAGGCTAACTTCTTTTCTTTCTTCAGTTTTTTTCATAAGGTATGAAAAATCATCAATGAGTTCATCGCTACCAAATTTAATTATTGGTGCACTGTTACGAGATTTTCTTAAAAATTGTTTAGTTTTTTTAGAAAAATTATCTTCAGAAAAATCTTCTTTACGAATTACAGCATTAAAGCGAGGTTGAATTGTTTCTGACATGTCAGCTGTAAGACCAGACCATCTAGCACCAGAATCTTCTATATTTTTAATAATTAATTCTGCTTCAGGATTTAATTTTTTTTCTTCACCAAGTTTAAATGAGTAATATGAAATCATTGGATCAATTTTTACAAACAATGCTTTTTTTGTTTTTCCATATTTTTTTAATGAATCTATTACAAATTTCACTAAATCTTTATCAGTATAGTCCATAATTGGTCCACGAGGTACATAAATCATTGTAAATCCAAGTGGGAGATCTCTAATTAAAAGATTAGCAGTTGCGACTAATTTATCATTATCATAAAAACCAATTCTCTCATTTCCCCAGTTATCTTTAATTTGAGCCCAAGAACTTGATTGAAGTAGGTTTACTAAATTTGATGATTTGACAAAATTGTCATGATCTTCCTTACTAATTCCGATTTTATAGGTGTACATTATTATCTCCAAATATTTATTTATCTAATTTTATATGATTAGGATTTTCAAATGTAATTCTAATCATTTCTTCAAACATAATAGTAAGTTCTTCATTTGAATATTTTCTTAAACCTGAAAGAGAAGAAGCTACTAGTCCGTTAGTAATTATCCAGCTTTTCATATGAATATTTTCAATAAAATCATTAGTAACATCCCTGTATTTAGGGTAATCGTTTATCATTCTATGGTAGTTATCTAAATCATCAAGAAATACTTTTCTATTGTTTGAAGTACCTTCAATGAACATTGCTAGATAGAGCTTTGGATTCTTTTCCCCAAAACGAACAAATGCAATAGAATCATTGATAATAGGGTTCTCATTATATTTCTTTTTTAATTCTTTGTCAAAAATGTTGTTATAAATGTAATCAACAATTTCCTCTTTATAATCAGCCATATTTTTAAAACAATTATAGATTGGTTGCGTTGAAATTCCAAATTCGTTAGCAACTTTTCTTGAACTAATATTTTTAAATCCATATTTTTGAACAAAGTTAACGCCATATTTTAGTAGCATATCTTTTGTAATTACCTGTGGTCTTGCCATTTCTTATCTTTCCCCTAGAACATATGTTTTTATTGCATGAGCAACGCCATCTTCATTATTTGATTTAGTGATGTATTTTGCTATTTTTTTAATATCAGGATTTCCATTCCCCATAACTACTGGATTCCCAACAACTTCCAACATAGAACGATCATTTTCTTCATCGCCAATTGCCATTGTTTCTTCAACTTCAATTCCTAATTTATCAGCTAAATGCATTACTGCATTTCCTTTGCTTGCTTTTTTATTAAGAATCTCTAAGTAGAAAGGTGCACTCTTAACAATTGTGTATTTTTCATAAAACTCTTTATTAAGTTTTTCAATCGCTAAATCAAGAATTTGAGGTTCATCAATATACATCATTTTTACGAATTCAAGATTTCCCATCTCTTCTGCAGTTCGATAGTAAAGAGGCATATTAACAAGAAATGATTCATGAACACTGTATCGTCCAATATCTCTATTTGCAGTATATATTCCTGAAGAGGTTATCGCATGCATATGAACGCCAATTCTACGTGATTCGGTTTCAATTTCAAGAAAGTCTTCTTTAGACAAAGGTTCACGAATGAATTCTTCACCAGTATCTGTAGCTTGGACTAATGCACCATTATAAGTGATAACATAGTCTCCCTCCTCGCGTAGATTAAGTTGATCTAAAATATCCCTGACACCAGGTAAAGGTCTACCGGTTGTGATTACGATTTTTACACCGGCTTCTTTAGCCTCTTGAATGGTATTTTTAACATTCTCAGTGATTTCTCTTTTATCGTTCAATAAAGTTCCATCAATATCGATGGCAACAAGTTTGATCATGGTTTAAAAGTCTCATTTCTAATATATTTTTCGAATTCCTTTTTCTCGTGGGAGAATAAAGTATTGTCTGCAGTTATCTCTTTGGGAAAGTAAAAGCGATTATCACCGTGGGTTGTACCCGCTAAAGCAGAAACAATTGTTGAAAGCTCCGAAAGCTCATTCATACTTCCATCTTTTTGGAGTATCTCAATTTGTGTTCGTGGTTTATCCGAATTTGGTCTATAAAAATCGTATGGTAGATCAAAATTAGAGTTTACCATCGTATAATAGTTAGGATCAAAACCACATTGAGCGACTATATCTCGCAAAAGAAATAGTTTGTCTTCGTCTTTTTTATCAAATTTAACAGATTTCAATAACTTTCTATTAATGAAAGAAGTAGATAAGTCTGCAAGAGTTTTATCACTATGTGACATCCAGTTTTGAAAATATGTATTCATAACTCCATCATCAAGTGCCAAATAGTCAAAAAGATCACTTGAACCATCAAAAAATGGTATTAATCTAGGTGAAGTTAGTTTGAAGTATGTCGGATCTTGTTCATAAAGAAACTTAGCTCTTTTAAGCAATTGTTTCAGAATTACTTCCATAGCACGACTTGCGGGATGAAAATAAACTTGCATGTACATTTGATATCGACTTACTATATAATCTTCCACAGCATGCATTCCTTGAATATTGAAGGCAATACCGTTTTCGATAGGAACTATTACACGTAAAATTCTTGTTAAATCAAATTGTCCATACATTACGCCGGTATAGTACGCATCTCTTAAAAGATAGTCCATCCTATCTGCGTCAATTTGACTTGAAATTAATTGAACAACTTGCTGATTCGGGTAATCATGCGTTATGACACTTGCAACTTTTTCTGGAAAATCTGGTGATACACGACGTAGAATTGCATTTATTTCTGTTCTTGGATCAGTAATGATTTCAACTGTAATGGCTTCATGATCCGTATCAAATAGCATTTCAAATGTATGTGAATATGCACCATGTCCAACATCATGAAGAAGAGCTGCACACCAAGTTACTAAATTTTCGTTATCATCCCATTTATCAGGATATTTTTCTGTGAAAATTTCTGTTATTTCTTTGGCAATATAGTATACGCCTAAACAATGTGAAAAACGACTATGTTCTGCACCATGAAAGGTGAAACTGCTAGTTCCTAATTGTTTTATTCTTCTTAAACGCTGAAATTCAGCGCTGTTAATTAAGTCATAAATAATCTCGTTGTCAACATGGATATAATTATGAACTGGATCACGGAAAACTTTTTCAATTTTTTCAGTCATATTTAAACTCTCCTTTCTACATTATACGAAAATTTTTTATAAAAAGACACCATAATAATTAAATAAGAAGGCAGCTTTCTCTATTTTAAAACAACAAGAATTAGAGTTTTTTTATTTTTAAAGATAACTAATTATTGTGAAATTGAGATTGATAAGTTTTTTTATGAACTTGGTTTATGGTATAATTAACCTACGCGTTTAATAATGTAAAATCAAAAGAAAGGAAAATCATGAGTAATAAATATGAACGTAGTATAGTATTATCTTGGTATGAAACTATGTTGCGAATCAGGGACTTTGAAAATGTTCTTGATGATTATAATAAGGCTGGTAAGCTATATGGAACAACGCACTTGTATAACGGACAAGAAGCGGTTGCTACAGGCATTTGTTCACAATTATCAGACGAAGATTTTATACTTTCTACCCACAGAAATCATGGTCATGCCATTGCCAAAGGAACAGATACATATAAGATGTATGCTGAAATTTTTGGTAGAAAAACAGGAACCAATTGTGGACGTGGTGGTAGTATGCACATCAGCGATTATAGCATTGGAAATATGGGTGGAAATGGAATTGTTGGAGGAAACTTCCCAATTGCCTTAGGTCTTGCAAAAGCCATTCAGATGGATGATAAGGAAAATATCGTAGTGTGTTTCTCTGGTGATGGTGCTACAAATGAGGGGACTTTCCATGAGACTATGAATATCGCAAGCATTTGGAATTTACCCATAGCTTTTGTAATTGAAAACAACCAGTATGCTATGTCTAGCGATGCAAGTAGAATGATTTCAGGAACAATAGTTGAGCGTGCTCAAGCATATAATATGAAGAGCTACCGTATAGACGGACAGAGTGTTGTGGCAGTTGCTGATGCTTTTAAGGAGATAAAAGAAGACCTGAAAGATGGTCCAGTTTTAATTGAAGCAATGACATATCGTTTCCGCGGTCATTCAAGAAGTGATGCGGAAAAATATCGTTCAAAGGAAGAATTTTTGAAATATGAAGATCCTATCTTGAATCTTCGAAAAATTCTCTTGAGTGAATATGATGTTTCATTGGATGAGCTTGCGCTTTTAGATGAAAAAATTTATCAAGAGATGATTACAAATGCTGAAAAGGCTTGGAATGATGATTTAGCTGTGATTGATACTGATAAGTTAGAAGAGGAAGTTTATGCAAAATAGAAAATTGACATATTTGCAAGCTGTAAATGAATCTCTTCATCAAATTCTTGATACAATACCCGAATCATATCTGTTGGGTGAAGATGTAGGAGCTTATGGTGGCGGGTTTGGAGCTACAGCTGGAATCATTGAAAAATATCCGGATCGAGTTCTAGAAACACCTATTAGTGAAGCAGCTATTACGGGGATTGCGACAGGTTCGGCTATCCTAGGCAAAAGACCAATTCTTGAAATCCAGTTTTCTGATTTCTTAACTGTTGCTATTGATCAACTTGTTAATGAAGCAGCTAAAATTCATTTTTTAAGTAATGGTAAAGAGTCTGTTCCAATGGTTCTACGAACTGCAAGTGGGAGTGGGACAGGTGCAGGTCCACAGCATTCTCAATCATTAGAAAATTGGCTCGCCCATATTCCAGGATTGATAGTAGCAATGCCTAGCAATGCTTATGATGCAAAAGGTATTATGCTTTCTGCTGTTAAAAATAATAATCCAGTAATTGTTTTTGAACCAAAATCACTTTATAAAATAGAGTCTGATATTGACATTCCCGAAGAAATGTACGAAGTTCCCTTAGGACATGCAAGAATTGTAAAAGATGGTAGTGATTTAACAATTATAGCACTTGGTAGAATGGTTAATATAGCAAAAAACATTGATACTCCTTATAGTATTGAAATTGTTGATCCTATAACTATTAATCCGTTAGATATTGATACTTTACTTGAATCTGCTAATAAAACTAATCGTGTATTAATTCTGACAGAGAGTATCGAAAAATCAGGAATTTCAGCTGAAATATTAAGTCGCCTTATTGAAGGGGGATTCAGTGGTAAAATAAAACGTCTTGGTTCTAAATTCTCACCAATTGCTGCCGCTCAGTCTATAGAAGAGAAATTAATTCCAACTGATGATGAGATATTAGAGGCCATAGAGGGTTTGATGCATGAAAATTAAGATAAAAAATATTGTCCTTGCTGATGGTGAGGAAGAGGTTATCGAACAGATTCATGATGGTCAAGTGGTCGAAAAAAATGGTTGGATTTATTTGACCTATGTTGATGAAGAAGGCTTTAAAAATGTAATTAAGCTTAATGATGAAAGTTTAATGCTTACTAGATTTGCTGAGCAAAATACTAAGATGAACTTTATTTTAGGACAGGCAGAAGCTACCATAATGACTCCAGTTGGTGTACAGTTTTTAACTACGGATACTAGTAAATTTGAGAAAAATGGAAATCACGTGAAAATTGATTATAGTTTAAATCAAAATAATTTTAAATTTGCAGATTATAAGCTTGAAATTGAATTTGACTTATGATAGAATAATAACGTTGACTTTGTGATACCTTCATGAAGTGCAACCGCACGAAGTGATGTTTAAGTAATAAATTTATATTTATTCACATCCTGAGGCGAGTCTGACTAAAGGGTTAATGCCCTTATATAAAAATCTAATAAGGAGGAATCACAATGACTTATGCAATCGTAAAAACTGGTGGAAAACAAGTTAAAGTTGAAGTTGGTCAAGCAATCTACGTTGAAAAATTAGACGTTGAAGCTGGGAGCGAAGTAACTTTTAATGAAGTTGTTCTTGTTGGTGGTGAAAAAACTACTGTTGGAACTCCATTCGTATCAGGTGCTACTGTAGTTGGTGAAGTTGAAAAACATGGTAAACAAAAGAAAGTTGTAACTTTCAAATACAAACCTAAAAAACATTCTCACCGTAAACAAGGACACCGTCAACCTTATACAAAAGTTGTAATCAAAGCTATCAACGCTTAATTACCTCTTGGTATGATTAAAGTTGAAATTAATAAGAAACAAGGAAAAATTGTTTCTTACGAGATATCTGGCCACGCCATGAGTGGTGATTTTGGTCATGATATTGTCTGTTCTGCTGTGTCTGTACTTGGTATAACAACTTGTAATGGTATTGAAAATCTTACAGACGTACAACCGCTCTATGAGATGGAAGATGGCTATTTATATATTGAAATGCCTACTGATATAGATGAAGAACAGGATAAAGTTGCTCAGATTCTTTTACAAAACTTTGAGTTTGCGATAAAAGATGTAATAGCTGAGTATGGTGAATTTGTACAATTCGCTTAAAAAATCTAATAGGAGGAATTCAAAATGTTGAAATTAAATCTTCAATTATTCGCCCATAAAAAAGGTGGAGGTTCTACATCAAACGGACGTGATTCTGAATCAAAACGCCTTGGTGCTAAAGCCGCTGATGGACAAACTGTAACTGGTGGTTCAATTCTTTACCGTCAACGTGGAACTCATATCCATCCAGGAGCTAACGTTGGTCGTGGTGGAGATGATACTTTGTTTGCTAAAATCGAAGGTGTTGTTCGTTTCGAACGTAAAGGCCGCGATAAAAAACAAGTTTCTGTATATCCAGTAGCTAAAAAAGCTTAATTAAAAATAATAAAGAATGTTGGTTTCGATCAATATTCTTTTTTTTATTATTGAAATGTGTTGAATTTGATACTATACTGATTGTATAATAAAATATATAGGAGAATCCAATGGTAAAGTACGTAGTTAATCCGGAAGTTGATGTGGTTAAAAGAGAGCACGGAATTATAGACAGTCCAGGCTTCAATATTATGGGGAGTGGACAACCTAATAAAATTTTAAGATTTTTAACTGTTTTGGCAGACTTTACTAGGCCAGTATATAATATTAGTCTTGAAAAAAATGGTCTTTTCTTTGTGAGACTGACTAAAGTTTTCAAATGGGAAAACGTTAGGGTACATCCATCTAGAGAAGCATTTTTACTACCATATGAACAGTTCCAAAAAGTGAAACTTATTTCTCAATTTGGAAACTACTCTTTAAAATTTAGCCTTAAGGATTCTAAAGGAAATAAGAAAGTCCAGTTTGCTAATAAGGTTTGTGAAAAAAGAGCTGTGGAAGAACTGGTGAATATGTTTGGAGAAAATAAAGGCTATTTGACACATCAAAAATCAAATCCCATTTTATTTGAATAATTGACTATGTGGTTTATATTTACTTTTAAAGTGTTTTTTATGATTTTAACATATATAATTAATATCAAAATGAATTGATTGGATAATTAATATGAGAAAAATAATATTGACCAGAATCTATGACAAGGATTTTCCTTCAGGGTTTAGAATTCTTTGTGACCGTATTTGGCCACGTGGAATATCCAAAGAAAGGGCAAATCTTGATTACTGGGCCAAAGATATTGCTCCTTCAAATGACTTACGAAAATGGTTTAATCACGATCCAGAAAAATTTGCTGAGTTTTCTAATTTATATTTGGACGAACTTTCAAAAAATCCTAAAAGTAATGAGTTTGTAAATTTGGTAAGAGAAAGCTTGAAGAAAGAAGATGTACTTTTATTGATAGGTGCAAGAGATAATAAACATAATCATGGATTAGTATTAGAAGATTTTTTAAACAAGAGGCTTGCACAAAATGATTAATTGTAATATAATCTTGTTTATGCGATGAGTCGATTCGTGATTATTATAATCACGTCGAAGCAGTGGATATCTGGGGCTTAGCCCGTCAAGGATTGATGAGATATTGGTAAGTTGTGTGAACCTTCTTACCACGGATGAAAGTTTGCCACACAAGACCTAACCTTTGGTTAGGTCTTTTTTTGTACTTCTTTTAATAAAATGTTATATTTTGATAAAGGAGATATTTTTAAAATGATAGAGTACAGAGTAGCAACTATGGAGGATACTGAGCGACTCGCAGACCTAACTTCTAGAGCTTTTGAGTTTTGTCCCTTATTTTATAATGGATTGAGGGCTAGTTTTAACAGTCATGATGATTATTATATTTATATAAAAAAGCTATTTAAGGTGCTAGTTACAAGTTATGTAAGGAATTCATGTGGTGTAGTTGGAATTATCAATGATAAAATTGTATCTATGGCTTTGATTATTGAACCAGAATCTAAAGATATAGGGATATTTGAATATCTTAAATCTGGAGGCAAGTCACTTTTACCTAGTTTTATTAGTAGACCCCTTTTATCTTTACTAATAAGTATAGATGAAGGTCTAAAGTCTTGTGTATCTAAAAGAGATAGTAAAACTTGGCATTTAGAGATGCTTGCTGTTGATGTTGAAATGCAAGGCGAAGGATTAGGTAGTCATATGATGGAAAACTGTGTTTTTCCAATGGTAATTAAAAATGGTGCCAAAAATATGACTTTAGTAACAAATGAAGATAAAAATACAACTTTTTATAAAAAATTTGGATTTAAAGAATTCAATCGTTCAATATTAAAACAAAAATATGGAGAAACTGATAATTGGTCATTCATTAAAAAGTTTGTGTAACAATTTTTGTGCTATGAAAGTCTCTCGGGACTTTTTTTTTGTTAACAAAAGTAGTATAATGGTGAAAATTTAGAATTTTCCAAATGGAAATAAAAAAAGGAGTTTATATGTCAAAATCTTATACAGTTGCAGTCGTTGGTGCCACAGGTGCCGTAGGAACTCAAATGATAAAAATGCTTGAAGAATCAACTGTTCTACCTATTAAAAAGGTTAAGTTGCTTTCAAGTATCCGCTCTGCTGGTAAGGTATTGCAATATAAGGGACAAGATGTTGTCGTAGAAGAGTTGACTGAGGATTCTTTTGGTGATGTTGATATTGCACTGTTTTCAGCTGGTGGTAGTGTATCAGCTAAGTATGCACCATATGCTGTTAAGTCAGGAGCAGTTGTAGTTGATAATACTAGTCATTTCCGTATGAATGAAAATGCACCATTAGTTGTTCCTGAGGTAAATGCCCATGCACTTGATTCACATAAAGGGATAATTGCCTGTCCAAACTGCTCAACTATTCAAATGATGGTGGCATTAGAACCAATACGTAGAAACTATGGACTTAAACGTGTTATAGTGTCTACTTATCAGGCTGTATCTGGTGCGGGAGCAAAAGCAATTCAAGAAACTATGGATCAATTAGGTCAAGTAGTAAATGATGGTGTGAATCCTGCTGATTTGAAGGCTGAGATTTTACCATGCTCAGGCGATAAGAAACACTATCCCATTGCCTTTAATGCCCTTCCGCAAATCGATGTTTTTACTGACAACGATTATACATATGAAGAAATGAAGATGGCTAATGAAACTAAGAAAATCATGGAAGATGATTCAATTCAGGTTTCAGCAACTTGTGTACGTATTCCAGTAATAACAGGACATTCTGAATCAGTGTATGTAGAGACTGAAAAAGTAGCGGATATTAAAGATGTTAAAGAAGCAATTGGATCTTTCCCTGGTGCAGTATTAGAAGATGATACTAGTAATCAAATTTACCCACAAGCAGTCAATGCAGCTGGTAAAAAAGAAACATTTGTAGGTCGTTTGAGAAAAGATTTAGATGTTGAAAATGGTATCCATATGTGGGTCGTTTCAGATAACCTTCTTAAAGGAGCTGCATGGAATTCAGTTCAAATCGCTGAAACATTACATGAACGTAATCTAGTTAGACCAACCGAAGAGTTAGTATTTGACCTTATTTAAAGGCAAGGAGATATTATGACAGTTAATCCATTAAAAGACGCTAGAATTATTACAGCTTTAGTGACTCCGTTTAAAGAAAATGGAGATATAAATTTTGAAGCATTGCCTAAATTGATTGAACATTTGATTGATCATCATACTGAAGGATTAATTCTCGCAGGTACAACAGGTGAAAGCCCAACGCTAACACATGATGAAGAGTTAGAACTTTTTGCAGCTGTACAAAAAATTGTTGATGGAAGAATTCCATTAATTGCAGGTGTCGGAACAAATGATACTCGTGACTCAGTTAACTTTGTTAAGGAAGTTGATAATTTTGGAGGATTCGCTGCTGGACTCGCTGTTGTTCCTTACTATAATAAACCAAGCCAAGAAGGTCTATTTCAACATTTCACAGCAATAGCTGATGCAAGTGATTTACCTATTATTCTCTATAATGTTCCTGGTCGTACTGTAGCTAGTCTCGATGTTGCCACAAGTTTACGACTTGCTGAACATCCAAATATTATTGCCATAAAAGAGTGTACAGGAGTGGAACATCTTACTGAATTAATTGAAGGGGTTCCAGATGATTTCTTAGTATACACTGGTGAGGATGGGCTTGCCTTTCATGCCAAAGCATTAGGAGCACAAGGTGTTATATCTGTTGCATCGCATGTAGCAGGTAATGATTTCTACAAAATTTTTGAAAGTCTTGATAATGGAAATGTCCAAGCAGCAGCTGAAGTTCAAAGAAAATTACTTCCTAAAGTGAATGCACTATTCTCATTACCTAGTCCTGCTCCAGTCAAAGCAGTATTGAATCACCAGGGATTCAATGTTGGACCACTTCGTTTACCTCTTGTTGCAGCAACAAGTGGAGAAGCAGAGAAAATTATTAATATTGTTGAAAAATAAAAAGGCTTGTCTCTTGTGAGACAGCCTTTTTCAGTCAATATTTACTAAGTGTAAGGGGAGTTTATCATCAGATAATCCTTTTAACTTTAATAACTCTTTAGGTTGTATAGAATCAATTTCATTCATATCAATCCAGAATAATGATTGATTATTTTCTTCATTAGGTTGGTATTCTGATTTGTAATCAATTCCGACTTTATAAACGAATAAATACTCATGATAGGGAACTTTAAGATTAAAAAGATTTTCAATTACAGCCATAAACTTTGTTGATTTAGGTTTTTCGCCAATTTCTTCATATACTTCTCTTTTTACAGCTTCTTGGCTGGTTTCTCCAAATTTTATCCTTCCACCAGGAAGAGATATCACTCCATCAAAGAATTTACATACTAAAAGTTTTCCATCATGTTCTATCCAGGCAGCAGTTCGAACATTCACTTTTCCATCATCAGTTAATATAGTTAAGTCATTAGCCATACGAATCCTCCTTTTCTTTTTATTAATATATCATATTTTTGAAATATATTGTTGATAGCTATCAAAATTGAAATTTTTAGTGATTAATGGTATACTTTGGAAAGTGTATCAATCGGTAGTAACTGGTAGCAGTTACTTGTAAAATCTAAGTATTACTACTTGGATAAAATAAATAATTGGAGAAAAATAAATGAGTGATATAAAAATAATTCCCTTAGGTGGAGTACGCGAATTTGGGAAAAATATGTATGCAGTTGAAGTTGATGAATCAATTTTTGTACTCGATGCTGGGTTAAAATACCCAGAGACAGAGATGCTTGGTGTTGACTTTGTAATCCCGCAAACAACTTACCTTGCTGAAAATGCTGAACGTGTTGCTGGTATTTTCCTAACACATGGACATCCAGACTCAATAGGTGGTTTACCTTACCTATTAGCAGAAGTTAATGCTCCAGTGTTTGCTAGTGAATTAACTGTTGAGCTTGCGAAACTTAATGTAAAAGATTACGAAGCAACAAAAAAATTCAATGATTTTCATATTGTAAATGAGAAAACTGAAATTGATTTTGGTGGAGTAAATATCTCTTTCTTCAGTACAACTCATACAATTCCTGATAGTCTTGGTATTGTAATTGGAACAAAAGAAGGAAATATTGTTTACACTGGTGACTTCAAATTTGATCCAGCAGTAACTCAAGGATATAAAACAAATCTTGGTCGTTTGGCAGAAATCGGAAGTCAAGGTGTTCTTGCCCTCCTAAGTGATTCAGCGAATGCTTTATCAACAGAACAATCAGCAAGTGAAAATGAAGTTGCTGAAAAAATTTATGACGTGATATCTGACTGGGAAGGTAGAGTTATTGTTGCCAGTGTTGCAGGTAACCTTGCTCGTATTCAACAAACTATTGATGCTGCGGCTCGTGCTGGTCGTGCTGTTGCTTTAACAGGTCATGATATGGACCAGATTGTTGAAACTGCCCGTCGTCTAGGAAAATTAACCGTTGATGATGGAATGATTGTTCCACTTAAAAACATCAAGAACTATGCCGATGATGAAATTTTGATTTTAGAGGCTGGTCGAATGGGTGAGCCGATTAGAGCAGTTGCAGATATGGCAACAGGTCGTAATAAACAGGTTAAAATAAAAGAAGGCGATTTAGTATTTGCTGTAACAAGTCCTACAGTTTCAATGGAAACTTTTGTAGCTAAGACTGAAAATATAGTATATAAAGCTGGTGGAATTATGAAATTGTTAGCTGCTGAAATTAAAGTTTCAGGACATGCTAATGTGCGTGATTTACAAACAATGATTGACATCATGCAACCAAAAAATCTAATTCCTGTTCAAGGTGAATATCGTGAGCTAGAAGCACATGCCGAGTGTGCGATGGAAGTTGGTATTAAACCAGAAAATATTTTCATTGAAAAACGAGGCGATATCCTTTCATATGAAGATGGGGTATTTGTTCCGGCAGGCGCAGTTACAGCAGATAATATAATGATTGATGGTAGCGGTGTTGGTGACATCGGAAGTATCGTGCTTCGAGATAGAAAGATTCTCTCAGAAGATGGAATTTTCATTGCTGTAATTACTATCAGTAAGAAGGATAAAAAGATTATCAGTCGTGCTAAAGTACACACAAGAGGTTTTGTATATGTGAAACAAAGCCGTGATTTAATAAAGGATAGTGCTAACTTAGTAAATGAAACTGTAAGTAACTATTTAGAAAAAGATGAATTTGATTGGACTGAAATTAAACAAGAAATCAGAGATGCACTGGGTAAATATTTATATGAGCAAACTAAGAGACGTCCTGTTATCTTGCCAGTAGTAATGGAAGTTCGTTCAGAAGAAAATCTTAAAAATAATCGTAAGAAAAAAGCAAAGAAAAAAGCACAAGCTAACGAAGAAGAGTAATTGTTTTTTGTAATAGAACTTATTGATGATAAAATTAAAAAATTGTGCTATAATTTATTTTATCTATTGAAAAATTTCAGGAGAAGCTATGTATAACGCACTTGTAACAATTTTACTTATATTATCAGTGATTATTATTATTTCAATTATTATGCAACCATCAAAACAAGATCCAGCAGCTAGTGCATTTTCTGGTGGTGGTGAACAATTATTTGAAAGAAGAAAAGCACGTGGTTTTGAAGCAGTAATGCAAAGATTTACAGCAGTAATGGTAACTGTATGGTTAGCTGTTGGTTTTGCATTAGTAATACTATCAAGTAAGTAAATAGATTAAGCTGAGCTGGGATTTCCCAGCTCTTTTGAAA
Organism: Floricoccus penangensis; assembly: GCF_001832885.1. Taxonomy (GTDB): domain Bacteria; phylum Bacillota; class Bacilli; order Lactobacillales; family Streptococcaceae; genus Floricoccus; species Floricoccus penangensis. The sequence continues at coordinate 179,967 of NZ_MKIQ01000003.1, read as the reverse complement.
TGTAAATTCTCTCAGTCGTTTTGATTAGAGAAAACAAATAAAATTAAAGAAATAAATTAAGAGAAGGAAATGAATATTAGAAATAAAATAAAAGAGTATCTGTTTAATTCCCCTGATAAATCAATTAGCATCCAAGATTTGGCTAAAGATTTAGAACTGGATAAATCAGAAGACTTCAAAGAGTTTATAGGCGTAGTTGCCTTAATGGAGTCACAACATGAAATAGAATTTAATGATTTAGGTGAAGTTAGCCTGTTTAAAAAATTAGAAGTAAGTAAAAAGACAGGAATTGAAGGTATTTTTCATGCCAATGCAAATGGCTTTGGATTTGTAACTATTGCACCTGATGAACCTGATGTTTTTATACCACGAGGAAATACAAATTTTGCCCTTGATCAAGATAGGGTAAGTTTACAAATTATTAAACCTGCTAATCCTTTAACAGGAACTTCTGCTGAAGCAAAAGTTATTGATGTGGTTGAGCGGAATTTGAAGCACATGGTAGGTCAATTTGTTGCCTTTACTAAAGAGCAAGAAGAAGAGAGCGATTTAATTGGATATATAATCAGTAAAAATAAAAAAGTTCCATATAATGTCTATCTTAGTCCGAAAGGATTACGTCCTGAAAATGGACAAATAGTCAAAGTGGAAATTACTCATTATATTGAAAAAGAATTCCCAGATTCAATGCAAGGTCTTGTTATTGAAATTATTGGTAATCAAGACGATAAGGGAATTGATGTATTGGAAGTACTTGAGAGTATGGATATTCGTTCAGCTTTCCCACAAGAAGTGATTGACGAGGCTAATGCAGTATCTGACACGGTTGAATCAAGTGATTTCATGGGAAGAGTTGATTATCGAGATCAAATCATCTTTACAATTGATGGTGAAGATGCTAAGGATTTAGATGATGCCGTTCATATAAATATATTACCAAATGGTAATTTTGAACTTGGTGTTCATATTGCAGATGTTTCTCACTATGTGACAAATGGTTCAGCACTTGATAAAGAAGCTTATGAGCGTGGAACAAGTGTCTATGTGACTGACCGTGTAGTTCCAATGCTACCTGAGAGATTATCAAATGGAATCTGTTCCTTAAATCCACAAGTTGATCGTCTAACTCAATCATGTGTAATGGAAATAGACCATCAAGGTAAGGTAGTTGATTATCAAATTTCTCAATCAGTTATTAAAACAACTGAACGCATGACTTATACTGACGTTAATAAAATGATTAATGGAGATGTTGAGACGCTTGAAAGATATGCAGATATTGCTGAAAGCGTAGATCATATGAAGGGTCTTCATGAAATCCTAGTTAAGATGAGACATGACCGTGGGTCTATTGACTTTGATACAGAAGAAGCAAAAATCATTGTTGATTCAAATGGTAAGCCAGTTAATATTGTTAAACGTAATCGTGGTGTAGCTGAAAAACTCATCGAATCATTTATGTTGATTGCAAATGAAACTGTCGCAAGTTTCTTCCAAGATGCCGATTTACCATTTATCTATCGTATACATGAACATCCAAAAGCGGATAAACTTGCAAGGTTTATTGATTTTGCATCAGCCTTCGGAGTACCAATTAAGGGTACAGCTCAAAAAATGAGTCAAAAAGACTTGCAAAATTTTATGCTTAAAATTAAAGGTAAACCAGGTGATGCAGTTCTTTCAACTATGCTTCTTCGTTCTATGCAACAAGCTAGATATGACGATAAGAATGAAGGACACTATGGTCTGGCAGCTGAAAACTATACACACTTTACCAGTCCAATCCGTCGTTATCCTGACTTAATCGTTCATAGATTAATTAGAGAAATGGCTTATCCAGATAAGAAGACAGTAGATTACTGGGCAGAAAAAATTCCAGAAATAGCTAAACATTCAAGTGAAATGGAGCGCCGAGCAGTTGATGCTGAGCGTGAAGTTGAGAAGATGAAAAAAGCAGAATACATGGAACAATTTGTTGGTCAGGACTTTACTGGAGTTATCTCATCAGTCACAACATTTGGATTCTTTGTTGAGTTACCAAATACAATTGAAGGTTTGGTCCATATCAAGACTCTTGACGGAGAATATTTCAATTATCTAGAAAGAACCATGACTTTACAAGGTGAAAAAACTGGTCTTACTTTCAAAGTAGGTCAAGAGGTTAAGGTTAATTTGGTTCGATCTGATAGACAGACTGGTGACATTGATTTTATCCATATACCAAGTGAACTTGATTTAGTTGAGAAAAGAAGTAAATCTAAGCCTAATTCAAGACGATCTAAGGACAAGGATGCTAAACGTGGTGACTCAAAGAGTCGTGATAGAAAGTCTTCTGATAAGAAAAATGAGAAAAAACCTTTTTATAAAAAAGTAGCCAAAAATAGTCAGAAAGGTGGAAAGAGAAGTGGCAAAGGGTCAAGGAAACGTAGTCGCTCAAAATAGAAAAGCGAGCCATGACTATGAAATCGTAGAAACTTTTGAAGCTGGAATCGTTTTGACGGGGACAGAGATTAAAAGTGTCCGTGCAGCTCGTATAAATCTTAAGGATGGTTTTGCTCGTATTCGTAATGGAGAAGTATGGCTTTCAAATGTTCATATTTCACCATATGATGAGGGGAACATTTATAATGTAGACCCAGTTCGAGCACGCAAACTTTTACTCCATAGAAAACAAATTGACAAAATAGATTCAGAACTTTCAACAAATGGAATGACATTTATTCCATTGAGAGTATATCTAAAAGACGGTTATGCCAAAGTTCTAATGGGACTTGCCAAAGGTAAGAAAAATTATGACAAGCGTGAAACCATTAAACGCAAAGAACAAAACCGTGAAATAGCAAGACAACTGAAAAATTACAATAGATAACCTCCAATTTTGGAGGTTTTTTCTTATATAATAAGTTTTAAATATTATTTTGTAGTATAATAACAATTAAAGACACAAAAATGATTGGAGATTTATGAAGAATGAACTTGCCCTAAGTGGTGAAGAAATTAAAGAGATGGTATATCCAGACTTATTTGAAAATATCGGCATGATTCGTGGAGAGTATCCAATCAGGGAATGTGGCAAAAATATACTTACCAAAGATTGTCAGGATTTTTTTAAAAAATATTTGAAGGGTATTTGTAAAATATATCAAAAACAGGAAGTATGGTATCGCTTTTCTGAATTGACTGTTTCAGAGGCAAATTCTTTGGTGGGAACAGAAGAAATTTTACCAGATAATCATCCATTATTTGGAATCAGAGGTTTAAGACGTTCTCTTCAATACCTTGATGAATTTGAAGCAGAAATAAAAGTTATCAATGATGTACATAGTGAATATGACAATCTAGCAGTCTTTTTTCCTTTTGTAAACGATGGAAAACAGTTAAGAAGAGCTATCGATATCCTGCGAAAAAGTGGCTATAGTGGTAAGGTGGGGACAATGATTGAGCTTCCGTCTGCATATTTTGATTTGGATAATATTTTACAGACTGCTATCGAGAAAATTGTTATTGGTATGAATGATTTGACTTCTTTTGTTTATGCAGCTGTGCGTGATAGTCAGTGGCATGAGATGAATAGTGAAATTATGATGAATATTATTGAAGATATTGCTAATAGAGCTAAGAAATATGATGTGGATGTTGCAGTAGCAGGTTACCTTGATGAAAATATTATTAATAACCTTCAAGAAAAAGGAATAAAAGCAATTGTTCACTATAGTCTGATTCCTCAAATTTATGGTCGCGGTATCGAATTCCCAAATCACCTAGCAGAGGTGAAAAAGTTTACTAAAGAAAATATAAGAAATTTAGGTAAAAAAGATGATTGAGAATTTAGTGAAAGTAAGAGACAGACTATTGATAGATATAGAAAAATATTTTGATTCTTGCAAAGATGTAGGGATGATTTTTATAGGTGGTTCAATTGCAAATGGGAGTCCAGATGAGTTTTCTGACATAGATTTTCGTATTGTTGTTTCAAAGCAAGTTGAAAAATCAAAAATATTACTTGAATTCTTAGACTCCTTTCAAGATAAAATAGCTTTCGTCGAAACACTAGCTGATAATTATGCAGTTGTTCACTTTAAGTCTTTTATAAAATTAGATATTTTTGTTTATTATAGATCTGACTTAAGCCCAACACCTTGGACAAAAGACATTTTAATTCTTATAGATAGTGATGATTTTTTGAAAAATTTAAGAGAAGAATCAAAGATTATAGAGACAATTTTTACATCTGAAGAACTCACTTTCATTTTTAATAAATATGTTGCCTATATGCATGAACTTTATCGAAGAACCATACGAAAAGAGTATAATTACGCTGAATACTGTACACTAATGATGAAAAATTCCTTGGTTTCACTATGGCAAATTGAAAAGGGTGAAATTGCTAATTCATTTGGAGATTGGAGTAAGTATGAAGGAAATCGTAGTAAGCTAGATTCTTATCAGAAGAGATTTCTTAAAAAATACACTCCAGTTGAATTTGGTGAAATTGGCGATTTTGCAAAGAATATAAACGATGAAATTTTAAAAGCAACTAAACGTATTGTCGAAATTGATAAACTAGGTTTTGAGTATAATAAGTATGAAAAGCTTATTAATTATTTAAATTGGAATGATATGAATTGAAATGAAAAAAATTATAAAAATAAAAATTGAAGATTATTTAATGAATGAATATAATTGTTCTAAAGAACAACTTAGTGGAGATAATCTTTTTTTCACAATAAAAACAGATGTCGAGAATTCGTTTGTAAAGATATTTATTTATAATAATAGTTTAGGTGTTTGCTCTTCAGAAGTATTGTCTCCTAAGTTAAATGAAATGTTAGAAGGCAAGTCAAGAGATGAAATATTTGAATTGCCTCTTGTTTACGGTCAAACAATTCATTATGTTCCTTCTGATTGCTTCAATGATAGTCAAATTAAGACAGATCTAGGCATGAAATTTAACTACCAATTTTTCATTGACAAAGAAATTCAACCATTACAAGCAATTTCTGGATTTGATAACTCTCTTTCTTTTGACTCTAAAGGTGATACTGATACTAAAGCAGTTTATATAATCAAAGATAAGGGTGAAGTAGTCGCAGTTGCTGGTGCAGCGGAAACCAGTATCGATGGATTTTGGGAAGTGGGAATTGATGTGTTGGAGAAATATAGAAAATTCCATTTAGGTACAGAACTAGTTTCAAGATTAACTCAAGAACTCTTAAAACGGAGAATTGTTCCTTTTTATTCGGCTTCTGTTACAAATATTGCCTCACAAAGATTAGCTATTAGAGCTGGATATGTACCAGTATGGGTTGATACGTATTCAAACATTTTTGATGGAAATTATATTTATACGGATATGTTGAAGAATTCATTGTAGAAATATTAATAAAATTTAGGAGTAACATATGCCATATTTTTTAACAAGTAGTCCAATTCATCCTGATAAAGATGAATTAAATTCTGCTAATAATTTTGTGACCAATCTTGAAAAATATTTGAATGGTGAAATTTCAGGTCTTTTCATTTGTTCAGACCCTGATTCTTATGAGATGACTGATAAGTATTCTGCGTCTATGAGAGATTCATTTGTGAATTCAGGTTTTTCTTTTGTAAGTTTCCATACTCTTGATAATCGTAATAAAGCTCAAGCAAAAGATTTGGTCGTAAATTCTGATTTGATTATTCTTGCTGGTGGTTATCCTCCATTACAGAATTCTTTTTTTAATGATATAAATCTTAAAAATTTACTATCAAATCAAGATAAGGTGATAGTTGGTTTTAGTGCTGGTTCTATGAACAGTGCAGAAATTGTTTACGCTCAACCTGAGTTTGAAGGCGAAGCTACTTCAAAAGATTATCAGAGATTTTACCCCGGACTTGCGCTTACTAAAGTGATGATTTTGCCACATTATCAGGATATCAAAGATGAAGTTCTTGATGGGATGAAGTTATTTGAGGAAATTACCTATCCAGATAGTTTTGGTCGTAAGTTTTATGCTTTTAATGACGGAACTTACCTCTTGGGTGATGATAATTCAGAAAAAATATATGGTCAGTCCTATCTAATTAGTGAGGGTGTAATAAGTCAGCTATCAGGTGATGATGAAATTTATCAGTTATCTTGAGTATAAAATATTCTATTTTTTCCTCCTAAGTGCTAAAATAAAAGAATGACAAACTCACCGATTGAAAAATATCTAGAAGATATTTATAAACGTTTTATTAAGAATAATGATGGACAGCTTGCAGATTATATTCCAGAGCTTGCGACTGTTGACCCAGATAGATTTGGACTTGTTTTGGCTACGGCTGATGGTCAGGTCTATAAGTATGGGGATACTTCTGACGAATTTACCATTCAGTCTATTTCTAAGCCCTTTACTTATGGTCTTGCTATATCTGATAATGGCTTTGACTATGTTGATAGAAAGATTGACGTAGAGGCTTCAGGAGATGCCTATAACGAGATTTCTTTAGATGCTGATACTCATAGGCCAAAGAATGCCATGATAAACGCTGGGGCTATTACAAGTACTTCTTTGATTAGAGCTGCTTCAAGTGAAGAAAGATATGAAAGAATAAGAGAGTTCTTTTCTAAATTTGCTGCGCGTGATTTATCACTTGACCAAGCAGTTTATAATTCTGAGCTTGAGACCGGTCACAGAAACCGTGCCATTGCCTGGATGCTGAAGAACTTTGATATCATCGAAGGAAATCCTGAGGAAGTAATTAGAAGCTATTTTGAACAGTGTTCGACTTTAGTTTCAACAGAGGACTTAGCAATTATGGGGGCAACTCTTGCAAACAATGGGGTCAATCCTATCAGCGGAGAAGAAATCCTTGACCCAAGCATTGTTGAAAGAATCCTCTCTGTCATGATGACGGCTGGAATGTACGATGGCGCGGGTGACTGGATGACGTCAGTTGGGATTCCTGCAAAATCAGGAGTTGGCGGAGGGATTTTGGGAGTCCTCCCAGGTCAGCTTGCTATTGCTGTTTTCTCACCATTACTCGACCGTCACGGGAGTTCTGCGCGTGGAGTGGCCGCTTTTGAGACAATAAGTAGCGACTTAAACCTGCACATTATGAATGTCAATAAGAGCGCATCTTCCGTGATTAAGTCAATTTATACTATTGATGAACGTCCATCAATTTTGAGAAGAACTACCGATGAGGAAGAAGTTCTAGATAAATATGGTTATAAGGCAAAAGTCATTGAAGCAGAAGGAGATATTTTATTTTCTGGTGCTGAAACTCTAATAAGAGAGTCAATGAAGGATGCTGATGACATTGATATCTTTATCTATGACAATACTTTGGTAAAGAGCATTACTGATGGTAATGAAGAAGACATCGTAAGAAAAATGATGTACGAGGTTGGAGAAGAAAAACTTGCTCAAGGGAAAAGAGTTGTTATTGTAGACCCTAGTGGAAGATATCTGGATAACAATACAAACGAGGATATTAAGGTATTTAAAAGTACGGAATCAGCTCTTCAATGGGCGGAAGAAAAGATATTAAAAAAATATTCCGATCCTGATGTAAATACCTCATCATCGATAGTACCTATAAATGACTTTGAATTTTTTACAAATTTTGATGAGAAACAAATTAAGGATTTTGTAGACTTGCTCAAACCTTTATCATATAAAAATGGTGATAAGATTGCCTCAGTTGGTGATGAAAATAAAGGAATTTATTTTATTACCAAGGGCAAGGTTACGGCAAGTAAAAAAGAAGGAAATAATTCCCAAAATTATCGTCGAATTACTATTTTGATTGCTGGAATGACTTTCGGAGAAATAGCCCTTACTAGTGGTGATAAGGCAAAATTTGATATTTGGTGCCAAGCTGATACAGAACTTCTCTATCTTTCAAAGGATGCCATCAATAAAATGACAATAGAAAATCCATCCCTCGCGGCTGCTATGTGGAAGGCAATCGCATTAGATGGATATAGTCTCTTTGATAGAACATTAAGGCAGTTATCATCACGAGTAGAACAAGAAGAAATATAAATTAATCCAGTCTGACGATTGTCAGACTTTTTTTGACCTCTTAATCAATAATTTATACCTCTTACCCAAAAGTTATAGTTTTGGATAATATTTAATGATAATATTACCTTAAAGGAGAGGGATGTATGAAAGTAAATCTTTATATAGACGAGAATGAAAAAGATCCAAGAATTGATATTTATTCTGATGCTATGAATGAAGAGATAGAAGAAATTTTAAAGTTACAAAATTTAATTACTAATAAAAATATAGTTGCATATTCTGATGATAAAATTTTTATCTTCGAACCCGAAGAAATTGTAAGAATTTACTCAGAAAGCAGAAAAGTATTGGTTGAGACCTTAGATAGTAAAATTTATAAGCTTAAGATACCCTTGTATGAAGTGGAAGAAGTGTTTCAAGAAGAGTTTATTAGGATAAGTAAAAGTGAATTAGTAAATTTTTTTCAACTTCAGCAATTGGAACAAGCATTTAATGGACAAATAAAACTTACCCTCAAAAATGGACAAATAGCTTATGTTTCAAGAAGATTTGTTAAAGAATTGAAAAGGAGGTTGGGAATATGAAGATATTTAAAAATATTTTAAAAGGTGCAAGTTTTGGAATTACAATTGGATTTTTAATTTCACTAATAGTCTCCTCATTTTATGAAGGTGGTGTCTACTATCCATCAAGCCCTAATTTTGTTAGTTCATTTCCAAGAGAAGTTGATGCTATTTGGTATTCAATTGTTATTTGGACCTTAATTGGATTATTATTCACATGCGCAGGTTTAATTTTTACAATTGAAGATTGGTCTTTATTGAAAAAAACATTTATTCATTTTATAGTGACCCTTGTAATTTTTTCATTAATTTTTAAATTTACGGGCTGGACTGATTTATCGATAAAAAGTTATATGATTTGTGTATCTATTTTTTGTTTAACATATATTATCATATGGACGTTAACATATAAAACAACGGACAAGGAACTTGAGATGATTAATAATAAATTAACTTCTAAAAAAATTGATAAAGATTACACTGAAAGATTACGTAAAAGAAGAGCACATCAAAAAAGGTATTCAATCAGATTTGGACAAGATATTAATTGGGATGAATTTTTAAATAATGATTTCGTTAAAATGAATATTGATTTTATTAGTTTATCGAAAAGTAAAAAAAGCATGCAAGTTTGGTGCTCTTATACATCTGTTCAAATTTGTGAAGAACTATCTAAGATTACCTTTGTTCCTAAAGATAAAATAACTGTAACGGATTTAGGTGCATTTGCTAATCTTTCTTTTGTAAGATTATAACTCTAATGAAACATGATAATAATGTATATGTTTTGATTAATTAATAATTAATAACAAGAGAAAATTCGAGAAGAACTATCTGAAGTTACTATAACTGATATGACTAAACTAGATAGTTTTCATTGTTTTGGTTTTTGAAATTCATATATGTATATCATAATTAAAACGCCAGAATCTTATCTGACGTTTTTTAAAAATTATTTTTTTTGATGGTAATTTAGCAATTTGATCCATTATCTTCAGGTTGAAGTCTATGAGTTTTTCATGGATAGCCATATAATCAGAATTTGTTTGATCAATACCTTTATCGCTTATCAATTTTTCAAATTTAATTTTTGCTCTATTAATATCTTGTTGTCCTGTCAAAATATACATTTCATCTGAGGAAGTGATCGAGCTAGGGTTATCAATAAATCCTTGAAGCTTATCATAATAGTCTTTATAGCTTTGTGCCACTTCATTTGCTGAGTCAATAACTTCTTTAGGCAAAGTAGAATTGTCAAGTCCAAGATCAAATTGACTACCTTTTAAGTCTTGAGTATCAGTCTTTGTTTGATTAGAATCTTCTTTAGCAGCAAGTTCTTGAGTGCTTTCTTCAATTTTCGAAGTGTCATTTTTACTAGTCGCTGTTTCTTTAGATACTTCACTTTTCTTTGATGAAGAGCATGCGTTGAGTGATACTAGACTAAGTATAGTTGCACTTAAAACTAGCCCTTTTTTTAATAAATTCTTTTTCATTTTTTCTACTTTTTTTTATTAAAAACTTTATATAGCGCTTACATTATTATTTTAACAAATTATAAAATAAAGTAAATATAAAAATATTTAATAATCTTAAAAAAGAAAAGACGTTATAAATAAAACGTCTTTTCTTTTATTCAAAATCATCTTTTTCAAAAGCAACCGAAGGATAATGACCAATTTTTGAAAGATCAGTGTCATAAGGTACACCGTAAATCATTAGATATTCATCTTCTTTGAAGTTTGCTTCATAGAAGTCCCTTATTAGTTCTTTATCTTCAGAAATAAATAAGACTTCAGCAACTTCAAAGTTATTTTCCATTCGTCCACGAACAATAACTTTTAAAGGATGTTCATTATCTAGACCGTTCAATGCCATTTTATTCATAAAGAAGACTCCTTTATTTTTTTGAATTTACATTAATCTTTACTTTTCTTATTCACATATTTATCTGTAATTACAAAATAGATAAATCCAACAGACCCTGATATTAGTAATAATATTAAAAGTTTGGTTGTGAAGGATAAGTCTTTTTGTATAAGATAATTTGTTGATATAAAATATATTAACAAATTGATTAGCACACCAATTATTCTTTGCACTTTTTCACTCATAAGCACCCCTGGATTGCTTATATTTAGAGATTATAAGACTTTAATGATTTCAAGTATATATATATATCTATTCAAAGATTAAAAGATCCTTACTTGTTTTAGTAAATGGTACTACGCCAGTATCTGTCATATGCATACAGTCTTCAATACGTACGCCAACTTTTCCTGGAATGTAGATACCTGGTTCAATTGAGAAACACATACCTTTTTCCATAACCACATCATCAACACCACCAAGTGATGGGAATTCATGGCAATCCATACCAATACCATGACCAGTACGGTGAGTGAAGTATTCGCCATATCCAGCTTTTGTAATCACATCACGCGCAACCTTGTCAATTTCATTAGCTGTAACGCCTGGTTTTGCAAAGTCCATAGCAGCTAATTGAGCTTCTAGAACAATATTATAGATTTCAGTATCAAACTCACGTGGTTTTCCAATTGAAATAGTACGAGTAGCATCACTTGCATAACCATTTTTCATAACACCAAGGTCAAATAGAAGGAATCTGTTACGTTCGATAACATTTGTTCCAGGCATACCATGAGGGTTTGCGGCATTATCGCCAGTTAGAACCATTGTGTCAAATGACATTTTTGAAATACCTAGACGTTTCATCTCGTATTCAATTTTAGCAATTACATCCATTTCAGTTGCCCCTGGATTTTCAGCAGCATATTTAAAACCAATTTCAAAGGCTTTATCTGCATAGTCACCAGCAACCATCATTTTTTCAATTTCATCTTCAGATTTAATAATACGAAGTCTTTGAATTAATGGACTAATATTAACAAATTCATTACCAAAAACAGATTGTAGACCCTGAGATTTCTTAAGATTGATGTCTTCGTATTCAACAGCAATTTTCTTAACATCTAAGTTACCAACATGACTCTGGATAGCCTCCCAAGGGTTTTCATTGTCAGTATAACCAAATACATCAAAATCAACTATATTGCTTGCAGGTTCAACTTCAAGTGCAGGGGTGAATAAGATTGGGTCACGATCGGTGAAAATCATAAGTCCCATAATTCTTTCATGTGGATCAGACTCAAAACCAGTTAGATAGTTAATAGTAGTTGGGTTAGTTAAAAAAGTCATCTCGCTGTCGTTAGCTTCAAGAAATTTTTGAATTTCAGTAAATTTATTAGTCATTATTACAAATTTCTCCTTCATATAATATAGAAATAATTATACCACTAAAAAAAAGTTTTGTAATTCAGACTGGTATATTTTGATTCTCACTGTAAATTTGAGGTAAAAATTTAAAAATTAGTTAACCAAATCTTTATAAATAAGGGGTTTTTTAAAGTAATTTCAGGATAGAATGACTGAAAAAGAAGTTTAATATTTCACAAAAAAAGATTGGTACATTTTTTCTGAAAACAAATAATATATACTTGTAAATGCTTACATATACTGGTATACTGAATTTGAAATATCGTTTTCACAAAGTTTTCAGTAAACGATTACAGTATGAATAAATTATTAAGGAGATGTAAAGAAAAATGGAAGAAACAGCAATTACCATTTATGACGTAGCGCGTGAAGCAAATGTTTCAATGGCTACAGTTAGCCGTGTTGTTAACGGGAATCCAAATGTACGTGAGGCAACTAGAGCAAAAGTTCTTGAAGTAATTGATCGACTAGACTATCGACCAAATGCTGTGGCACGTGGGCTTGCAAGTAAGAAGACAACAACTATTGGAGTTGTTATACCTGATATTTCAGATACTTATTTTGCAACATTAGCGCGTGGTATTGACGATATTGCAACTATGTATAAATACAATGCAATTATTGCTAACTCAGATAGTGATGATAAAAAAGAAGTACATGTAGTTAATAATCTATTAGCAAAACAGGTTGATGGAGTTATTTTTATGGGAAATCGTATCACTGATAGTGTTCGTGCAGAATTTTCTCGCAGTAGAACTCCGGTTGTACTTGCAGGGACAGTTGATGAGGATGAACAATTTGCTTCAGTGAATATTGATTATGTTTCAGCAAGTCGTGAAGCAGTTAACCAATTAGCTAAATCAAATAAGAGAGTTGCCTTTTTATCAGGACCATTAGTTGATGAAATTAATGGACAACGTTTAACAGGTTATAAAGAAGCTCTCAAAGAAAATAAATTGAAATATACAGAAGCTTTAATTTTTGAAAGCAAGTATAGCTATGAAGATGGTATTGCTATTGCTGAGAGAATTAAAAATAGTGGAGCAACCGCTGCCTATGTAGCAAATGATGAGCTCGCTGTTGGCCTTCTTAATGGTCTTTTAGATCTTGGGCTTAAAATTCCAGAAGACTTTGAGATTATAACAAGTAATAACTCACCTGTTACTAATTATACGCGCCCATCTATTTCAAGTATTGAACAACCGTTATATGATATTGGTGCGGTTGCAATGCGTCTCTTAACAAAACTTATGGGTAAAGAAGAGATTGAAGAAAAGACTGTCATTCTTCCTCACGGTATAGTAGAAAAAAATACAACAAAATAAAAAGAAAGAAGATAAAATTTTTATCAATTGGTAAGATCAGTGTTAATATTATGGGAAATCCTTTTTGTAGGAGGATTAATTCTTTCATTATTGTTAATCACAGTTGTTGATGTTATCTTGAAAAAAGAGAAAGGTCTTGTAAATTACTGTAAGACTTTTTTACAAGATTCAATATTCACAGTTGTGATATCGCTTGGAATATTAAGGTTTTATTTGAATAAAAAAAATATATTAGTCTGGAGTGAATACTTTAGAAAATATTTTTTCCTTAAATTTTTAATCTTCCTTTTGGGCATTGGGATAATTTTTGTATTAACCAAATATATTTTAAGAAAACTTGGTATTGTACAAGGAAATGATAAAAAAAGAGGAATCTTAGGGTATTTATCTCTTATTGTATCAACTATACTATTTGCTGGAGGTATCGCTTTAGCAGTAGGTAGCAGATGGTTTATTTCATTCTTTGGTAAATTGACACCAGAACAATTTTTGTTTAATTTTAATTCACCAGTTAGTGGTGGTGAAGATGGTGTTATGCTTGAAATCTATTCAACTCCAGTTCTTGTTACAGTTGCACTTACAGTTCTTTTTATCACTGTATTTTGGCCAAACATTAAATTAGGTCTTGGTAAAAAGACATTAATTCCTGCACGTTTTTATAGATTGATTGCATTATTAATTGGAATTGTAACATTTGTATACGGAGCAAATTACAGTATAAAAGAATTGGATCTGAAGAAAGTATATCAAGCATACTATAGCGATTCTTCTTACATAAAAGATAATTATGTAGATCCAAAAAAGACTGATTTAAAGTTTCCAACCCAAAAAAGAAATTTGGTTCATTTTTATTTAGAATCATATGAGAATTCATTTTTTGATAAAGAAAATGGTGGTTATGGATATGAAGGGCATAACTTAATGCCTGAGCTGATGGAACTTTCTAAAGAAGGGATTCATTTTTCACAAAATGAAACATTTGGTGGACCAAATCAGACCTATGGATCAAGTTGGTCTGTGGCTTCTATGGTAAACATGAGCACAGGACTTCCGCTTAAAATACCAATGGATGGAAATTCATATGGTAAAACAGGTTACTTCCTACCAGGTGCTACTGCGATAGGAGATATATTACAAAAAGAAGGTTATGAACAGACTATTATGTTTGGCGCAGATGCTAACTTTGGTGGTTTAACATCATTCTTTACCAATCATGGTGATTACAATATTTTTGATTTAGAATATGCTCGTAATAGTGGTTTAATTCCTAAAGATTACAAAGTCTGGTGGGGATATGAGGATAAAAAGTTATATCAGTACGCTAAGGATGAAATGACACGTTTATATGAAACAGGTAAACCTTTTAATTTAACAATGGAGAATGCTGATACACATTTTCCAAATGGATATTTAGAGCCTGGTACTCCAACACCTTATCAATCACAATATGCAAATGTCTTCTTACAATCTCAAAAAGATGTTGTTGAACTAGTTCGTTGGATTCAAAAGCAACCATTCTATGAAAATACTACGATTGTATTAACTGGGGATCATTTAAGTATGGATAAGGATTATTTTAAAGATTTCGATCCAGGCTATAGAAGATCAACATTTAATTTAATCTTAAATGGGGACTTCTCTAACAAAGAAATGATTCAAATGAATAATAGAGAGTACGCACCATTTGACTATTTTCCAACTGTATTAGCAGCTATGGGTGTTGATATAAATGGTGATAGATTGGGATTAGGTACAAACCTTGCTTCTGATACAAAAACTCTTGTTGAACGAGACGGTGTTGATACCGTAAATCAACGACTGGGAGAAAATAGCGACTTTTACAATAGGGCATTTGTTAGTGAAAGTGGGGAAAATATTGATGGTGTCAAAGTTTCAGAACGTAAATTGAATAAATGATGTTCTTATTATTTAGAGAGAGGAATAAAATTTCTTCTCTTTTTTATTTACGGCTTGTTTTCAGATTTTTTTAAGGACTAACAAATAGAATAATAAAAAATATGATAGAATGGAGATATGAAAATGTTTAAAATATTATTAGTAGAAGACGATCTAAGCCTCTCAAATTCAGTATTTGATTACTTAGATAGTTTCATTGATGTTACACAAGTATTTGATGGAGAAGAAGGGCTATATGAGGCGGAATCAGGTATTTATGATTTAATTTTATTAGACCTTATGTTGCCAGAGAAGAGTGGTTTTGATGTTTTAAAAGAATTAAGAGAGAAAGGAATTGATACACCTGTGCTTATCATGACTGCTAAGGAAAGCCTTGATGATAAAATGCATGGTTTTGAGATTGGAGCTGATGACTATCTAACGAAACCATTTTATTTAGAAGAGCTCAAGGCTAGAATTCAAGCATTATTGAAACGTGCAGGAAAACTTGAAGATACTAATTTATCTTATGGTGAACTTTCTGTTAATCCAGCAAATAATACAGTAAAAATAGGAGAAGATTCGGTAGAAATTTTAGGTAAAGAATTTGATCTTTTGGTGTATTTACTTCAAAATCAAAATGTAATTTTGCCAAAGGAACAAATATTTGATCGAATTTGGGGTTTTGATAGTGATACTACTGTAACCGTTGTAGAAGTTTATATTAGTAAATTACGAAAAAAACTAAAGGATAGTGAATTTGCTAAGAATTTAAACACTTTGAGAAACGTTGGATACATTTTAAGATAGTATGAAGAAAATTGACTTTAGATCATTTTTACACTTTTTCATTGCTTTTACTGTAATCTTCGTTTTACTCACAGTAATAATTTTGCAAGTCTTATCTTCAGGTCTATATAAGTCAACGGATGAAAATATACAGAAGCTTGCATCTAATCCTCAGAAATTAGCTTCAATAGCTTTAACGGGAAGCAATGACGGAGTATTTAATGATACAAATAACGGAATCCATTCCTTCAATAATGAAGAGTCAGGTGATTACCTAAAATCTGCAGGAGACTTTGGACCAAATGAGACTATTATTGTTTATGATGCCAAAGGTAATATACTAAATCCGTCAAAAATTGATATTTCAGATAATCTTATTTTAAAATCTATTAAATTTGATAATTCAAGCCTAAATTCTATAAAAAGTGTTACGGTGACTAATCCGTATGGTAGAGATATGCAATTTAGGACAGAAATAATTGAGCCAAAATTTAACCCTTCAATAACAAACATTGCTTACATTCAGATTTTAGTAAATACTAACCAACTTTCTGAAAGTTTAAGCAGAAGTAGAGTGATAATAATTTCAGTTATGGTTGTTTTCTGGTTTGTTTCTCTCGGGGTTTCAATCTATCTTTCGCAATGGAGTAATAGGGTACTTTATAAAGCATATGAGAAACAAAAAAGTTTCGTTGAAAATGCCAGTCATGAATTACGAACACCTTTAGCCATTTTACAGAATAGATTAGAATTACTTTTTCAACACCCTAATGCTTCAATCATCGATGAATCAGAAAATATTTCTGAAAGTTTAAATGAAGTACGAAATATGAGGATTTTAACAAGTAATCTTCTTAATCTCGCGAAACGTGATGAAGGATTGAAAATTAAATTGACTAATGTTGATAAAAGCTTTTTTGAAACTATTTTTGAAAATTATCAGATGTTGGCAGAAAATAGAGGCAAAAAGTTTACCAGTTCGGTAGAATTAAATGACAATAAAATTAAAATTGATGAGAGCCTAATTAAGCAAGTTTTAACAATTTTATTTGATAATGCCATTAAGTATACGGGTGAAGATGGAGAGATTCACATAGATATAAGAGAAAAAAACGGAAATTTAGTTATGAAGGTCTTTGATAATGGAGAAGGTATTAGTCCAGATGATCGTGAAAAAATCTTTGACCGTTTCTATCGTGTTGATAAAGCACGTACAAGAGCAAAAGGTGGCTTCGGTCTAGGATTGTCACTTGCAAAACAAATAGTTGAACACTTACATGGGAAAATACAAGTTTCTAGTAATCTTCCAAAAGGATCAATATTTACAGTTAGATTAAAGGTATAGCAATGACGATTTTTGACCAAATAGATAAAATAGATAAAAAAAATCTTTCTCCACTTTATTTAATATATGGAGAAGATGAGGATATTTTATCTGAAGCAAAGCAAAAAATATTAGAAAAAATACAATTTTCTTCTGATAATTTAAGCCAATCATATATAGATTTGAGTGAATCTGATAGTAAATTTGCATTGGAAGAACTTGAAAGCTTACCTTTTTTTGACGATCAAAGAATTGTAATCTATGAGAATTTCTGGGATATATCAACTGCCAAGAAATCAGTCTTTACAGAACAAGAGTTGAGTCGATTCGAGGGATTTGTAGATAATCCAGTTGATACGACTGTTTTAATTATTATTGTTCACGGAAAACTTGATAACAAGAGAAGAGTTGTTAAAAAACTTAAGCAAAAAAGTATTGTTTTTGAAGCTGTTTCTCTTAAAGAAAGTGAATTAAGTAGTCACCTTCTTACTTTGTCAGGACAAATGGGCATGGACATTTCTGCCACAGCAATGAAAAGATTACTTGAAAAGTCATCTTTCAGTTTTGGATTAGCAAAAAAGAATCTTGATTTATTGAAGTTATATAAGCCTTATGGAGAGATAAGTATTGCTGATTTAGATTTAGTGTTGCCAAAAACTTTACAGGATAACATTTTTGATTTAACTGAAATGCTACTAAAAGGTCGTATTAAAGAAGCACGTTCCCTTATCAATGACTTAGTAATTCAAGGTGAGGACGTAATAAAATTGCTTTCAATTCTTACAGGTAATTTTAGACTTTATTATCAAGTAAAACTTTTACAGAAAAAGGGAAATTCACAAGCACAAATTACTGAGCAATTAAAAATACATCCATATAGGGTGAAGCTTGCGCTACAAACGGTAAGTAAATTATCATTAGAATTTCTAAGTCAAACTATATATGATTTAATTAATTTAGATTATCAAATTAAATCTGGATATGGGGATAAAAATTATCTTTTTGATGTGGAAGTAATAAAAATTGCTCTGAGTAGAGTGAAATAGATTAAAAAAGACAGATTCCAAATGAATTTGTTTTTTTATGAATTAAGTCATAGTCATTATGATTATAATAACATCATCTATAGTTATTAACTATTAAATGTGGAATTTATTTAGTATAGCAAAAGTTATCGAAATTTGAGCCTTTTAGTTGACTGAAAAAGGTAAATATTAGAAAATAGACATGTTAACGTTTTCTCATTTAAATTTCTTGTGAAAATGAGAGGGACATTGTTAAATAAATATCGGTTTTTCGACTAATCGTTAATAATAGTAGACGATTTGTCTGATGATCCGAGGATTATATAATAGGAGGGCTTTAATGAAATTAAAGAAACTATTTACTGTCGGAGCTGTTTTGCTTACAAGTACAGCATTACTAGCTGCTTGTTCATCAGGTAGTAAATCATCTTCAAAAACAGAAGAATCAAAAAGCGATTCTAAAGTTACAAAGATTACAGTAGCACAAACTGCTGACTCTAGACCGTATTCATTCATGGATGGCGATAAACTAACTGGTTTTGATATTGAAGTACTAAAAGCTGTAGATGAAGCACTACCACAGTACGAGTTTGACTATAAAAAAGTTCCAGATGATTCAATCATAATGGATGTTGATACTGGTCGTGCTCAAATTGGTGCAAATAACTTTGGTAAAACACCAGAGCGTGAGAAAAAATATCTATTCACTTATCCAATTTCACAAAATGTGAACGCAATCTTCTCTCGTAAAGGTGATAACTTTAAGAGTATAGCTGACTTAGTTGGTAAAAAGACTTTAGTACCAACGGGTTCAAATTATGGAGCAATCTATGAACAATGGAATAAAGAAAATCCAGATAAGAAGATTGATTTTGCATACTCTGAAGATCCGTTAAAAGAAAGAATGGCAGCAGTTGAGTCAGGTAAAATAGATTTCATGTTCGCTAGTAAGTCAAATGGAGAAATTTTACTTAAGGAAAATGGACTTGATCTTGTAAATAATGTTCCTGACTTAAAAGACTATCCTATATTTGCAACATACGAATATTTCTTGCTTGGTCAAGATCAAAAAGATCTTCAAGAGGCAGTTAATACTGAGATTAAAAAACTTTCAGAAAACGGTAAGTTAAAAGAGCTTTCTGAAAAATTCTATGGAGCTGATTATGTTCCAGGTGAAGATCAATATAAATAAAGGTTATTAATAATTTACTAACAAAATTTTTTAAAAAATAAGGAGAAAATCATGGCATTTACATTACCAGAATTACCATACGCATACGACGCATTAGAACCATTTTTCGACGTTGAAACAATGCATTTACATCATGATAAACATCATCAAACATACATCACAAATCTTAATGCAGCTTTAGAAAAACACCCAGAATTAAAAGTCGAAAGTGCTGAAGATCTTGTTAAAGATTTAGATGCTGTTCCTGAAGATATTCGTACAGCTGTCCGCAATAACGGTGGTGGACATGTCAATCATTCATTCTTCTGGGAAATTCTTGCTCCAAATGCTGGTGGTCCAGCTACAGCTGAAATCGCTGACGCAATCAATGAATCATTTGGTTCATTTGAAGCATTTAAAGAAGAATTTAAAACTGCAGCAACAGGACGTTTTGGTTCAGGCTGGGCATGGTTAGTAGTCGATAAAGATGGAAAACTTCAAGTTGTTTCAACTGCAAATCAAGATTCACCATTAAGTGATGGATTAACTCCAGTGCTTGGATTAGATGTTTGGGAACATGCGTATTACTTGAAATACCACAACGTACGCCCTGACTACATCGCAGCATTCTTTGAATTAGTAAATTGGGATAAAGTTAACGAGCTTTATGCAGCAGCTAAATAATTCTGTAGAAAGCATGTCTTATGGCGTGCTTTTTTATTTAACCATCTGAGGCTACTGGAAAACTGATTTATACACAGGGCTTGATTATTTTGGTATAATACTCTGATGAGCATTTTTCAGAATAGGAGCGTCTGTAAATCTGCTTGATTATTTATACTGTTATTTATCTAATGAACAGTAAATGAGAGAGGAAAACATGAAATTTACAGATTTTAACTTAAAACCATTTATTAATAAGACACTAGAGGATATTAACTTTAAAGAAACAACTGAAGTTCAAGAAAAAATTATTCCTTTGATTTTGAAAGGAAGAGATGTTGTTGGAGAATCTAAGACAGGTAGTGGTAAAACTCATACTTTCTTAATCCCTATTTTCCAAAAAATTAATCCTGAATCAGATACTGTGCAAGCAGTTATTACTGCACCAAGTCGTGAACTTGCAACTCAAATTTATAATGAGGCTATGAAGTTTGTTGCAAATGATGATCGTATTCGTGTAGTTAACTATGTTGGTGGAACTGATAAAAATCGTCAGATTGAAAAATTAGCAAACAATCAACCACATTTAGTTATTGGAACACCAGGTCGCGTACTTGATTTAATCAATGCACAAGCCTTAAAGACTTACACTGCAAACACATATGTAGTTGATGAAGCAGATATGACTTTAGATATGGGATTCTTAACTGATGTAGACAAGATTGCGTCAACTTTTGATAAAAAAGTTCAAATGCTAGTCTTCTCAGCAACAATTCCACAAAAGTTACAACCATTTTTGAAGAAATATTTAAATAATCCAGTAATTGAAAAGATTGCAAGTAAGACTGTTATCAGTGATACAATCGATAATTGGTTAATTTCTACAAAAGGAAAAAGCAATAATAATCAATTATTAGAAATTGTTAAAACTATTAATCCATATTTAGCAATGATTTTTGCTAATACTAAAGAGCGTGCAGATGAAATTCATTCTTTCTTAGTTAATAACGGATTAAAAGTAGCTAAAATCCATGGTGGTGTTGCTCCGCGTGAACGTAAACGCATCATGAAGGCTGTTCAAAATCTAGATTATCAATATGTTGTTGCTACTGACCTTGCGGCACGTGGTATTGATATTGAAGGTGTAAGCCATGTAATTAACGATGCAATTCCACGTGATTTAGAATTTTTCGTTCATCGTGTTGGTCGTACAGGTAGAAATGGCCTATCAGGTACAGCAATTACCTTATATGCACCAAGTGATGACTCAGCAATTCGTGATCTTGAAAAAATGGGAATCAAGTTTTCTCCTAAAGTAATAAAAAATGGAGAAATTGTTGATACTTATGATCGTGATCGTCGTGAAAAACGTGAAAAAACTAAGAAAGAACTTGATCCAACAATGATTGGTCTTGTTAAGAAAAAGAAGAAAAAAATTAAACCAGGATATAAGAAAAAAATTGGCTGGGTACTTGATGAACGAAATAAAAAACAACGTCGTCAAGAACAAAAAGCACGTGGTCGTGCTGAACGTAAAGCTAAAAAACAAAACTTTTAGAGAGAAATGCTAGGTAACTAGCATACGAGGATATTACATGAGTAATAAATTTAAGAAATTATCATTAGGTGTTGTAACTGTTGCTGCCGCTGCTCTCCTCGTTGCATGCGGTAATGGTTCTTCATCAAGTAAAACTCAAGAATCATCAAGTGTAAAAAAAGAGCAAATTGTAATAGCAACTGACGGTGATACAAAACCCTATAGTTATGTGGTTGATGGTAAACCAACAGGTTATGATGTTGAGTTAGCGAAAAAAGTATTTGAAAAGTTGCCTGAATACGATGCAAAAGTTGAGGTAACTGAATTTAATTCAATTCTAACTGGTATTGATGCTGGTCGCTATCAAGTAGGTGCAAATAATATTGGTTGGTCTGAAGAAAGAAGTAAAAAGTATATTTATTCTTACCCTGTTTCTAAAACAGATAATGCAATTGCAACTCGTAAAGGAGACAATGTATCATCATTGGATGATTTATCTGGAAAATCAACTGAAGCATCAGCAGGTGTTAACTACACTGAAATTCTATTAAATTGGAATAAGAGTAATCCTGATAAGAAGGAAATAGTTGTAAATTATGCTGATAACCTACCTTTGGGAACAAGACTAGGTGATGTAGAGAGTAAGAAAATTGACTTTGTACTTCATGATACAATTTCTTTAAATACTGTAATTAAAGATCAAGGATATGATTTACAAGTATCTCCGATTAAGATCAAAGATGATGGTAATGCCTATTCTGGTAAAGACTTCTTTATTTTTGCAAATGATGAAGAAGGGAAGAAATTGGAAGAAAAGGTAAATAAGGTATTAGCAGATTTTGAAAAAGATGGGACTTTAAAAGAGTTATCTAAAAAGTTTTTCAATGGTGACTTTGTTCCAGATGCTAGTGATTATAAATAATTGAGAAAGGCTTACCTATGCAAGGAAAATACAGTTTTCAAGAATTTTGGGCAATGTTCTTCGATAAGATTTTCAATTGGGATGCTTTCGTTGGATCTTTTCCAAAAATTATCAGTAAAATTCCAGTTTCATTAGAAATTACATTATTTTCAGCAATTTTCGGCTTAATATTAGCTCTGATTCTTGCAATAATTAGTATTCAAAAAATTCCAGTTTTAAACCAACTTAGACTTTTATTCGTTAGTTTCATGAGAGGGACACCAATCTATGTTCAATTATTATTGACATATTATGGTATTCCACTAATTCTTCGTGCAATTAATATGAATTATGGTACTAACTATAATATAAATAATATTTCCTCTATGTTTTTTGTTATTGTGACATTTACTTTGAATGAAGCAGCATTTAATAGTGAAACAATACGTTCAGCAATTCAATCAGTTGAAACAGGCCAAATTGAGGCAGCTAAATCTCTTGGGATGACAAGTTTTCAAGTATTCCGTAGAGTGATTTTACCTGAATCTGCTACTGTTGCTGCTGCACCATTAGGGAATGCCCTAATTGGTCTTTTTAAAGGAACATCTTTATCATTTGTTGCTGGTGTAATTGAAATGACAGCAGAAGCAAAAATTTTAGGTGGAAGTAACTATCGTATATTTGAAGCTTATATTGCTTTAGCAATAGTATATTGGGCAATAAATATTATATTCGAAAATATAATTTCACTTATTGAGCGTAAGCTTGAAATTCCTAACCCTGATGAAAAGAAAAAACGTGGATTATTCTCAAATCCATTTGATAACGGGGGAGCTGTACATGATTAAAATAAGAAATTTAACAAAAGCATTTTCTGGGAACCTTGTTTTGGATGGTATTTCACTTGATATTAATTCTGGTGACGTTATAGCTATAATTGGTGCAAGTGGTGCTGGTAAATCAACTTTTTTAAGAAGTATTGATTATCTTGAAAAACCTGATTCTGGACAAATTGAAATTAATAATTTTAAAGTTGACTTTGCTAAGATTACTAATCAAGAAATTCTTGAGCTTAGAAGAAAAACCGCTATGGTTTTTCAACAGTTTAATCTTTTTGAGAGAAAGACAGCTATTGAAAATGTCATGGAAGGTTTGACAGTTGTAAAGAAATTATCTAAAGAGGAAGCAAATAAAATTGCTGAGCAAGAACTTAAAAAAGTTGGACTATCTGATCGAATGGATTATTATCCAAAATTTCTATCAGGTGGTCAAAAACAAAGAGTTGGTATTGCAAGAGCTCTTGCGATGAAGCCTGAGTTACTCCTTTTAGATGAACCAACAAGTGCTCTTGATCCAGAATTAGTTGGCGAAGTTCAAGAATCAATTCTGCGAGCTGCAAGAGACGGTCAAACAATGCTACTAGTAAGTCATGAAATGGATTTTGTCTACAATGTTGCTACAAAAGTTTTATTCCTTGAAAAAGGAAAAATTATTGAACAAGGAACTCCTGACGAGGTATTCAATCATCCAAAAAATCCTAGAACAAAAGAATTTTTGAATAGACATGTAAATAATGTTACAATGGATGTAATTGAAAATTAGCAAAAGGAAGAATAATGTTACAATTCACTGTTAAATTATACCTTGAAGCCCTTTTGATCACGGCATTAATTGCATTTGCCATAAGTGTTTTATATATACTTGGTTATATGGCACGTGGTCAAAATAAAACTATCTATCAAAGACAAAATAAAATTTTTGATGTAATGCTGATAAATTTTTTGAGCATTCCAATATTGTCATTTGCAACTTTGACGATATTGATTATTATTAGATCACGCTAAAAGATATGAGCTCTTGATTGAGCTTTTTCTTTGGTTTTTGTTGATATAAAGCATAGAATATATTATATAAATTTTAAATTTAGGAGAAATTATGTACGATACAATTATATTGGGTGCAGGCCCTGCTGGAATGACAGCAGCTCTATATGCTGCAAGAAGTGACTTAAAAGTTCTTTTATTAGAACAAGGAGCACCTGGCGGACAAATGAATAATACTGCTGAAATTGAAAATTATCCTGGATATGAAACAATCATGGGTCCTGATTTATCAATGAAGATGTACGAACCACTTGAAGGATTGGGTGTTGAAAATGCTTATGGAATTGTACAAAGAGTTGAAGACCATGGTGATATAAAAAAAGTAATTACAGAAGATGAAGAATTTGAAACTAAAACTGTAATAATTGCAACAGGAGCTAATCATCGTCACTTAGGAGTACCTGGTGAAGAAGAGTATGGAGCTCGTGGAGTTTCGTATTGTGCTGTCTGTGATGGAGCATTTTTCCGTAACAAAGATATCATGGTTGTAGGTGGTGGAGATTCAGCCATTGAAGAAGCAATCTTTTTAACACGTTTTGGAAGCTCAGTTACAATTGTTCACCGTCGTGATGAATTACGTGCTCAAAAGATTATTCAAGACCGTGCTTTTGCTAATGAAAAAATTTCATTCATTTGGGATTCCGTAGTTGAAGAAATTCTCGGTGATGATCAAAAAATTACTGGTGTTAAGCTTAAAAATCTTAAAACTAATGAAGTTTCAGAAAAAGAAGTCGGAGGTCTATTTATCTATGTTGGTCTTGATCCAATGACTGAAACTGTAAAAGATTTAGGGATAACAGATGAAGCGGGTTGGGTAGTAACTGACGAAAAGATGCGCACAAGTATACCTGGAATCTTCGCAATCGGAGATGTCCGTGCTAAAGACTTGCGTCAAGTAACAACAGCTGTAGGTGATGGCGCAGTAGCAGGACAACAAGCATATCAATTTATTAGTGAACTATAGAGCCGAAAAATAGTGTATCATTGATATGCTATTTTTTGATAAATTTTGATAAAATAAAGGATTTTTAGAGATTATAAATGAATAAAAAAGAAATTGGCAATATTATAAAGAGAAAAAGAATAGAGTTAGGTCTAAGTCAAAAGCAGTGTGCATATGGCATTTGTTCTCAACCCCTTTTATCAAATATTGAAGCTGGAAACTATATGCCTTCAGGAGATATATTATTAAAATTATTGAGTAGACTGGGAATTGCTAACTTACAAGATATCTCATTAAATGAATTTTTACCTCTTAGCAGTGATTTCAAAATGAATGAGAAATGCGAATTGTTGTGTCGGAATCATGAGTATTCGAGATTGAATAATTTTTTATTATCAACTGATGTAATAGAATCTGTTAGTGAATTAAACATGCAGAATTACTATTATTATTTAGCAGTTTCACAGTTTCAAATTGGAAATTTAAAAGAAGCTCAGCAAAATTTTAATATAGTATTAATTGAAAATAATAAAAACATTGTTGAAAGATTATGTAATTCTGGTTTAGGTTTGATTTCTGCAAAACTAGGTCTAAAAAAAGAATCGGAAGATTATTTTTGCAAATCATTTTTTGATCTAGATAAAATAAAATATGAAGAGAATATGAATGTATTGTTCTATTTAAAAGCTCTTGCACAAAAAACATTAAATATGTATTCAGATTCTTTTGAAACAATTGAAGAAGCAATAAAATTTATTTCATCGCATAATTCTCATTATATGCTAGCAAATTTATACTATTTAGCTGTTAGTATTACAAACAATAAAATTAAAAAAATTGAGTATAGTACTAATAGTGATTTGTTCAGAAATCTTTATAAAGAAGAAGTTTTTAAGAAAATATAAGAATGCTTATTTTTTATTTATAATCATCCTCCTATAATTATGTTATTAAGAGAGGGGATTTCAAATGGAAAAATTATTTGAAAATAAAACAGTAATAAGTGCTGATATTGATGAAGTGAAAAATTTTTTAGCCTCATCTAATATTTCACAATGGGCATATGATATTTCGAGAGTAACAGAATGTGGTGATGATTTACTTGAATTAAAACGACCTAAAAAAACTTTTAATGGAAGAGAGATTTTGAATATTACTGATGGTGGTAATGAAGTATTTTATGACATAAAAGGAGATAAATTAGATTATAAAATTAAGTTCGAGTTGACTTCAATAGGAAATTCTACATTGATAAATGAAATATTTTACGTAGAAAGTAGAAAAAGTTTTATGATTATTTTAAAGATAATGAAGCCCATCATAAAAATAGAATTTATGAAAAATTTGGACACTTTGGCTTATATTTTAGATACGTAATATAGAGTGTAATAAATAAAAAGCAAAAATAATAAGTAATTTATTTTTGCTTTTTATTTATATTTAGTTCAAATATTTTTTTAATTTATTTTGATTTTCTTTGTAATAGTATTCTTTAGGTAAATATATTTCAGAACCATTTTGATCAAACATTTCGCCAGTTTTATTTACCAATTTATTAGATAATGAAAGATACTTTCCAACCGGAACATTTGTATTTTTAATATTTCTTGTCCATGACATAAGATTACTTCTAACTTCTCCAGGATAAAAAGAGTTAACCATTATATTAGAATCAATAAGTTGATCAGATAAATAAATCATTAATAATGTTTTATATGAAATTTCCCATGAAGCCATCTCTACTACGTTATTCTGAGTTGAAGGAATAGGTATATTATTTATTGCAACTGGATTTCCAGTTACTATGAAAACTCTAGATTGTTGTGATTTGGAAAGTAGTGGAGTAAGAAGGGTAATAATTTCATAATGAGATTGCAAATTACTTCTTATATTTATAGTAGGTGATGTAGGATATACTCCAAAAGTATCTAGTAATACATCAATTTTAGAAAGTTTATTGTTCAAAATATCTACAATTCTTTTTTGTTCGTTCTTTTTTGTTAAATCTCCTAAAATGTAATTTATTTTATTATTTGAAATTATTTTTATTTCTTTAGCTTTATCTTCATTTCTTCCAACAATTGTAATATCTGTATCATAAGGTATAAGACTCAAAGCTATTGCTTTCCCAACACCTGATGTTCCACCTAAAATTACTATGTTTTTATTCATATTAACCACCTCTTATATTTTATACATTAATACTAATACGAAAATAACTTTTTTTATAATAAGCGTTCTTATATTTTTATACAGAATTGTTTGTGTCTTACTAAATCCATTCCTTATATGATATAATAAATTAAAAAATTGATAACATTTTCACGATATATTGTATAAAAAATTGAGGAATAGATTAGTGAGCGAAGAAAAGAATGGATTTTCCGGAGTAACTTTTGAAAGACAAGATACCCAAGTTAAAATTGAAACCTGTGGGTATCGTGATATGGCCAATAAACTATCAATTCATGTAGATACTAAATTTGGTACTGCATCAATGGGTAAAACATTTATTGCAGTTGCAATTATGCAATTGATAGAATCTGATAAATTATCTTTTTCTGCGACAATTAAAGAAATTTATAATGGTTCATTAGGTACAATTGAAGATAATATAACCATACATGAGCTACTGACTCATACATCAGGTATCCAGGATTATTTTGATGAGTCTATTAATGATGGTTACGAAAGTTTATGGAAAGAAATTCCAAACTATTCAATTCGAAAAAATAGCGATATTTTGCCCTTGTTCATAAATAAGGTTCAAGATAATACTAGACGAGGAAAGTTTATATACAACAATGCTGGCTATGTTATTTTAGCTGATATTATTGAAAAAATAGATACCGTCACCCTTGATAATTTTTTAAATGAAAATATTTTTAAAAAACTTAATATGACTAATACTGGATATTACGAACTTGATCAGTTACCTAAAAATACAGCTACAAGTTATATAAAGACGAAAAATGGTTCTCCTCGAAGTAATATTTATTCTATTGATTCTAAGGGAACTGGAGCTGGTGGATGCTTTACTACAGTAATTGATATTTGCAATTTTTGGGATGGACTTTTTTCTTTTAAAATTATATCAGAGGAAAGTATCTCAGAAATGTTTAAAAAGCATGCAGAAAGTGATGATGAAAAATATGGATTAGGATTTTGGCTGACTAAGGATGAAGAATACATCTATATGGAAGGAAGTGATCCAGGAATTTCTTGTATATCTTTATATAATCTAAAGGGAAAAAATATTTATACGGTAATAAGTAATTATGAAGACAATGTATGGCAAATGGCTCGTGATTATTTAGTTAGATAAAAATTTATTCAAAAAACAAGATTATCAAGCAATTGATAATCTTGTTTTAATATTTTTACCATTTAGACAGTGAAATTTCTCCACTTGAGATAATTTTTTGACCTTGGTCAGTATCGATAATTAGTTCTCCTTTATCAGTAAGGTCAACTGCTTTACCTGTGTATTCTTCACCATTTTGTTCGAAAGAAACTTCGCGACCTAGAACTAATGAATGATCCTTGTAAATCTTTAAGTAGTCCTTATCTAATAGGTAGAAGAACTGATTCCAAATTTCTGCGATGAGTTCATTTCTTGTGATAGGTGGATGTTGAGTGAAAAGACTAGTTACCTTATCTTTTATATCATCAGGGAAATTTTGAATAGCAAAATTAAAGCCAATTCCAATAATAACATCAGTTACAGTACCCGATTCAACATCAGTTTGTGCTTCTGTTAAAATTCCAGCAAGTTTCTTACCATTCATGTAGATATCATTCACCCATTTGATTTGAGTGTCAATACCAGTTAGGTTTTGAATCGCTTGAACAACAGCAGCAGCAGTTAAAACAGTATATTGAGGCATATCAGAGAATTTAACATGTGGCTTAATAACTAAACTCATATAAATTCCACGACCGTTTTCAGAATAGAAACTTCTTCCGAAACGACCTCTTGCTTGTTCTTGTGCATTCGCTAAATAAAGTGTGTTTTCTTCCAAGTCCTTTTTAGCGTCAGCCTGAGTCGAAGCACTCTCGGGTGTAATTTTTACATTCTTAACGTCGATTGCTTTCTCAACGATTTCACTTGCATTGAGAAGATCTCCTGCGATAAGCTTGTAACCACGATTTTTTACTGAGTCTATTAAAACTCCGTCCTTCTCCAAAGCCTTGACAGCCTTCCAAACACTTGTACGGCTAATATCTAAGACAGTTGCGATTTCTTCACCATTAACATAGTCAACAGCGTCGAATAAAATTTTAAATACTTTTTCTTTTGTAGTCATAAACTAATTATACCATTATTTGTTAAGAGTTACCTTTATTTAAGTATGAAGGTTTATAAATAATTATAATGATCTCTAGACATTAATAATTACTATCATCTTATAAAAATCTTTTGCTACTTATTAAAAAGATTTTGTGTTAGAATTGACTATGGTACAGTCCCGATGGTTGGAGAAAATCCACTACCTGTAACCGAAAAATAGAAAGTAGGGGGAAACAAAAATGACAGAGAAGATTTTATTTACAAGTGAAAGTGTATCAGAGGGGCATCCAGATAAGATTGCCGATCAAATTTCTGATGCAATTTTAGATGCGATTTTAGAACATGATCCATATGCGCGTGTTGCTGCTGAGACCGCAGTATACACTGGAAGTGTTCATGTTTTTGGTGA
Source organism: Floricoccus penangensis (assembly GCF_001832885.1). Taxonomy (GTDB): domain Bacteria; phylum Bacillota; class Bacilli; order Lactobacillales; family Streptococcaceae; genus Floricoccus; species Floricoccus penangensis. The sequence goes on along the minus strand of NZ_MKIQ01000003.1, from coordinate 149,956 downwards.
AATCACGACTGATGCATATGTAGATATAAATACTGTAGTACGTAATACAATTAAGGAAATCGGTTATACTGATGCAACTTTTGGATTCGACTACAAAACAGTTGGAGTTCATCCAAGCCTAGTTGAGCAATCACCAGATATTGCTCAAGGAGTAGATGAAGCTATTGAAATTCGTGGTAATAAAGACCGTGACGAGCTTGATTTAATTGGTGCAGGTGACCAAGGTATTATGTTTGGTTATGCTACTAACGAAACACCTGAGCTAATGCCTCTAGCAATTTCATTAAGCCACAAACTGGTTAAAAAACTTGCTGATTTACGCAAATCTGGTGAGATTGATTATCTTAGACCAGATGCTAAAAGCCAAGTAACGGTTGAATATAACAAAGATGGTTCTGCAAAGAGAATTGACACAGTTGTAATCTCAACCCAACACGCTGAAGAAGTAACTCTTGAAACAATAAGAGAAGATGTAATTAACAAGGTAATCAAGGAAGTAATTCCTGCTGATTTACTTGATGAGGATACAAAATATTTTATCAACCCAACAGGACGCTTCGTAGTTGGTGGACCTCAAGGAGACTCAGGTCTTACTGGACGTAAGATTATCGTTGATACTTACGGAGGTTATGCACATCATGGTGGTGGAGCATTCTCTGGTAAAGATGCTACTAAGGTTGACCGTTCTGCATCTTATGCAGCGCGTTATATTGCAAAAAATATCGTGGCTTCTGGACTTGCTGATACAGTAGAAATTCAACTTTCTTATGCTATCGGTGTTGCACAACCAATCAGTATTAATATCAATACCTTTGGAACAGGAAAAGTTGACGATGATAAGCTAATTGAAGCTATCCGTAAAAACTTTGATCTTCGTCCAGCTGGTATCATCAAGATGCTCGACCTACGCCGCCCAATATATCGTCAGACAGCAGCATACGGACACTTTGGTCGTACAGATATCGAACTTCCATGGGAACAATTGGATAAAGTAGAAGATTTAAAAGCACTATTAGATTAGTTTTTTAGAAAAACTCTAATTTTAGTAGTCAAAATTAATATAAAAAACAGGTAACTCGACCAAAACTGGCTTGATTACTTGTTTTTTATTTTCAGAAAACATTGAAAATGAAACCGATTTCTTGTAAAAGAACAAATTAATGCACAATATCCATGCTATACTTGTTGCAAACCTAGTTATTAATGGAAGGATATTTTTTATGCAGAAAGTTTTAGTCGCAAATAGGGGTGAAATTGCAACTCGTGTATTTAGAGCATGTACAGAGTTGAAAATTTCAACTGTCGCAATTTATGCAGCTGAAGATGAATATTCAGTGCACCGTTTCAAAGCAGATGAGGCATATTTAGTTGGTAAGGGTAAAAAACCAATTGACGCTTATCTAGATATAGAAGATATTATCCGTATTGCTAAAGAGTCTGGAGCTGATGCAATTCACCCAGGTTATGGTTTTTTATCTGAAAACATTGATTTGGCAAAACGTTGTCAAGATGAGGGAATTACTTTTATCGGACCATCAATTCACCATTTAGATATTTTTGGAGATAAGATTAAGGCTAAAAAAGCTGCATATGATGCTGGAATTAGCCCTGTACCAGGTACCGATGGAATTGTTGACTCAGTTGAAGAAGTTATTGAATTTGGTAATACACATGGTTATCCAATAATGATTAAAGCTTCTCTTGGTGGTGGTGGACGCGGAATGCGTATCGCTCATAATGACAAAGAAGCTCGTGAAGGCTATGATCGTGCTAAAAGTGAAGCAAAATCTGCATTTGGTAATGATGAAGTATATGCTGAAAAATATATTGCAAACCCTAAACATATTGAGGTTCAAATTTTAGGAGATACACATGGTAACGTTGTTCATTTATTTGAACGTGACTGTTCAGTTCAAAGACGCCACCAAAAAGTAGTAGAAGTTGCCCCTTGTGTGTCACTTTCTGACGAGCAAAGAGAAAAAATTTGTCAAGCTGCAGTTCAAATCATGAAACACGTTGGTTATATCAATGCAGGAACTGTTGAATTTCTAGTTGAAGGAGATAACTTTTACTTCATCGAAGTAAATCCTCGTGTTCAAGTAGAGCATACAATTACTGAAATGATTACTGATATTGATATTGTTCAGTCTCAAATTCTGATTGCCCAAGGTAAAGATTTGCATAAGGAAATTGGAATTCCAGAACAAAAAGATATCGAACATAAAGGAGTAGCTATTCAATGTCGTATTACGACAGAAGATCCTTTGAATGACTTTATGCCTGATACTGGAAAAATTGATACTTATCGTTCACCAGGTGGATTTGGAGTACGTTTAGATGTTGGGAATGCATATGCTGGTGCAGTCGTAACTCCTTATTATGATTCTCTTTTAGTTAAGCTCTGTACTCATGGGACAAGTCTTGAACAAGCTATCCAAAAGATGCAACGTTGCTTGAAAGAGTTCAGAATTCGTGGAGTCAAGACTAATATTCCATTCATGAACAATGTAATTAGTCACCCAGATTTCCAAAACGGAACAGTATTAACTACCTTTATTGATAATACCCCTGATTTATTCAAGTTTTCAGCTACAAGAGACCGTGGTAATAAGACCCTTAAATATATTAGTCAAATTACAGTGAATGGTTTCCCAGGTGTTGAAAAAGAAAAGAAACATCCGGCAGAAATCTATATTCCAAAAAAGCTTAATAAATCTGATAAAAAAATAATTACAGCAAAGAATGTTCTTGACCAAGATGGTGCTGATGCAGTCTCTGAATGGGTTAAAAACCAAAATCAACTTCTTTTAACTGATACTACCTTCCGTGATGCCCATCAAAGTCTATTAGCTACACGTGTTCGTACAAAAGATTTATTAGATATCGCTTCGTTAACTGAAAAAGCTTTGCCTAATTTATTTTCTTCTGAGATGTGGGGTGGAGCAACATTTGACGTGGCTTATCGATTCTTAACTGAAGATCCATGGGATAGACTTAGACAAATTAGAAAAGCAATGCCAAATACTCTTTTACAAATGCTATTTAGAGGATCAAATGCTGTAGGATATTCTAATTATCCAGATAATGTGTTAGAAGAATTCATTAGAGAGTCAGCACGACAAGGTATTGATGTATTTAGAATCTTTGATAGTTTGAATTGGGTTCCTCAAATGGAAAAATCAATTCAAGCAGTGCGTGATGCAGGGAAAATTGCTGAAGCGACAATTTGTTACACTGGTGATATTAATAATCCCGAAAGACAAAAATATTCAGTCGATTATTATAAGAACATGGCTCGCGAACTTGAGTCTTTAGGAGCGCATATCATAGCTATTAAGGATATGGCTGGACTTCTTAAACCACAGGCTGCATATCGTTTGATTTCTGAATTGAAGGAAGCAACTGACTTACCAATTCACCTTCATACACACGATACAAGCGGAAATGGTATTTTTACCTATGCGGAAGCAGTCCGTGCCGGCGTTGATATAGTAGACCTTGCAATTCCTGCTATGAGTAGTGCTACCAGTCAACCAAGTATGACAAGTCTTTACTATGCTCTTGAAGGATCTGATAGACAACCTGATTTTGATGTTGAAAATGCTGATAAAATCAATCAATATTGGCTTGGTGCTCGTAAAAATTATAAGGCCTTTGAAAACGGTGTAACTGGACCTCAACCGATGGTATACATGCATGAAATGCCAGGTGGTCAATACTCTAATCTTCAACAACAGGCTAAGGGCGTGGGTCTTGGTGATCGTTGGGATGAAGTTACCAAAATGTACCATACCGTTAATATGATGTTTGGGGACATTGTGAAAGTTACTCCATCGTCGAAAGTTGTTGGTGATATGGCACTATTTATGGTGGAAAACGATCTTACGGAAGAAAATATCTTTGAAAAAGGTCAAGCTTTGAGTTTCCCTGACTCTGTAATTTCCTTCTTCCGCGGTGATTTAGGTCAACCTGTCGGTGGTTTTCCAAAAGACCTACAAAAGTTGATTCTTAAAGACAAGGAAGCTTATACTGTAAGACCTGGTAGTCTGGCAAAAGCTGTTGACTTTAAAGAGGTTGAAGCAGAACTGGAAGAGTTGATAGGCTATAAACCTAAGCATGAAGAAGTTTTAAGCTATATTATGTATCCAAAAGTATTTTTGGACTATCGTAAGGCTTATGAACAATTTGCTGATATAAAATTACTAGATACTGCGACTTTCTTCCGAGGAATGGAAGTAGGAGAGGCAATTAACTTTAACCTTGAAAAAGGTAAAGATTTACTTATTCGCCTAGACCAAATTGGTGATATTGATGAGGATGGTAACAGGACACTTTACTTCAATCTCAATGGTCAAAGACGAGAAATCGTGGTTCATGATGCATCTTCCAAAACTACTAGCCGTAAGAGACCGAAAGCTGATCTGACAAATGACAACCAAATTGGTGCCACTATGTCGGGATCTGTTCTTAAAGTTCTTGTAAAAGTAGGTGATAAGGTCGAAAAAGGAGATAATCTATTTATCACTGAAGCAATGAAGATGGAAACTTCAGTTCAAGCAAGATTTACTGGAACTGTAAAAGAAATTTTTGTTGCCGAAGGCGATCGTATTGAATCAGGAGATTTGCTGATTGAAGTAGATAAAGATTAATATTTTATTTTTGAAATTTAATGATTTAGGCAGGATAAATATAACTCCTGTCTTTATTTTTTTGTCTTTGGAAATTGTGATAAATTTTGTAAAAAAAATAACAATAATTACTTCACTAACTTTGACCAAATGCCTAAATTATGTTAAAATAATAGAGTACTAATAGAAGATTTTTATGAGTACCAAATATAACAATTGAGGTGTAAAATGTTAGCAATTAATGTCGTAATTGCTCTCGTTTGTGCTGTAATTGGTTTGTTTGCAGGTTTTATCTTGCGCAATATTCGTCTAAATAAAGATCGGCTTGATGCTGACACATTGATAGAAAATGCAGAGAATAAAGCTAATGATTTAACTCTCAATGCTGAGCGTGATGCAGAAAATATGAAAAAAGAAGCCCGTTTAGCGATGAAAGAGGAGGGGCAAAATTATCGCTTAAAGATTGAAAATGAATTTGAAGAAAGTAGGCAAGAACTTAAGAAACAAGAAAATCGTTTAAAACAACGTGAAGAAATATTAGATCGTAAAGACGATGCCTTGACACAAAAGGAATTGAATCTCGATTCAAAAGAAGATAATCTTGAGCAAAAAACGCAGCAAATTGTACAGCGTGAACAAGAGGTGAACAAGCTTGATGCAGAGAAACAAGAGGCACTAGAGCGAATTGCTCAGTTGTCTACTGCAGAAGCTAAGAAAATAGTATTAGAAGATACTGAAGAATCACTTACTCGTGAATTAGCTCAAACTATTCGTGCTAGTGAAGAAAAGGCAAATGCTGAAGCTGACAAGCGTGCTAGAAATATTATTTCTTTAGCAATGCAACGTGTTAGTGGAGATTTTGTAAGTGAACAAACGGTCTCAGTAGTTACTTTGCCAAATGATGAAATGAAAGGTCGTATTATTGGTCGTGAAGGCCGTAATATTCGTACTTTTGAATCATTAACAGGTATTGATGTAATTATTGATGATACACCAGAAGCAGTTGTTTTATCAGGATTTGATCCGATAAGACGTGAGATTGCTCGCTTAACACTTGAACAACTTGTTCAAGATGGTCGTATCCATCCAGCGAGAATTGAAGAACTTGTTGAAAAGAATCGTAAAGAACTTGATAAACGTATTATGGAATATGGTGAACAAGCAGCCTTTGAGGTTGGTGCTCATACATTACATCCAGATATAATCAAAATCATGGGACGTTTGCATTTCAGAACTAGTTACGGTCAAAATGTTCTTGATCATTCTGTTGAAGTAGCAACTCTTGCAGGAGCACTTGCAGGTGAGATGGGTGAAAACGTAGCTCTCGCTAAACGTGCAGGATTCTTACATGATATTGGTAAAGCTCTTGACCATGAAATTGAAGGAAGCCACGTTGAGATTGGAGCAGAACTTGCTAAGAAGTACAAGGAAAATCCAGTAGTTGTAAATACAATTGCAAGTCACCATGGCGATACAGAGCCAACAAGTGTTATTGCAGTATTGGTTGCGGCCGCAGATGCTCTTAGTGCAGCAAGACCAGGCGCACGTCGTGAATCAATTGATAATTATATCAAGAGATTACAAAACCTCGAAGAAATTTCAAATGGATTTGATGGTGTTGATTCAAGTTTTGCTATTCAGGCAGGACGTGAAGTACGTGTACTTGTTAATCCAAGTAAAATTGATGATGATAAGGCTACAGTCTTATCACATAAAATTAAACAAAAAATTGAAGAGGAAATGGACTACCCTGGTAGCATTAAAGTTACAGTTATCAGAGAAACAAGAGCCATTGACTATGCAAAATAATTTGTTAAAAAAACAGCCTAGGCTGTTTTTTTGTTGACTTTAAGTGGAGATATTTCTTTGTGAGTAAATTCCTAAATTTTATTGTTTTAGTTATAGCGTTTTTGTTTTATAATGGTGAGTGGAGGATTTATTAATGACAGACAGAATTAAACTTTTCCAACATAATACTCTAAGTGCTTTAATGGCAGGACTTTATGCTGGAAATTTAACAATTGATGAACTTTTAACCCACGGAGATTTAGGAATCGGAACAGTTGATTCAATAGATGGTGAACTTATTGTTTTAGACGGTAAAGCATACCAAGCTCGTGGGGATAAAACAATTACAGAACTACCTGGAGATTCATTGGTACCATATGCTGCGGTGATTCCTCATGAAGCAGAAGTAATTGGTATCCAAAGAACTGAAATAACTAGTGAAGATCTTTCTGAGAAAATGGAAAGTTATTTCGATGGATATAACCTTTTCCGTTCAATAAAAATTGAAGGTACTTTTAAAAAGATGCATGTTAGAATGATAACACGTGCTGAAAATGGTGAACGTTTTGCCAAAGTGGCTGAAGTTCAACCAGAATATATTGAAGAGAATGTAAAAGGTACTGTAGTAGGTATTTGGACACCAGAAATGTTCCATGGTGTGAGCGTTGCAGGCTTCCATTTACATTTCTTGTCTGATGATCATTCATTTGGAGGACATGTCTTAGATTATGTTCTTGAAAAAGGACAGTTTGAACTAGGGCCAGTTCATGAATTAGAACAAAGCTTCCCAACAAATGATAAAAATTTCTTACGTGCTGACCTTGACGTTGAGAGACTGAAAAAAGATATTGATTTAAGTGAATAGAAAAAAGAACAGTTTAATCAGAATTAATTCTCTGATTTTGACTGTTCTTTTTCTGACTTCAAATTAAGTTCTAAATACCCCTCCATGAGGAGAGCTTCTGCCTTCCCACGATCTGTATATTTTACTTTAGCAAGGTTACGTATAAATAATCCTGAATTATTTATATCGTGTATCCCAATATAAGTTGGTTCTTCAATAAAAAGATCTTTATTTTGAGAAAAAATATTTTTATTAACTTTAGTAATTTCTTTTGAAATCGTATCTGGGTTTTCAATTGAACTGTTTGCTAAAGGTAGGTCAATATAAAGTTTATAGGTTTCTTTTGAAAAATTTCTTATACTTTGTATATTATGATTTGGTACATAGATAATTGATCCATTACCATCTATTAATACCAAGCTTCTTATACCAACTGATTTAACAAGACCAATTGCTGCGGGCATATTAACAACTGAAACATAATCACCAACGCTAGCTTGATTTTCAAAGATAATAAAAAAACCATTTGTTATATCTGATAGTAAATCTTTTCCAACTAGAGTTAAGCCAACACCAAAGAATCCAGCACCTGCGAGAAGTTTACTCATAGGAATTCCGACAATATCTAAGACGGTGTATATATATAAGAAAAGAGTTATATACTGCAAAGCACTTTGAGCAATTCTTGAAAATGTTAATGTCCAATTAGTATTTGACCAAGACTTTTGGGAATAATTTTTGAAGAAACGTTCCACAATCTTTTTGCAGAATTTATATAATATATAAAATAAGATACTAGTTATTGCTATGTAGAAAAGTTTATTTCCTACATTTTTAAAAAGTTCATTCCAATCAACGTTTTTTAATAAATTCATAAATACCTCGAATTTTCTGAATTTTTCTAAAAATCTCTTGAATTTATAGAAAAAAAAGTCTAAAATTATTAAATATTATTATATCAGAAATCTAGGAGGATATGAAATGACAGTGGAACTTGATTGGGAAAATCTAGGATTTGAATATAGGAAACTACCATTTAGATACATCTCACGTTTTAAAGACGGATCATGGGATGAAGGCGCCTTAACAGAAGACTCAACCTTACATCTTGAAGAAGCTAGCACAGCTCTACATTATGGACAACAAGGATTTGAGGGTTTAAAAGCATACAGGACAAAAGATGGGTCGATTAATCTATTTCGTCCTGATAAGAATGCTGAAAGACTCCAAAGAACCGCAAGAAGATTGATGATGCCTGAAGTACCAACAGATAAATTTATTGATGCTGTTAAACAAGTAGTTAAAGCAAACGAAGATTTCGTACCTCCATACGGAACAGGCGGAACACTCTATATTCGTCCATTATTAATTGGGGTTGGTAATACAATAGGTGTACATGCTGCTCCTGAGTATATCTTTACAGTTTTTGCTATGCCGGTTGGAAATTACTTCAAGGGTGGACTTGCACCAACGAACTTCATTGTTTCATATGACTATGACAGAGCAGCTCCTTATGGTACTGGTGCAGCAAAAGTTGGTGGTAACTATGCAGCTAGTCTAGTTCCAGGTGATACTGCAAAAGATCGTGGATTTAGTGACGTAATCTATCTTGATCCAGCAACACATACAAAAATAGAAGAAGTAGGAAGTGCGAATTTCTTTGGTATCACAGTAGATAACGAATTTATTACACCCCTTAGTCCATCAATTTTACCGAGTATCACAAAATACTCGCTTCTTTACTTAGCTGAAAACCGTTTAGGCATGAAAGCAATTGAAGGAGAAGTTGAAATAGACAACTTAGACCATTTTATCGAAGCAGGTGCATGTGGTACAGCAGCAGTAATTTCACCAATCGGTGGAATTCAAAATAAAGATGATTTTCATGTTTTTTATAGTGAAACTGAGGTCGGTCCAGTTGTAAAAAAACTATATGATGAACTAGTGGGAATTCAATTTGGTGATGTTGAAGCCCCAGAAGGTTGGATTTTCAAAGTATAAAATTTATATTATTAGGACTTGTGTAAGTCCTTTTTTTGTAAACATAATAGTAAATTAATAAATTTCCCATAGAAAAAACTTTTCGCTTCAACTCATTCGCCTTGAAAACTGTCTAGTTTTTTTGTAGAATATACTTATGAGTAAAAAGAAAGATATTGAAATCCAAGTAGTGGATACAGATGCAGGTGTAAACCTAGTAATTGGCAAAAAAATTGTTGCTGAAATTATCGAAAACGATGGTAAATTCTTACTAAGAGAAAGTGGTAAAGATAAGGCACAATATAAAAATTATTCAGTTGCACTAGAGGAAGCAATTAAAAATTATAATTTATCTCTATAATTTTTAATTTTAGTATTGAAAAATCAGCAGACATTTGATAGAATAATATCTGTTGATTTTGAAATATATTTTAACCATGGAAGGGTAGCGAAGAGGCTAAACGCGGCGGACTGTAAATCCGCTCCTTCGGGTTCGGGGGTTCGAATCCCTCCCCTTCCATTACTAGTTTTCTAGTGAGTCAATTTTTGGGGTATAGCCAAGCGGTAAGGCAAGGGACTTTGACTCCCTCATGCGTTGGTTCGAATCCAGCTACCCCAGTAATATTAATCAAGTAGGGTGGGATGGACCACCTTTTATTATAGCTAAAAGTTCTAGGAGTAGAAAATGGTAAAAAGAGATTTATATACTAGACTGATTATCACGGCATTATTAATTGGTGCTTTAATTCTGTTAAGAATTTATGTGTTTGAACCAATAAGAATTCATAACAATAATATGGCACCAGCATTAACAAAATCTGAACAAGTACTTGCTCTTAAGAAGAGTAAGCTTGAAAATTTAGATTTAGTAGCTTATAGAAATGGTGATAAAAAATATATTGGTCGAGTTATTGGAATTCCAGGTCAAGAAGTTACAATGTTTGACGATATTCTTTATATTGATGGAAAGATAATAAAAGAACCATACATTAAAAAGAATGAAACTGCTTTTCTAAAAGAAAACCCTGATGAAGAATATAATGCGGACTTCTCTGTTTCTAGTTTGACTGGAAAAAATATTCAAAAATTACCAAAAGATAAATATATTATTTTAAATGATAATCGTAAGGTATTTGACGATAGTCGTAAATTTGGATTAATTGATAAATCAGATATTTATGGAAGAATTACATTCAAGGTATTTCCATTAAAGGATTTTGGTTTTGTTCAAAATGATGAAGCGAAATTTGAAAATGGTTTTAAGGTTGATACTGGTGGCACAGAAACAACAGAGTCATCCATAACTGAAAAATAAGTACATATATTAGGCACTGATATTAGGCACTGACAACTAAGTGCTTTTTTTGAGCAAAAAAAACCTGCCAAATATGGCAGGCTTTGATACTAAATAATATTCAGTACAATTGATAAAGTTAGGCAAGTAACAACTAAAAGACTTAATAATTTAAGTGAAATAATAAATTTATTTTTTTTACGATTTCTAATTCGATTAGGTGTTAACAAGCAGAATAATAAAAGTACAAAAATTAATAATATTTTTTTAATGAAACTTCGGAAACTATTATTAGTCGGAGTTTTTTTATCATTATTTGCTTTGTTTGAGCTATACGATAAACTAGTCTTTTCATATGCAACTTCAATTTGTGGAATAGTTTTACTTACAAAAGGGAGAGGAGAATTGTAAACGACATCCTTATCAGAAATTGTAAATGTTCCATCTCTGTCTTTTGGTTTGACAGCAACTAAATCACCATCAGTCTTAACTTTTTTCGAATCGATAGTATGTTTTCCAGCAGGTAATATTACTTCCTTAGAAAAATTACTATAAGCGTAATCAAGTAGTGCATTACCGTATAGATGACGATTGAATTCACTATCCTCATCATCCCAGTTTCCAACACCCATTATTACCTCAATGACACGCATATCATTTTTTTTGCAAGTTGCCATATAGTTATAATCAGCAATTGGACTTGACCCTGTTTTTATACCATCAACACCTTCATAGGCATATGATTTACCATTAGGAGCAATATTTCCTGGTAGAGAATAGTTATAGTTTTGTACTTTCTCCTCATAAGGTGTACCCTTCATAATAGTTAGACTAGCATTTTTAGTAATCTCTAATATTTCAGGATGTTTGTTGACAATATTATAGCCTAAAATAGAATAATCACGAGCCGTTGTTTGATTACCTGCTTGGGCATCATAACCTTGAGGTGTATATAAGCCTTTGAAAGCAATTGCTTGTGCTCCAGAACAATTATTAAAATGAGTGTTAGTCATACCAATCTCTTTAGCCTTCTCATTCATTATATCAATAAATTTTCCAGCATCATTATTAGATACCAAATTAGCTAACATAATTGTTGAGGCACTTGAAGATGGAATAAAGGACATTTTTATAAGTTCACTAACCGGATATTGAACACCTGCAACTAACGGAGTGTTACTTACCTCGAAGATCTGGCTAATTTGTTGATCAGTAGGAGAAGCCGTTACAAGCGTATCCATGTTAAATTTACCTTCTGACATCGCTTCATAGACAATAAACATAGTCATAGCTTTTGCCATACTACCTTGGTCTCGGATCTCATCAGGGTTATCTTGCCATAAGACTTGACCATTTTGAGCATCAATCATAATAGATGATTTAGGTTTGTATTTTCTATCAACAGTATAACCATATTCTTTGGTTATTTGGTAGAAATCTCCTGTAGGTCCTAAGTCCGTTTCTTCAGCGAATACTGATGTGTTTTTGGGGGATAAAAAATTTACTGACATTAATATACTAAGACAGAAAAATTTTATAAATTTACTTTTCAAAACATTCCTTTCATAAATAAAAAATAATTTTCTCAAAAAAAGAAAACAAAATAATAGAACAATTATATCACTTTTAAATTAAAAAATATTATATATATTGTTCTTTCTTCGGTTTTTTATTTTGTCAGAATATGTTAGAATATTATAAAAATATGGAGGACTATGATGAAAGAACCATTTGTAGATAAAAATAAACTGGATGAAATAACAGAACAATTTCCTACTCCTTTTCATTTATACGATGAAGCAGGGATTAGACAAAAAGCGCGTGATTTATATAAAGCATTTTCATGGAACGAAGGTTTTAAAGAATATTTCGCAGTTAAGGCAACACCAACACCTGCCATACTTAAAATTTTACAGGAAGAAGGCTGTGGAGTAGACTGTGCTAGTTATGTTGAATTACTAATGAGTCATAAATTAGGTTTTAAAGGACATGATATCATGTTCTCATCAAATGACACACCAGCAAGTGAGTTTGAATATGCAGCTAAAATTGGAGCAATCATCAATCTTGATGCTTATGAACACATTGAGTTATTAAAGGATACAGTTGAAATTCCTAAGACAATATCTTGTCGTTACAATCCAGGCGGAGTTTTTGCACTTGGAACTGATATTATGGATAGTCCTCAAGAATCTAAATTTGGGATGACAAAGGAACAACTTATTCAAGCCTTTAAAGAACTAAAGGAACTGGGAGTAGAGAAATTTGGTATCCATTCTTTTCTAGCTAGTAATACAGTAACTAACGATTATTATCCAGCACTTGCTGAAGAGTTATTTGAACTTGCAGTTGAAGTGGTGGAAGAGACAGGTGTAGACCTTGATTTTATTAATCTTTCAGGCGGCATTGGGGTCAATTACAAACCAAATCAAAAAGAAAATGATATCTTTAAAATAGGTGAGGGAGTCCATCAAGCATATGACAAGGTTCTTAGTGCCCATGGTCTTACTTCGGTCAAAATATACACTGAGTTAGGTAGATATATGTTGGCACCCCATGGTTTATTAGTTACTAAAGTACTGCATCGAAAAAATACTTATAGAACATACATTGGAGTTGATGCCAGTGCTGTAAATTTGATGCGCCCAGCTTTTTATGGGGCTTATCATCACATTAGCATAAATGGTAAGTATGACGATGAACCAACTGAGAAAGTAGATATAGTGGGTTCTTTATGCGAAAATAATGATAAATTTGCTGTTGAAAGAATGATGCCTGAAATTAAAATTGGTGATACTCTTTTAATTCATGATGCAGGTGCTCATGGTTTTTCAATGGGCTATCAATATAATGCTAAACTAAGAAGTGCGGAAATATTGTTACAAGAAGATGGAAGCCCACGTATGATAAGGCGTGCAGAAGTTCCAGAAGATTACTTTGCAACCCTATACGGATTTGATTTTTCTGAATAAGTAGATTGGTAAGAATTTACTAGTACTTAAGTAGTAATATTGTCTTTCAACTTTTCTTTACATAACTTTTTTGGTATAATTACCTAATGAACAATCAATAAGGAGATATATACATAATTATGAACATCGGAATTGCTATTTTATTAATCTTAGTAGCTGCAGCAGCAGGTTTTGCAGGTGGTATTTTCTTAACTCGTTCTCAAGTTAAGAAAATGATGGCTGATAACCCACCATTAAATGAAGACGCAGTACGTATGATGATGAGCTCAATGGGACGCAAACCAAGTGAAACTCAAGTTCAACAAGTATTTCGTCAAATCAAAAATTCTGCAAAACAAGAAGTTAGTAAGAAATAATGAAGGGCTTGAGCATGATGCTCTGCCCCTTTATTTTCTGAAAATTTAGGTGATATCATGGATAAAAGACCAATTGGGGTTCTAGATTCAGGTGTTGGAGGACTTACAGTAGTTAGAGAATTGATGCGTCAATTACCTCATGAAGAAGTTATATACATTGGTGACTCAGCCAGGGCACCCTATGGTCCAAGACCTGCTAGACAAATATTAGAATATACATGGCAATTAGTAAATTTTCTTTTAAGCAAAGATGTAAAAATGATTGTGATAGCTTGTAATACTGCTACAGCAGTCGCTTTGGAGGAAATAAAAAAGGAAATTGATGTACCAATCTTAGGGGTTATCTTACCTGGTTCAAGAGCAGCAATTAAATCTACAAAAACTGATAAAGTTGGTGTAATTGGAACTAAGATGACCATAGAGAGTGACAGTTATAGGAAAGTAATAAACCTTAAGTCACCTAAAATCAAAGTATATAGCTTGGCTTGTCCACGTTTTGTACCTTTGGTTGAAAGTAATGAAGTAAATTCATCGCTTGCTAAAAAAGTAATTTACGAGAGTTTGCAAGAACTTACAGGGAAAGTTGATACTTTAGTTCTTGGATGTACTCATTACCCCTTATTACGACCAATAATTCAAAATGTAATGGGGACAGGCGTTAAACTGATTGATAGTGGTGCTGAAACAGTTAGTGATATTTCAATGTTGCTTGATTATTTCCAAATCAATGGAATTGAGCAAGAAATATTAAATCATAAATTTTATACAACAGCCAATGTCCAAAGTTTTAAAGAAATTGCAGACACATGGTTAAATCAAGACGTAGAAGTGGAGCATGTTGATTTATGAGTCAAATTTTTAAAGATGTAGAAAATAACGTATTTGGTAAGTTAGATGCTAATGGTTTTCTTCTGATTCATAGTTTTGAAGAAAATTTTAGAGAAAAGTTTCTACCAATTGAAAATTTTTTCAAAAAATTTTTTGAGGATAATGATAGCGAGAGTTTTGGTATAGAAATTTTTTCTGTAGAAGATAAAACTGATGCAGTATTTGATCTTTTCTTTGAAATGGTTCGTACTGCTACTGGAAAAGATTTTCAGTATCAGCTTTCAAATGGAGTCTTTTCAGCATATCTAGATGGTAAATTAATTCATTTGGAGACTTATGGAGACTTCGACAGTGAGAAACTTTCTGACACTTTGAATCTAAAACCTGACTTTGTAAAAAAAGATAAAAAATATCAAATTAGTGAGGATAAGACAATTCTCATTGCTACACATAATGAAGGTAAAACGAAAGAATTTCGTCAAATGTTTTCAAAATTAGGTTATACAGTTGAAAATCTAAATGATTATCCTGAATTACCTGAAGTTGAAGAAAATGGTTCAACTTTTGAAGCAAATGCAAGACTTAAAGCAGAAACTATATCTGAACTAACTGGGAAAATGGTTTTAGCTGATGATTCTGGCTTGAAGGTTGATGTTTTGGGTGGTTTACCAGGTGTTTGGAGTGCTAGGTTTGCCGGTGATAAGGCGACCGATGCTGCTAACAATGCAAAACTATTACATGAATTATCAAGTACTGCTATTACTCCCGAAAGAAGAACAGCACAATTTCATACAACCTTAGTAGTTGCGGCTCCAGGTAAAGAATCTTTAGTAGTTGAAGCTGATTGGGATGGCTATATTGCAACTATTCCTAAAGGAGAGAACGGCTTCGGATATGACCCATTATTTGAAGTTGGGGAAACAGGGAAAACTGCTGCACAGTTGCCTTTAGAAGAAAAAAATAAAATTTCGCATCGAGCAAAAGCTTTAGAAAAGCTTCTACAAGTATGGGGAGAGTGGGCAAAATGATTATTATTATGAGTGACTCTCACGGTGATCGTGAAATTGTTGAAGAAATTAAGGATAAATACAAGGGAACTGCAAGTGCAATAATTCATTGTGGTGATTCAGAACTTCCAAGTAGTGATCCAGTTTGGAAAGGAATTACTGTTGTTGAAGGAAACTGTGATTTCGACTCAGGTTATCCAGAGGTTGCCACTATCAATGCTGAGAATAAAAAAATCGTTGTTACACACGGGCATTTATATGGTGTAAATTTTGGTCTGAAACAACTTGAGCTTTTAGCGCAGGATAAGAAAGCCGATATTGCTTTCTTCGGTCATATTCACAGACCAGTTGCTACGATTGAAGATGGAATTTTATTTTTAAATCCAGGTAGTATAAGTCAACCTCGTGGGGATCATCATGAAAAAATGTATTGTAAGCTTGAGTTAAATAATGAAGGTTATCATATACAATATCTCACAAGAGATCATAAACCTATAAAAGATTTGGAGTTCCAATTAAAATATGATAGATAGACAAATAGAAGATTTCCTTCTGGCACAAACAGAAACCTTCATGAAACCTGCAAAAGATGTCGCGGTTTTAATTGATGAACATAATGTTGCTCACGCCAAGTTACTTTTGAGTCAATATAAATATTCAAACGTACCTGTTATTACCAAAAAGAAAGAGTTTGTTGGTATCTTAGGACTAACAGAAATCGTTGAGTTTGAAAATGCTCATGATTTCTTTTATGAAAAAAGTACTCAAACAGATATTTCAGAAATTGTAAATAATGAAATTGAAACGGTTCAGATTAATTATTCTTTTGAAGATATCTTACGTAAACTTACAAAACAGTCATTTCTACCTGTTTTAAATGATAAAGAGTTTGTAGGAATCATTCCTAGACAAGAAATTTTAAAGGCGTTTAGTGCTTTTGTACATGATTTTCCAAAGCATTACAGAATAGAAAAAATACCAGAAAATGAAAAAAATTTAAAGAAATAAGAGAGTAGTAATATGGCAGAAAACTCTGTAATCAATGAAGAAAGAATCTTGGAATACTTGGCAAGTAAAAGTATAACTAAGAATACATATGATAATTATCTTTATGATTTAAGAGCCTTTGCGTCCTTCATGGAGGAACGCGATTTGACAAAGACAAATTTAGATATTTATCGGCAAAAACTTTTGGCTGATGGTCTGAGTCAGACTGCTGCTAAAAGAAAGATTTCAGCTATCAATCAGTTCTTGAAATATTCATACAATAAAGGTAATATTTCACAATATCTTCAACTTGAACAAATAAAAGTTAAAAAGGTTCAAAATGATGTGAAAATACCTCGGGTTGTAAAGTTACCAGATGTTTATGGGCAAATTGAATCTGTTGGGCAATTTATCGCCCTACTAATAATAGAATTTGGTCTAACCCCTACAGAAATACAGTCTCTTAGTTGGCGTGATTTTGATTGGAATTTCAAAATTTTATCCCTAACAAAAAATGGATTTAAAAGGATTATTCCAATGTCTAATAAATTTATACTTATTTCACGTAGTATAACTAATGGTGATGAACTATTCTCAAAATCTAGACAATTTCTTTACTATGAATTAAAGAAATATACTCCCCTAACAGCCCAAGAATTACGAGAGCAATATATTCTTCGCCAAGTTACTAGAGGAATGAAAATTCATGATTTAGCTGGTAAATTAGGTCTTACAACTACGGCAACACTAGAAAAATATTATAAGAATGAATGATATAAAGATTAAAATTAAAGATTTTGAAGGACCTCTAGATCTACTACTCCATCTTGTAAGTCAATACAAGATGGATATTTATGAAGTACCACTTGTTTCAGTTATTGAGCAGTATCTTGAATATGTTAATTCTATGAAAACAATGGAATTAGAGCTTGCAAGTGAATATCTGGTTATGGCAAGCCAACTCATCCTTATTAAATCCCGTAGACTTTTACCAACAGTGACGGATGAATTTGAGGATGATACAATAGATTTAGAACAAGAACTTTTAAATCAGATTGATGAATATCGTAAGTTTAAGCTTTTATCAGCAGATCTACAGGAGTTACATACTTATAGAGCCGGTTTTTATTCCAAAGAAAAAACTGAAATCGCTGCAGATGATGTTGAGCTGGCTTTCGACAAAAATAGTATAGATTTATTTTTGGCCTTTAATAAGGTTCTTGAGCAAAAAAGACGAGAGTTAAGAGATGAGAATAACACGATTGTTGGTGATTCTTTCTCTATTGAGGAAAAAATTATAGAGGTAAGTCAGATTATTAATGAACGAGGTCGTGTTGAGTTTTCTGATTTATTTTCGACATCGGTAAACAAGGATGAGATGATAACTATTTTCTTAGCTACGCTTGAGCTCATTAAAACCCAAACTATCTCTTGTAGTCAGCAAGAAATTTTTGGTTCAATTATTTTAGAAAAGGTGGAAACTACTTTTGAACAAGACGGCAATGCTTGAGGTCTTGCTTTTCGTAGCAGGGGAAGAAGGGCTAACAATCAGAGATTTAGCCAGTCTAATGTCCATTAGCCCACAAGCAACTCAACAGCAAATTGACAAATTAAAAGAAAAATACGAAAATGATGAAGAGTGCGCATTGACTATTATCGAAACTGCAAGTCGTTATAGACTGACTAGCAAGGATATTTTCAAGGAGCTTTTACAACATTATGCTAAAACTCCAATCAACCAGTCTTTGTCAAAGGCTGCCTTAGAGGTATTGTCTATTATTGCTTATAAGCAACCTTTAACAAGAATTGAAGTTGATAATATTCGCGGAGTTAATTCACAGGGTGCTATTACAACTCTTTTAACTTTTGACTTAATAAAAGTTATTGGGAAAAAAGAAGTAATTGGTAGTCCAAATTTATATGCAACAACTGACTTCTTCCTAGACTATCTAGGAATTAACTCACTTGAGGAACTACCTCAAGTAGATGAAAGTAAATTAGATATTGAAGAAGTTTCACTTTTTGATGATGGTAATCTAACTATAGAAGAAGAACTTTCTGAAGATATTTAGAAAATAATTGGCAATATAGCAATTAATAGAAAATAGGAATTTAATAAATGAGAATCAATAAGTATTTAGCCCATGCGGGTATCGCAAGTCGTCGTAAGGCTGAAGAATTAATCAAATCTGGTCAGGTTCAGGTTAATGGGAAAATGATGACTGATCTTGCCTATCAGGTTAAAGCAGGAGATCGAGTAGAAGTTGATGGAATTTCAGCATATAGTGAAGAACCTGTTTACTTTCTATTCAATAAGCCGCGTGGAGTTATCTCAAGCGTAAGTGATGAAAAGGGTAGAAAAACTGTTATGGACTATTTCCATGGTGTAAAAGAACGTATTTATCCCGTGGGTAGACTTGACTGGGATACTAGTGGTCTACTATTGATGACAAATGATGGGGAATTTGCAAATCTTATGACTCACCCTCGTCATGAAGTTGAAAAAGTATATGTAGCGAAAGTTGAAGGTCAAGCGAATAAGGAAAATCTTCGTCCTTTAACACATGGTGTTAGACTGGATGGTCGTAAAACAAAGCCTGCAACTTATTCAATTTTGAAAACTGACGGTGTTAAAAAAACAAGTGTTGTGAGCCTTGTTATTCATGAAGGCCGTAATCACCAAGTTAAAAAAATGTTTGAAGCAGTAGGTCTTCCAGTTCAAAAACTTAGTCGTGTACAATATGGACCACTTGATCTTGCTGGTGTTGCTCCAGGTGAATATCGCAAATTAAGTAAAAAAGAAGTAAGCCAACTTGTTAATATGGCAAAAAATGATTAAGAATATTGGAATTGATAATATAGAGCTTTCTCGCATTGAGAAAGCATATGAAAAAAGCAATCGCTTTGCAGCACGAATACTGACAATATCTGAACTTGAAATTTTTGAAAAATATTCAGGTCAAAGAAAAATTGAGTACCTTGCTGGTCGCTGGGCGGCAAAAGAGGCATTTTCAAAAGCCTGGGGAAGTGGAATTGGGGAAATAAGCTTTCAAGATTTAGAAATACTTAATAATAACCAAGGGGCTCCATACTTTAGTAAGTCACCTTTTAATGAATTAGGAAATGTTTTTATTTCGATTAGTCATTCAAATCTTGAAGCTATCGCATTTGTTATCTTAGAAAAGAGTTAAAGAAAATGAGAAGTAGTATACATCGTCCAACAAGAATAATTGTTAATTTGGAAAGTATAAGAAGAAATATCCGAAACCTTCGTGACCATGTAGGATCTGATCCGATGATTTATGCTGTTGTAAAAGCAAATTCATATGGGCATGGATCTGTCAGAGTTGCACATGCTGTGCAAGGGTTAGTTGATGGATTTTGTGTATCAAATTTAGATGAAGCTATTGAATTAAGAGAAAACAATATTTTTGAAAATATTTTAGTTTTAAGTGGAATTTCACCGAGAGATGCTGAACTCGCGCTAGAAGAAAACATAAGTTTGACCATTCCAAGTGTTGAATGGTTATTACAAGTTATAGACGAAAACAGAGAAGCAGACCTATCGGGACTTAAACTGCATATAAAATTTGATAGTGGAATGGGGCGAATTGGTGTTCGAAGTGTAGAAGATATTAATGAAATTATTGATATTATTGACAAATATAATTTTACATTTGATGGTATATTTACTCATTTTGCTACTGCAGATGAAGCTTCTCAAACAAAATTTGAACAGCAAGAACATGCCTTTAAAAGCGCGCTTATTGGTATGAATCGTCGTCCACATTTTATTCACTCAACAAATTCAGCAGCAAGTTTATGGCATCCTGATTCAATTGAAGATATCATACGCTTTGGTGATGCTATGTACGGACTAAATCCATCTTGTGGTAATCTTGAACTACCATTTGAACTCGAGCCAGCTTTGACACTTGAAAGTGAACTGAGCCATGTGAAGCTTCTTGAAGAAGGAGAGACTATTGGTTATGGAGCAACTTACACTACAGATTCTGATATTTTTGTTGGAACATTACCAATTGGATATGCAGATGGTTGGACAAGAAATATGCAAGGCTTTGACGTATTAATAGATGGTAAGAGGATGCCAATTATTGGACGAGTATCAATGGATCAAATCACTATTAAACTTGATCAAGAATATCCTTTAGGAACGAAAGTAACTCTTATTGGCAAAAATGGAGGAGATGTCATCACAGTTGATGATGTTGCTGATAAAAGAAATACAATTAATTATGAAGTTGTATGTCTCTTAAGTGATAGAATTTATCGAACATATATAAATGAATAAATCAGTAAAAAACTAGTCTAGCAATGGATTAGTTTTTTACTGATTTATAGAAAGGGATTATAAGCATTAAAAGAATATTAATTCAGAAGAATTTATGAAAATTTGGTATAATAAGAGATAAACTATAAGAATTAAGGGGAGTGATATAAATGGCAATTATTGATGGGAAAGCTTTAGCTGAAAAAATGCAAGCTGATTTAAAAACAAAAACAGATAAATTGATAAAAAAAGGAATTACTCCTGGTTTGGTGGTTATCTTAGTAGGTGAGGATCCAGCAAGTCAAGTATATGTGAAAAATAAAGAAAGAGTAGCAAATAATTTAGGGTTCAATTCGGTTGTTCGTCGTGTTGAAGAAACTATATCAGAAGCAGATTTGCTTAAAATAATTAATCAATACAATCTAGACTCTCAATTTCATGGAATATTAGTTCAATTGCCACTTCCAAAACATATTGATGAAGAGAAAGTGCTTTTAACGATTGATCCTCAAAAGGATGTTGATGGCTTTCACCCACTTAATATGGGTAAATTATGGGAAGGAAATCCACTCATGATTCCATCAACTCCTGCAGGAATTATGGAAATGTTCAAAGAGTACAATGTTGATTTAACTGGTAAAAATGCAGTAATCATTGGACGTTCAAATATTGTTGGAAAACCAATGGCAGCTTTGTTATTGCAAGAAAATGCTACGGTAACTATTACTCATTCTAAAACCAAAGACCTTAAAGATGTAACAAAACAAGCTGATATTTTAGTCGTTGCTATTGGAGTAGGACATTTTATTACAGCTGACTTTGTAAAAAATGGAGCAGTTGTTATTGACGTTGGCATGAACCGTAATGGTGAAGGAAAGTTAATTGGTGATGTTAAATTTGATGAGGTAAGTGAAGTAGCAAGCCTCATTACTCCAGTTCCAGGGGGAGTTGGGCCGATGACGATTACAATGCTGATGGAGCAAACATATCAAGCAGCATGGAGAACAATAAATGACTGAGTACCTAACAGTCTCAACATTAACAAAATATTTAAAAACTAAATTCGAGCGTGATCCATATTTAGAAAAAGTCTATTTAACAGGAGAAATATCAAATTTTCGTAAAAGGCCAAGTCATCAGTATTTCTCACTAAAAGATGATAGTGCTGTTATTAGTGTTACAATGTTTGCGCCAGCTTTTAATAAACTAAATTTTTTACCAGAAAATGGTATGAAAGTAATGGTTGTTGGGAGAATAAGCCTTTATGAAAAAAGTGGACAATATCAAATAAATGTAACTCAGATGATACCTGATGGGATTGGAGCACTTGCTGTTAAGTTTGAGCAACTTAAGGAAAAGCTTACATCTGAAGGCCTCTTTAATATGCAATGGAAGCAAGATATTCCTCAATTTTCAAAAAAAATTGGGGTTGTAACTAGTCCCTCGGGTGCTGTCATTCGCGATATTATAACTACTGTTGGAAGAAGATTTCCAATGACAGAAATTGTTCTATTTCCTACAAAAGTTCAAGGTGATGGTGCAGCAGAAGAAATAGCAACAAATATACGAAGAGCAAATGATATTGGAGACTTTGATGTTTTAATCGTTGGTCGAGGAGGTGGCTCAATCGAAGATCTCTGGTGTTTTAATGAGGAGTCAGTGGTTCGAGCAATTTTTGAATCTAAAATACCAGTTATTTCGAGTGTAGGTCATGAAACTGACACAACCTTAGCTGACTATGTGGCAGATAGAAGGGCAGCAACTCCTACTGCAGCAGCTGAGATAGCTACCCCAGTTAGCCAGTTTGATATTTTGACCGCCTTATCTGATCGTGAAAAAAGAATGGAAGCAGCACTTTTAAAGTCCATAAGA
Source organism: Floricoccus penangensis (assembly GCF_001832885.1). Lineage (GTDB taxonomy): Bacteria > Bacillota > Bacilli > Lactobacillales > Streptococcaceae > Floricoccus > Floricoccus penangensis. Next base: position 127,109 of record NZ_MKIQ01000003.1, on the reverse strand, counting down.
TTAGGACAAGAACGTGTTGACCGTCTTGTTAATTCTGTGATTTTTAGACAACCTGAGCGTCTCTACGATGGACACATTCAAAAAGTTGATCTATTGACTAATCAATTAATTGACTTGACGAAGCAAAATTTAAGACAGAAGTCACAAACTTACGAGCTTTTAAATCAAAGACTGTCTAGCATTAACCTGTTAAGAAAAGTTAATAACTATCAGGATTTAATTAATCAAGAACAAAGGCTTCTTGTAAATGCAATAAATAAAATATATGATCAAAAGAAAAACCAAGCTGAAAGAGCTTGGCAGGCATTGACTTTGATTAGTCCAGAGAAGATTCTATCTCGTGGATATGCAGTTGTTAAGAAAGATGATATGATTGTTAAAAGTACTGATGATGTGTTTGATGGTGATATATTAGAAATAGATTTAGCAGATGGAAGAATAAATGTTGAGGTAAAAAATAAATAATGGCAAAAGCAGAAGAAAAGAAATTCGAAGATAATTTGGCAGAGTTAGAAGAAATTGTTCGTAAGTTAGAAAATGGTGATGTTGCTCTTGAGGATGCAATTTCAGAATTTCAAAAGGGAATGATTTTAAGTGAAAGCCTTAAAAAGACTTTAGCTGACGCAGAAAATACTTTGGTGAAAATTGTGCAAAAAGATGGTTCTTTAGAGGTTTTTGATGGAGAATGATGAATTATTAAGTAATATTGATGAAACCATTAGGGAATTTTACTCAGCTAAAGAGATGATTCCACACTTAACAGATTCTATATTATATTCAGTCAATGCTGGTGGAAAGAGAATAAGACCTCTTTTTATGTTACAAACTTTGCGTGCCTTTGGTATTGAATTAACAGAGGAGCATTATAAGGTAGCGGCTTCGGTTGAACTTATTCATACTTCTAGTCTTATCCATGATGATTTACCAGCAATGGATAACGATGACTATCGACGTGGTCGCCTGACAAATCATAAAGTTTATGGTTATGCACAAGCAATTCTCGCGGGAGATGCATTACTTCTTGATCCTTATAATTTATTGGTTTCAAGTGAGCTACCTGCAGAAATTCTAGTTAAATTAGTTCGCGAATTATCATATGCGAGTGGTTCTTATGGAATGGTAGCCGGTCAAGTATTAGATATGGATAGTGAGCAAAAAGAAATCAGCCTTGATGGGCTTAAGCAGATTCATGCTTTGAAAACGGGAAGAATGCTAACTTTTCCATTTGTAGCAGCAGCTATTGTTGCACAAGCAGATGAGAGGATAGTTGAAAAGCTTCGTAAACTTGGTGAACATATTGGTCTTGCCTTTCAAATTAGGGATGATATAAAAGATGTAACAGCTGATTTTGCAGAAATTGGAAAAACTCCGGGCAAAGATATTGAGGAAGATAAGGCAACTTATGTTAAGTTTCTTGGTCTTGAAGGTGCTAAAGAGGCTTTGGAAAATGAATTATATTCTGCAAGACAAATAATAAAAGAATTATCAGATGAGAATGACTTTTGGCCAACAAGTGTCCTAGAGTTAATTAATATGCTAGATATAAACGATAAGTAATAGGAGAATAAATGGCAAAGGAACGTGTTGATGTTCTAGCTTACGAACAAGGGCTTTTTGATACCAGAGAGAAAGCCAAGAGAGGAATAATGGCTGGTCTTGTTTATAATACGGATAACCTTCGTTTTGATAAGCCAGGAGAAAAGATTGATGCTGCAACTGAATTGCATATAAAAGGTGAGAAACTTAAATATGTGTCACGAGGTGGTTTGAAACTTGAACGTGCTTTAGAATATTTTGATATTTCAGTAGATGATAAAACTGTACTTGATATTGGTGCATCTACTGGTGGATTTACTGATGTAATGCTCCAATCTGGTGCTAAGCTAAGCTATGCTCTTGATGTTGGTACAAATCAACTTGCTTGGAAAATTCGTCAAGATGACCGAGTTGTCGTGATGGAGCAATTTAATTTCCGTTACGCTAAACCAGATGATTTTAAAGATGGCCTTCCAAGTTTCTCTTCAATTGATGTTAGTTTTATTTCCCTTGGTTTAATTCTTCCACCACTATTTGAGATTTTAGAAGATCAAGGTGAAGTTGTTGCCTTGATTAAACCGCAATTTGAAGCAGGTAGGGAACAGATTGGGAAACATGGGATTATTAAAGACGCTAATGTTCATAAGGAAACGATTGTCAAGGTTACAAATATTGCCCATGGAATAGGCTATTCAGTCCTAGGATTAACACATTCACCAATCAAGGGTGGCCATGGTAATATGGAATTTCTTGTACATTTGAAGAAGGATGGAAAAGATACTGAAGTATCAACTGAGCAAATTGATCAAGTTGTTGAAAATGCACATCAAGAATTAAAGGATAATAAATAATAAATGAAAAAAGCAGATCGTATAAAAGAAATTGAAGAGCTTCTTTCAAGCCAAGATATAAAAACTCAAGATGAATTAGTTAAAAATCTGCAAGAAAAAAATATCGACGTAACTCAGGCAACAATTTCTCGTGATATTAAAGAAATGGGATTAGTAAAGGTCCCAGCTAAATCGGGCGGATATCGTTATAGTCTTCCATCAGGACAAAAAGATAAGTCATATCTATCTTTAATTTTGGATATAGAAGTTCTAGACAAGATGCTTTCCATAAAAACAGGTCCAGGACATGCAATGCTAGCTAAGCGTAATTTGCTTGAATCATATGGACGCCGCATTTTTTCACTCGTAGCAGACGATGATAGTTTACTTTTGGTTGCATATTCGGAGGAAGACGCTCTAATAATCTATCGTTTGTTAGGAGGTGAGTAATATTTTACAAGATATTTCTATTAAAAATTTTGCCATAATTGAAGACATCCATCTTCAGTTTGATAATGGAATGACTATTTTAACAGGTGAAACAGGAGCAGGGAAGTCAATTATAATTGATGCTATGAATCTACTTTTAGGTAGTCGGGCAAGTGTTGATTTCGTTCGCCATGGTGCAGATAAATCCCAAATAGAAGGATTGTTTTTCTATGAAACAACTGCTGGAATAAATGAAAAATTAGAGCAGTTAGGTATTGAAGATACAGGTGAGTTGATATTAAGACGTGAAATTTTCTCAAATGGTAGAAGCGTTTGTCGTATTAATGGTCAAATGGTTAATTTGACAAGCCTTCGGGAAATTGGAGAACATCTTGTTGATATTCATGGACAGCATGATCATCAAGAGTTAATGAATCCAAAGCAGCATCAGGTAATGCTTGATGAGTTTGGTGGAAAAGAATTCATAGCCGTTAAAAAAGCTTATCAAGATAAATTTGAAACATATAGAAATCTTCGCTCCAAGTTACTTGAAAGAAAAAGAAATGAACAAGAATTTGCTCAAAGAATTGATGTTCTTCAATTTCAGATTGATGAGATTCAGACTGCTGAAATTGATTTAACTGAAGATGAAAAACTTCAAGCACGTAGAGAAATTTTGGTAAATAGTAAAAATATCGTTGATTCTTTAAATATTGCCTATGCAGCATTAGATGATGAAGATTATTCAAGTCTTTCGAATGTTAGAAATGCAATGAACGAAGTTGAAACAATTGAAGATTTTTCACCATTATATAAGGAAATTTCATCGAAGGTAGCTGAGAGTTATTATATTTTGGAAGATGTTACTGCTAGTCTAGCTAAAGCCTTAGATGACTTAGAATTCAATCCAAATGAATTGATGTTTTTAGAGGATAGAATTGCAGTATTAGCTACCCTTAAAAAGAAATACGGGCCTGAGCTTTCAGACGTTTTATCTTACCTTGATAATATTAAAAACGAACTTGCTGACTTAACTGGCGGTGAGAATGATAACGAAAGTCTTGAAACTCTAGTTAAAGATGCTGAGAAAGAGTTGGTCATCGCTAGTAATAACCTAAATGATATGAGACGGAAACTTGCTTCTGATCTTGAAAAAGATATAAAAAATGAATTAAAAGATCTTTATATGGAAAAAGCAGATTTCAAAGTTAATTTCGAAAAAGCAAAATTCAATCGCCAAGGTAATGAACACATTGAATTCTTTATTCAAACAAACCCAGGTGAAGGTTTTAAACCACTAGCAAAGACAGCATCTGGTGGAGAGTTAAGTCGTTTAATGCTAGCAATTAAATCATCATTTTCTCGTAAAGAAAATAAGACAAGTATTGTATTTGATGAAGTCGATACTGGTGTGTCAGGAAGAGTCGCACAAGCTATTGCTAATAAAATTTACAAGATTTCTGCAGCAGGACAGGTTTTATGTATTTCTCATTTACCACAAGTAGTTGCAATTGCTGATACTCAATTTTATATTGAAAAACAAAGCAGTGATGATGTTACGACATCTACAGTAAGAAAACTTGACTATGAAGAACGTGTCGAGGAGATTGCGAAAATGCTTGCAGGTGATGATATTAGTAAGGAAGCACGTGCACAAGCTGAAAAATTATTAGTAAAATAGTGAAGCGTTTTCCAAACCTTGAACAAAAATATATTAAGAATGTTTCAGCCAAGTCATTAAAAATTAATAAAAAATATGCTATAATATTAAAGGCTTATTTAAGCCTTTTTTGTTATACTAATAGCATTGCTTTTGAAAAATTAGTATTTTTTTATTTCAAAAAATTTACTGATAATTTATTAATAATTGAAAATATGCTATAATTTTACACATCGGTTTGAAAGTGAGATAATATGGAATTTAAACACGAGACAGTTCTCTTACATGAAACTGTAGATATGCTCAATGTAAAACCTGATGGTATTTATGTTGATGCCACAATGGGCGGTGCAGGGCACAGTAAATACCTGCTAGATAAATTGACTACTGGTCATTTGTATGCCTTTGATCAAGATCAAGTAGCCCATGATAATGCAAAAATTAAATTAAAAAAATATATAGAGCAAGGCTCTGTGACTCTAATAAAAGACAACTTTAGAAATATAAAAAGTGCACTTAGTGATTTAGGTATTGAAAAAATCGATGGTATTCTCTATGACTTAGGCGTATCAAGTCCACAATTTGATGATGTTGGTAGAGGATTTTCATATCGAAATGAAGCAAAGTTAGATATGAGAATGGATCAATCTTCTGATTTAACTGCCTTTGAAGTAGTTAACAAATACCAATATAGTGACTTGGTTAGAATTTTCTATCGCTATGGAGAAGAAAAATACTCAAAACAAATAGCTAGAAAAATTGAAAGCGCTAGAAAAATTGAACCTATTGAGACAACAACGCAACTTTCTGAAGTCATTAAGTCGGCATTACCTCAAAAGGAATTGAAGAAAAAAGGACATCCAGCCAAACGAATTTTTCAATCAATTAGAATTGAAGTTAATGATGAACTTGGTGCAGCAGAAGATTCAATTGAACAAGCAATTGATCTGCTGAATATTGATGGTAGAATTAGTGTTATAACATTTCATTCTTTAGAGGATAGGCTAACAAAAAATATTTTTAAAGAATATAGTACAGTTGATGTTCCAAGAGGTTTGCCTTTTATTCCTGACGAGCTTAAACCAATTTTAGAATTGGTTAATCGTAAGCCAATTTTGGCGAGTCCAGAAGAACTAGAGAATAATAATCGTGCACACAGTGCAAAATTACGAGTTGCTCAGAAACTTAAGGAAAAATAATCAATCAAGTGATAGATAAGGAAGCGTAAGTCATGGCTAAACCTAAAAAAGTATTTGATATTTCATCAGCTGCCAAAGAAGATAGTTACAATATTCGTGCAGAATCTGTGTCATCAAACTTGTTGACGAATATTATGAATAAAATGACAAAAATAGAAAAGTCATTTTATCTTGTAATTATCTTTACAGCGATTATTATTGCTATTGGCACAGTTTTCGTGAGGACAAAAGTCATGCAAACTGAACAAAACCTCTCTGATGTACAATATGAAATTGATAAGAAGAAAACTAGACATGAGGAGCTAGATCAACAAATTCAGGAACTATCAAGATCGGAAAGGGTTATTAAGATTGCAGAAAATAATAACCTGAGATCTAATAACAAAAATATACGGAAAGCAACAAAATGAAAAAAATCTTTTTGATTCCATGGGAAATAATAAAGAAATATATTAAAAAAGCAAATCTAACGCCTGGTCAAAATAGAAAACGAGTTGAGCAAAGTTTATTTTTTGTTACGATTTTATTATTTGTCGTTTTTGCTTTAAGATTAATATGGATTGTTGGAACTGACCATGTCGCGGGAGAAAGTCTTTCAGATAAGTCGAAAAAAAATGTACAATCAACTCAAGTAATACAGGCGAAGCGAGGTACAATTTTTGATCGTAACGGAGTTCCAATTGCAATAGATTCAAGTAGTTATACTGTTTATGTAATTACGGATACGAATTATGTAAATAATAAAGAAGAACGACTATATGCTAACAGTAATGACTTTAAGAATATTGAGAAGATATTTAAAGACAATTTAGGAATGGATACTAACTACGTTTCTGAACAGCTTAACGATAAAGATAAAAAATATATTTATTTTGGTACAAAAGGTTCAAATATTGACTTCAGTACTCGTGATAAAATCGAAAAGGAAGCAGAGAAACAAAAAGTCAAAGGTATAAAGTTTGAACCTCATTTATCAAGAAGTTATCCTAATGGTCAATTTGCATCTCATTTCATTGGACAAGCTACTCTAGAGAATAACGATGAGTCGAAAGGTCTAATTGGCGTAAATGGTATAGAAGCTAGCCTAAACTCAACTCTTAGTGGTAAGAATGGAGTTCAGGTATTACAAAAAAGTAAACTTGGTGTTCCATTACCAGGTACTGTTGAATCAATAAAAGAGGCTACTGATGGTAGTGATGTTTATACGACACTGGATTCTTCTCTTCAGACTTATCTTGAATCATTAGTTGATAGTGCTACAAAAGGGGCAGATGCAAAAGAACTTGCTGCTACTTTAGTAAAGGCTGACACAGGTGAGATTTTAGCTACAACACAGAGACCAACCTTTAATCCAGAAACAAAAGAAGGTTTAGATAAAGAAAATTTCCCTTGGGCGAATTTCCTTTATCAAACTAATTATGAACCTGGTTCAACAATGAAGATATTCACTCTTGCATCTGCAATAAATACAAATGTAATGAATCCAAACGAATATTATACTAGTGGTACATACGTAATTGATGGTCAAGAAATTCATGACTGGGATGTTAGTATAAATCCTAATGGTAGAACAATGACCTTCCCACAAGGTTTCGCTTTATCAAGTAATATTGGTATGACTATTTTAGAGAAAAAAATGGGTGATAAAGTTTGGCGTAATTATTTAGAGAGATTCAAATTTGGAACTCGAACAAATATGGGAGCTGGAACTGAAGAAGCTGGGCAATTTCCTGATAACAATACTGTAACAAATGGTATGAGTTCATTTGGTCAAGGTATTGGTGTAAACCAGTTGCAGATGATTAGAGGTTACTTAGCGATAAGTAATAGCGGTACAATGTTAGAGCCTCATTTTATAAATCGAATTGTAACAAATAATAAAGTTAGACAGGTTACACCTGAAATTGTTGGTAAGCCTGTTGATGCTTTAGCAGCCAATCAAACTCTTCAATATATGATAAATGTAGGTACAGATCCAGTTTATGGTACTGCTTATAATTTTTCTAATAATAGTCCATATTTCCAAGTTGAAGGACAGAATGTTTCGGTGAAAACTGGTACTGCCCAAATTGCTGCTGATGCTAAAGATGGTGGTGGATACTTAAAAGGGGCTACTCAATACGTGTATTCAGCTGTAGTAATAACACCAACTGAAAATCCTGAGTATATAATGTATATGACAATGAAAGAGCCTACAAACTGGAAGCTTGATTATATAGCAGATGTTGCAAATCCACTATTAACTAGAGCAATGGAAATGAAAGATACTTTAGCTATAGCTGATACTGGACTTGAAACAGAAAAAATAAAAATAAAGAATTATGTTGGTGAAAAACCAAATATGACAGCACAAGAGTTGAGACGTGAAATTCTTGCACCAGTTATTATTGGTGATGGCGGAAAAATTATTAAGCAGTCTGTTAGTGAAGGTACTTCAGTTAATCCTAATAGAAGAATATTATTATTAACTGATGGTGAAATTACTATGCCAGATATTTATGGCTGGACAAAATTTGATACTGAAAAATTTGCTGAATGGATGGACTTAGAGGTCGAATTTACAGGTACAGGAAATAAGGTAATAGGCCAAAGTATTGAAATGAACGCAGATATTTCAAAAAATAAGAAATTAGTAGTGAATTTAGGAGTATAAAATGACATTCGAAACAATAATTGCTGGAATTGTTACCTTCATTGTAACATTCCTAGCAATTCCAGAGTTTATTAAATTTTTCCATAAGAAAAAAATTGGTGGTCAACAAATGCATGAAGATGTACACCAACATGCGCAAAAAGCAGGAACACCTACTATGGGAGGAATTGTTTTCGTAGTAGCTTCTCTCCTTGTATCTTTGCTATTTGCAATAATATACGGAGTTCTAACACCTCCGTTTTGGATTGCTTGGATAGTATTTGCAATTTATGCAGCTGTCGGATTTGCTGACGATTTCTTGAAAGTATTTAGACAAATCAATCAAGGACTTACAAGCCTACAAAAGTTAATCGCTCAGATTTTAACTGGTATACTTGCCTACTTTATCTTTATGCATGAAGAAGGAGCAAACTTTATCAATATTTTTGGTTTAAAAGTTAATGTTGGTATATTCTTCGCAATCTTTCTAATCTTTTGGTTAGTTGGGTTCTCAAATGCTGTTAACCTAACAGATGGTATTGATGGATTAGCTAGTATTTCGGTCGTAATCTCACTTGCTGCTTATGCAGTGATAGCTTATAATCAAAAACAATTTGATGTCTTGTTGATAATTATGACTACAATTGGTGGGCTACTTGCTTTCTTTTACTACAACCATAAACCTGCCAAAATATTTATGGGAGACGTTGGAAGCCTTGCATTGGGTGGATTGTTAGCTATTATTTCAATCCTGCTGCATGCTGAGTGGACATTATTATTAATTGGTATTGTATATGTTTTCGAGACATTATCGGTTATGCTTCAAGTTAGCTACTTTAAGTTCTCAGGCGGAAAAAGAATTTTCAGAATGACACCAGTACACCATCACTTTGAACTTGGTGGATTCACTGGTCATGGTAAAGCATGGAGTGAGTGGAAGGTTGATTTCCTTTTCTGGGCTATTGGATTCTTTGGAAGTGCATTAGCATTGATAATTTATTTTGCAACATACAAATAAAAGAGAATTATAAAAGATCTGTTAGAAATTTTCTAGCAGATTTTTTGAAAATTTATGTCTAAAATATTTGACGAATTTAAAAATTATGTTATTATTGTGATATCAAAAGAAGGAGAAATAGAAATGACAAACAACAAATTTACATCAAATAATACTTGTTGTTGTTGCGTGGTAGAAAAATCTAGCATGTCATTTTGTCGTACTATTTCGCAAGAGAAAATCTAACAATAATATAGTATTAATCTGAGTCTCATTAATTTGAGATTTATTTCTACATTATTAATAGGTATTTCAGGAGCTGATTTAGTCAGCTCCTTTTTCTTTTAATTATCTTCACAATATATCACTTAGTTTATCATCTCAGTTTAACTGTACATTAAGGAGAAAGAATGATTGTAACAAATGTCCACGATTTAATTGGCAATACGCCCATTATATCCTTTACTAATAATGAATTTGAGGAAATCCCCTTAGGTTCAACTGTTTATGCAAAGCTAGAATTTTTAAACCCCGGAGGAAGCGTTAAGGATAGGCTTGGTCAACATCTTATTGCTAGTGGAATTGAAAAAGGCTTGATAAATTCTGATACGACAATAATTGAGCCAACTGCTGGTAATACAGGAATTGGTGTAGCACTTGCTGCTTTAAAATATAAGTTGAAAACAATATTTGTAGTGCCAGAGAAATTCAGTCAAGAAAAGCAGGACTTGATGACAGCTCTAGGTGCTCAAATTGTACATAGTCCAACTGAAGAAGGTATCAAAGGTGCAATTGCAAAAGCAAAAGAACTAGATAACAAAATTGAAAACTCATATCTACCTCTACAATTTGAAAATGATGATAATCCCGATACTTACTATAAAGCAATGGGCCCAGAAATTACAAAAGATTTGAATGATGAAATTGATTCATTTGTGGCTGGTGTAGGAAGTGGTGGAACCTTTTCTGGTCTAGGTAAATACCTACAAGAGAAAATCGCTGATATTAGATTAATTGGAGTCGAGCCAGTGGGTTCTATTTTGAACGGAGGTCAGTCACATGGTCACGAGATTGAAGGAATCGGAGTAGAATTTATTCCAAAGTTCTTTCAAAGCCTAGATATTGCAGGTTATGAAACAGTGAGTGACCAAGAAGGTTTTGACATGACCAGAAAATTAGCATCAACACATGGATTACTCGTTGGTAGTTCATCAGGTGCTGCAATGGTAGCTGCCTTACGGGAAGCAAGTAAACTTCCCCAAGGTTCAAAAATATTGACTATTTTCCCAGATGGTGGGGAAAAATACTTATCAAAAGATATATATAAAAGAGAGGAATATTAAAAATGCACATTAATACTAAATTTATTCATGGCGGAATTTCAGAAGACAAGACAACAGGAGCTGTAAGTGTTCCGATTTACCAAACATCAACTTACCGTCAAAACGGTCTTGGTCAACCTAAAGAATATGAATATTCTCGTTCTGGTAACCCAACAAGACACGCACTTGAAGAATTGATAGCTGACCTTGAAGGTGGGGTACAAGGATTTGCCTTTGGTTCAGGACTTGCTGGGATTCACACAGTTCTATCTTTATTTGAACCAGGTAGCCACATCATCTTAGGGGATGATGTTTACGGTGGAACTTTCAGGATCGTTGACAAAGTTTTTGTGAAAAACGGTTTGGAGTATACGATTGTTGATACAAGTAATCTTGCAAACATTGAAGAAAATATTCAAGAAAACACTAAGGCAATCTATGTTGAAAGCCCAAGTAATCCACTTTTGAAAATTACTGATATCCAAGCAGTAGCAGAACTAGCTAAGAAGCATAATCTATTGACACTCGTTGATAATACATTTGCCACACCTTACCTTCAACGTCCACTAGAACTTGGTGCTGATATTGTCCTTCATAGTGGGACTAAGTATCTAGGTGGTCACAGTGACGTTGTATCAGGACTTGTAACGACAAACAATCAAGAACTTGCTTCTGAGATTGGTTTCCTTCAAAATGCAGTAGGAGGTATCTTAGGACCACAGGATAGCTGGTTAACTCAACGTGGAATTAAGACACTCGGTATCCGTATGGAAGCGCATCAAAAAAATGCTCAAGCAGTAGCTGAGTATCTTGAAAATCACGAAGCAGTTGAAAAAGTGTTCTACCCAGGACTTGCTAGCCATGAGGGACATGAACTTGCTAAAAAACAAATGTCTGGCTTTGGTGGAATGGTTTCATTTGAATTGAAAAATGAAGCAAAAACAGCAGAATTTGTTGAAGCACTTAAAATCTTTACCCTTGCTGAAAGTTTAGGTGGAGTTGAAAGCCTAGTAGAAGTACCATCTATCATGACTCATGCTTCTATTCCAAAAGACAAACGAGAAGCCGCAGGAATCAAAGATGGATTGGTTCGCCTATCAGTTGGTATCGAATACGTAGATGATTTACTTGCAGACGTTAAACAAGCACTTGAGAAAGTTGGAAAATAAATGGGATTAGAATTCATGCCAATCTTTAAGGATTGGGCAGTAAGTTACGATGATGAAGTAGAAGGCCACAATCCACAATATAAGGACGTCTTTGAAGGTTACTGGGATGTTATCACAGAAATCACCAATCAGTCAGGAAACAGCATTCTCGAGTTTGGAAGTGGCACAGGCAATCTAACCGAAAAACTACTTCAAGCAGGTAAAAAAGTATATCCGATCGAACCATCTCAAGAGATGAGAGCCGTTGCGCAGGAAAAATTGAAGGATTATCAAGTAGAATTTTTAGATGGAGACATGGAAAACTTCCCTCAACCAGAGAATGAAGTTGACACAATTGTCTCTAATCTGGTTTTTCATCATCTCAATGCAGCTGAAAAAAATTCAGCATTGGCAGCATATAATAAAATCCTACCATCCGGTGGCAAAATAATATTTGGTGATACAATGTTCCTTTCTCAAGCAGCATTAGATGCTATCATTGAAAGAGAAAGCTCACGCGGCTTCGAGGATTTAGTAGAAGATTTAAACAGAGAATACTATCCTTTGATTACCGATTTGGAAGAAATTTTCCGCGCTAATAACTTCAAGACAAATTACCGTCAGATGAATAATTATGTCTGGATAGTTATTGCAGAAAAAATAAATTGAAATTTAGAAAATAAGACAAAATAAAAAAGGTTGGTAAATTTTACCAGCCTTTTCGTATATAGTTGATTAAAATAGAAATAAGACAAGGCGACGAATTGATGATAGAACTAGCGTTCATCGAGATGAGTCAACGATGTATTAATCTATTTTTAAACGACTATATATTAGAAATCGTAGTCTTCGTCAGCCATACTCTCAACTTGACCAAGTAGGTATCCATTACCAACTTGACTGAAGAAGTCGTGGTTGCTTGTTCCTGTTGATAATCCGTTCATAACGATTGGATTAACATCACTTGCATTATCAGGAAATAGAGGTTCAAAACCTAAATTCATTAATGCTTTATTGGCATTATAGCGTAAGAAGGTTTTAACTTCTTCATCCCAACCAATTTCACCATATAAATCATCTGTATAGCGTTCTTCATTCTCATAAAGTTCGAATAGAAGTTCATATGCCCAGTTTTTAAGGTTTTCTTGTTCTTCGTCACTTAGTTCGTTGAAACCAAGTTGGAATTTGTAACCGATATAAGTTCCATGGACACTTTCATCTCGAATAATAAGTTTAATTATTTCTGCTACGTTTGAAAGTTTATTATTTCCAAGGTAGTAAAGAGGAGTGAAGAACCCTGAGTAGAACAGGAAAGTTTCTAGGAAGACACTGGCAACCTTTTTCTCTAAAGGAGTACCATCACGGTAAATTCCATTAACTCTTTGAGCTTTATATTGTAAAACTTCATTTTCTGAAACCCAGTCAAAGATTTCGTCAATTTCAGTTTTTGTGTTTAATGTTGAAAAGATACTTGAGTAGCTTTTTGCATGGACACTTTCCATGAATTGGATATTGTTAAGAACAGCTTCTTCGTGTTGAGTACGAGCATCTGCACGTAAGCTATCCATACCTGTCTCAGATTGGACAGTATCTAGAAGAGTAAGTCCTCCAAATACTTTTCCTACCAAGTCTTTTTCGTTTTCAGAAAGATGGCGCCAGTCGTCAAGGTCATTTGATAGTGGGATACGTGTATCTAGCCAAAACTGTTCTGTTAGTTTTTCCCAAGTAGACTTATCAATCATGTCTTCAATGGCGTTCCAGTTTATGGCTTTATAATAATCATTCATTTTATTCTCCAAATAAATATTGTAAAAATTCGTTCCTTATAAATACTTAAATTTGATTTATAAGGAAGGCATAAGAGTACAGCTTGTGAGTCTTATGCTGAACTTAAATTACACAGCTTTCACATTGGTTTGCCCCAACTTCGTCACCATTATCAGTAAATGTTCTAACGTAATAAATACTCTTAACACCTTGTTTCCAAGCATAGTTACGCAGAATATTAAGGTCACGAGTTGTTTGTTTTGGACTTGTCTTCCAGTCATAGATTCCTTCTGGAATTTCTGAACGAACAAATAATGTTAGGCTTAATCCTTGGTCGACGTGTTTTGTAGCAGCTGCATAAACATCAATAACTTTACGCATATCCATATCGTAGGCACTTGTGTAATAAGGGATTGTGTCAGTGGCTAAATCACGTGCTGGGTAATAAATTTTACCAGTTTTCTTTTCTTGACGTTCTTCAATACGTTGAGTAATAGGATGAATACTTGCTGATACATCATTGATATAACTAATTGAACCATTTGGAGCAACAGCTAGGCGATTTTGATGATATAATCCATCAGTTTGAACTTGTTCTCTAAGTTCTTGCCAATCAGCAGCAGTAGGAATTTTAATTCCTTCAAATAATTTTGCAATAACTGGTGAAATCTCTTTATCTTCTTTAACATAGTCATCAAAGTAAGAACCATCAGCATATTTTGATTTTTCAAAGTTATAAAACTTAATTCCACGTTCTTTAGCAATCTTATTACTTGATACAAGAGAATAGTAGTTAAGAAGCATGAAGTAGATATCAGTAAATTCTACAGATTCAGGACTACCATATTCGATATGGTTCTTAGCAAAGTATGAATGAAGACCCATAGCACCAAGTCCAATAGTATGAGCACGATCGTTACCATTTTTAATAGATGGAACAACATCGATACTAGAACTATCTGTAACAAAAGTTAAGGCTCTGACCATTGCATCAATTGATTTGGCAAAATCTTTTGTATTCATAAGGTTAACAACGTTTGTAGAACCTAAGTTACATGAAATATCAGTACCTAGTTTTTCATATGTTTGATCATTGTTAATAATACTTGGTTCTTGTACTTGAAGAATTTCAGAACATAGATTACTCATAACAATTCTTCCATCAATTGGATTTGCATTGTTTGCAGTATCAATATTCACGATATATGGATAACCAGATTCTTGTTGAAGTTTAGCAATTTCTTGCTCTAAATCACGTGCTCTGATTTTCTTTTTATCAATTTCAGGGTTTGCTACCATGTTGTCATATTCAGCAGTGATATCAACATAAGAGAATGGTTTACCATAAATTCTTTCAACGTCATATGGACTAAATAAATACATGTCTTCATTTGCTTTGATTAATTCATAGTATTTATCAGGAACAGTCACACCGAGTGAAAGTGTCTTGACACGAATTTTTTCATCAGCATTTTCTTTTTTAGTTGATAAGAAGGCAATAATATCTGGATGGAAAACATTAAGGTAAACAACACCTGCACCCTGTCTTTGTCCAAGTTGGTTTGAATAAGAAAATGAATCTTCGTAAAGTTTCATAACAGGAACAACTCCACTTGCTGCATTAGCAATGCCTTTAATAGGAGCACCAGCTTCACGCAAGTTAGAGAGATTAATTCCAACACCACCACCAATACGAGATAGTTGAAGTGCTGAGTTAACTGAACGACCAATTGCATTCATATCGTCTGTTGGTTGAATTAAGAAACATGATACCAGTTCACCACGGCGGCTACGTCCAGCATTTAAGAAACTAGGAGTAGCAGGTTGGTAACGTTGATTTAACATTTCGTCAGCAATTGAACGTGCGAGTTCTTCATCACCATCAGCGAAGTAAAGAGCATTTAAGAGAACACGATCTTCAACATTTTCAAGATAATATTCACCATCATTAGTCTTCATTGCATATTGTTGATAAAACTTATACGCAGCCATGAATGATTTGAATTTAAAGTTTTGATCATAAAGCCAAGTACTTAATTCCTCAATAAAAGAAAAATTGTATTTCCCAAAGAAATCTTTTTCAATATAATCATTATCTAATAAATAATCAAAACGTTCTCTCAAAGTATCAAAACGCATTAGATTTGGCTCAACATTTTCAATAAAAAAAGCCTCTAAAGCCTCTTGATCCTTGTGAAGAGGGATTTGACCATCAATAGGAATATTAATTTCATTATTTAGGCGAAAATAAGTTACGTCGCCAAGATTTTTTAAAGACATGTGTCCTCCAATTTATAAATAAAAATTCACTATAACATTAAATATTATAGCAAATTATTTGTAGAAAATTATTTTATTTTTGTAATAATTTCTAATACATTTGCAACATCTTCTTGCGTGCCATTGAACTCGAAAGAGTACAGCATGGGAAGGTTATATTTTTTAGCTAAATCTTTTGCTGTATAGACAAATTCATCACCAAAGTTTCGATTTCCACTTCCAAGTATTCCACAACATTTGTCAGAATAATCTTCAAGGAATTCGTCAGCAGGATAAGTGATATCTGGCTCATAAGTGGGTACAACTAAAATAAAGCTATCATCAATATCTGATTGAGAAAAATTTGTAATTTCAAAACTTGGTAAGTTAAGTTTCTTTACAAAACGTCGAACTTGGCCAGTTACAGAAAAATAAGCAATTTTCATCATCTTATGACGCTAATTTAGCAAGTTCAGCTGGACGAAAACCAGAGAATGAAAGGTCATCTTTTGCAATAATTGGGGCAGCCATAAATCCCATTTCTTTTACTTTTTCTACATATTCAGGTTGCTCATCGAGATTGATTTCTTGAAATTGAATTTCTTTATCGCTCAACCATTTTTTTACCATCTTGCATTGCATGCAATTATTTTTTGAAAAAACTGTAACCATTTATATAAACTCCTATCATTTTTTAAATAGTATGTGATTATTCTAAATCAAAAAAATATTTTTTGCAAGTTAAAAAACACAATATATAGTGTTCTTTTTGAAAAGTATACCCTATATTTTGTGTTTTTATATAAATTAAATTATTTTGTTTTTTGTTTAGTTATGTTAAGTCCAAAGGGGACAAGGTTTTCATCGTGATTCATAATACGCTTAATATTATCTTTATGTTTATAAATTATAAAGAATGCTAAAATTAAAGTTAAAATTGTAAAAATGGGATCGTATGATTTAAAGATAAAATGAATTGATGGGAAAATTAAAACTGCTAATCCACCAATAACCGCACAAGCAACACTTGCAAAACTCACCATGCTGGTCAGATATAGTGTAATGACAAAAATAATTAGCAAGAAAAAGAAGAAGTAGGGATTATAGGCAAAGAGCATACCAGCACTTGTTGCTACCGCTTTTCCTCCTTTAAAGTGGTCAAAGATTGAGCAAGTATGTCCAAAAATTGCTAAAATACCAAATACGACGGGTGAGATTCCATGAACATTAAATATTAATGGAAGACAAGTAGCGATATAACCTTTGAAAAAGTCTAAAATAAATACAATAATTCCGGCTTTTCTACCTAATATACGAAAGGTATTTGTAGTTCCTGTATTGCCACTTCCATAATCATGAAGATTTTTATGGAAAAATATTTTTCCAATCCACAGACCTGATGGAATTGAGCCTAGCAAATATGCTAAAACTAATAATATAACGATTTTCATAAGATAATTATATCAGATTTTACTAAAAGAAATAATACAAAAGAATTATTTCTTTAGATTTTAAAGATTAATTAATACATTTACTAGCCATTATGAAGATAAATAAATATAATTTTTATGGTCTTTTTGATTTTTTTCTCGTATAATAGATAGAATGAAGTGGTATGCTCTCATAACAAGTAGTAAAAAAGATAATAGAAATATAAGTTTAAAAGAAGTTTAAGCATATCACAGAAGAGTTATAGTTAGAGGTTAAGAAATGACAATTGATGTTAATCATTATAATGACGATGCAATTCAAGTCTTAGAGGGACTTGATGCCGTCAGAAAACGACCAGGAATGTATATTGGTTCTACTGATACAGCAGGACTACATCACTTGGTTTATGAAATTGTTGATAATGCTGTTGATGAGGCTTTAAGTGGGTTTGGTGACAAGATTGATGTTACCATCCATAAAGATAATTCTATCAGCGTAGTTGATGCAGGCCGTGGTATGCCAACAGGAATGCACAAAATGGGTATTCCAACAGTTGAAGTTATTTTTACTGTCCTTCACGCTGGTGGTAAGTTCGGTCAAGGTGGATATAAAACTTCTGGAGGACTACATGGGGTAGGGTCTTCAGTAGTTAATGCATTGTCTGAGTGGTTAGAAGTAGAGATTACACGAGATGGTGGAGTTTATCGCCAAAGATTTGAAAATGGTGGGAAGCCAGTTACTAGTTTAGAAAAAATCGGTACAGCTCCTAAATCGAAGACTGGGACAAAGGTTAGCTTTTTACCCGATTCTAAAATATTTTCTACCATAGAATACAAATACAACACAATCTTTGAACGTCTTAATGAAACAGCCTTCCTTTTGAAAAATGTTACATTGACATTGACAGATGAAAGAAGTGATAAGCAAGACACCTTCCACTATGAAAATGGAGTTAAGGATTTTGTAGCCTACTTAAATGAAGACAAGGATAATTTGACATCTGTAATGTATTTTACTGGTGAAGAATCTGATTTTCAGGTTGAGGTTGCCATGCAATACAATGATGGCTACTCTGATAATATATTGAGCTTTGTCAATAATGTACGCACAAAAGACGGTGGCACACATGAAACAGGTTTTAAGGCTGCTCTGACAAAGTCAATGAATGACTATGCAAGGAAGTCAGGTCTACTTAAGGAAAAAGATAAGAACTTAGAGGGTTCAGATTATCGTGAAGGTCTATCGGCTGTTCTTTCAATTTTGGTTCCAGAAGAACATTTACAATTTGAAGGGCAAACAAAAGATAAGTTAGGAAGTCCTCTAGCACGTCCAATTGTTGATTCAATTGTGAGCACCCAGCTTTCATATTTCCTTATGGAAAATGGAGAAGTGGCGCAAGGATTGATTCGTAAGGCTATTAAGGCACGTGAGGCAAGAGAAGCTGCACGTAAAGCGCGTGAAGATAGTCGTACTGGAAAAAAATCTAAAAAAGACAAAGGGTTACTCTCTGGTAAGTTAACACCAGCACAGTCTAAAAATCCTAAGAAAAATGAGTTATTTCTTGTCGAAGGAGATTCTGCCGGTGGTTCTGCTAAGCAAGGTCGAGATAGAAAATTCCAAGCAATATTACCTCTTCGTGGTAAGGTAATTAATACTGAGAAGGCAAAAATTTCAGATATTATGAAGAACGAAGAAATTAATACAATGATTTATACTATTGGAGCTGGAGTTGGTGTAGATTTTAATATTGAAGATGTCAATTATGATAAGGTTATAATTATGACCGATGCAGATACTGATGGAGCTCATATTCAAATCCTCCTTTTAACATTCTTCTATCGCTATATGAAACCTTTGGTTGAAGCTGGAAAAGTATATATAGCATTACCTCCTTTATACAAAATGAGTGAAGGTAAAGGGAAAAATGAAAAGATAGCTTATGCTTGGAATGAAGTTGAGCTTGATGAATTAAGAAAAAAATTTGGTCGTGGAGCAAGCCTCCAAAGATATAAAGGTCTGGGTGAAATGAATGCTGATCAACTTTGGGAAACAACTATGAATCCTGAAACGAGAACTTTGATTCGTGTTACTCTAGATGATCTTGCTCGAGCTGAACGTCGCGTTTCAGTTTTGATGGGAGATAAGGTCGAACCGCGTCGAAGATGGATTGAAAATAATGTTACATTTACTCTTGAAGAAGATGGAGAAGTCATCTTCTAGATTTAGGATGCATTGTTATGGAGAATTTATTAAATAGACTAAAACCTGCACAAATCATTGCTATGAGTTTCTTGATTATTATTTTAGTTGGTACCATTTCACTAATGTTACCAATTTCTACAAAATCAGGAGAAAGTACATCACTTTTAGATGCTATTTTTACAGCAACTAGTGCGACTTGCGTTACAGGACTTACAACATTACCGACTGCCTACCATTGGTCTTTCTTTGGTCAGGTTATGATATTACTCATGAATGAAATTGGTGGGCTTGGCTTTATGACTGTTGTTGTTATCTTATTAACAATAACTGGTCAAAACCCATCACTCAAATATTCAATGGTAATCAAAGAATCCTATAATTTTGCCAATTCTGGTCAAGCATTTAAGCTTATTAACTACATTATTAAGATGATGGCAGTTATTCAGATTATAGGAGCTATTCTTTTGGGATTTTCTTTTGTACCAATGTTTGGTTGGGAAAAAGGAATCTGGTATAGTATTTTTCATTCAGTATCAGCAGTATCAAATGCAGGGTTTGACTTATTTGGTAATTCTTTAATGGATTTTGCAAACGATCCTTATATTTTAATCGTAATGTCCCTTTTAATTTTATCTGGGGGATTTGGGTTTATTATTTGGATGGACTTGCTTAATTATCGAAATAACCCTAGACTCAGCTTACATACGAGGATTGCACTTGTTATGACTGCACTTTTGGTGGTTGGTGGGACTCTATTATTTATGCTGATTGATGCAGGAAACTATGATGGTAATATTCTTGAATACTTTAGTCAGAACTTCTTTCTTGCAGTGAGTCCAAGGACTGCTGGATTTAATATTTATGATTATAACAAGATGCCTTATGCAAGTGTTCTATTAACTATGATATTGATGTTCATTGGTGGTACTAGTGGGTCTACATCAGGTGGTATAAAGACTACAACATTTGGGGTTTTACTTTTGAATATTCGTTCAATTTTACGAAGAGAAGATGTTACTACTTACCATTATAGAACTATCCCGAGGCATACAGTAAGACAGGTTTATGAAGTAATGTTCCTTTATATGACGGTTACTTTAGTTAGTTCGTTTGTTCTACTTATGACTGAAAAATTGCCAATTTATAATGGTATTGAATATATCTTTTTTGAAGTTATAGCAGCTATTTCAACGGCAGGTTTCTCAATGGGAATGACACCTGACTTGTCAGTTTTCGGTAAAATATTAATTATTATCTTGATGTTTGTTGGTCGTATTGGTTTATTTACGATTATATATTCAATTAACCATAGCGATAAAAAAGAAAGTTACTTTAAATACCCAGAAGAACAAGTAATTATCGGATAGGAGACTTTATGAAATCATATGCAGTAATAGGATTAGGGCGCTTCGGAGGCAGTGTGGTTAAAGGGCTAGCTGAAAGAGGACAAGAAGTATTAGCGATTGATCGAAATGAAGACATAGTAAATGATTATATGGATATTGCAACACAGGCCATAATTGGTGATGCTCAAGATGAAAGAATGCTTGAGAGTGTTGGTATTGGGAATTTTGATTATGTAGTGGTTGCCATTGGTGAAAATGAACAAGCAAGTACACTTACAACTTTATTAACTAAAGAGTTGGGAGCTAAAATGGTTGTTGCAAAAGCCGCTACGTCAATTCAAGCCAAAGTTTTGGCAAAGGTTGGAGCAGATGTAATTATTCAGCCAGAGGCAGATGCAGGTCGAAGACTTGCTGAAAGACTAGTTAATAAAAATATCTTCGAGTACTTTGAAATTTCACATGATATGATGTTTGCTGAAATGAAGGTAAACAATCCAAAATTAGAAGGAAGAAAAATTTCAGATATTAACTTCCATGATAAGCATGAAATAAATGTTTCAATGGTTAGGCACACTGATGGAACAACTGAAATTGGTGCTGGGGATACAATCTTACATGTAGGTGATTTCATTTACGTAGTAGGTAAGAAGAAAGCAGTATCTCAACTTAGTAATATTATTTAGTAGGAGAAAAAATGTCAAATATACAAAATTTGTCTCTCGAAGATATAATGGGAGAACGTTTTGGACGTTATTCAAAATATATAATTCAAGATAGGGCGTTACCAGATATCCGTGATGGATTAAAGCCCGTACAACGCCGTATTTTGTATTCAATGAACAAGGATGGAAATACCTTTGATAAGGGTTATCGTAAGTCTGCCAAATCTGTTGGTAATGTCATGGGTAACTTCCATCCCCATGGAGATTCTTCAATCTATGACGCTATGATTCGCATGAGTCAGGATTGGAAGATGCGTGAACCATTGATAGAGATGCACGGTAATAATGGTTCAATGGATGGTGATCCACCAGCAGCAATGCGTTATACAGAAGCACGATTAAGCGAAATATCTTCTTATTTGCTTCAAGATATATATAAGGATACCGTTCCATTTGCATGGAACTTTGATGATACTGAAAAAGAGCCAACGGTTCTTCCAGCAGCATACCCTAATCTTTTAGTTAATGGATCAACAGGTATTTCAGCTGGTTATGCTACAGAGATTCCACCTCATAACTTAGGTGAGGTTATAGATTCAGCAATCTATATGATTGACCATCCATCTGTCAAAGTGGATAAATTGATGGAAATTTTACCTGGGCCTGATTTTCCAACAGGTGGTATTATTCAAGGTAAAGATGAAATTAAACGTGCCTATGAGACAGGTAAAGGACGCATTGTTGTAAGAAGTAAGACTGAGATTGAGATTCTTAAGGCTGGCAAGAAACAAATCATTGTTACAGAAATTCCTTATGAGGTTAATAAGGCAACATTAGTTAAGAAGATTGATGATGTTCGTGTTAATCAAAAGATTGCAGGAATTGCTGAAGTTCGTGATGAATCTGACCGCGACGGTTTACGAATCGCTATCGAGCTTAGGAAAGAAGCCGATGAGCAATTAATTCTTAATTATCTTTATAAATACACAGATTTACAGACAAACTACAACTTCAATATGGTTGCTATTGATAATATGACACCAACTCAGGTTGGAGTAATTGAAGTACTTAGAGCCTACATTAGTCACCGTAAGGAAATTATAGTTTCTCGTAGTCGTTACGATCTTAAGAAGGCTGAGAAACGACTTCATATTGTTGAAGGTTTAATTCGTGTTCTAAGTATTCTTGATGAAGTTATTGCCTTAATCAGAGCAAGTGATAGTAAGTCGGATGCTAAAGAAAATCTGAAGATTTCATATGACTTTTCAGAAGAGCAGGCAGAAGCAATTGTTACCTTGCAACTTTACCGTTTGACTAATACTGATATAGTTACTCTTGAGAAGGAAGATGCAGAGCTTAAAGAGCAAATAATGACCCTTAAGGCCATTATTGATGATGAAAGAACGATGTTCAATTTGATGAAGCGTGAGCTCCGTGAGGTTAAGAAGAAATTTGCTAATCCTCGCCGAAGTAACTTGGTTGACCAAGTTGAAAACGTTGAAATCAAAGCAGAGAGTCTTATTATCGAAGAAGAAACATACGTAACGGTTACACGTGATGGTTATATAAAACGTACAACCCCTAGAAGTTTCATGTCTAGTCAAATAGATGAACTTGGTAAGAAAGAAGAAGATAAGTTAGTCCTCCTGGAAAATACCAAAACGACTGCACATTTAATGATTTTTACTAATCTAGGTAATGTTATTTATCGACCAATTCATGAACTTCCAGATATTCGTTGGAAAGAAACTGGGGAACATTTATCGCAGTCGATAACTAACTTTGAATCAGAAGAACGTGTTATCTTTGCACAAATAGTTACTAATTTTGACGAGGTTAATGAAGAGTTATTATATGCAGTAACAAAACTAGGTCAAATAAAACGAGTATCAATGGGCGAGTTCAAGCCATGGCGCACTTATAAGTCTAAGTCATCAAAATATGCTAAGTTAAAATCGGCAGAAGATGTAGTGATTGCAGTTGGTCCAACAGAAGAACTTGATGAAGTAATGTTAATATCATATCGTGGATATGCACTTCATTTTGGTATAAGCGAAGTACCAGTAGTTGGTGCAAAGGCAGCTGGTGTCAAAGCAATGAATCTAAAAGATGAAGATGTGATTGCTTCAGCATTCCTTCTTAAATCTCCCGATATGTACCTATTAACCCAACGAGGTGCCTTTAAGAAAATGAAGGTATCAGAAATACCAGTTACTAGCCGTGCAAATAGAGGACTTTTAGTATTACGTGAACTTAAGAAAACACCACATAGAGTTTTTGCTGCAGGTAATGTACTTGAAGATACTAATCTTAGAATAATTTCAGAAATGTTGCATGAATTTGATATTCATCCAGCGGACCTCGGTTACAGTGAAAGAACAAGTAACGGAAGCTTTATCTTTGATGAAGATAAGGAAAAAGGCGTTAAGGATGTTATCGAAATTGATGACAATGATAATTAATTTAAAATCGAGGAAACTCGATTTTTTTTGCTATACTTAAGAAAAAAGGAGAAGTTACTATGAAGGCAAAAATTACAACTTTTTTAACATTTGACGGTAGAGCAAGAGAAGCAATGGAATATTACACAGAGAATATTCCAGGTACGACAGTTAAAAACCTTCAATTTTTTACTGAAGATTTTCCAAATATTTCAAAAGAAATGGTTGGAGGCGTTTTAAATGGAATCTTAGACATTCAAGGTCAAGAGTTTATGTTCATGGATATGGCACCAGGGGACGCTCCATCATTTAATTGAGCAACATCTTTTTACATTGATTGTCAAACGGAAGAAGAGTTCGATAATTTATTTAAGGTATTATCAGATGGCGGAAGTGTTATGATGGGACCTGAAAAAGTTCTAGATAATCGAAAAGTAGCATGGGTGGTCGATAAGTTTGGTGTAACTTGGCAACCAGTTTGGCATTAAAAAAACTCTAACTGATATTTGCTAGAGTATAAGTGTAAAGGACCTTCTGGTCCTTTTTAAATATCTATAGTTGATTAAAATAGAAATAAGACAAGGCGACGAATTGATGATAGAACTAGAGTTCATCGAGATGAGTCAACGATGTATTAGTCTATTTTTAAGTGACTATAATTTTATATTTAGTAGTCTTTGAACTACATCAAGATAATAATTAATTGAATAAATTAAGGCATTATCATCGATTAAGAATTTAGGATTATGGAGTGGAATATTTTTTCCTGTACCGATAAAGGCGAAGAATATCGGAACATATTTATGATAACGAGAAAAATCTTCACCAGTTAGATTGCTTTCAATTTTTATAGCATCTAAAAAGTTATCAGTAATACTAGGAATAAGTTTATTGAAAAGTTCCAAATCATTATCAAGACAGTCAGAGCCTTCAGTCCACTCGATATCGACCGTTTGACCATAGATATCTGTTGTATTTTCAACTGTTTTATAGAATAAATTTTTTAGTTTTTTTCTGATATCTTCATTGAGAGTTCTAAGTGTGCCTTCAAATTCAAATGTATCAGGTACAACATTCCAAGTACTACCAGATTGAACATGTGTAATGGATAGAACAGCTTCTTCCTTGCTAGGAACATGACGGGATATTAGACTTTGAAGGTTAGTGATTATTTGCGATCCTGTAACGATTGGATCATTTCCCTCATGAGGATGAGCAGCGTGACTACCCACTCCTTTGATCTTGACCTTTATTCTATCAACACTTGCCATTAGCTTATCTTGACGATATCCAATAGTACCAAGAGGTAAATCAGGGAAATTATGGAAGCCAACAAGAGCACTTAAATCTGACAGAAGACCAGTCTTAATTACAGCCTGTGAACCTTGGAAGTTTTCTTCAGCTGGCTGAAAGAAAAGACGAACAGTGCCCTTAAGTTTATCTTCATTTGCTTTTAATAATTCAGCAGTAGCAAGAAGTGAAGTGGTATGAAAATCATGACCACAGGCGTGCATTACCCCATCGTTAACCGATGCGTAGGGAAGACCAGTTTCTTCAAATATTGGAAGAGCATCAATATCACATCGAAGCCCGATAATGTTATTCTTATCATTCCCGATTTCAGCAATTACTCCAGTTTCTAAACCAGAATCAATTATTTTTATGTCATGTTCCTTTAAAAATTCTTTTATATATTCAGTTGTTTCATATTCATGTTCTGATAATTCTGGATGTTGATGGATATGATATCTTATTCCCACAAATTTATCTAAAAATTCCTTTTCTATAGCCATTTATTAATCCTCTTTCTTAATATGTACATACAATCATATCAAATTAAAGATTTAGTAACTATATTATTATCTTTGAAAAATTTGATGCCAAGTTAAAAATTTTAAATGTCTCAATATCACATAGATGAAGATATGTATTAAGTAAATTTTATGTAAAATTTATCTCTTAATCATTTGAAAATAAATTTTGGTGCTATAATCAAATTTATAATAAAAAGATTAGGAAAATATTATGCAAAAACCGGTTAAACATATACCAAATATTGATTCTACATTAAGAAGTCGTGATTCTATCATATCAATGCCTAAAGTAATTTCTAAAGCATCAGGATTCATGATTAAGGGGCGTAGAATAAAAAGTATTTTGTATTCTAACGATGTTACAGTGATTTCAAATACAAATGCAGATGCTATCTTAAACGTTTACCCATTTACTGCAGATATGGCGATTCTAGAATCAATCTTAAATGTTGCTAGAATGCCAGTTCTTGCAGGAATCGGAGGAGGTTTAACGTCAGGGATTCGTTGTGCTACAAATGGAATGACAGCGGATCAAAAAGGTGCATCAGCAGTTGTTTTAAATGGTCCAGTTGATGAAAAAACTATCAAGCTTGTTGATTCATATATTGATGTTCCAATAATCTACACGGTACTAGATTTTGAGCGAGATTTAGTTGCCTTACATAGAATAGGAGTTGATATTTTCAACGTAGCTGGAGGAAAAGACACAGTAAAATTAGTTAAGCATGTTAAATCTTTTTTCCCAGTTGATGAATATCCTGACGTGGCAATCATTGCGTCTGGTGGTAAGAACGAAGAATCTATTCTTGAAACGATTGAAGCTGGAGCAAATGCAATCACAGTAACAGGCTATGGACTGGCAGAAAAGTTATTCCACAAAAAAATGCAGCATTATAGGGAAGACCATGAATTATATTAGAAGAAAGTCGAGGTCAGTGGCCTCTCTTTTAATTAATTTTTTTCCACCACTAAAAATTCTTATGGTATAATTAGACTTATGAAAAAAATACTAGTACTTTTAATAATAATTTTAGGAGTTGCTGCTGACCAATTTGTTAAATTTTGGACAGTGAAAAATATCCCCTTAGGAGATAGCATTCCTTTTATAAAAAATATCCTAAGTTTAACCCATCTCCAAAATACAGGTGCCGCATGGTCAATGTTCGAGGGCAAGCAGTGGTTCTTTACAATCATAACAGCGATAGCTTTGGTAGTAGGTACTTATTATTTGGTTAAAAATATCAATAAAAATAATGGAATTTCATATAGTATTGCTCTCATAATTGCAGGGACTCTTGGTAATTTCATTGATCGAGTTCGTCTTGGTTATGTTGTTGATATGTTCCAATTAGACTTTATTAATTTTCCGATTTTTAATGTAGCGGATTCCTTTTTAACTGTTGGATTAATATTGATTTATATTTGTATCTTTAGAGAAGATAGCAAGAAAGGAAAAAGTAAGAATAAATGAAGATAATTGTAAAAGAAGCTGGAAGTAGACTCGATAAAGCTATGGCAGACCTAACAAAATACTCACGAACAGTTACCAATGAATTAATAAAAGATGGTCAAGTTACTGTTAACGGTAATATTGCAAAAGCAAAATATAAAGTTCAAGAAGGTGATGTGATTGAGTTTACTGAGCCCGTGGAAGAGGTTTTAGAATACCTACCTGAAGACCTATCTCTTGATATTATATATGAAGATGATGATGTTGCAGTAGTAAACAAGCCACAAGGTATGGTTGTTCATCCCTCAGCAGGTCATACATCAGGAACTTTAGTTAATGGATTGATGCATCAAATTAAAAATTTATCAGGAATTAATGGAGTTATTCGTCCTGGAATAGTACACAGAATTGATAAAGATACATCAGGACTTTTGATGGTCGCTAAAAATGACTTAGCCCATGAAAAATTAGCAGAACAACTGAAAGCAAAAACAAGTAAACGTCGTTATTTAGCTATTGTTCATGGTAATCTTCCAAGTGATAAAGGAATGATTGAAGCTCCAATTGGTCGTAATCCTAAAGATCGTAAAAGTCAAGCAGTTATTGCAAGCGGAAAACCTGCGGTAACACGTTTTGAGGTTATTGAACGATTCGATGATTATACATTGATTTCGCTTGAACTTGAAACAGGACGTACTCATCAAATTCGTGTCCATATGGCTTATATTGGTCATCCAGTAGCAGGAGATCCATTGTATGGTCCGAGAAAAACATTAACACCAAATGAAGGGCAATTTCTTCATGCTGAAGTTTTAGGATTTGAACACCCAACTACAGGAGAGTGGATAGAGTTTACAGCACCAGCACCTGAAGTATTTCAAAAAGCAATTGAAAAATTAAGAGATAAGGTATAAGCATCTAGTTAAACTAGATGCTTTTTTACATTCTTATATATAGATTGTTTGAATGATTGAAGTTAATTGTCTATCAATGTATACCAATGGATGATTTTTTAATAAAAAATTTTTATTATTGACATCTGATAAGTATTGTTTTATAGTATCTATGTTTTATAAAAAAATAATAAAAAAGTATATACCAATTTAAAGGGGGATATAGATATGTGTGGAATAGTTGGTGCTGTAGGAAATAATAATGCAGTAGATATCTTGATGCAAGGACTTGAAAAACTTGAATATAGAGGATATGATTCAGCCGGAATTTTTGTAAATAATGCTAAAGGAAATAAGAATTTAATCAAATCAGTTGGCAGAATTGCTAAGTTAAGGGAAAAAATTGGCATGGAAGTTGCAGGAACTGCGGGTATTGGTCATACTCGTTGGGCAACACATGGTCAACCAAGTGAAGAAAATTCACATCCTCACGCTAGTGCAGATGGTGAGTTTGTACTTGTTCATAACGGAGTAATTGAAAATTATCTAGAAATTAAATCAAAATATTTACCAGATTATTCATTCCAAAGTGAAACAGATACAGAAGTTGCAGTAGCGTTGATTGCAAAATTCGCTAATGAAGGATTATCAACATTAGAAGCTTTTAAAAAAGCTCTTCATATTATTGAAGGTTCATATGCTTTTGCATTGATGAATGAAAATGATCCAGATGTAATCTATGTTGCTAAAAATAAAAGTCCACTTCTTATTGGTCTAGGTGATGGATATAATATGGTATGTTCAGATGCTATGGCAATGATTCGTGAAACTAATGAATTTATGGAAATTCATGATAAAGAATTAGTAGTTTTAACAAAAGATAATGTTGAAGTTACTGATTATGATGGTAATAAAGTTGAGAGAGATTCATATGTTGCTGAGCTTGATCTTTCAGATATCGGTAAGGGAACTTATCCTTTCTATATGTTGAAAGAAATTGATGAACAACCGTCAGTCATGCGAAGACTCATTACAAAATATGCTAATGAGGATGGAAGTATGAACGTAGATCCTGAGATTGTAAAAGCAGTTCAAGATGCTGATAGAATTTATATTATTGCAGCAGGAACAAGCTATAATGCTGGTTATGCTTCAAAAAGAACTCTTGAATCACTTACAGATACACCAGTTGAATTGGGTGTTGCTAGTGAGTGGGGATATGATATGCCTATATTATCGGAAAAACCATTCTTTATTTATCTTTCTCAATCAGGGGAAACTGCAGATTCACGTCAAGTGTTAGTTAAAACAAATGAAAGAAAGATTCCAAGTTTGACAGTTACAAATGTTCCTGGATCAACTCTATCTCGCGAAGCAACATACACAATGCTTTTACATGCTGGACCTGAAATTGCAGTAGCATCAACTAAGGCGTATACTGCTCAAATTGCAGCACTAACATTTCTTGCAAAAGCAGTCGGTGAAGCTAATAATAAATCAGAAGCATTTGATTTTGATTTAGTTAAGGAATTATCAATCGCTGCTCAATCAATTGAAGCTACTTTATCAGAAAAAGAATTAATAGAAGAAAAAGTAAATGAAGTAATTGCTGATAGCAGAAATGCTTTCTATATTGGACGTGCTGAAGATTACTATGTTGCAATGGAAGCAAGTCTTAAGTTAAAAGAAGTTTCATATATCCAATGTGAAGGATTTGCTGCAGGTGAATTGAAACATGGTACAATTGCTTTAATTGAAGAAGGAACTCCAGTAATTGCATTAATTTCTAATAATCCAAAGGTTTCCGCTCATACTCGAGGAAATATTATGGAAGTAGTTGCTCGTGGAGCTAGTGTGCTTACTGTGGTTGAAGAAAGTATGGCAAAAGAGGATGATGATATTATTGTTACTGAAGTTCATCCTTATCTTGCACCAATTGCAATGGTAATTCCAACGCAATTGATTGCATATTATGCTTCAATTGCGCGTGGGCTTGATGTTGATAAACCACGTAATCTTGCAAAAGCTGTTACAGTTGAATAGTTTTTATAAAAATTTAATATATAATTCATAAGAAGGTAGGAGTAACTCCTGTCTTCTTTTAGATTTTCTGAAAATTTCAGAAAAATAAGTGTTTCTTTTTACATAATAAATTGAAAGTGCTATTATTATTGACTGTAAGGAGGCAATAAAATGAAAAAATATATTGCAGAATTTATCGGAACATTTATTTTAGTATTTGTAGGTACAGCAGCAGCAGTCTTTGGTGGTGGAGCAGCAGCAGGTTCAATTGTTAGCCTTGTTGGTATTGCACTAGCATTCGGATTAGCTGTTATGATGGCAGCATATAGCATTGGAACTATCTCAGGTGCTCATTTGAACCCGGCAGTATCAATCGCAATGTTTGTAAACAAAAGAATGGACATGACTGACTTAATCGGTTATATCATTGCACAAGTTGTTGGAGCATTTGCAGGTAGTTTGACACTTTTAGCTTTAGTTAATTCTGCTGGTGGAGATACAAAAGCACTTGGTCAAAACCTTTATGGTGCGGATGCAATGATTAATGTTGGAGCAACTGGTGCATTTATCGTGGAAGCTGTTCTTACTTTCATTTTTGTATTGGTTATCATGACAGTAACAAGTCCAGCTCGAGGAAATGATAGCTTAGCAGGACTTGTAATTGGTTTGACATTAACAGGTCTTCACTTTGTAGGTGTACCAGTCACTGGTATGTCAGTAAACCCTGCTCGTAGTCTTGCACCAGCAGTATTGGTTCAAGGAACAGCATTAAGCCAAATTTGGTTATTCATCTTAGCTCCAATAGTTGGTGGTATACTTGCTGCAATAGTAGCTAAAAGCCTACTAGGCACAGAAGTTGACCCAGGTGACCAAGATCTTGACCTAGACTTAAGTAAAAATTAATATTGAATGGAATTTATTCCATTCTTTTTTTCTATTGATAATTACCAAAAAATTTGATAAAATAAATAAAACCTTTAAGAATAGTCCAGAGAGGCTGTAAAGGTGTGCCAAATTGATTATATAGTATACACTCACTTTGCAGTGTAAACTTTTTCATAGACACACCCTGCCTTCTGGCAGGGTGTTTTTTGCTGAATATCACATTTGATAAGTTAATTCTTATCTACTACAGAGAAATGAGGAGAGAAAAATGTCAGTTAAAGAAATCACAGATGAAATTACAATGAAACGTGCTATTACACGTATCACTTACGAAATTATTGAACGTAATAAAGATTTAGATAACCTAGTAATTGTAGGTATTAAAACTCGTGGAGTATATATTGCAAAAAGAATTCAAGAACGTCTTAAACAATTAGAAAATATTGATATCCCTCTTGGAGAACTTGATACAAATCCATTCCGTGATGATAAAAAGACAGATGAAGATACTACATCAATCCCTGTTGATATTACAGGAAAAGAAATCATCTTAGTTGATGACGTACTTTATACAGGACGTACAATTCGTGCAGCAATCGATGCGCTAGTAAGTCTAGGTCGCCCTTCAAAAGTAAGCTTAGCTGTACTCGTTGACCGTGGACATCGTGAACTTCCAATCCGAGCTGACTATGTAGGTAAAAATATTCCAACAAGTCGTGATGAAGAAATTATCGTAACAGTAAGTGAAGTTGATGGTGAAGATAGCATCAAAATTAGAAAAGAAGACTAATACCAAGAAGGGATACAAACTAAATAATGGAAAAACCAATTTATGATGTCCATGACATGCCAAAACCAGGCTTGCTACTTGGATTAAGCTTCCAACACTTATTTGCAATGTTTGGAGCTACTGTACTTGTGCCAATTCTTGTTGGAATTGATCCAAGTATTGCACTATTCTCAAGTGGGCTTGGAACAATGGCTCATTTAACTGTAACTAAGTTTAAAGTTCCAGCATACATGGGTTCAAGTTTTGCCTATATTGGAGCAATGCAATACTTACTTAAACATGACGGTATGCCTGCTGTTGCTCAAGGAGCAATGGTAGGAGGACTTGTTTACTTTATTGTTGCTATGATTGTAAAAAGAGCTGGAAATGCTTGGATTGATAAAATTCTTCCTCCAATCGTAGTAGGACCAGTAGTAATGGTTATTGGATTATCATTATCTGGAAATGCAGTTAATGATTCCATGAATCGTAATGGAGAATACTTCCTACCATATTTGATAATTTCACTCTTCACAGTATTTGCAGTAATTCTCTTCAATATGTACGGAAAAGGATTTGTTTCAATAATTCCAATTTTACTAGGTATTATCGTTGGATATTTGTTTGCACTTGTAGTTGGAAAAGTAATTGGTCAACCAATTGTTGATTTTTCACACGTAACATCAAGTCCTTGGATTAAAGCACCAACATTTGATATTCCATTCCTGGATTATCAAGTTAAGATTTATCCAAGTGCAATCCTTATGATGGCTCCAATCGCTTTTGTAACAATGACTGAGCACTTTGGACACATTATGGTACTTAACAGCTTAACAGGTCGTGACTACTTTAAAGAACCAGGTCTTGATAAGACTCTTGAAGGAGACGGACTTGCTCAAATTATTGCAGGTTTCTTCGGAGCTCCTCCAGTAACGAGCTACGGTGAAAATATCGGAGTTATGGCAATTTCTAAGGTATACAGTGTCTTCGTAATCGCAGGTGCTGCAGTCCTTGCAGTTTTACTAAGTTTTGTTGGAAAAATGTCAGCATTGATTTCAAGCATTCCCGCACCAGTTCTTGGTGGAGTAAGTATTGCACTCTTCGGTGTAATCGCTGCAAGTGGACTTAGAATCTTAGTTGAAAATAAAACAGACTTTAACGACAAACGTAATCTACTAATCGCAAGTGTAATCTTGGTATCGGGTATCGGAAACCTTACACTTCAAATTGGAAACTTCGCAATCACAGGAGTGGCCTTCTCAACAATCCTTGGAATCTTCTTAAACATGATCTTACCAAAGACTGCTGCAAATGAAGCAGGACATTAAGAAGCTCAAACATTAGAGAAGAAAATCATCTTATGATAAACTTAATTTTGGAAAATCATTTTCCAAAATATAGATCATAAGGGGGATAAAATGTCTAAGGAAATTTATGACATTACCATTATTGGAGCAGGCCCAGTCGGTCTGTACGCCGGATTTTATGCCGGAATGAGAAGTGTGAAAACACAAATTATTGAAAGTCTACCTCAGGTTGGTGGTCAATTACAGGCCATCTATCCTGAAAAATATATACACGACGTTGCAGGACACACAAAGGTGAAAGCTAGTGAACTAGTTGAGCAGTTGAGTAAGCAAGTCGAAAAAATGCCAGAAGTTGAAATTAAAGTTGGCCAATCGGTCACAGACATCGAAAAAGTCGGTGATAATTATTTAGTTACTACGGACAAAGGTGCTTATGAGACTAAGTCAATCATTCTTGCTACAGGAAATGGGAGTTTTAACCCCCGTCAATTAGCGGCAGATGTTGATAAAAATCTGGTAAATGAAGAAGAAAGAATTTTCTACCATGTAGATAAACTAGATAATTACAGGGAACTTGATGTAGTTGTGGCAGGTGGTGGTGATTCAGCTATTGATATTGCCATGATGCTTGTTCAAGTTGCTAATAAGGTCTACCTTGTTCATCGTAGAAAAGAATTTCGAGCTTTAGAAGAAAGTGTCAGACAACTTCACCTTTCAGGTGTTGAAGTTTTAACACCATATAAATTTAACAATATCCAAGATGCAGGAGATGCTATTGAGATAAATCTAACTAAGGTGAAGTCACAAGATGAAGAAAGAACAATTTCTGTCGACAAGTTGATAGTTAATTACGGCTTTCTAAGTGATAATAGCCACAGCAAAAACTGGCAGATTGACCTAAACAAGAATCGTGGATTGTATGAAGTTGATTCTTTAATGGAAACAAATATGCCACTAATTTACGCAATAGGAGATGGAGCTACATACCCTGGAAAATTAAAATTAATTTCCCAAGGCTTTGGTGAGGGTCCTACTGCAGTAAATCAAATTGTAGAAAAACTTTATCCTAAAAATTCAAGGATCGTTCATAGCACATCACTTTTTTAATGTAGAAAAGGAAATAGAATGATAAATCAAGATGGAAAACTTGCCTTACAACATCTGGTAACGATGGAAACTCTTTCTAATGAAGAGGTTATGGCACTTGTTGAAAACGCTCAAGAATACAAAAAGACAAATCCGTCTGCTCAGTCTTTGAAAGAAGAATTTGTGGCAAATATGTTTTTTGAGTCAAGTACGCGAACTCATAAGAGTTTTGAAGTAGCAGAGAGAAGACTTGGATACAAAGTGGTCGACTTTGATGCTTCAACGAGTTCAGTTAATAAAGGGGAGACTCTTTATGATACGGTACTTACAATGTCTGCCATTGGTATTGATGTTTGTGTCATTCGTCACCCACAAGATAGTTATTATGAAGAACTTATTGCAAGCCCAACTATTAAATCTTCAATCGTAAATGGTGGAGATGGAAGTGGACAGCATCCTTCACAATGTCTTCTTGATTTAATGACAATTTATGAGGAATTTGGTCACTTCAATGGTCTTAAGATTGCTATCGCAGGAGACCTGAGCCACTCGCGTGTTGCAAAATCAAACATGATTATGCTTAAACGTTTAGGAGCTGAGCTTTATTTTATAGCACCTGATGAGTGGCACACTGATGAATTTGACGAATATGGTAAGCATGTCCAACTTGATGATATCATTGAAGAACTTGACGTTCTTATGCTTCTTCGAGTACAACATGAAAGACATCATGGAAGTGAAGAGTTTTCAGAAGCTAAATATAATAAAGAGTTTGGCTTAACCCATGAACGATACGACAGATTGAAGGACGCAGCAATTATTATGCATCCAGCGCCAGTTAACCGTGGAGTTGAAATAGATGATGATTTAGTTGAAAGTCCCAAAAGTAGAATTGTTGAACAAATGACAAACGGTGTCTATGTTCGTATGGCAATCCTTGATGCAATCATGAATTACAGGAATCAGCAAAAGCTTGATGAGGAGAACAAATAAGAATGAAAAGATTATTAATATTAGAAGACGGTACAATTTTCGAAGGAACTGCCTTTGGAGCTGATGTTGACGTAACTGGAGAACTTGTATTTTCAACAGGAATGACAGGTTACCAAGAATCAATTACTGACCAATCATACAACGGACAAATTTTGACTTTTACTTACCCGTTAGTTGGTAACTACGGAATTAATCGCGATGATTACGAGTCAATTTCACCAACATGTAAGGGTGTGGTAGTACGTGAGAATGCTAGACTTGCAAGCAACTTCCGTAACCAAATGAGCCTTGATGAGTTTCTAAAAAGAAAAAATATTCCAGGAATTTCAGGAATTGACACACGAGCTCTTACAAGGATTATCCGTGAACACGGTACATTAAAAGCAACAATGGCCAATGTTGGGGATGAAATTGAACATCTTGAAAGTCAACTTAAGGCAACTGTTCTTCCAACAAATCAAGTATCGCAAGTTTCTACAAAAACTCCTTATCCAGCACCAGGAACAGGTCGTAGCATCGTAGTTGTTGACTTTGGATTAAAACATTCAATTCTACGCGAACTGTCTAAGAGAGAATGTAACTTAACTGTAGTTCCTCATACTACAACTGCTGAAGAAATTATTGAAATGAATCCAGATGGAGTAATGCTTACGAACGGACCTGGTAACCCAGAAGATGTACCGCAAGCACTTGATATGATTCGTGGAATTCAAGGGAAATATCCAATCTTTGGAATCTGTTTGGGTCACCAATTATTTGCAATGGCAAACGGAGCAAAAACTTACAAAATGAAATTCGGTCACCGTGGATTTAACCATGCAGTTCGAGAAATTGCGACAGGTCGTGTTGATTTTACATCACAAAACCACGGCTATGCTGTTTCAAGTGAAAATCTTCCAAGCGACTTGATGATTACACATGTGGAAATTAATGATGAAAGTGTTGAAGGAGTACGCCACAAACGATTCCCAGCATTCTCAGTTCAATTCCACCCAGATGCAGCACCTGGACCACACGATGCAAGCTATTTATTTGATGACTTTATGGAAATGATAGATATTTTCAAAGGTGAGGAACCTACTGTTTAGAATTTGAAAACAGTTGAGCATACGATTTATTAACTTTGAACTACAGTTCAAAGTCGTATGTGAAGCAGTTATGAAAATTCTAGTAGGTGAATCCCGTCAATGAATTATAGGTTAATCAAGAAATTAGCTTAACTCAGAAGAATTTATAACAAGGAGAAGAAATGCCAAAGCGTAACGATATAAATAAAATTATGGTAATCGGATCTGGTCCAATCATCATTGGTCAAGCTGCCGAATTTGACTATGCAGGAACACAAGCCTGTCTAGCTCTTAAAG
Source organism: Floricoccus penangensis (assembly GCF_001832885.1). Classification (GTDB taxonomy): domain Bacteria; phylum Bacillota; class Bacilli; order Lactobacillales; family Streptococcaceae; genus Floricoccus; species Floricoccus penangensis. Next base: position 90,665 of record NZ_MKIQ01000003.1, on the reverse strand, counting down.
AAGAAGGCTACGAAGTAGTTCTTGTAAATTCAAATCCTGCAACAATCATGACTGATAAAGAGATTGCTGATTCAGTATATATTGAACCAATCACTCTTGAATTTGTAAGCCGTATCCTCAGAAAAGAAAGACCTGATGCAATCCTTCCAACACTTGGAGGACAAACAGGTCTTAACATGGCAATGTCACTTGCTGAATCAGGAATCTTAGATGAACTAAATATTGAACTTCTAGGAACAAAACTTTCAGCAATCGACCAAGCAGAAGACCGTGATCTTTTCAAAAAATTGATGGAAGAACTTGAACAACCAATTCCTGAAAGTGAAATCGTTCATACTGTTGAAGAAGCAGTTGATTTTGCTAACATCATTGGATATCCAATTATTGTACGTCCTGCCTTCACTCTTGGCGGAACTGGTGGTGGTATGTGTGATAACGAAGAAGAACTTCGTGAAATTGCAGCCAACGGACTTAAATTATCACCTGCAACTCAATGTTTGATTGAAAAATCAATTGCCGGTTATAAGGAAATTGAATACGAAGTAATGCGTGATGCTGCTGACAATGCAATTGTAGTATGTAATATGGAAAACTTTGATCCAGTTGGAGTCCATACAGGGGATTCAATCGTATTTGCACCAAGCCAAACTCTTTCTGATATTGAATATCAAATGTTACGTGATGCAAGTCTAAAAATCATTCGTGCTCTTAAAATTGAAGGTGGATGTAATGTACAGTTAGCACTTGATCCACACTCATTAAACTACTATGTAATTGAAGTAAACCCTCGTGTATCTCGTTCGTCAGCTTTGGCATCAAAAGCAACTGGTTATCCAATTGCTAAATTAGCTGCTAAAATCGCAGTTGGTTTCACACTTGATGAAATGAAGAATCCAGTAACTGGTACAACTTATGCAATGTTTGAACCAGCACTTGACTATGTAGTTTCTAAAATTCCTCGTTTCCCATTTGATAAGTTTGAGCATGGTGACCGTCACCTTGGAACTCAAATGAAGGCAACTGGAGAAGTTATGGCTCTTGGTCGTAACATTGAAGAAAGCTTACTTAAAGCAGTTCGAAGTCTTGAAGTTGGTGCTTATCATAATGAATCTGAAGAAGCAGAAAATGCTAGCGAAGATGAATTATATGAAAAAATGGTTAAAGTTCAAGACGACCGTATCTTCTACCTTTCAGAAGCAATTCGTCGTGGTATCACTATTAGTGAAATCGCTGAGCTTACAAAAATTGACTTATTCTTCCTTGATAAATTAGCACATATTGTAGAAATTGAAGAACAACTTAAGACACAGGTTTTCAATCCTGAAGTTCTATATGAGGCTAAGAGAAATGGGTTTGCAGACCGTAAGATCGCTGATCTTTGGTCAATGACTCCAGAAAAAGTACGCGAAATGCGTGAGAAGAATGACATTAAACCAGTCTACAAGATGGTTGATACATGTGCGGCTGAGTTTGAAAGCTCAACACCTTATTTCTATTCAACATATGAAATTGAAAATGAATCAGTAAAATCTGATAAGGAAAGTGTTCTAGTTTTAGGATCTGGTCCTATCAGAATTGGTCAAGGGGTTGAATTTGATTATGCAACAGTACATTCAATCAAAGCAATACAAAAACTTGGCTACGAAGCAATTGTTATGAACTCAAATCCTGAGACAGTATCAACTGACTTCTCAGTATCTGATAAATTATATTTTGAACCACTAACTTTCGAAGATGTTATGAACGTTATCGAACTTGAGCAACCAATCGGAGTTGTCGTACAGTTTGGTGGTCAAACAGCAATCAACCTTGCTTCATCACTTGAAAAAGCAGGTGTTAAGATTCTAGGAACTCAAGTAGTTGACTTAGACCGTGCGGAAGACCGTGATGAGTTTGAGAAAGCTTTGAAAGACTTAGATATCCCACAACCTCCTGGTGCAACAGCAACTAACGAAGAAGAAGCAGTAGCAAACGCTAATGCTATTGGATACCCAGTTCTTATCCGTCCTTCATACGTTCTTGGTGGACGCGCAATGGAAATCGTTGCTAACGAAGCAGACCTACGTTCTTATATGAGAACAGCAGTTAAGGCTAGCCCAGACCATCCAGTATTAGTTGACTCATACCTTGTTGGTCAAGAGTGTGAAGTTGATGCCATCTGTGACGGTGAAACTGTCCTAATCCCAGGTATCATGGAACACATTGAACGCGCAGGGGTTCACTCAGGTGACTCAATGGCCGTTTACCCACCACAAACATTTAGCCAAGAAACAATTGACACAATTGTTGATTATACAAAACGTCTAGCTAAAGGACTTAACTGTCTTGGAATGATGAATATCCAGTTCGTAATCCATGATAACAAAGTATACGTTATCGAAGTTAACCCACGTGCTAGCCGTACAGTACCGTTCTTGAGCAAAATTACTGATATCCCAATGGCCCAAGTTGCCACACAAGCTATCCTTGGTAAGAAAATCAAAGACCTTGGATACTCTGATGGTTTAGCGCCAGTTAGCGACCAAGTTCACGTTAAAGCGCCAGTCTTCTCATTCACTAAGCTTCAAAAAGTTGATACGCTTTTAGGCCCTGAAATGAAATCTACTGGGGAAGTAATGGGTACAGATGATACTTTAGATAAAGCTCTTTACAAAGCCTTTGAAGCAAGTAACATCCACCTTCCAGAATTTGGATCAGTTCTCTTCACAATCGCTGATAGTGATAAAGATGAAGCCTATGAACTTGCTAAACGTTTCTCTGACATCGGATATAGCTTACTTGCAACAGATGGAACTGCTAAGTTCCTTAACCAAAAGGGACTTAATGTTGAAGCTGTTAACAAGATTGGTGAAGCAGAAGATGATATCCTAAGCTTAATTGCAAGTGGACGCATCGCAGCAGTTGTAAATACTACTGGAACTGACCGTAACCTTGAAAATGATGATAGCTTGTACATTCGTCGTGAAGCAGTAGAACGTGGTGTTCCACTCTTTACAGCTCTTGATACTACGGATGCTATCTTGAAGGTGCTTGAGACTCGTTCATTCAGCGTTCACAAAATCTAATTTAGGCTTAAAATTAATTGCCTTACTTCGTTACCTTCGCTTCGATGAACGAAAGTTCTATCGAAGCTTGGCTCCTTGTAATTCAATTTTTTAATCTCTAAATACTTGGATGACTTAAAATTAATTACTTTACTTGGTTGCCTTCGTCTTGATGAACGAAAGTTCTATCGGAAGCTTGGCACCTCGTAATTCAATATTTAATCTTTTATCTAGTTAAATTGTGTAGTGGTTTATGTAAATTTTAATATTAGTGGTAATCAGGCTCTGGATTGGAGTCTGATTCTCCATAGATGGAGAAAATCAGAAAGGAAAAACTTGTGATACTTAAGGAAAATCTGAAGATTGTCAGTCAAGAACAGATTGCACCAAGAATCTTTGAAATGAAGATGACTGGTGAGATGGTTTCTGATATGAATGTCCCTGGTCAATTTTTAAATATGAAAGTTCCAGATGCTAGTAAGGTTTTAAGACGTCCAATATCAATTGCAGAGATTGATAAGGAAAATAATACTTGTTCAATTATCTACCGTGTTGAAGGTGGAGGAACAGCAATCTTATCAACTTTACAAGCAGGAGATGAAGTCGATGTCATGGGACCTCAAGGTAATGGCTTTGATATTTCAATGGTCAAAGCAGGAGATCATGTCCTAGTAATCGGTGGTGGAATCGGTGTTCCTCCTCTTTACCAACTTGGAAAAGAGTTGAAAGAACTTGGTGCAGAAATTACCTTCCTCTTTGGTTATGCTAATTGGGATGTAATCATCTATGAAAAACTCTTCCAAGGTTTAGGACAAGTATTCATCTCTACTGACGATGGATCATACGGAGTTCATGGACATGTTGGTCACTTACTTGATGCACTTGAATTTGAACCAACAGCAGTCTTCTCATGTGGCGCACCTGGAATGCTTAAGGCAGTTAATGAACGCTTTAAGGAACATCCTCACGCTTATATCTCGCTTGAAAGCCGTATGGCTTGTGGTATGGGAGCATGTTATGCCTGCGTAGTTCCAAAAATTGAAAATCCAGAAACAAGTAATCTTCGTGTATGTGAAGATGGACCAGTCTTTAAAACAGGAAGCGTGGTATTGTAATGACAGATAAAAATAGATTATCCATTAAACTACCTGGACTAGACCTTAAGAATCCAATTATTCCTGCATCAGGATGCTTCGGTTTTGGTCAAGAATATGCCAAATACTATAGCCTTGATGAGCTAGGTTCAATCATGATTAAGGCAACAACTGAAAATGCTCGTTATGGAAATCCAACACCTCGTGTTGCGGAAACTCCAAGCGGTATGCTCAACGCCATCGGACTTCAAAATCCGGGGGTAGATGTTGTTCTTGCTGAAAAATTAACTTGGTTGGCTGATAACTATCCAACCCTTCCAATCATTGCCAATGTGGCAGGATTTTCAAATGAAGAGTATGCGACGGTAAGTCATAAAGTATCACAAGCACCAAATGTTACGGCGATAGAACTGAATATCTCTTGTCCCAATGTCGACCACGGTGGTAACGGTCTTCTAATCGGTCAAGTACCAGAACTAGCATACGCTGCGACTAAAAGTGCGGTAGATGCTTCATCGGTGCCAGTCTACGTCAAGCTAACACCGAGTGTGGCAAACATCAATGACGTGGCTCAAGCTGTCGAAGAAGCCGGTGCGACTGGATTTACCATGATTAATACACTGGTTGGTACCCGTTATGACCTTAAGACACACAAGCCAATCATCGCCAACGGTCAAGGTGGAATGAGTGGACCAGCAGTCTTCCCAGTAGCCCTCAAGCTTATCAGGCAGGTTGCTCTTGCCTCAAACCTTCCAATTATCGGTATGGGCGGAGTAACAACTGCAGAAGATGCAATTGAGATGATGATAGCAGGAGCTAGCGCTATCGGAGTTGGTACTGCAAACTTCACTGATCCTTATGCTTGTCCAAATATTATTAAAGATTTACCAGGTGTGATGGATAAATATGGAATTGACAATCTACAAGATTTTGTAAATGGAATACAGGAGGAACTTCGTGGAAACTAGACCAGTAATAGCATTAGACTTTTCATCAGATAAGGAAGTCTATGACTTCTTAGAAAAATTTCAAGGCCAAAGACTATTTGTAAAAATCGGAATGGAACTCTTTTATAAATATGGTCCTGAAATTGTAAAACAAGTTGCTGAGAATCACGATGTATTTCTAGATTTAAAACTTCATGATATTCCAAATACTGTGGAACGTGCTATGGCAAACATTGCGGAATTGAATGTCGCTCTTACAAATGTTCATGCAGCTGGTGGAGTTGAAATGATGGAAGCGGCCCTTCGTGGTCTTGAAGGAAGTAATACAAAGCTAATCGCTGTAACTCAACTTACTTCAACAAGCGAAGAACAAATGCACGAATTTCAAAATATCCAAACAAGCCTACTTGATTCAGTAATTCATTATGCTAAATGTACTGAAAAAGCTGGACTTGCTGGAGTAGTTTGTTCTGCTAAAGAAGCAAGAGCCATCAAAGACGCTACATCAGAAGATTTTATCTGCCTAACACCAGGAATTCGTCCTGCAGGTGCAGAAGTTGGTGACCAAAAGCGTGTAGTAACACCAGCTGATGCTCGTAAAATTGGAAGTGACTATATCGTAGTTGGACGACCAATCACTCAAGCAGAAAATCCAGTAGAAGCATATGAAAACATTATGGAACAATATAATTCTTAAGATATAAGAGGAGAAAAGGGAAATGACACTATCACAAGACATCGCAAAAGACCTATTAGATATTAAAGCAGTATTCCTATCACCAAAAGAACCTTTTACATGGGCAAGTGGAATTCAATCACCAATCTACACAGATAACCGTATTACAATCAGCTATCCTGAAGTACGCCGTCAAATTGCTCAAGGATTTGCGGATGTTATCAAAGAAAAATTCCCAGATGTTGAAGTAATCGCAGGAGCAGCTACTGGTGGTGTGCCTCATGCTGCATGGGTTGCTGAAATCTTAGATTTACCAATGGTTTATATCCGTTCAAAAGCAAAAGACCACGGTGCAGGAAACCAAATCGAAGGACGCATTGAAAAAGGTCAAAAAATGGTAATCATTGAAGACCTAATCTCGACAGGTGGTTCAGTAATTGGAACAGCAGAAGCTGCACGTCGTGAAGGTGCTGATGTTCTAGGAGTAGCTGCAATTTTCACATACGAACTTCCACGTGGAATTGAAAACTTCGAAAAAGCTGACTTACCACTAGAAACACTTTCTAACTATTCTGATTTAATCGAAATCGCACGTGAGATTGGATATGTAGATGAAGATGAACTTGAGCTATTGAAAAAATTCAAGGCTGATCAAAATAACTGGCAGGACTAATATGACTAAATTACTTATTAAAAATGGTAGATTAGTGAATCCAGCAAGCAATTTTGATGGAATAGCTGATATTTTAGTAGAAGATGGCAAAATCAAAGAGATTGCTGAAAATATCACAGCAGAAGCTGATAAAGTTATTGAAGCAGGTGGTCTGGTAGTAGCACCAGGTCTGGTTGATGTCCATGTACATTTTCGTGAACCGGGGCAAACCCACAAGGAAGATATCCATACTGGAGCTTTGTCTGCCGCTCGTGGAGGGTTCACAACTGTTGTCATGATGGCAAATACAAATCCGACAATCTCAACTGTACCCGTGTTAGAAGAAGTTCTAGCATCTGCTGCCAAAGAAGATATCAATATCAAGTCTGTAGCAACAATCACTACTAACTTTGACGGAAAGCACCTAACTGACTTCTCAGCCTTGCTTGAAGCAGGAGCAGTAGGGTTCTCAGATGATGGTATCCCGCTTTCAGACTCTGCAATGGTAAGAAGTGCCATGCAAGAAGCGGTTAAGTACGATACTCTAATCAGCTTGCACGAAGAAGACCCAGCATTAACAGGTGTTCTCGGAATAAATGATGGGGAAGTAAGCCATAAATGTGGATTCACAGGTGCTCCAACAGTTAGCGAGTACAGTATGGTTGCGCGTGATGCAATGATTGCTTATGATACAAAAGCGCGTGTACATTTCCAACATATGTCTGCTAAGGAGAGCGTTGAAGTAATCAAGTTCGTAAAATCTTTAGGAGCAAATATTACTTCAGAAGTTACACCGCAACATTTTTCTATCACAGAACAAGAAATTCTAACTGTGGGTACTAACGCAAAATTAAACCCACCATTAAGACGTGAAGAAGATAGACTAGCAGCAATCAAGGGGCTTCAAGATGGGACAATTGATGTAATTGCAACAGACCATGCCCCACATACACATGAAGAAAAAGACCAAGAACTGACAAAAGCACCAAGTGGAATGACAGGACTTGAAACATCCCTTCAATTAGGATTAACTCACCTAGTAGATGAAGAATATTTAACATTATCTCAACTACTAGAAAAAATGACCCTAAACCCGGCTAATTTATATGGCTTTGATGCAGGATACCTTACAGAAGGTGGACCAGCAGACATCGTAATCTTTGACGACAAGAAAAAAGTCGTTATAGAAAACGACTTCGCCTCAAAAGCAAATAACACACCATTCATCAACCAAGAACTCACAGGAAAAGTAATCTATACAATCTGTGATGGGAATGTGGTTTATGAAGGTTAAGAGAACATAGAAGAACATCCGAAAGGGTGTTTTTTCCATTTAAAATGATTAAATATTATTATATAATAAAACTATATTATATTTATGAAAAATAGGAGTATTTTATGACGATTAAGTCACCAGTAATTTATGAAACAGAATATTCTAGAGAAGGTATCAAAAATTTAGTTACTGAATCTGAAAATGATAAAAAGGTAATTTTTGAATACCCAACAGTTTACATTGTAAATGATACAAAAAAAGATGAATACACAGTTTACGTTGGAGAAACAACCAATATTGGACGTAGAACAGAGGAGCATTTATTAGCTGATAGTTTATTAAGGGATGACTGGAAAGAGCTTGCAGATTCTGATTCTTCAAAAATGTTTGTGATTGGACATAATCATTTTAACAAGTCCTTGACGCTTGATATTGAAAATAGATTAATGCAATATATGACAAGCGTAGATAAAGTTAAAAAAGTTAACAATCGAAGGACTAATCAACAAAATAATTACTATACTGCAGATCAATTTGATGAAATTTTTTCTAAAATATGGAGGAAATTGAATAAAAAGAATAAGGATCTTTTTCCTACTGAGAGAATTATAAAAGATTCTGCTCTTTTTAAGGCTTCTCCATTTCACAAATTAACTGATGAGCAATTGAAAGCTAAAGATGAAATTATTTTAAAAACTACAGAATCTCTTTCTCAAAATAAAGTTGGACAACTGATTGTTGTGGAGGGAGAAGCTGGATCAGGAAAAACTGTTTTATTAAGTAGTTTATTTTATGAACTTAATCAACTAGCAAATGATAGCTCAGAAGATCCTGAAAATATTGTAATTAGAAATCTTGGGAAGAAGCAACAATTAATAGTAAATCATGAACAGCAATTGAAAGTTTATCAACAGATCGCCACTAAATTAGGAATTTTAAACCGAAGAAGTGGTCAAATTGTATCTCGACCTACAACTTTTATAAATAATACTCTACCAGAGGACAAAGTTGATATTGTTATAGTTGATGAAGCACACTTATTATGGACCCAAGGAAAGCAGTCATATAGAGGTAGTAATCAACTAAAGGATTTGTTAGACAGAGCGAAAGTTGTGATTGCAGTTCTTGATAAAAATCAGATACTTTCTAGAGAACAATATTGGGATGATGAGGAATTTGATTTTCTAATCCATGAAGCAATTTTGAATAATCAATATGTATATTTAGATAATCAATTAAGAATTAATGGAGATGATGAAACTATATATTGGATAAGAACATTAATTGATGAAAACAAAATTTTAAATATTCCGAAAGACTCTAAAGGTTATAATCTGGAAATATTTGATGATATTGATCTGATGTATAAAAAAATAAAGAAAAAATCTGAAAATGAAGATAGCGGTATCTCTCGAATGCTTTCTACATTTGATTGGGATTACGTAGATAAAAGAAAGCCAGATAATGGGGACGAATTTTGGAATGTAGAAGTTGATGGATGGAAATTACCATGGAATTTACAACTTCCACAGAATAAGGAAGAGAAAAGAAAAAATAAAGATTTGGCATGGGCTGAACAAAGACAAACAATAAATGAAGTTGGTTCTACATTCACAATACAAGGTTTTGATTTGAATTATGCAGGTGTAATAATTGGCCCCTCTGTTAAATATAGAGACGGTAAAATAATTTACGATCCTAAAGGGAGTAAAAATAAAAAAGCTACTCAAAGAAGAACACTAAAAACAGGTGAAAAAGTAGAAGTTTCAGATAAACTTTTAAAGAATGAACTTAATGTTCTTTTAACAAGAGGGGTAAATGGTCTTTATATATATGCAGTTGATGAAGAATTAAGAGAAGCTTTGAAATTGGCTAAAGAAGGAAAATTAAAATTATGAATTCAATGGAAAGAATAAATAAATTTCGAGATGATAGAAATTGGAGGCAATTTCACAATGAAAAAGACCTTGCAATTTCTATTTCACTTGAAGCATCAGAGCTTTTAGAAATTTATCAATGGAAAAATTCTGAAGAAGGTAATAAAGATATTGAACATCTAAAAGAAGAACTTGCAGATGTTTTAATATATTCATATATGCTAGCAGACAATTTAAATTTCGATATTGATAAAATAATTGAAGAAAAGCTAATAAAGAATGATGAAAAATATCCAGTTGAAAAAAGTAAAAATTCAAATAAGAAATATGATGAACTAGATTAAGTTAATATAATTAGATATCATTTTCACAATCAAAACAATCCTAATTTTCACAAACTTCTGGTATAATATTTGTTATGGAAAATTTACATAATAAAATCTCAAACAAAGAATTAAAAGAGCGTTTGATGGCTGAGACTGAGCCACGCACAACGATTTCTTTTTACAAATACTTCAATATCCCTGATGCTCAAGCATTTCGTGATGAGCTTTACCAAAAGTTTGTTGACCTGGGTGTTTTCGGGCGTGTTTACATTGCAACTGAAGGTATCAATGCTCAGATTAGTGTTCCAACTTCTAATGTTGAAGCTCTTAAGGAAACAATCTACGCAGCTGATCCAGCTCTTGATGGTATTCGTTTAAATTATGCTATTGATGATGACGGAAAATCTTTCTGGGTTCTTCGTATGAAGGTTCGTGATAAGGTTGTTGCTGATGGTATCGATGATCCAACTTTTGATCCGTCAGACGTTGGTGCTTACCTTAAGGCAGCAGAAGTTAACGAAATGATGGGTCGTGAGGATACTATCTTCGTAGACATGCGTAACCATTACGAGTATGAAGTAGGTCACTTTAAAGATGCTATAGAAGTTCCGTCAACTACCTTCCGTGAGCAATTACCGATGGCAGTTGATATGCTTCAAGACTCTAAGGACAAAAATATTGTAATGTATTGTACTGGTGGAATTCGTTGTGAAAAAGCTAGTGCATACATGAAACATGAAGGTTTCGAAAATGTCTATCACGTTGAAGGTGGTATCATTGAATACGCTCGTAAGGCTGAAGAAGAAGGTTTACCTTTAGAATTCATCGGGAAAAATTTCGTATTCGATGAGCGCATGGGTGAAAGAATTACTGATGATGTGCTTTCTCACTGTCACCAATGTGGTAAAGTAAATGATGACCACAAAAATTGTCACAATCCAGCTTGTCACAGACTATTCATTCAATGTCCAGAGTGTGATGAAAAATTCGAAGGATGTTGTTCAGAACAATGTCAAACAGAAATGCACCTTCCAAAAGAAGAATTAAACAATTTAATCCAAGAACGCATGAAAGATAAAGATTTCTTTACTAAAAAACGTGCTTAAGTCCAAAGATCGTCAATTGACGGTCTTTTTTCACAAATTAACAATGTAACCGTTTTTATAAATTCAGAATTTTTGCTATAATCAATTTAGGAAAAATAGAAATTAGGTTACATTTATGCGATTAGAAGAAATACCTCAAGAACGAGAGACAATGCTCAAACATGATACTGAGCGTGATAAAGGTCTCAAAGAGCCTTATACAATTAAAAAAATAAAGAATCTATCATATGGTCCTCATGGTAAAGAGAATAAGTTTGATATTTATTATCCTAAGGGGACTCATCATCCTTTACCGACCATCGTCAATATTCACGGTGGGGGTTACTTTTACGGCAGTAAAGAGATTTATCTTTTTTACTCTATGCACCTAGCTAGTCAGGGCTTCACGGTTATCAATTTCAATTACCGCTTGGCACCTGAAAGTAAGTATCCTGCACCGCTTGAAGATATCAATAGCATGATGAATTGGCTTCTGGACAATAATCAAAATTACAATATCGATATGGATAATCTTTTTGTCGTGGGCGATAGCGCGGGAGCACAACTGGCAGAGCAGTATGCGACCATAGTTACCAATCCTGAGTATGCAAAAGGATTCTCCTTCAAAGCTGCTAAGGTGAAAATCAAGGCGATGGCTCTCAACTGTGGTTTATACTTTGTAGATGAGGAGCAACCTGCTGACCATGATTTTACCTACTATTTTGGGGCAGATATCAAGGAAATTATCAAAAAAGACTTCCCTGTTGAAGAATTTATTACTTCTGAATTTCCTTCATCTTTCGTGGCAACTTCCTCTCATGACTTTTTGAAGGACTTAGCTAAGCCATTTGCGGAATTATTGGAATCGAAAGGTGTTGTTGCTAAATATAAGTTATATAAGAATAAGGACAACTCTTATTTGGGGCATGTTTTTCACGTTGACCAAAAGCGCGTGGTAGCAAGCGAGTGTAATGATGATGAGATAAGATTTTTCAAATCTTTTATTGATAGGACCATCCATAAATCAAATATGGACTATTTGAGTATTGATATTGGTGGTTCATCTGTTAAATTTGGATTAATTAATGGTTCTGGTAATCTTGTGGAGATATGGAAAAGAGAAACTCCTGAATCCTTAGAAGAACTACAAGCAATGCTTCAAATTGAGATTGAGGAAAAGTCTGATTTAATTAAAGGTATTGCTATGAGTATTCCAGGTAAGATTAATTCAAGAAACGGATATATTCATACTGCCGGAGCTATTCCATATCTCTATGATTTTTCAATGAAAGAATGGGTTTCATCATTTACGGAACTTCCTTTTGTTACCATAAATGATGGTAAGGCAGCAGCACTTGCGGAGTGGTGGATTGGAAATCTTAAGGATATTGAAAATGGGGCAGCAATTGTTCTCGGCTCAGATGTTGGATGTGGTCTTATTGTAAATAATCAGTTGCTTCAAGGTCCAAATTATCAAGCAGGCGAAGTGAGCTACTTAATAAGAAATCCTAATAGACATGACTCTCAGTTATTTGATAATCAAGCCTCAGCAGTTGTCTTTATGAAGAGAGCAAGTGATATTTTAGGTGTATCAAAGTATGATTACCAAACAATATTTGATGCCATTGTAAATCATGAGTCAAAAGAACTGGATGAATTGTTTACTGCCTACTGCCGAGATATTGCAAGTCTGATTAATAATCTTCAAGTAACTTTAGACCTTGAAAAAATAGTTATAGGTGGTGGAATCAGTAACCAGAAAATAGTTACGCAAACAATCAAAGAAGAATACTATAAATTAAGGCAAGAGCATGGATTACTAGAAAAAACATTCCAACCAATTGCAATCGAAGAGTGCAAGTTCCATAATTCATCGAATCTACTTGGTGCTCTTTATCAGTTGTTTATCGAAATAGATGCTAGGAGTATGTAGGATAATAAATTCCTGAATTTTGGTTGGAAAGTATTTACCATATAAAAAGAGATGCAGTTTTCCTTGTAATTCAATAAAAGTGTTATAAAGAATTCTTCGATATTCTTCATTTACTTATAAAAATCCTAAATATGATATAATTTTAGGACAATCAAATTATTTATAGGGGGGAAATTTATGGGCATTCTATTTTTAATTTTTTTAGTAATAGTTCTAATATTATTATTTACAGTTGCAAGATCTGTATTTTTCATTATTCTTAAATTACTTTGTCTTCTCTTTATAATCTACTTGATATATATGTTGTATTTATATATATTTGGATGATACTTTAAGAAACTTAATCTGGAAATATCTATTTTCAGATTTTTTATTTTGATATAATCGCTATGAAAATATTTTATATTTAATTTTAAAACCTGAGCATTTACTTTTTCTGAAAGAAGTAGGACTCAGGTTTTTATATTTTTACAATAAATTTACTGAATATTTTAAATTAATTTGAAATATCCCTAGAAATTTTAGAATAATAAGTTATAATATATCTAGTGAAAAATTTAACTATGAGAGAAAGAGGATTTTATGGCTATTAAAAATGAAGCTATGTTGATTACTTACAGTGACAGCATGGGGGACAATCTTAAGGACTTGAACAAGGTTTTAACTGACCACATGAAGGGGGTTGTTGGTGGGGTGCACTTGCTTCCGTTCTTCCCATCAACTGGAGACCGTGGTTTTGCGCCAAGCGACTATACTGTCGTTGATGACGCTTTTGGTGATTGGTCTGACGTCGAAAAACTGGCAGAAGATTACTATCTAATGTTCGACTTCATGATTAACCATGTTTCACGCCAGTCACACATGTACCAAGACTTCAAGGAGAAGAAGGACGACTCTAAGTACAAAGATTTCTTCATCCGTTGGGAAAAGTTCTGGGAGAAAGTTGGTGAAAATCGTCCGACTCAAGAAGACGTTGATTTGATCTACAAACGTAAAGATAAGGCTCCAATCCAAGAGATTGAGTTTGCTGACGGAAGTGTTGAAAACCTTTGGAACACTTTTGGGGAAGAACAAATTGATATCGACGTGAACAGCCAAGTAGCAAAAGAATTTATCAAGGATACTCTTGTGGACATGGTGAAACACGGTGCAAGCTTGATTAGACTAGATGCCTTTGCCTATGCAGTTAAAAAAGCAGATACAAATTGCTTCTTTGTTGAACCTGATATTTGGGATACTCTTGATGAAGTTAGAGAAATTTTGGCACCTTATCAAGCTGAAATTCTTCCTGAAATTCATGAGCACTATTCAATTCCAATGAAGATATCTGAACATGATTACTTTGTTTATGACTTTGCTCTTCCAATGATTAATCTTTATTCGCTTTATTCAGGTAAGTCTAATCGTCTTGCCCATTGGTTAAAAACAGCACCAATGAAACAATTTACTACGCTTGATACCCATGATGGTATCGGAGTAGTAGATGCGCGTGATTTGCTTACTGATGAAGAGCTTGATTATGCTTCAGAGGAATTATACAAGGTTGGAGCAAATGTTAAGAAGACTTATTCTTCAGCAAACTACAACAACCTAGATATTTATCAAATCAATAGTACATATTATTCAGCATTAGGAGATAATGACCGTGCATACTTACTTGCAAGAGCAGTACAAGTATTTGCGCCTGGTATTCCTCAAGTCTATTATGTGGGACTTCTAGCAGGTAAGAATGATATTGAACTTCTTGAAGGGACAAAAGAAGGACGCAACATTAACCGTCATTACTATTCACTTGAAGAAATTGACCAAGAAGTAGAACGTGCAGTAGTCCAAAATCTCTTTGAATTACTTCGTTTCCGCAATCAGTCTGATGCCTTTGATTTAGAAGGTAAGATTGAAGTTGAAACACCAAGTGAAAGCGAAATTGTTGTAACTCGTACAAATGCAGACGGAACAGTTTCAGCAACACTTGAGGCAAACCTTGCCACAAAAGACTTTGTCATTAAAGAAGCTGACAAAGTAATCCTTGAACAATAATAGATAGTAAACACCAGTCAATGACTGGTGTTCATTTTGTATATTAGTATACTTATTTTTGTTATAATACTATTGTAGAAAGTAAAAAGGAGAATATGATGGGTAATATTAATAAAAATTCAAACAAAGGTTTGGATAGTGTTAGAAACAGTACAAAAAAAATTGTCAATAATGTTTCTAGTAAAATTAAAGATAACTCTACAAATATTGAGCAAATATCTCAAGACAAAATGATGCAGACTCTTGATTGGGCATACAGTAAAACTATGACAGGGATGCCAGGTCAAAAAAATATTCAAGACTTAGTTGATGATTACCTATCATTATATGATAAAGAAGTGGCAATCAATAAATTAATAAATGCTCAAACAACTAAGGCTGCTACATCTGGATTTGTTACCGGTTTTGGTGGAGTTATAACAATGCCCGTCACAATTCCAGCTAATGTTACTACGGTTATTTTATTTCAGATGCGTATGATAGCTGCAATTGCAAGTATGAGAGGGTACAATTTAAATAGTGATCAAGTTCAAACTTTTGTTTACGCAACTCTTGCTGGAACATCAGTTTCAGAACTATTAAAAAAAAGCGGAATAGTTATTAGTAATAAGTTAATGCTTGGAATAGTTGAAAAAATTCCAGGTAAGACATTAACAAAGATAAATCAAGCAGTTGGATTCAGACTTGTAACCAAATTTGGTAGCAAAGGAGCTGTTAACTTAGGTAAGATGGTTCCAATTGCAGGTGCTGTAGTTGGTGGAACATTTGATACATTATCTACAAAAACTATTGCTAGACTTGCCAAAAAAACATTTACAGATGCTGGAATATATTTAGGTGATGATATAATAATTCCTAAAGAAGAGCTATAAATTATCTATAAATCAACCTCAAGACCCATAAAAAGAAAATTTAGCTATGATATAATTAATTCAACAAAACATCAGATGATGTTCAGTTAATTAATGAGGGAAAAAATATGAATTTAATAAAAACGATAATTTTAGCGATAATTGCACTATTTGTTCTTAAAATATTTTTATCAAGTGCATTTTTCTTGATAAAATGGGGGGTAATACTAGGTGTTATTTACTATCTATATCAAGCCATTACAAATAGAGGATATTAAAAAAGCTGTGATTTTTTGATCACGGCTTTTAACTTGCTTATTTTGTCAATTGTTTAAAGAATTCTATATAAGAATTTACAATTCCTTGAAGATAATCAGAAGTTCTTTGGTCAATCTTACCATCTTCTGTTATTGATGAATCAATGTGTCCTAGGTATGCTTCTGGTTGTTGAAGTGTTGGCATATTTACGAAAACAAGTGATTGGCGTAAGATATGGTTTGAACCAAATCCTCCAATTGCACCGGTTGATGCAGTGATCACTGCGGCAGGTTTTCCGTCCCAAACGTTTGCACCATAGGGTCTTGAACCTACATCAATTGCATTTTTAATAACCGCTGGAACGCTTCTGTTATACTCTGGAGTGACAAATACAATTCCATCATATAATTTAATTTTTTCTCTAAAATCAGTCCATGCTTGTGTTGGGGTAGATTCATCATCTAAATCTTGATTATACATTTCAAGTTCAGCAATCTCGATAATGTCCGCTTCAAGATCACCCTTGAACATAGGAAGAATTGTTTCAGCAACTTTTCTATTAAAAGAACCTTTGCGTAGACTTCCAATAATAATACCAATTTTTGCCATATTAATCTCCTTTTCAATTAAAAAATTATCTATATGTTAAGTATAGCACTAAGTATATGAAAAGGCTTGATTTTGGTTTACTATCCTAATATTAACTTATATGCTAAAATATCTAAAAAGGAGTAGCTATGGAATATTCAGTAGTAATGGTAGTAAATGAAAAAATCGAAAGTGTTGTAAGGAATCACTGGCAAAAAATGTCTGACCTTAACTTATCTACATACCATTTGGATGGAGATAAATTCCCACATATAACATATTTATCTTTTGATACAAAGGATAGCATAGAGCAAGTGATTTATATTTTTAAAAAGGAGTTTTCTAGGCTTCCTAAATATAACTTTAACATTGAGAATCTTGAATCATTTGGAGTTTGTAAGGCAATTTATTATGCAATATATTTTCCAGAAATATTTTATAAAAATAGGCTATCACTTATTGACAAAGTTGATGAGAGATGGCACGAAAATAGTACTTTTAAGTATATTAGTCACCTTACGATTGCAAATTATCTAAAAACTGATAATCATAAAAAAACAATTGATTTTTTAGAAAATGATTTTATAAACCTTAAAGGAAATATCAAGAATTATCTTCTAGTATCAATTAATCCAGATAAGACTATAAATATTTTATCTTATGTTTAATCTTCAATCTTTAATTTTTTCTTTGCTCCAAATATATTTTAGTGATAGTATTAAATTAATTATTTAACAGATTCGAGGAATGTTATGGATAAGGAAGAAAAGTATAAGTTTCCAGTACAGTTGTCAGCATTGATAAAGGAAAATTCTGGTAAAGATATTAAATTAAATGAGGCAAATGGAGACTTTGAATTTGTTGAGAGAGAAATAAATCAAGAGGACAGCCAAAAAGTATCATTGAGAGGATTTATCATTCCTTCAGTCATAACTACAATAATTTTTTATTTATATTTTTATTATAGGGACATGATATATATACCAATGAATGGGATGATTTCCATTGGAAGTGCCGTTACAACGCTTGGAGTATTAAGTGGAGTAATTGTTTTACTAATTACCTTCATTTTAATTAAAAACGGTAAAATTTTAGCTCAATCATCGACCTTATATTGGAGGAATTTTCCTGCAATTCTAGTAGCCTTTACTGTAATTCTTTTTTTATCTACCTTTTACTTATTTGATATTTTGGATTTCATGTTACCTGGCTTAAGATTTGACCTGTATACAGCAACATTTCTTTTTCTAATTATTGTCGCAGTTATTGACTATTTGATGATTTTTACCATGCTTAGACTAACACCGTCTATTTTAATTAATATACTAACGATTGTAATTATTGGTGGAGTGATTGGGGCTATGATGACTAACCGCGACCGAGAATGGTGGCAATATAATTTTAGTTATTTAGGTACCTTTAGGGCAAAAAATAGTTGGCAGTTTAATTTGACACTTGTTTTGTCAGGTGTACTTATGATTTCACTCGTGGACTATTTATATGTATCGTTGACACACAAATATAAGAGTAAGAAGTTATCTATTTTGAGGTGGTTGTTGATATTGGTTGCAATAAACCTTGGAGCAGTTGGTGCATTTCCGTATCGAGGTGGAACCATATATGCAGTAATTCATAATCAAGTGGCTAGTAATTTAGTATATTTAATTATCGTTTTGATTTTAGCTCTCCCGATACTGATGCCTAAGCTTTCAAAAGACTTTCTATATGCCTCGTACTTTATTATGGGAATATTAGTGTTGATAGTTTTTCTTTTCCAAGGAGTTCATTATTTTTCATTAACTGTATTTGAGCTTTTAGCATTCTTTGTAGCATTCATATGGCTTTTAATGCTTTTCCAATATCTACAAGGTTTGTTGATAGATAAAGAAGATGAAAAATACATAAAGATATATTTTAAAGAATATGACGAAGAAAACTAGGACTTGTTTCTGGTTTTTTTGATTTAATTATCTTGTTATATAATTTATAAACTTCAAATAAGAGTATAATAAAGAAAAGCTTACATAAAATTTACACAGTAAGAATTTGAAGTTTGTTATAATTGATGATGAGGTAAATATGATAGAAAATGAAATTGATGCTGTAAAATGGATACACAATCGAAAGAAATATGGACCAAAACCAGGACTTATGAGAGTTGAAGCTCTTCTTGAATTAATTGGTAATCCTCATTCTGATTTGGAAATAATTCATGTCGCTGGAACGAATGGTAAAGGATCAACTGTGAGTTATTTGCGAAGCCTTCTAATGGAAGAGGGCTTAAAGGTTGCAACATTTACTTCACCATATATTGAAATGTTTAATGAACGTATTGCTATAGATGGGAAATTCATTTCTAATTCTGACTTAACTAGGTTAGTAGATAAATTAAAGCCTTCAGTTGAGGAAATTGACAAAAATCCAAAGACAACAGGGATTCCAGAATTTGAATTTTTGACCGTTCTTGCTCTTGAATATTTTAAGGAGCAAGATGTTGATGTAGTAATTCTCGAAGTTGGTCTTGGTGGTCTTTATGATTCAACCAATATTGTTAATCCATTAATTACAGCAATTACGACAATTGGAATGGATCATATGGATATTTTAGGAAATACAATTGAAGAGATTGCTTATCAAAAGGCTGGGATAATTAAAAAGAATATTCCTTTGGTTACTGGAAATATAGAGCATTCTGCTTTAAAGGTAATAGAAGATAAGGCACGTCAGCTTGATGCACCAACTTATTGTTTAGGTCAAGAATATAAGGTCCTTAAATCTTCTTCAGAAGAAGAATGGGGTGAAACTTTTTATTTTGAAAATGAGGAAATAAGTATTGTAGATTTAAACACTCCACTTCAGGGACTACATCAAATTGATAATGCTGGACTTGCTATTGAAATTTTTTATCTTTATTGTCAAATAAAAAAAATAAAATTTGATATAAAGAAAGTTAGAAGTTCTCTTAAAAGAACCTACTGGCCTGCTAGGATGGAAAAAGTCATGGAAAAACCATTAGTAGTTATAGATGGTGCTCATAATATACCTGCGATTAAATCATTAATTGAAAATCTACAAAGTCGATATGCGGATAAGAAAATAGCAATCCTTTTTTCTGCTCTTGAGAGTAAGAGCATTGATCTTATGATTGAAAAATTATTGAATATTGATAATGCTGACCTAATAGTCACAAGTTTTGATTTCCCTAAGTCCTTGGAAATTTCTCAACATGATTTTTCTAATTTAGATTTATCCTATAAGGATGATTGGGAAGCAGTACTTGATGAACTGCTGAAAAATGATGTTTATGATTTGATTTTGGTTACAGGATCGCTTTATTTTGTATCAATGGTGAGATTATATTTTAAAGGAAGTTCACAAAGTATGATATAATGATTGTAAACGTATACAACATATAAGATGGAGGTTTTATGAAGATTTTTTTAATTATTGTGGTCATTATTTTAATGATAATTTTTGCACTTTTACTATATGCAGGTAGTTTTTTAGCTAATGCAGTTATGGATCGAGATAACAATTGGTATAATAAAATGGGACATAGTTTGGCAAACCCAGATTTGTTTGATGTTGCTGAAGATGATCCATATACAGTTATTGAAAACGCTCAAAACAAAGTTGCAAATGATTTTTGGGATAAAAATTTAACAGAACAAGTTACGATTACTAGTTTCGATGGACTTAAGCTTGTTGGAAATGTTTTTAAACTTAATCCTGATAGTAACAAGTGGTTACTTGGTGTGCACGGGTATCGTTCTACTGGAAGACGTGATATGCAAGTTATTATGGAACATCTAGCCCGTTCTGGTGAATATAATATATTAATCCCAGATCATAGATCTCACGGTGAGAGCGAAGGTAAGCTGATAACTTTTGGTCATAATGAAAAGAAGGACATTCTGCAATGGACTAATGAGCTTCTTAAAAAAGAACCGAATGCTGAAATCGTTCTATATGGCGGATCAATGGGAGCAACTACTGTAATGTTAACAACAGAACTTGATCTTCCGACAAATGTTAAAGGGGTTATCGCTGACTGTGGTTATACTTCAGCTTATATGGAATTTGAGCTTTTAATTAAAAATGCTCTTAAAATTCCTAGTTTCCCGCTCCTAAGTTTCATGAATTTCTTTGTAAGAACAAAAGGGAATTTTGATTTGAAAAGCGTAGATGTTAGGCCAGGCTTAAATAAAAATGAATTACCATTCTTAGTAATACATGGAACAGGTGATAAATTTGTAGATGTTAGTATGGCTCAATTAAACTTTGATGCAGATAAAGGTGCTAAAGACTTGTTAATTGTTAAAGATGCTCCTCATTTATCATCATATATATATGATGAAGACGATTATTTTAAAACTGTTAATAGTTTCTTAGACAATCTCGTATGGAAGAAAGGATAAAAATGAAAAATAACAAAACTAAAGGTTATATCCTTGTTTTAATTGCTGCCACTTGTGCAAGTCTAGGTCAGTTATTATGGAAGTTTGCAGCAGAAGCGTCTGGGATGTCATATACCTTATTTACAATAATTGGATATGTTTTAGCAGCAGCTGGTATGTTTATTCTTATGGCATCATTTGCCTATGGTGAGGTATCTGTATTACAACCAATGATGTCTATTGGTTTTGCGTTCTCAGTTTTTCTAGGTTTTATTTTTCTTCATGAACCAATTACAATTGCTAAAATACTTGGAGTAATTTTTATAGTGGCAGGAACAATTGTTCTTTCAAGAAGTCCAGAGGACACAAATGATACTACAACAGAGGGAGAACTTAAATAATGGAAAATTTCTTTGCTATTGCCTTCTGGCTTTTAGTATCAACTTTATCTGGTAGTATTGGTGCCATATATCTTAAAAAAGCGATGAATAAAATGCCATCATTTACTTTTAAAAATATAGCAACTTCAATTGATTTTTATATTGGTGCCTTCTTATATATCGTAAGTGCTCAAACTAATATTCAATTATATAAGCATTTAGACTATTCAATTGGTTTCCCAATGACTTCAATCGGATACATCTGGACAATTTTAATCTCATACTTCGTATTCAAAGAAAAAATTACCAAGGAAAAAATCTTGGCAATTGCTTTAATCGTCATCGGTATTGCCTTCCTTGGAAGTGCAGGAGGAGTTAGTTAGGATTGAATCAAACTAATCCTATACGTATTGATAGATTTATCAATACTACAAACTATCTTTATTTTATTCAGGCAACTAATATCTGTTTGCTACTCATAATCATCCTAGTGTTTTTAAAAGCAGTGAGAAAGAAAGTTACATATGCTTTCAGTATACTAATATCTTTGATTGGCTTGGTGGCAAACTATTTCTATATTGCATTTGATGGTGTACTTATTGATAATGGATTACAACTTAATTTATATAATAATGTGAATGTCTATATTACAATTCTAATTTTTATACTCATTGTCTTATCAGTGATTTTATCATTTACATCTAAAAAGAGATGACTCAGTACATTATATAAAACAAAATCATCTGCTTAAAATGCAAACAAAAACTCGAGAATTTTTTCTCGAGTTTTTTACATATTTATTATTTAACTCTTGAAGATTCTTTTGTTGCATTATCAACAGAATCTTGTACTTTACCTTTAGCATCACTTGCTTTGTCTTTAACATCAGAAGCTTTATCTGAAACTTTGTTTTTAGCGTTATTTGCTTTATCAGAAGCAGAATCTTTAGCATCATTTACTTTATCTTGAATAGTTTCTGATTTCTTTTCGAACTCTTCAGCACTTTGAATATCAACTACATCGACATTAAGTTCAACAAGATCAAGACCAGTCATTTTCTTAACTTGATCAGAGATAACTTTTTGCATATTTTCATAGATTGACTGAATATTTCTACCATACTCAACAATAGCTTTCATATCTACAGCGATTTGTTCTTTACCAACTTCAACTTCAATACCCTTTGTAGGATCGTTAGAATTGACAATTTTTCCAGCTAGATTTGAGAAGAATCCACCATCAACGTCTAGTAAACCGTCTACTTCAGCAAGAGCAATCCCAATAATTTTTTTCAATACTTTATCATCAAAAGTAAGTTGACCAGAAGTATTTTTGTTATCTTCAGTTACACTTGCTACTTGAGCATTGTTTGAATTAGATTGATTTGAATTAGATTGAGTAGATTGAGTGTTAGTATTTTTGTTATCATTTGACATAATATTGTCCCCCTGTTTAAAATTAAAAATTATATGTTAATTACTTGCAACCAATTAAATTAATTAAAGATACCTATATCCTTAACAATAAATCCAACAAATGCGCCTAGCCCAACTAAAATTATAACTAAAATAGTTTTCCAGAATCCTAGGCTCATAAACAATATTGCTAGGAGCAATCCTAACAATGCAAAGATTATCGGAATTTTATATTCATATAAAAAATCTTTCATTTATATTCTCCTATATTTATATTTATTTATATAACTCTCGGTTTATTTGAACTTGATTTTGTATCTCTAGAATTATTTGATGAGTTTTTTGTGTCGTCACTCTTGGGCACTTCGAAATCATTAAATTTTATTACAGATTTAATTTTACTATCTACGCCAAGAAGACTTGAAATTTTATCAGATATTTCTTCCATGAGATTTTCTTTTTTATCAATAACATTAGTTCCAGGTGCTAAATTTCCAGAAATTTGAACTTTAATTTTTTTCCTATACATTTTAGCTCGTACGGAAGGATCTTCAATATCAGAATCTTTCTTCACAATGCCCAGAACAAAGTTTTCAATAGCCTTTTTCTCAATGACTAAAGATCCTTTGGATTTATTTATTTTGAAACTGCTTGTTTTTTTAGGAGCAAAGATAACGAATAAAAGAAGTATTATTATTAAAGCTATAAAGAACAAACTTAACCAAAATAAAATTTGAGGAATATATTTTCCAATAAAATCATAGTTTTCATAGCTAGTCAGTGTGTATCGCAAATTACCAACGCTCTGATAAGTAATAGTTACAGAAAATAACACAAAAACTAGTAAAATTAACAAGATGCTGCAAAAAAGTTTAGATAATTTTCCCATAAGTTACTCTCCTTTCCATAAAAATAAATGTTTAGGCTTATAAACCTCTACAAATTCATTCTAGTATAATCAATAAAATCATGCAAATATAAACCTATTTGTTATCTGATTATTAAATAAATTAAAATAACTGCTAAAACAGTTTGAAAAGTTCCACTAGCTAAACCATATATTAAGAACTTAGGACCTTCTTTTATAAACTTTTGAAGGTCTAGTCTTAATCCGATGGCGGCAAGAGCGATTGTTTCAAACCATCCGCTGATAAATTTAGCTGAATTACCTAAAAATTCTGGTAGTGGTAATAGGCTATTTAATGTACAAACTAGCAAGAATCCAAGAACATACCAAGGAATCAGCTTTTTTTTGTTTACTTTAACATTTTGTGTTTCAATATTGCTTTCGTTTTTCACAAGTCTACCCATGACCAAAACCACTACAGTTAACATGATAATACGCATAATTTTGAACAACATAGACATCTGGATGACACTTTCTCCCAGGAAACTTGCCCCTGCCACGACTTGCCCAACTGATTGAAGGGTTCCACCTAATAAGGCAGATTGAGCCATAATTTGGTCAGGAAAAAGTAGCTTAGCTAGAAAAGGAAGAGTCAGCATCATTACAGTCCCCAATAAATTGACTAAGGTAATAACTTGCCCCTTTTCTTCATCGTCAGCATTGATAGTTGGAGCAATAGAAGCGATAGCAGAAGAGCCACAAACCCCACATCCTCCTGCCATCATTAGTGACATCTGTTTATTGAAGCCTATTTTACGTCCTAACCAAGCAATAAATGCGATAGTCGAAGTCATAAGAAGAAGGATGTAAATAAGAGCTTTCGGCCCCATTTGAGCTATTGTCTGGAAACTAACTGTTGCACCTAATAGCACGACGGAAACTTCGAGTAACTTGCTTTCAGAAAACTTTGTTCCCGCATCTAACTCTTTTTGACGAAAAATTGTGTTTCCAAGAATGATTCCAAGTAGAATTGCTATTGTTGTTGCTCCTAATTTAGGGACAAAAATTGCTAAAAGTTTACTTAATACGGCTACGCCTAGAGATAAAAGTAAACCTGGTGTTATTTTTTTTATTTGATTTTTGTTCATTTTAACTTCCATTTCCATATATTCACTGACTAGTATATACTATTAACTTATATAATATAACGAAAACGATAAATATATTATATAAGTTAAATGATAAACTTAAATTTGTTAATTAATATGCGAAATCCTTGCAAAATTTTTTTTAATTTGGTACATTAAGAATGTAAACAAAATACAAAAAAACACAGGAGGTTGTCGAAATGACAGATAATGGAACAGTAGATAAAGTAAAAGGTAAAGCTAAAGAAGTTGCAGGAAATGTAACAGGAGACAACGGTAAAAAAGCAGAAGGTTTCTTTGACCAAGTAGTTGGAAAAACTAAAGAGATTGCTGGGAAAGCTGGCGATGTAGCAAAAGATGTTGCTGATAAAGCTGGTGATGTTTTTGAAGATGTTAAAGATAAAGCTGAAGACCTATTTGATAAAGCTCCTGATAATTCTAAAGAAGCTAAAGATCAAGCAGAAGACGCTAAAGATACTGTAATTGATAAAGCAAAAGATGTTAAAGATGCAGTAGTGGATCAAGCTAATGATGCTAAAGATGCAGTAGTGGACAAAGCTAATGATGTAAAAGATGCTGCTGAAGAAAAAGCAGACGAAGTCAAAGATAATAAATAATAATTAATTCTAGACTTGGAGACTTTCCAAGTCTTTTTTTGTTTTATTTAAATAGGTGTTTTTCCAGCTTCAACTCTTATGTCATTAACTAATAAATCAAATCAGTTTTCAAGCAAGATAATTAAATTATTAGAAGAATTATCTTGCTATATTATTAAAATAATTGGAATTGTTAACGATTTACTCTCATTTGAAAATTATAAAAGGACATGAAAAGGGTATTGTTGGTAATCTAAAATGGACGCTCGAATCAAAAAGCCATGAAGTTTAGTTAAGGTTATGTAGCCAATATATGAAAATAAATAAAAAAATACGTACATCAAGATCGATGTACGCTTTTGGGGGTATATATTATTTATGTCTAATATGTTTTATTTTAAAAATTTATCTTAGTACCAACCATTTGCAACCCAGAATGATTTAGCAGCATCCCATGATCCATAACGACCAGCAACATATTGATCAGCAACACGTTCTTGGTTAGCTGGGCTGTAGTCACCGTTAAGGTATGATGAATCTAATTGGTAACGTCCAATATATTTACCATTAGTTGCTGAATATGAACCTGATGATTCTTTAAAGGCAATCCATTCTTTTGCGGAAGATGAGTCACCTGATGCAGCTGGTGCTGAAGGTTGTGCAACTTCTTGTGTATATGTTGGTTCAGCTGAAGCTTGTGTATAAGTTTCCTCAGCTGGTTGAGTATATGTTTCAGTAACTTCTTGTTCAGCAACCGGTGCTTCTTCAACAACTGGTGCTTGTTCAACTGGTGCTTCTTCAACAGCTGGAGCTTGTTCAGCAGGAGCTGTGTATCCATTCATATTATCAGTATCGAAAGTGATAACTTGACCAACGTAAATAACGTTTTGATCTTGAATGTTATTTAGATTTGCAATAGCAGCAACATAGTCAGAACTTCCCATATATTGTTGTGAAATTGATGATAATGTATCACCAGATTGAACAGTGTGAGAAATAGTATCAGCACTTGCGGCTGTTGCTCCGAATGCTGCCGTACCTAAAACTGCGCTTGTTGCTAAAATTGTTTTTAAATTCATGTATGTGTATCTCCTTTATTATGTTTGTTTGTTTGTTTTTCTTGTACAAGATATATTAAACCAAATTTATATTACAGTGATATATGAGAGATGTAAGAGTTTAATGTCAAATATTTCTTACATATTACAACAGTTGGTAAAATTAAAAGTATTATGTAAAACTGTATCAGTGGAAATCCTTGTATGGCAAGGGATTTGGGCAGTAAATATTTGATTTTTTTAAAAAAATATGGAATTAAAATAATCTTTGAAAAAAATATTTTTCTTCAATTGTTATTAAATTAACTTGTATTATATGCTTTAAATGTCCTATTTTTAAGGAAACTTTAAGGAAAGTCTAAAGAATAGTAAACCGATATATTGAAATTTAATGATTTGTTTTATAAATTAGATAATTTTTGAAACATGCTTAAATTTTGTCTATTGTCTATAAAACTTAGTAATATTTATAGAAGAAATCATCAAGGAATATGGTAAATCATATTGTAATATGTAGTACAGATGCTTATATTCATATAGATTGGAAAATACTAGCATAATCTGTATCAATAAAAAAAAGCCCATTTCTGAACTTTAATCTACAAAAAATATATTATATTATCCTTAATTTTTATCTTATATCCAAAGTCCGAAGCAAGCTCCTCAATTTCATCAATGTTTGCCTCAAATCCATCTAACTCAATTTCAGGATTGAACCCGTACTCACGGTTTATATAGTTAGACTCCAAAAGTCGTTGTAGTTCCTCAAGTGTTTTCATTTATATTTATCTGACTCCTAAATCTTATTATTATTGTTGCACACCCAAGTATAAATGGCTTTTGCTGTTTCTTCAATAGATAAGTCTTCAACATCCAAATAATCTACATTATCAAGATTTTTAAAGTATTCTTCTTTAAGTAGTAGAAGATTTTCAAGGTAAAAATCGAAAAAATTTCTTGTTCGACTTTTATCTTCATTCTTATTGCTAATTAACTTTTCTTTAGAAGCACTTAAAAATAAAATTCTATCGGGGAATGATTTATGTAAACTTTCTAGTTTATTCGATAAATTTTTACTAACTTGCCAATCATATCCAAGTGAAATTGGATAATTCAAGGTATAGAAATCAATTTCTTCAGCTCCAAAATCAAATATTGATGTATTCTGTGACTTAGCTGAATTATACTTTCTAATTTCATTTTCTATGAAAAGTTTTTGAATCTCCAGATAATCATTACGGACATCTTTATCAAGTTTTCTTCTATTAATAAGCTCGAATATTTGGTTGTTATCTTCAAAAACAATATTTATTTCTGGATGGAGTTCTTTTAATTTTTTAAGTGCGCTAGTTTTGCCAACAGCCATTGAACCTTGTATAGAAAATATTTTACTCATATTCTTTACCTAACGACATAATTGTTTTAGCAACTTCCTTACTGTCCTTAGGAACAATATTTACTTGATTTTCCAAAAATAGTTTTTTAGCATTTTCTGGGTCACCGATTAGATATGCAGATTTAGCATTTTTTAATAGTTCAATATCGTTATGGTCATTTCCAAAGGCAATGTAATCATCAATTTCAAAAACCTTATTTAAGGTAGTAAATTTATTGATTCCACCTGATGTAATATCAAAGTTTCCTTCATTAGCATGAGAGATTACTGAAATATCAGATGATAATTCAGCTAGTTCATTTTCTACAATAGAAGGAGCATCAAGAAGAATTATTTTTATTGGTTGCTTGATTTCAGCGATTTGTATTTTTTGAGCCAACTTATCTGGATCAAGTTGTTTAAAGATTTTGTTTGAAGGGTCAACGCTAGCTGCATAGTCAAACTTGTCATCAATAATATAACTCAATTGATGTTTGTCGATTATTTTTTGAATTTGTTCGAATGAATTTTCATCTATCAGCTTAACAACCGATATTTCTCCCTTATCAGCTACTATTGAACCGTTACCACCAATTAATTTGTTGTTCCTAAACTGTGGAATGAGCGGAAGTAGGTCTCTGATAGGTCTGGCTGAGGCAAATATTACTTCATGATTATATTCTTCCAGTTTCTTTAAAGCCAGAATAATATCTTGATCAATTGATACACCGTTAAAGCAAAGTGTT
This sequence comes from Floricoccus penangensis, assembly GCF_001832885.1. Lineage (GTDB taxonomy): Bacteria > Bacillota > Bacilli > Lactobacillales > Streptococcaceae > Floricoccus > Floricoccus penangensis. The sequence continues at coordinate 62,059 of NZ_MKIQ01000003.1, read as the reverse complement.
CCGTCAAGGTCAAATACAAATTTCATTTTATTAATTTTCTTTCTATAAATATATCCAATATCTTCTTTGAAGAATTTTATCTTCATTAAATATTTTATTCTCTAAAATTCCATTATTTTTTTCAATTGTTTTAGCAGAGGCCAGATTATCGTCATCACATACCAAAAGAACCCTCTTTAAATCATAAGAGTTGGCGATACTTAATGTTTGTTCAAGGATTTTGCTTGCATAACCCTTTCTTCGTTCACTAGGTGATACGGAATAACCGATATGCCCAACATATTTTTCCAAGTAATCATTAAGTTGTAAGCGAATATTAACTAGCCCGATAATTTTTTTGTCGGATTTTCTGATTGCCAAATATTCAAGTGAAGGAACCCTTCCTTGATTAAGTACATTAAAATCTTCTTGAGCTTTGAGATATTCAATCCACATTTCCATATCATCATAATCTTGAAGCCTAGAACCTGCAACAATGTAAGGTGCATCGTATTCATTTTTATATTCAAGTAGTTGTTCTGTGTATTCTAATGATGGTTTAATTAGAGCAATATGGTTAGTATCTATCCAATAACGACATGTATTTTCGCCATCATACGGATCATATCTTACATCTTCAAGCATACCACCATTTGCCTCAATAGTTTTCCTGGAACCAATATTATTCTCATCGCATGTTATAAGAACTTTGCTCAGCCCCTCTTTTCTCGCCTCGTCAACAACTAAATTAAGCATCTCTTTTGCATACCCTTTTCTTCGTTCTTCTGGTAAAACAGAATATCCAATGTGACCAATGAAATTTTTAAGGTAGTCATTTAATTCTAAACGAAGATTTATTAAACCGACTAACTTATTATCTGATTTCCTTATAGTCAGATATTGTTTAGTAGGAACTAGTTCTTTGGGAGTTGTATCTTTTTCCTCAAGATCAGTTACAAAATCAATCCATCCTTGAAGATCCTCATATTGCATCAACCAGCATAAACTTCCAGTTCCTTCGGGAAGTTTGATGAATTCATTCTTATATTCCTGAATTTGGTCAATATATGCGAGACTAGGTTTCACAAGCATTAGCTGATTGGTCTCTATCCAATAACGCCATGTATTTTCGCCATCATATGGATCATATCTTATATCTTCAAACACACCACCATTTACCTCAATAGTTTTTCTTGAACCAATATTATTCTCATCACAAGTTATAAGAACCTTGCTAAGACCTTTTTTTCTCGCCTCGTCTACGACAAGACTAAGCATTTCGGTAGCATAACCCTTTTTACGCTCACTTGGTAAAACAGAATATCCAATGTGACCACCAAAATTTAATAAATAGTTATTTAACTCAAGCCTCAGATTAATGAGGCCAATCAACTTATCATCTGATTTACGAATTGCATAGTATTGAATAGCAGGGACAAGACCATCAGGAACCTTTTCTTTTTCTTCAAAATTTCTAACATCGATTACCCAATTAACCAAGTTTTTATATTCTGTAACTCCAGAAGCACCGTGAATTTGCTCTTTATTTTCAATGAACTCTTTGATTAAATTTTCTAATTGATTTAGATAAACTATCTCTGCCCTTACTAATTTAATATTTCCCATCATATTATTCCTTTTTCCTTTTAATTAATTGTAGCAAAAACATTTGATTAAATATATTGTTTATTTAAAAATATAAAATAAAAAAAGCTCCTCAGAGCTTTCCAGTTATCTAAACTAATTCTTTAAGATTTACCCAATATCTTTTTTGGAGTTTATTATCATAATTGATAACAATATCCTCAAGGATACCGCCATTTTTTTCAATCGTTTTTATAGATGCAATATTATCTTCATTACATACCAATAGAAGTTTCTTGAGATCATATAGGTATGCTTCTTCAAATATTAGCTTCAATATCTTCGAAGCATAACCTTTTCTTCTTTCAGATGGTCTAACTGAGTAACCAACATTTCCAATATATTTCTCTAAGAAATCATTAAGATCAAGTCGTAAGTTCACCAAACCAATAAGTTTATCATCAGATTTTCGAACTGCTAAATATTGAACGTGTGGAATCGAGTTCTCATCAGAGTCATCTTTTTCATCAATGAGTTCAGAAGGGTATAGATATTCTAGCCATTCTGATATACTTTCAAATTTTGTTAATTCAGAACTCCCGAAAATATAGCTTGAGTGAGAGTCTGAGTACTCAACTTTGTAATCTAAAATTTGCCTGGCATAATCCATTGAAGGTTTTACAAGAAGCACAGGATCAGCATCAATCCAATATCTTAAGATATTCAGATTTTTGATATGATAGAATCTTGCATCTTCAAATATTCCTCCATTAGCTTCAATAATTAACTTCGCAGCAATATTATGTTCGTAGCACGTTACTAGAATGTTTGTAATATCAAGTTTTTTAGCTTCTTTAATAGCGAGTCGAAGTAGTTCCTTACCATAACCGCTTTTTCTTTCACTTGGTATGATTGAAAATCCTATATGACCTCCAAAGTTTAACAAGTGATCGTTTAATTCAAGTCTTATACTTACCAAACCAATTAATTTATCATCTTTTTCACGAATAGCTAAGTACTGGATGGCAGGTACACGTTCATCACAAATATTTTCTTTTTTTTCAAACTTATCAACATCAATTATCCAATCAACAAGATTTGCGTAGCTAGTAACTCTAGATCCCCCATGTAACTCATCCTTATTACTTGCAAACTCTAACATCAATTCTTGTAATTGATTTATATAAATAATTTGTGGTTTTTTTAATATTATTTTCCCCATAAGTATTTTTCCCCCCATAGTCTAATTGTAAAAAAAATATTGTAATAATTCAAAATTAAAGGTATATATTATTTGACAAGACACCATTTGGTGTCTTATAATTTGTTTATAAAATGAAAGGGGTATCATAAAGTATGCAAGAAGCAAAGCGTGATGTTTTTTTTGCCATTGCAGACTCAAATAGACGTCAAATTCTTCGATTGCTATCGGATGCAGAGCAGGAAGAAATGGCACTTCACGAGATTACACCTCACTTGGATATGGGGCGAACGGCAGTCTCAAAGCATCTAAGAATACTGACAGATGCTGATTTGGTAGAAAAACAAAAAGTAGGCAAGGAAACAAGATATCACCTGACACCAAAACCTTTGGAGGAAGTCAAAGACTGGATAGCCTTCTATGAAGACTTTTGGACTAAAAAGATTGGTGATTTGAAAAATTTATTGGAGGAAGAATAAATGGCAGATGTAGTACTAGATTTCACGATTAAAAATTCAATTGACAAAGTATGGGAAGCACTTACTGATTCCAAAATTCTGTCACAGTGGATTTGGGACAACAATTTTAATTCAGAAGTAGGAGAAAAATCAGAATTTCGTGCACCAGCTACTGATTGGTGGGATGGAGTTGTAAATATTGAAACACTGGTTGCTGAAAAACCAGAAAAATTAGTTTATACTTGGGCAACAATGGGAGAAACAACCAAAATATCATGGTTACTCTCTGACAACGGAGATGGAACAACTGAACTTCATTTTGAACAAGACGGATTCTCAGATGAAACTAAAGCGCGTGAAGGTGCAATTGCTGGTGCTACATACGCTTGGACTGAAAATATTGGAAAATTAAGTGGACTTCTTGAAGGATAAGGAAAGATAATGAACTACAAAACTGATATTAAAATTAGCGATAACGGAGTTATGTTTGCTCTTCCTGATGACCAAGGAAAAATTGTTATCACAAACGTCTTTATGAGCGATGATAGTGAAGGAACTTATATCTCAGTAAAAGATGGTAAGGTTATTGCTATTCAGCAAAAATTACATGAAAAAGTTGTTAAAGATATGGGAGCAACTCAAGTTGTAAAAATATATCCAAATTGGGATTTAGAGACTACTTATATAACTCGTGGATTAATGAATCTAGCTGAAGAAAACAAGCTTGAAATTAAAAAAACTCGTGTTAAAGCAATTCCAGAGAATCAAAGAAAGACTGTTGCTGAGTTTGTTGACATGATAGTATCTTTACTTTCAATCTTCAATATTTCATTTACTCCTACTGCACAAGCAGAAGATGTGTTAACATCAGCTAAAGCTAAACCCGCTAAAGCACAGCACAGATGGAATAAAGATGTAGCAAAAATTAAATTCACGGTTGATTTTAGAGGCTGTCAAGCAGAAGTATACTGGCAAAAACGAAATGAAATGTTGATAAAAAAAGGTGCTACAATGCTTGCTGAAGCTCCAAAAAATAAAGATGGTTCTGTTGGGTTTAGTGAAAGAGTAGGAGACCAACTTCGCCAAGAACAAGAAGGGAACTTTAAAGACTTTGTAACAACGACTGACATTATTCTCAAAAGTGTTAATGAAGTTGGACTTTTCCTTTACTATGCCGGAACCAACTCATGGCTGCAACTGAAGGATAAAAATGGAAAAACAATAGATGAATACACAGTTGTGAAATGATAAAAAGTTTGTACTTATTTCTTGACAGATAAAAAAAAGTAGTCTATATTAAAATTACAGTTAAATATTTGTTAGGTGAGGCTCCTATATGGACACAAGCTACTGCCGCGAAAGAATCGAGAGACTCTTAGTTGGTAGAACAGGAATAATCGTGAAGGTTATTCATAATGTAGCTGATACGGTGTATCTACGCCCTATAGTGCTAAAGCTCAACATTGATCATGATGAATGTATTAGCATGCTCTTTGTTGGGGCGTGCTTTTTTTGCGAAAGCCGTTCCATAAGGCACACCACCATTTATTTTTCTAAAAAAATATATTGATTGGTTTTTATAATTATTTGATACATCGAGTAGGGATAAAAATTAATCAGGGTCTTGGAGGTAAAGACAATGAAAAAAATGGACGTCAAGAAAAATTCAGGAAAAGAAAAAGAACTAAAAAAACTTGCTCTTTTATCTGAAAATGAACTTTTCAAAACATTCAAAACTTCTTCACAAGGTTTGTCAGAAGAAGAAGCAGAAAAAAGACTAGAGGAGTTTGGTCCTAATAAGGTTGATGCTGAAAAGCCAACACCTGCAATTATTCTATTTTTAGAAGCACTAAAGGATCCCTTTGTTCTAGTATTAGCTGGTTTAATGCTCGTATCATTTGCAACAGGTGATTATCAAGCAGGATTTGTTATGGCTGTAATGATTCTAGCTAGTGCGACAATTACCTTTGTTCAAGAATATCGTTCACAGAAGGCAAGTCTGGAATTAAAAGAGTTAATTGAAAATACTTGTGCCGTTACTCGTGATGGTGTAACAAAAGAAATTCCTATGGATGAAGTTGTTCCTGGAGATATTGTTAATCTTGCAACAGGGGACATGATTCCAGCAGATGCAGCATTAATATGGACAAAAGACTTATTTGTTAATCAATCTTCGTTGACTGGAGAATCTCTTCCTGTAGAAAAATTTGTTCATGCAGGTGTTAGAGATGAATCAGAAGGCTCAGCAATTGATATGAAAGACCTTGTCTTCATGGGTACAGACGTATTAAGTGGTAAGGGACGTGCTGTAATTCTGAAAACCGGTCAATCAACATTTTTCGGAGATATAGCTCTAAATTCTACCAAAAAACGTGGTAAAACATCATTTGACAATGGACTATATAAAGTAAGTAGACTTTTACTTCGTATGTCGTTGATTCTTTTTCCAATTGTACTTTTAATTAATGGTTTTACAAAAGGAGATTGGGGACAAGCATTCTTCTTTGCAATTGCGGTTGCGGTTGGTCTAACTCCTGAAATGCTACCAATGATTGTTACAAGTAATCTAGCTAAAGGAGCTATGACTCTTTCTAAGGAAAAAGTTATTGTTAAGGAACTCCCTTCAATTCAAAACTTGGGATCAATGGACGTTCTATGTACGGATAAAACTGGGACAATTACAGAAGATCGTGTAGTGCTTGTGCAACATTTAAATCCACTTGGAGAAAATAATGAGAATGTACTTGATATGGCATTTCTCAATTCTAAATATCAAACAGGTTGGAAAAACCTTATGGATATTGCCGTAATCAATTACTATGATGAGACTGGTCGCAAAGAGCCTTTTACAAATGTTGAAACAATTGATGAAATTCCTTTTGACTTTTCACGTCGTCGTTTAACAGTTGTTGTAAAAGCAGATGGTCACCAACTAATGATTACAAAAGGTGCTGTTGAGGAAATGGATGCTGTTTGTTCTCATGCTGAAATTGATGGAGAAGTTGTTGCACTTACTCCAGAATTACGTGAACAAATGCGTGCAGTTAACGTTGAACTTAATAAACAAGGTATGCGTGTACTTGCAGTAGCCATTAAGAAAGACGTTCATGATAACGCAATTTATTCAGTTGCTGATGAAAGAGATATGACCTTAATCGGATTCATGGGCTTCCTTGACCCAGCTAAAGAATCAGCAAAAACTGCGATTGGTTCACTACATGACCATGGTGTTACTGTTAAGGTTTTAACTGGTGATAATGAAATCGTTGCTGCCAAAGTTTGTCGAGATGTAGGTATTGAAGTTGAAGATTCAATACTTGGAACTGAAATTGAGAAAATGACTGATCAAGAACTTGCTGAGAAGGCACGCACAGTAAACTTATTTGCAAAACTTAATCCAATGCAAAAATCACGTATTATTGCTGCCATTCAAAATGATGGGCATACAGTTGGATTTATGGGGGATGGTATTAATGATGCACCAGCCCTTCGTACAGCAGATGTAGGTATTTCTGTAGATACAGCAGCAGATATTACAAAAGATGCTAGTTCTATCATCCTTCTTGAAAAGAGCTTAGATGTTCTTGATAAAGGTGTTGTAGAAGGACGTAAGGTATTCTCAAATATGATGAAATATATTAAAAATACAATTTCATCAAACTTTGGTAATGTATTCTCTATCTTGGCAGCAAGTGCCTTCTTACCAATTCTACCAATGCTTCCAATTCAATTATTAGTTCAAAATCTAATTTATGATATGGGACAACTTACTATTCCTTGGGATAATGTAGACAAAGAAGAACTTGCTAAACCAGTTAAATGGAGCATTGATGGGCTACTTAAATTTACTCTTTGTATTGGCCCAGTATCAAGTATCTTTGATATCATTACTTTCTTAGTAATGTGGAATATCCTTGGTTTCAATTCAGATGCTAAACAAGGTATGTTCCAAGCAGGATGGTTTATGGTTGGTCTTACAACTCAAACACTTGTTATGCATATCATCAGGACTAAGAAAATTCCATTTATCCAATCTAATGCTTCACTTCCAGTATGGATTTCAGGAATCCTAGCAATTGGAGCTGGATTTGTAATCATGCTTACTCCAATAAACGAATACTTTGATTTCTTACCATTACCAGCAAGCTATTGGCCATGGTACATTGCAATTACAATAGGTTATCTTATAACTGTTGAATTTGCAAAAAGAATTTATATCAAACTTGGAAATGAATGGGTTTAAAAAATTTACGCTAGTTTGCTAGCGTAAATTTTTTTGTTGTATAGTATTTAAAATTTATGTGTAAATACGTATATAGATATGATAAAATTAATTATTAAATACTTTTTATTTTAAGGAGACGTAATAGTGAGTAAAAAATTTGTAGTTGGTATTGCTTCAATGCTAGCATTATCTACAATGTATAGTAATTCTGCTTTGGCCAATGAGACCTCTTCTAGTTCATCTGAGAACTATACTACAAGTAGTTCAATTGATAGCCAAGCTAAAAGTGAGCAAAAGATTGCTGAATCAACTAGTGGTAGTGATTTAGATCAGTCCACTACTGATTTTAGTGACAGCTCTCAGTCAAATGTAAGTTCAAGCAGTTCAAGTGAAGAAATAACTGAAAATAATTCTGTAAAAACTGCTGATGCCATATCAACGACTGAAGAAGACAAAAAACAGGATAAGATTTTTTTAGATACATTGACTCTTTCTAAAAAAATAATTGCACCTGCTCAAGAACAATTACTTGATATTAGTAAAGTTAGTCAAAATAGAATTTCACAAATGGAATTAACGTCAAGTGACGGTAAAATTGTTAAAATTGACAAGACCGGTAAAATAGTCGGTGTTTCAGTTGGAAAAGCAAAGATAAAAATTGAATTTAAAGATACAAAAGAGTCTAAAATTTTTGATATTGAAGTAATTAAACCTAGTATTTTATATAAAACCCATATACAAAATATAGGTTGGGAAAAAAATTATAAAACTAATGGTGAAATGAGTGGAACAGAAGGCCGTTCGCTTAGACTTGAAGCAATTGAAATAAAACTTAAAGATATCACATATGATGGTAGTATAAAGTATCAAACACATGTTCAAGACTACGGTTGGCAAGATTGGAAAACAGAAGGACAAATCAGTGGAACTTCTGGTCAATCTAAGCGACTAGAGGGAATTAGGCTCAGTCTAACTGGAGAATTAGCTCAGAAATATGATATTTACTATAGAACTCATGTTCAAAATATTGGGTGGTTAGACTGGGCGAAAAATGGCGAAGCATCAGGTAGTCAAGGTTTGTCTGCTAGGCTTGAAGGTATAGAAATCCAGTTGGTTGAAAAAGATAAAGGGAGTTTAACGACAAAAAGAACTTTTGTAAATGGCTCAAACACTAATCTTATTTATCAAGTTCATGTTCAAAATAACGGTTGGCAAGATTGGAGAAGTAGTGGACAAATAGCTGGAACAACAGGAAGTTCATTGCGACTTGAGGCTTTAAGGATGAAAATGGTTGATACTGATTTAAAAGGTGGTATCTCATATCAATCACATGTCCAAAATATTGGTTGGCAGAATAGTGTAGCAAACGGTGAAATGTCTGGTACATCTGGAATGTCATATCGAATGGAAGCAGTTAAAATTAATTTAACCGGTGAGATTTCAGGATTTTATGATGTTTATTATAGAGCACACGTTCAAGATAGAGGATGGTTAGGATGGACTAAGAATGGTCAACCTGCAGGTAGCGAAGGGGTATCTAAAAGGGTAGAAGCCATAGAAGTTAAACTTGTTCATAAGGATCAAAAAGGTCCTAATCTTTCAAATAGTTTATATACAAGTGAAGTTCCACAAAAAATGGCAAGAGTTCAAAACTTGTTAAATAGAAAATATAATAACCAAAGTTATGGTATATATGTCATGTCAGAAAACGGACAGTATTCTGCTTCTATTAATGGAAATACACAATTTATTGCAGCGAGTACGGGTAAGTTACCAGGAATATATTACACTCAGAAAAGATTAAATAATGGAAGTCTAAGATTGAACCAACAATGGAACTATAATGGAAATGTTAATAATTTCTCTGGAGCCTATCAACCATGGGGTGCAGGAGTAATGTCTAAATATCCAGACTATAGAAATTATAGTGTTGATACAGTACTTCATAACACAATCAAGTATTCAGATAATGTTGGTGCAAATTTCTTAGGATATTATGGTGCAAATTCTTATGATCAAACTTTTTTAAGAGAAATTAATAGGATTACTGGTAGAAATTGGAGTTTCTTCACACTAATAGCAAGTGCTCGAGATAATGCAAGATTGATGAAAGGTATATATGATATTGGTGGTATCTCAAATACATACTTCCAAAATACAGTTTATGATAATGAAAGAATTCCTAAGTACCTTCCAGTAAAAGTTGGTCACAAAATAGGTGATGTATATGATTATAGACATGACGTTGCTGTAGTTTATACAAAAGAGCCATATTTTATCAGTATCATGACGAAAAATAATACTTCGTATGAAACAATTTCAAGAATATCGAAAGATGTGTATGACATATTGAAGTAACTTTTATTGAACTTAGAAAAATAAGAGTTTAAAATAAAAAAATTCGCTAGGAAACTAGCGTTTTTTTGTTATAATAATGAAAAAAGGAGAATATATGATTATTTGGTTAAATGGAGCATTTGGTGCTGGTAAAACAACTATTGCAGAGATACTTAATGAAAAAATTCCAAATTCTTATTTATATGATCCAGAAGAAATTGGTGATTTTTTTAGACATAATTTACCAAAGTCAATTCAAAAAGACGATTTTCAGGAATACGAAGAATGGCGGGCTTGGAATTTCCATATTTTGAAGAAATTAAATGATGAGTATGAAGGTCACGTTATTGTTCCAATGACACTCTATAAAAAAGTTTCTTTTGAACAAATTATTGGTAGATTAAGAAAAGAAAACATTGATATCGGACATTTTATTCTTGAAGTAGATAGAGATCAGATTCTTAAACGACTTTCTAGCAGGTCAGAAGGATTGCAAGAATGGGGAGCTAATCGTCTGGATGATATTAATAGATGTTTTGAAAAGATGACCCATGAAGAAAGAATAAAAAATGATGGAAGAAAACCTATTGAGACGGCTGATGAAATTATTGAACGTCTTAATTTAGATTAGGAGAATATTTTATGGAAAAGAATGAAGTTTCAATTACAAAAGTTGAGTCTAGCCAAATTGAAGAATTACTCAACATTCAGAAAGCGTGTTTTAAGAAACTTTTTGACAAGTATCAAGATGTTGATACAAATCCCTATGCTGAAGATTTAGCATGGATTACTGAAAAGTTTAATCGAACTCATGCTCAATATTATTTCATTAAGAACCAAGAAGAAGTTGTGGGTTATTTTAGGGTTGACATCTTTGATGAAACACCAACTAGTGCAAGAATCGCAATAATTGGAGTAACTCCTGAACATGAAAATAATGGATATGCCAAAACTGCAATGAGATTGATTGAAGAAGAAAATCCTCAAGTTTCTAAGTGGCAAATTGAGACAATTAAACAAGAAGATAAACTCGTTCATTTATATTCAAATCTTGGTTATGAGTTAACAGGAAAAGTAGAAGCCATTAAAGATGGTATGGATATTGTGTATTTGGAAAAACATATTTAGATAAACTATAATTCAACATAGAAAAAGCCCTTGAAAGCCAAACTTTCAAGGGCTTTTTTATACATAATTAATGTAAATTATTTAAAGCTGTCTTTTATATTTTTTGCCATTTCTTTGAAATCTTTACTGATTCCTTTTCCCATTTTTTTATATTCTTCGCCGATACTTTTGCCTTTTTCAGCATATTCTTCGCCAATGCTTTTGCCTTTTTCAGCATATTTTTTTCCTAATTTTTTACCATCTTCGGCATATTCTTTGCCTATTTTCTTTCCTTCTTCTGAAATACCTGAAGCTTTGTTTTTGATTTTATCTACAGTTTCTTTAGATGATGACATATAATTTCTCCTTCATAATAAGTACTATCTACTTCAATGTAAGCAAATTTTACCACTCTATATTAAGAAAATAAAATATTTAGGGTTTTAATAATACGAAAAAAAATTATAACAAGTTATTTCTTTCTAGTTTCTTTTAATTTTTCCCTGAATCGTTTAATATCAACATTTTTAATACGATGACGAATATTCACCACACAGATGATAACCATTAGCACTGATAATAGTATTAGCATTAAGAAGCTGATATGATAATCAAAAGCGTGAGCTAGTTCATATATGGCAGTGATTCCTTCCAACATACCAGCTAGTGCTACATAAAACCAGGCAGTTGCCTTTCTGCCAAAGACGATAGCTTCTTCAAAGTCCTTATTGCTTATCAGGCTCTCGCTTAGAATAGCTATACCACGTTTTTTCTCTAGTTCAAGTTTGAGAGGAGGAAGTATCCAGTACCAAGGAGAGATTTTTGGATATTTTTTTGACTTTTTGGTAAATCTTCCTACAACTCTTTCTTGCTCTGATAATTCAATATATGCTTGATATAGGGGGAAGGCAAAAAGAAGCCATTTGGCGATAAATGAAATTATTACAATAAATTTTTCCATGATAATTCTTTCTATATTTTTCGTTCAGAAATATTATAGTACTTTGTGGATTATATTCAAGAATACTGCAGATTAATTACAGTAGAAGGCGAGAGTTTGACCACTGAAAACTTCGACATTTCCACCAACTTTATCTACAAATTCATTGCTTGTTGCATTGACAGATTTCCAAGAAACAGCAAGATTCTCTGCATTGTATAGGAACCCTCGGATATTGACTAATGATTTATCAAAAGAAAGGAAAGAAATATATTTATATCCTTCTTTATAAGGAACAAAATTATTCCCTTCCTTTAATAAATAGCAGTAATTATCATCATTTCTGAGAATTACATCATATTCCGCAATAAGTCCAACAGCTGCAATAGTCATATCAATACGACTTCCATCAGCAATAAACACAACTTCCTGAGGTTTGCGAGACACAGCATATTGAACAGCAATCTCACCATCAATTAAATCCTTCGCTGCTGGAAAACGGATTAATTTATCACTATATGCTTCAATTTCTTTAAACTCTTCTTCTGATACTGAGTCGAAGTCACCAACAGCATAGTTGATAGGAAGTCCAGCTTTCATCAAGTCCAAACATCCTCTTTCAACACCAATCGTATAATAATCCTTATATTCACGCGCTAAATCAATATGCGATTTACTACAAACAATTAAAATCTTTTCATTCATTATATAATCCTCAATCTAATATTCTAGCCATATAAAACTCATCATAATATCGTCCGTTCATCAAAAGAGAGTCTTTCTTGACACCTTCTTCTACGAATCCAAATTTTTCGTATAGAGCAATAGCTGCCACATTTTCAGTGACAACAATTAGTTCTAGACGATGAATGCCTGAAACACGTGCCCAATCAATCACTTGAGCTAAAAATTCAGAGCCAAGACCTTGGCCCGCATAATCTGACAGCACACCAATTACCAAGTAAGCAGAGTGTTTGATTTTCGCAAGAGACGAAAGGTGTACGCTGACATATCCGACATATATGCTATCTTCCTCAGCAACTAAAATTAGGCCATTTTCCGAGGTATTTCGGATAAAAGTTTCTAGCTTTTTCCTATCGTATTTTCTTTCTTCGGGTTGATAAAGCATGTAGGTCGTTTCTTTGTCTAAGGTCGACATTAATTCGAATAATTTATCGGCTTCAATCTGCGTATTTTTAATAATCTTATCTGTCATCTGCCCTCCAATTTTGTGGCTTTTGTTCATTATATCAAAATTTGCTATACTTATGTAAGAAGCAAAGCTTATAAAGTAAGCACATGTAGAATCTTAAGGGACTAAGAAGGAGATGTAAGAAATTGGATACCAAGAATTATTTAGTCGGTGAGACTATTTATTTAGACCGTGTAAAAGAAGAAGATATAGACGAATTGCTTTCAATTGAGAATTCATATGCGACAAAATTCCTAGCTGATGATGAGCTACCTTATCCTCAAACAAGAGAGGAATTAGAAAATACTCTTGCAGTTGAAAGCCCTAACCAATTTTTAGGGATTTATAATTCTGAACGTCGTGAAATTATCGGAAGTGTTGCTGTTTTCAATGTTAATCTCGTTCACTCAAACTGTGAAATTGGACTTTCAATATCAGAATATTGGCAAGGTGAAGGAGTAGGAACTGAAACTTTTGAACTTATCCTAGGCCATATCTTCAATAATTTACCAGTTAATAAAATTAAAGTTGAAGTATTTGATTTTAATGAACCTGCTATTAAGTTATACGAAAAATTTAATTTTCATTTAGATGGTCGATTGAGACAGGAAATATTCCGTTTTGGTGAATACCATGATTTATTAGAGTATAGCTTACTTCGTGAAGAGTATGAAGCTAATTTAGTTTCAACAGATGATGATTTGGATTAATTTCAAATTTTAGAGTTTAATATTGGGGTAGAAGTTTGATTAAAAATATCAAGAAATTTTTAATTATTATATTACTATTGTTTTTTGCATATATTATTCTTAGTGAAGAGTTTGGGCCATTAGATTTTTCTGGGCAATCCTTGTTTAGGATTCTTATGGTTATTTCGATTATTATTATTATCATCATATATATTTTTGCTGAAAAATTTGAAAAAATTTATACTGAACGTTCAGCGATGAAATATCAACTAAAAAAAGAACGCATAAGACAGGAAAATGAATTAAAGCAGCAAGAGATGAAGCTCCTTAATCAAAGATTGAAGCAAGAACGAATACAGAAAAATAGAAACAGAAAAAGAAATTATAATGAAGTTGATGGTTGGGATGACTATTAATATCAAAATTTGTTATATTAATCAACAAGAACATAAAACATACACTAAATAGAGGCTAAATTATTTGCCATCAATTATTTGTGTGTTATACTAATTAGGTTATTATATTTAAAGTCGTACAGATGGTAGGTAATTTACTTTTTGCCTATCCGAGAAGATAGAGGCGGCTCCTATTGCATATTTTGTAGTAGGAGTCGTTTTTTTGGGAAAAATTGACTTTGAATTATAGATTTTAATGGAGGTAGCAATGCAAAAAAGACAAACAAATGTTCTTTTGGTAACTGTGGCTGTGTTTATCGCAACTTTTATGACAGCTATTGAAGGAACTATCGTAACAACAGCCATGCCAACAATTGTTGGGACATTACATGGTATTGAAATAATGAACTGGGTGTTCTCAATTTACCTATTGACTAGTGCAATGGTGACACCTATATATGGAAAACTTGCTGATAAGATTGGTCGTAAGCCTGTATTTATTTTTGGTACTTTAATTTTTATTATCGGTTCAGCCCTATGTGGTTTTTCAAACTCAATGATGACTTTAATACTTGCACGTGCAGTACAAGGGATTGGTGCAGGGGCGATGATGCCGGTTTCGCTTACTATCATTGCTGATATGTACTCACCAGAAAAACGTGCTAAGATTATTGGATTAACAAGTACAGCTTGGGGTATTGCAAGTATTGTCGGACCTATGGCTGGTGGTTTAATCGTTGATTCTGTTGGTTGGAATTGGATCTTCTTTATCAATGTGCCAATAGGTATCTTACTGATTGCCATGATTGGCCTTTATCTAGTTGAAGGTAAAAGAGAAGCTGAAGCTAAGAAAATGGATATCTTGGGAAGTCTGACACTTATGTTAGCGCTTATGTCCTTACTTGTTGCCTTCCAAATTTTAGGAGATTCTGGAATAAACTTTGTAGTAATTGGATTGTTACTGGCAACAATTATTTTCTTCATTTTATTTGTGATGGTAGAAAAAAGAGCAGAAGATCCTGTTATCTCTCTAGAATTATTCAAGAACCAAACATTTATCATTGCTAACTTAGTTGCTGCCTTGGTCAGTGGGTTCCTCATGAGTTTAGATGTTTACATACCAATGTGGATGCAAGGTGTACTGGGCTATAGCGCTGGTATCGGTGGACTTGTTCTAGCACCAATGTCTATTTTATGGATCTATGGAAGTAATCTTTCAAGTAAATGGTTAACAACAAAATCAGTAAAATGGGTTCTAACAGTTAGTACGACCATCACATTCATTGCTGGTTTAGCACTTGTTTTAATTCCTGCAAACTCACCGTTTATAGTATTTGTACTAATTTCAAGCTTACTAGGAGTTGGTCTTGGAGCAGTGATTGTCTCAACAACAGTAATTTCTCAAAATAGTGTACCTCAAGAAGAACTTGGAGTAGCTACATCATTCAATACTCTTGCTAAAACAATTGGTCAGACAATCATGATTTCAGTATTTGGAATCGTTCTAAATACAGTTATGAAAGCAACACTAGTAAAAGAAAATATAAACGTAGATAAAGGAATTATGAATCAGCTTGTAAATCCTCATACAGCTTCAAGTATCCCTGCTGACCTCCTTAAACCATTGAAAAATGTTTTATTCCAAGGTCTTCACGGTGTATTCTTAACTGCATTATCACTTGTTTTAATCTCAATACTTGTGGTTCAACTTATAAAAAGTCCAAAAAAGTAAATTAATATTTTTCCAGTCAAATGGCTGGTTTTTTTGCGCAAAAAAAGCAACTTAATTAGTCGCTTTTGTATAAATATTTTTATGAAGTTTACATCTTGGATTAAAAGATGATTTGCAAGAAGGACAGTTATTGAGCTCACTATATATTTTATATGAAAACTTTTGCCCACAAACGCAACACATTACAGATAATTTATTTGAATAAAAGTCAAAACCTTCAAAACTATGCAATTCATTTTCATCATGACATTTAAAACAGGAATATAAATTATTACAAATTTGGCATCTATTAGCAATAATATCTAAGTCTGTATGATAGTGTCGACATCTGCCTTGATTATCAACAAGAAAACCGTAAACTTTTTCCATAAACTTTTCTTATTTTTTATCAATTATTGATAAAGGAAGTAGTGAGTAAACCACTGAGGCAGCAACTGCTTTAACTGTATCTCCAGGAATAAAAGCAAGTTGTGCTTTAAAAGCAGAAGCAAGAGACATACCTTTAATATTAATGTGCATGCCGATTGCACCAATACCATCAAGTAAAAGAACTCCAATTAAAAATGTAACAATTAATGCAGTGAAAAGGTTATTTGGTTTTGGAACATATTCCATAGCCCATGCGATTAAAAATGCACAGATTGGATAAGCAAGTAAATATCCTACTGAGGGACCAAAGAATGGTGTAAGTCCTCCACGACCACCAGACAAGAAAGGTAGACCTGCCGCAACCATAAGTAAAAATACAATAACTACTGTAAATGCTTCACCCTTACGAAGTAAAAGTCCAGTAAGCAAAATACCTAAATTTTGAATAACAATTGGTACTGGAATAAATCCTAATGGAATTGGTGGAAAGAAACCTAATACTACTATAATAGCAAGCATCATAGCACAAATTGTGAGTCGTTTGATTTTCAAAATAAAAATCTCCTTCTGTTAACTTATTTTACTTACATAGGTTAACAAAAATCAATGAACATTACAAGGTGCTTAATAATTTCCTAGTGTTTTTTTTCTGAACTTTCTATCTTGAAATCACAAATTTTTTAAAAAAATTGCTATAATGAAAGCGAATACAAAGTTGTACCAATTTAAAAAGACAAGTTGTAAAGGTGGAGAATATGAGTCAAGACAAGTATTACCAATTACTAAGGGAAAATTATGGAAGTAGAGAAGCAGTTCTAACTGAGATCATCAATTTAGAAGCAATCCTACAATTACCTAAGGGTACTGAACATTTTGTTAGTGATATACATGGCGAATTTAACGCATTCGATCATGTTTTGAGAAATGGTTCGGGAAGTGTGAAAGAGAAGTTAAAAGAGTGCTTAGAAGATGATATTGATATCAATGAGTTAGCGGTTCTTATATATTATCCAGAAGAGAAGATTTTACAAATTAAGGAAGAATTTTTACCAAGTGAACTTAACGATTGGTATAAAAAAAATATTATGCTCTTAACCCGAGTGATAAACTATGCTAGTCGTAAGTATACACGTTCAAAGGTTAGAAAGGCTTTACCACAACGTTTTTCATATATAATTGAAGAACTCTTAACTGAAGTTCAAGACCAAGACAAATATGAATATTATCACGCAATTATAGATAAAATTATTGAGTTAAATCAAGCACCTGCTTTAATACATGATCTTTCCGAAACTATTCAAAGATTAGTTGTTGATCATCTTCATGTGGTTGGAGATATTTATGACCGTGGACCGTCACCGGATCTTATAATGGATCGATTAATTGATTATCATTCAGTTGATATTCAATGGGGAAATCATGATATGGTATGGATTGCTGCCGTATCTGGGTCATTGCTTTCAATAATAAATTTAATTAGAATTTCTGCAAGATATGCAAATCTAGATACACTAGAAGAGGGATATGGGATTAATTTACGTCCTATTGTGGAGTATGCCAAGAAATATTATGAACCATTAGATATTTTTGCACCAAAACTTTTAGCAGGAGATAATTCTGTATCTGAAACTGAAAAAAGAACATTAAATCTTGTTCAACAAGCAACTGCAATTCTCCAGTTTAAACTTGAAGGGCAGTTAATTGCTAGACGCAAATGTTTTAAAATGCAAGATCGTGCTATGCTATCAAAAGTAAATTATGAAGATAGCACTATTGAAATTGGTGGAGTTTCATATGAACTGAAAAATTTTTCTATACCTACAGTTGATATTGATGATCCTTGTAGACTAACTATAGAAGAGGAAGCAATCCTTGAAAAATTAAAAGTATCTTTTCAGTCATCAGATCGGTTAAGAAAGCATATGGACTTTCTCATGGAAAAAGGTAGCATGTATCTTTGTTATAATGGTAATCTTTTGATACACGGATGTATTCCGCTCCATGAAAATGGCGATTATAAGTCGCTGACTTTAGAAGGTAGACACTATTCTGGTAAAGATTTATTAGATTATTTTGAAAGACAAGTCCGTGTTTCATATCGAAATCCTCAAGTAACTGATGATATTCCTACAGATTTGATGTGGTATCTATGGACGGGGGAATGTTCGTCTTTATTTGGTAAAGATGCCATGACAACATTTGAGCGTTATTACATTGAAGATAAAGCCACGCATGAGGAAGTGAAGAACTCATATTATAAACTTAGAAATGAAGAAGATGTTTGTCGCTATATCTTGAGAACATTTGAACTACCTGAATCTGGACATATAATAAATGGACATACTCCTGTAAAAGAGAAAGATGGTGAAAATCCAATAAAAGCTAATGGTCATTTAGTTGTAATTGACGGTGGTTTTGCAAAAGCCTATCAAAAACAAACCGGACTTGCAGGCTATACTTTGCTTTCCAACTCATATGGCATACAACTCGCAGCCCATCAACCTTTTACATCAATTGAAGATACCATAAAAAATGGTTTTGATATTCTTTCAACTAAACGACTTGTTGATAAAGTTGATCAAAGAACGACAGTTAGTCAAACTAACATTGGAAAAAGATTAATTCAAGAAAGAGAAGATTTAGAAGAACTATATATGAACTTTTAAAGTCGAATGATAAAGAAATTATGCATATAAATGCTCACTTTTAGCAACTTTATTGTTAAAAAGTGAGTGCTTTTTTGTTTAAAATACTGTAAAATATATTTATTAACAGAAGGAGGCTTTTTCGTGAGCAAAGTAACAGAGTATGTAACAAGTATTCAAAATAAAATTCATTCAAATGATCCAAACCAAGTTGAATTTTTACAGGCTATTGATGAGTTTTTACCATCAGTAATTCCATTCTTGGAAGAGCATCCTGAATATGTAGAATCTGACATTTTGTCTTTAGTTACTGAACCTGAACGCTTGATTCAGTTTCGTGTTCCATGGCAAGATGATAAAGGTAAGTGGCAAGTTAACCGTGGATACCGTATCCAATTTAACTCTGCAATGGGACCTTATAAAGGTGGATTACGTTTCCATCCAAGTGTAAACTTAAGCATTTTGAAATTCTTAGCTTTTGAGCAAATATTTAAAAACAGCTTAACTGGTCTACCAATCGGTGGTGGTAAAGGTGGAAGTGACTTTGATCCTAAAGGGAAATCTGATGCTGAAATCATGCGTTTTTGTCAAAGCTTTATGACTGAGCTTTCTAAACATATTGGACCTGATACAGATGTACCTGCTGGAGATATCGGTGTTGGAGGACGAGAAATTGGTTACTTATTTGGTGCTTACAAACGTCTAAAACAATATGATGCTGGAGTTCTAACTGGTAAACCGCTTGATTTCTGGGGTTCAAAAGGACGTACAGAAGCTACTGGTTACGGTGCAGTTTATTTTGTTAAACATTTACTTGCTGATCTTGGTCAAGATTTCCAAGACAAAAAAGCAATTGTTTCTGGTTCAGGTAATGTAGCAATCTATGCTATTGAAAAACTTGAACAACTTGGTGCAAAGGCAATTACAGCATCTGATTCATCTGGTTTTGTATATGATCCAGAAGGTATCGATGTAGCTCTATTAAAAGACGTCAAAGAAGTTCGTCGCGAACGTTTAACTGCATATGTTGTTGATCGTCCATCTGCACAGTATTTCGATGGTGAATCTGTTTGGGATTTCAAAGTCGAAGCAGATCTTGCATTCCCATGTGCAACGCAAAATGAAATCAATATTGATCAAGCTAAGATTCTTGCTGATAATGGTGTTAAAGTTGTTGCTGAAGGAGCTAATATGCCATCAACTCTTGAAGCAGCTGAATACTTTATTGAAAATGGAATTTTCTACTGTCCAGGTAAGGCAGCAAATGCTGGTGGAGTAGCTGTATCTGCACTCGAAATGAGTCAAAATTCTCAAAGACTTCAATGGGAAAAAGACCAAGTTGACTCAATGCTAGATAATATTATGAAAAATATCTTTGAAGCTTGTCGCGATACTGCTAATGCTCATGGAGCAGAAAATAACTTCATGCTAGGTGCTAATATTGCAGGATTTGAACGAGTTGCAAAAGCAATGCTTGCTCAAGGATTGGTATAATAAAATTACAAAAGTTTATATTTTTAGTTTATACTAGAGATATAAACTTTTTTACTTATAAAGGAGATACGAATATGAAAATAGGATTTATCGGAACAGGCGTTATGGGTCATGCAATTGTAGGTCACTTAATGGATGCGGGTCATGAACTCTTTGTCTTCAATCGTACTAAGTCAAAAACTGATGATTTGGTAGAACGTGGTGCTGTATGGAAAGACACGCCAAGAGAAATAACAGAAGCATCTGAAATTATCTTTACTATGGTAGGTTATCCAAGTGATGTTGAAGAAACATATTTTGGTCCAAAAGGGATTCTTCAAGCAGATGTAAATGATAAAATCCTAGTTGATTTAACCACAAGTACACCAAGTTTAGCAGTTAAGATATATGATGCAGCAAAAGAAAAAGGAGCAAGTGCCTTAGATGCCCCTGTTTCAGGTGGTGACCTAGGAGCTAAAAATGCAACTTTAACTATCATGGTAGGTGGAGATGAGTCTACATATGAGAAAGTTCTTCCATTGTTTGAAGTAATGGGTAAAACATTTGCTTATCAAGGAAAAGCCGGAAGTGGTCAGCATACAAAAATGGCTAATCAAATTATGATTGCGGGAACAATGACAGGAATGACAGAACTTTTAGTATATGCAAAAGCTGCTGGTCTCGATGTTGAGAAAGTAATTGAAACAGTAGGTGGTGGAAGTGCAGCCAACTGGTCGCTAGCTAATTATTCTCCAAGAATTCTTAAAGAAGACTATTCTGCTGGATTCTTTGTTAAGCATTTTATAAAGGACTTAGGAATTGCCCTAGATGAAGCAGAAAGGATGAATATTAACTTACCAGCCACAAAAGTTGCCCGTAAATTATACGTAGAACTTGCAGATAAAGGCTTTGAAAATGATGGAACCCAGGCGCTTATTAAACTTTGGTGGGATTAAACTATTATAAAAAAACTTAGGTATGAAATTAAAGAAGAACAGTGAGTTTAATCACTGTTCTTCTTTTTGATGTAATTTGAAATAGGTTTTTGATATTTTTCGGTATCCCAGTTACCATTATTAAAATAATCAGCAATTAGATATCCCATATAAGGACCAGTAGTAAGACCTGATGAACCCAAGCCGCTAGCAGCAACAATCTTTTCATTGTCTTCCAGTGGAGCGAAAAATGGAGCAAAGTCACTTGTATATGCGCGTGTTCCCACTCTGAAATCAAAGGGGCTTGAAAGTAGTTCGACTGATTTACTTTCATCTAAAAATCCTTTTGCATATTCAGTAAGGAAATTATAGGCATCTTCCGTTGGTGTTAAATCCCACCCACCATCATTTTCATGAGTAGCACCGATTAGAATGTTACCTTCTGAGAAAGGTATCAAATCAGCTTCACCATCTAACACGACAACTGGCCAATCATTTGATTCTTTAAGATTTGTTTCAAAGGTTAAAAGTTGTCCTTTTTGAGGTCTGATATCTGTTTCATATCCTAAATTTGAAAGAATATCCTTTAAGTGAGGACCAACGGTCAGTATTAAATAATCAAATTCTTCTCTTTTGTCTTTAGTAAGAATATACAGCTTACCATCAATCTCTTCAATACTAACTTTTTCATTAACAATTTGTATTCCTTTAGAACTAGCTAACTGACTCATCTTTTCGAGATACTTAAGACCATCAAGTCTACCACCACCAGATAATTTAAGAGAAGGCATCCCTTTTAATAAAGGAAGTTGTTCTTTTGTTTGATTTGGATTTAGTAGATCAATTTCCCCCATTTCAGGAGCATCAACCAATCTTTCTTTTGCAAGCTCAAATAAGTCATCCAGATTCTTTTGAGGTCTGATAATTAAGGTTCCTGATTTTTTATATATTGTTTCATCTAGCTGAAAATCTTCAATTAGCTTTTGATAGAATTTTGTTCCATCCTTGGCTAGTTGGTACCACTTTTTATTTCGTCTCTTTGATAACCATGGTGAAATTATTCCAGCACTTGCCTTGGTAGCCTGTCCAAGACCATCGTCAAAAATTGTTATATCAAATTTATCAGTATCTAGATAGTTAGTAGCGGTAAGTCCAATAATGCCGCCACCAATAATAGCTATTCTTTTCATCTTAATCTCCTGAATATATTATTTACCTATTTTCCCATAATTAAAGTGGAAAATCTAGTTAGTCAATTTTTCTATTTGTTCCCATTTTACTTTGTTGTTATAGACAAGTATGATATAATATCGAAAAAAGTTAATTAATTCACTAAGTTTGATTGTATATGAGGATAGAAAATATGGAAAAGCATTTTGAAGATATTGACCAAGAGAACTATACTCCAATTATAGAAGAAGATTCGATAGTTAGAGAAATGTGGGGAGAAGCCGATACGGTACTTTTTATATTTGGAGGATGTGCTGCAGAATTTGCTTTAAATAAAGCAGTTGATTGGCTTTATTTTACTGGAAAACTGCCTAATAATCCTATTGGTAGACTATTTTCTACAATCAAATATTCTCATGCAATAATGTCCGCTGATCCAGTTGAGGGAAACCTTGCTTTAGAAAATATTGTCAATATTCATAGAAACTTACAAAAAAATAGAAAAATGAATATTCCTAATTGGGCCTTTAAAGATGTTCTGTATATGCTTATATATTATTCTATTGTTTCTTATGAAGCGTTAGAACGTAAAGTTACTGATCAAGAAAAAGAAGAAGTATTTGAAGTATTTTATAGGATTGGAACTGGCTTATTAATTAAGGATTTACCTAAAAGTTATGGGGAATGGGAAATTGATTATCAAAAACATTTAGATGAGGACTTGAAAAAAAGTGAGCTAACTGACGATTTGTTAAAACAATATAAAAGAAATATAGGAGTTTTTAGATATTTTATATTAGTTGAAATTCAAAAATTATTAGTAAATGAAAAAGTTAGGAGTTTGTTAAATTTAAAAAGATTTTCTTTAGTTTCTGTAATTCTTCCATTTTATAAATTTTCAAGGCTAATAAAACTTGATGGTTTTATTAGAAATTTCTTACTTCCTAAAGAGTTTAAGGAACAAGTGAAAAAACTTGATATTATCTAGTTTACTTTCGAACATAAGTAAAAGATAATAATCTTCTATATGTTATAATTTGTATACAAATAAAATTATTTACATACGAGGTTAATAATGGAAAATAATATATTGATTTTAATAATAATTTTACTCTTAGGAGTACTAGGATACGTATTTTTCAAGAATAGAAATAAACAAGGAGATGTTGAGAACACGGCTAATCCATCAGATGAAAAAGGTGTGGATGATGAAATTTTCGAGATTGAGGATAATAGCCCTGCTATCGTAATTGAAGAGTTATTTGCGACCGATGCTTTTAACCATGCTAATCTAGCAGAAATAACTGATAAGGAAGTTATTTCACAACTCTCAGACCTTGTTTCAGGGGCGGTTGACGTCTTGACCAAACGAACAAGTAATAAAAGCATAAAAGATATGGAATTGTACAAGGTTATTATTCCAGGAACTTCAAATGTTTCCCAAGCAGCTAAAGCAAGTGATGCTGTAAAAGGAATTTATAAGGATGCTTCTGGAATCGAAAAGCAGTTGAGTCTTAATAAAATTGACCCTAAATCAATTGCTAATGCTGGTTCTTCAATATTTAGTCTTGCGGCTGTTATGAACGTAGGCGCTATGGTGGTTGGTCAATACTATATGGAAGAAGTCAGTGAGAAACTTGAAAATGTTTCAAGAAGTATCTCCAAGGTTCGCGACTTTCAAGAAAGAGAATTTAAGAGTAAGATTCTTGCCTTAGTTGCACGTGTTGGAAAAATTACCGAGTTCAGTAAAGAGATTATTTATAACGATGACCTTAGAAAAAGTAAATTGATGACTCTTGAGGCACTTGAAGGTGAAGCAACACAACTCATTCAACAAGTGAATATCTCAATTGAGGAGCTTTCAACTGTCGAAGAAGATGGAAGATTTAAGAATTATAATCAAGAAGTCAATGAAATTTCAATCCTTCTTCAATACCAATCAATTCTTCTGACTATTTTAAATGAAATTAGTCAACTCACATATCTTCTTTCAAAAGGGGAAGTTTCAACTGAAATGAGTTACTCGATTTATAATAAGTATCTTCAACAGTCAAATTTAACACGTGACTTACTTGCTGACTGGCATGAATTTCAAATTGAGCATTTTAACATCGACCTTGAAAATAAAAGAAGAGAAAAAAGAGATTTATTCGGTAGAGCACAGGGTGCTATTCGTGAAGAATGGAAGTACAAAGATGTTTCTGAAGATACCGTTCAAAAAATTAATACCCAACGTGAGGATAAAATCCTTAAACTAGATGAACCAAAAGATTATTTGGATAAGGATGTTGAAATAATCGTAGATGATGGAAAATATTATTATCTTGAAGAAAAATAGAGATTTAAGGAAGCGTTCGTTTGAGCGCTTTTTATAAGGAGAATATATGGATCATATTGAAATTTATGTTTCAGATTTGATGAAGACAAAAGATTTTTATGAATTTTTATTAGTTGGTAATTTATCTTTTGAGATCTATCAAGAGTGGAGTGAAGGTATTAGTTATCGAAAAAACGGCTTTTATATCGTTTTTGTTCAATCTAAAAATCTTAATGTAAAATATAATCGGACAAATGTTGGACTAAACCACTTGGCATTTAAGATTGATAGTCATGTGCAGTTAGAAGTATTGAGAAATAAATGTATAAGCAAAAATATTGTTTTACTTTATGATGAAAAATATCCCCATGCAGGTGGTCAAGACCATTATGCATTATTTCTTGAAGATCCAGATAGGATAAAAATCGAAATCGTGGTAGAATAATATTAATTAAATAAATAACTATATATAACAGGAGTTTTCATATGAATAATTTAAAAATAGAAAAGGGTGGGCGTCAAGAAGCTGAAGTTCTTGATGAAAAACTAGAAGAATATAATTTATCTAAAAGACCACTTATGCAAGATTCTGATTATGTTCCCTTTATAAGA
Source organism: Floricoccus penangensis (assembly GCF_001832885.1). Taxonomy (GTDB): domain Bacteria; phylum Bacillota; class Bacilli; order Lactobacillales; family Streptococcaceae; genus Floricoccus; species Floricoccus penangensis. The sequence continues at coordinate 36,699 of NZ_MKIQ01000003.1, read as the reverse complement.
GTTATTCGTGATAACGAAGGGAAAGTAATCGCTGGAGCAGTCGCATATTCATCAATGTATTATATTGGATATTTAGAAACTTTATGGGTATCTGATGAATATCGTAGACAGGGATTAGGACATAAATTACTAAATGCAATTGAAAATGATTTAAGGGAATTTGGATGTGAAAACTGTCATCTAGATACTTTTGATTTTCAAGGACCTGAATTTTATAAAGCACAAGGATATAGTCAATTTGGAAAAATTGAACATAAGAAGGTGGGAATAACTGAGTACTTCTTTGTTAAAAGTCTTTAAAAAATTTTTTTAACTAAAATATGCACTTATGTGTTCTAATTTTCTGAAAAGTTCTTCAATTGCTTCGTATTGATTGTAATTACTTATAAAAAAGTATATTATCTTAATAAGCTATATCTGTTAAGCGCTTACAATATAATGAGGAGGAGTTGTCTATGTCAAATTATCAAGTAAATCAAGAAAAAATTGTTAATAGAATTATGAATGAAATTTCGAGATTCGATGAATCCGATAGTAAATACATTAGCCAACCACTTGATGGACGCTCTCAAAGAATTAGAGAGTGGTATGAAACTAAAAAAGCACTCCATGAAATTAAGAAAATCCTTAAATATTCAGAAATGCTTTCTGACTATGATGAGCACGGAGCTGAAAACGAACTAAAGGAATTGGAATACTATATTAATCGTGTAACAAGATACAATTATTAAAATAAACTATAAAAACTTCAGATTTTCGTCTGAAGTTTTTTAACTTATCTAAGTTGATTATTTAATCATATCGTTTTTATCGTAAATATGATGAGCAATTTCCAAAACCATAGCTGGTAATGAAAATAGTAATTCACGAAGCATTTTTCCATTCGTAGGGTCCAGTAGTGCGGTAATCACCTCAGTAAGTAAAATTTATTTTTTTCTATGTTGTGATTTTTGGTTTTGGCTTTCAAATCCCTATTATAGCAGGCAAATAACCAAAAGATTCTTGTCTTTATGGCATTTAATTACTCTACTTACCCTTTAAAATAACTTTATTCCTTTTTATTTTTTAATTCGAAAAAAATCACCTAGGTTGACTGACAATACTAACACGGAAAATAATATAACAATCCAATAATTTATTATATTAGAAAAGAATTCTATAATAATCGGTTCATCCACAAACATTTCTTTAAATATATTCAAAAAGTTTGGATTGATGATATTATGACGTAAGAATAATACACAGAACAAAATAAGATTTACTACATCTAATATCGTTACCCAAATGTATAGTTTTACATTCATGTATCTGTTCACAATCACACTACACTCACGAATTAAAACTACAACTAGCATTCCAATAATTACAAACCTCAACTGCAGGAATAAATCTTCATTTAGAATACTAATTCGTTTCCCATGACTTACTGCATAAAATATCAATGATGGTTTGATATATGTAATAATACCGATTACAAATGAAATTATTAGAATACAAATCGATTTTATATTTATGTTTTTTCTCGCTTCATCGGATGTCTTTTGAAGAGTACCAATATTATAACTATTGAATTTTACATTGTATCTTTGTAAAAGTACAAATATTGCGGTAATTACACAGAAATAGAAGCAAAATGCATATATAGCTGATTCAGTGCAAGCCTTCAAATTACTCATCCAGTCCTCTTGTGAAAAGGCATTCGTTATATAAGAGTCAGTTACACTAATAATGACAACCAATGGCAACACCAATAGTAATATACGCTTATAATATCTAAAATATATGCCAGATAATAATGTATTTTTTTCATCTCCCATATACTTTTCTGCCACATGATAAGGACTACCTAGCTCTTCAAGGACAGCATATACATCGGTCTCCAGGGCTTCTCTTCCCGACGTTCTTTCCTCTAACTTGTCTAAAATTAAGCTGTTCAATTCTTTTTTGACTTTCTCTCGCTTAGGATAATCCAAATGTTTCACTACGTCATATAAATAATTATCAATAATACTACGCATATTTACTCCTCTTATCTGATTATTTCCACATTTTAAAACACCATAATTTCATTTAAGCGCTTATATTATTGGTGCAGATTACATATTCAATTCCATTAATTTTTTCAAAGCTTCCAACATTGGGTAAAAGAATACCAGTTATCATCTTCATCAGTGTAGACTTTTCACTACCATTTTTCCCCTTGATAAATGAAATTACCCAAGTATTGTACTTGAATTGACAACTTGCGGAAGTTTTTAAATATCATTTTTTTCTTTTTTTCAATTGTTGATTTATGGTATCTACATCTTTTCTTTGGAAAAAGTATATCCCAATCCAAATGATTACATAGATGAATATAAATTGTGCTAAATATGTGAAGATGTGATTTAAAAGAAATGTTCCACTTCCTAATATGAAATTGGAAATAGTTATAATAGTTAGAGTAACGAAAAAGTGGATAATTATTGCAGTTACATAGCTTAAACTAGTAATATCAAAAATTGTTGTTACCATTCCAACAATAAATCCCATGATAAAGACAGTAATTACCGTTTTTTTATCCAAAGAAGAATCAAGATAGAATAATGAACCTACTAAAAAGCCAAAGCTTGACATCAGCATTCCCATTATTCCGTATTTTAAAATTTTTTTCATATTATTACCTACAATCCAATTAATTTTTTTAGGTCAGGAAGATACTTGCGACTAACATTTGTCTTAACTTTATTTGTCAAGAAAGCAGTCATATTACCAGAAAATGCTGCTTCTAAATAATCTAGGTGGTCGATATTAATTATTGTATTTTTAGAAATTTGAATAAATGTTGATTTAGGTAGTTGATTATATATAGTTTTGAGTTGACCCTTTGTTTCATATATTTTGTCAACTGACTGTATGATAATTTGATTTGTAAATACTTCAATTAATATTATTTGGTTATAAGAAAGCATTTCAAGCCTATCTTCCGTATTAATAGCTAGAATGCTTCTCTTACTTCCTAAATTTTCAATATCAGACATAAGTTTCATAACATCCTTGTCTAATTCACTTGCTTCAATAATTACCTTTATTTCATTTTCTGCCAGTTTAGGATTTTCCCGGTACTTTATATCCATAATTATCCTTTTCTTTTACTTTCTTATTTTATCTATTATCATACCACCGATTAGACAAATTAGGCAAAAGAATATTAAAATCAAAGCATTTTGATAGCCACTCGTTAGTTTTCCATAAAACTCAATTCCAATACCTAATAATTTCCTAAAATCAAATTCCTCGCTAGTTGGCATTTTTATTTTTTCTAAAGGTCTTTTTAAAAGAATTTCTCTAAAAAGAGAAGACGAATAAGGAGCAGGAGTTAGTTTTATTATTGAGTAAGCTGATTTGGAAAATACACCTAGTGGTATATAGGCACCTGCGAAAAATCCGATTGCAGTTGATAGAAGTGCTTCAATTCGGCCTAAACTTTTTATATTCTTAATATTTTTTATGACAAGTAGGTTAAACCCTGACCAAACCAGACTATTAAGGATAAAAATTGGAAGTAGTGTTAGACTTGTTTCAACGTCTATTTTAAGGTCATCAAGGATGAAGAATAAAGCATAGGTCAATAGATAGACCATAGCTTGCATGACAAAGGAAATTATCACAGATGAACATAGATAAGATAAGGATACTTCACTTGATTTTAGAGATGTTAGCGATAAATCCTTTAATACTCCCTTTTCTCTATCATAGACGCTTTGACTAATACCGGTAAAGCTCGTGGTCATAGCGGTAATTGTAAGAATACCACCTATCAACCAAAGGTCGAGTATTTTATCTGTATTGCTAATCCCTGACATACTATCAAGCAAATTATTTTTAAGAAAAACTAGATAGAGTGTCAATGAAATCATTGATGAAAAAAGTGAAAGTATAACGTTTTTAGGTTGTGAGAAGAAAAGTCTCAAATTTCTATTTATGAATGATTTCATGCCCTAAGCTCCTTTCCAGTAAGTGTTAAGAAAATATCATCAATTGTCCCTTTTTGAAATTCAAAATCAATCCAGTCAGCATCCTCGAGTATTTTATATGCTTGTCTGGCACCATCTAATTTGATTACTAAAGTATCTTCGTCTTTTTTTTGCGAAAAAGCTTTGTATTTTTCGTATATTCTATTAAGAGATTCATGATTTTTAGTTTTAAGAGTTAAAATTGATTTAACATATTCATTTTTAAGATTTCCAACACTGTCACTTGCAATAATATTTCCCTTATCAATTATATAAATAAAATCTGCCGCTTCGCTTTCTTCAAGATAATGAGTGGTTAATACGATTGAAAATTTATATTTTAATTTTAGTTTTATAAGGATATCCCAAATAAGCTTACGATTTTGTATATCAAGACCTGTTGAAGGTTCATCAAGAAATAGAATTTCTGGCTTGTTTAATAAAGATCTAGCTATATCAACTCGTCTCTTTTGACCACCAGATAGATTTCCATAATTTTCGTTTAGAAGTTCTCTTAACATAAATTCATCTAATAAATCTTCAAACCAAGAATCATCTATATTTTTATACATTTGTAGGCGATAAAGAAGATTCTTTTTTACTGAGAGTTTTTCATCTAAAATACTATCTTGAAAAACAACTCCAATTTTTTGTTTATACTCTGAAGAATTTACCTTTAAATTTCCATAAGTAATTTGACCACTAGATGGTTCAAGAAGACCAATCATCATATTTATCAAAGTAGATTTTCCTGCACCATTCGGACCCAGAATGGCAATGAATTTATCTGAGTCGATCTTCAAATTAACATTATTTACAACAATATTTTTCCCGTAACGCTTGGAAAGACTTTTTGCTTCTAACATATGTTTCCTCCTTTAAGTTTATAGACCAAGTATAAATTAGTACATTTGAAAAATATCGTGAGATTAGATAAGAGGTGAAATTTCAATTATGAGTGGTGGAAAAATCATGCTATAATTACAGGAAAAATGATGGGAGTGTTATATGTGTATCTTCTGTAGTCAAATTGATAAGAAGCAAATTTTACGTGAATCTAAAGACTTCTTTTTGGTTTTAGATATTAACCCTAATCAAATTGGGCATTTACTGCTTATTTCTAAGAAGCACTATGAAAGCTTAGAAGATATTCCTGATTCAGTCTTACTTGATGAGATTAAATTTGAAAAAGAAATTGTAGGTATACTAAAAGAAAATTTTGATATCCTTGATGTGACAATATTTCAAAATAACGGATTTACAATGGATGAAGGAGTGCATTTTCATAAGCATATTATTCCTAGGTACAAAGAAGATGGTTTTTGGGATAATTTTCATGTTAAAGAAGTCCACATGGATTTAGAAAAATTATCTGAGCTACTTAAGAAATAGTATAGGAATAATTATGGAATTTATTAAATTAAGAGAAAAAAGTGATATTATTCAAGATGCAGCAGTTTGGTTTAGTCAAAAGTGGGATATTTCAAAGGAAGCATATATTGAAAGCATGCATCAAATGATGGAAGGTATAGGAGTTATTCCTCAGTGATACTTAGTCGTAATTGATAATAAAATCATAGCTGGTGTTGGAGTTATTGAAAATGATTTTCATGAACGAAAAGATTTGAAACCTAATCATTGTGCCTTATATGTTGAAGAGGAATATATAGTCACTTAAAAATAGATTAATACATCGTTGACTCATCTCGATGAACGCTAGTTCTATCATCAATTCGTCGCCTTGTCTTATTTCTATTTTAATCAACTATAGGTCACAAGGTATTGCTCGTGACCTTCTAAATTTTGTTTATCAAGATATGCTCTCTTTAGATATTGATATACTATATTTGATTACCGACCATGTAAATTTATATGAAAAATTGAATTGGAATTTTTTAGCTATGGTAAGAGATGATGACAATATGTTGACTAGAATGTATGAATATAAAATAAATACGAACGATTAATTATTTTTATATAAAATCATTCGTAAAAACTTTGACAATAACTTTAAGCCTTGTTAAAATTAAATTATCAATAATAGAAGGCGAGTTTATTTATAATGAGTGCTGAAGTTGCAGTAATAATGGGAAGTACTTCCGATTGGGAGACTATGAAGTTGGCTTGTGATATCTTGGAAGAGCTTGAAGTTTCCTACGAAAAAAAGGTTGTATCTGCTCATAGAACACCTGACTTGATGTTTGAATTTGCGGAAAGTGCACGTGCGCGTGGACTAAAAGTAATTATTGCAGGTGCAGGTGGAGCAGCCCACTTACCAGGAATGGTTGCGGCTAAAACTACTTTACCTGTTATCGGAGTCCCTGTTAAAAGCCGAACATTAAATGGTTTGGATTCACTTTTATCAATTGTTCAAATGCCTGGAGGAGTTCCAGTTGCGACTACAGCTATTGGAGCTGCAGGAGCTACAAACGCAGGCTTATTAGCTGCAGAAATTCTGTCAATTACTAACATTGAACTTGCAGAAAAACTGAATAAACGTCGTAAAAAGCTTGAAGAACAAGTATTAGAAAGTAGTGATCAACTTGATTAAGGATTTAATATTACCAGGGTCAACCATTGGAATTGTTGGTGGTGGTCAACTTGGTCAAATGATGATAACTTCAGCAAAAGAAATGGGATATAAGGTTATAGTACTTGACCCAACGGATGATTGTCCCGCAGGACAAATGGCTGATAGTCAAATTGTAGCTTCATATGATGATTTTCAAGCCTTAAAAGAACTTGCTGAAAAATCTGATGTTGTAACTTATGAATTTGAGAATGTTTCAGTTGAAACACTAGAAAAACTGTCAGACATAATAAATCTTCCTCAGAGTACAAATCTTCTTGCCAAGACTCAAGATAGACTTACAGAAAAAGAATTTTTAGAATCATGTGGAGTTGATATTGCGCCACATAAGCAAGTTGAAACAAGTGAGCAACTAGGAAACGCTCTTGAGGAAATTGGTTATCCATCTGTTCTTAAGACAATACGTGGTGGCTACGATGGAAAAGGTCAATATGTACTCAAATCAGTTGAAGATATTTCTGATGCTGAAAAATTGTTAAGTACAGGTGCAGTTTGTGAGCTTGAAGCGTGGGTTCCTTTTGATAAGGAAATTTCAGTTATAGTTGCTGGTAATGGATATGAGTTTAAGGTATTTCCTGTTGTAGAAAATATTCATGTAAATAATATCCTTCATGAAACAATTGCTCCTGCTCGTGTTAGCGATGACATATCTGAGAAAGCAAAAAAAATTGGATTGATAATTGCTGAAAAGCTTGATTTAAGAGGTGTACTAGCCATTGAAATGTTCCTAACTAAAGATGGAAAAATTTATGTTAATGAGCTTGCTCCCAGACCTCATAATTCAGGTCACTATTCAATTGAAGCTTGTAATTTCAGTCAATTTGATGCACATATTAGAGGTGTACTTGGCTGGCCCCTTGCTGATGTTGAACTTTTATCACCAGCACTTATGGTCAATATTCTTGGACAACACCTTGAAGGAACATATGATTTGATTTCTCAAAAAAATGACTGGCATTTTCATTATTACGGAAAAGATGAATCAAAAGTTAATCGTAAAATGGGTCATATTACAATTTTAACTGATTGTATTGAAAATACTTTAAGTGAAGTAGACGAAAATAAAAATTGGTAATAATCTTAAAAAGATGAACTATTATGTTCTCTTTTTTTATTGACAATGTATATAATTTATAATAATATTTGTATAAGTACAGAGTTATATAATTATATTACATATTTTGTTTATAATGAAGGAGAAGTCATGAATAAAAAAAATTTATTTTCAACGTGTATAATTTTTTTTGCTATTCTAGGAACATATATTTTTTACGCAAATAGTAAAGAAAAAGAAGTTTCTAATGGCCTTGAAATAACTACTTCTAACACTAAGGTGGGTAGTGATGAAATCGCTACTACTTACGAAAGTGACAACGAATATAAAGTGAGTAATTCAGCTACCAATTTAGAAAATGAATTACCAGTCAATGATTCTTCAAAAAGAGTTATTGACAATAGTAAAGAGAATTTAACCAAAGAAAGTCAAAATAATATGCAATTGTCAACAAAGTATAGAATAGATGTTGTTCAGCAAATTCAAAAGACACCTACAAATTGTGCTCCAACTACTGTTAGTATGATGCTTTCTACAAGAGGCATTACTGTACCACAGGAACAACTTGCTATAGAGATGGGAACGACTAACACTTGGGGAACACATAATAAAGATGCAATCAGAATTTTAAATAAACATCTAATTGGTAGGGAATCTCCAGCTGCAGATCAGACTGGTTATAGAATCGCAAGGGTAACTGATCCTTCAATAAATTCTGAAGATATGATTTTATTTAAAATGAGGCTCGTCGAAAATTTTAAAAGCGGTTATCCAATGTATTATACATTAGAGTTATCTTCTTTATATCCTGAGAAAAAAGGTGAGCATAATGTTATAGGGACAGGTTATAAGACAAGTGATGATGGTTCAGAAATTATTGGTATATATTATGTTGATCCATTAGCATCAATGCAAGATCCAGTATATGCTGGCTTGAAGGTAATCACTCCAGAAGAACTTCTTTCTGCTATGTCAGTTTGTGTAGAACCTAACTATGCTTGGTAAATAACTAAGGAAAAGTCAACAAAATTTGTTGGCTGTTTTTTTGTGTCTTTTGTTGTTGAACAAATGTATAAATTTTTTACAACAGATTATGATTGTGATATTGTTTAGTTAGAAAAAAATAAATAAATAAATAAACGAAAAAGGAGAAAATTTATGTTAGAAACTACTCAAAAAACAGCGCTAAGTGAATCAATTGATTCACTCGTTATTAAGGCAAATGAGGCCTTAAATGAAATGAACAATTTTGATCAAAGCCAAGTTGATAAAATCATTGGTCGAATGTCTGAAGTTGCTATGCAAAATGTTGAAAAATTAGCAAAAATGGCTCATGAAGAAACAGGGAGAGGTGTTTACGAACATAAGGTAATAAAAAATACTTTTGCTGCTGAAAATGTCTATAACGATATTAAAAACGAAGCTACAGTTGGAATAATTAAAGAAGACACTGAAAAAGGTTTGATGTATGTTGCGGAACCAGTTGGAGTAATCTGTGGAGTTGTACCAACTACAAACCCAACATCTACAACAATCTTCAAATCACTAATTGCGTTAAAAACTCGTAATCCAATAATTTTTGCATTTCATCCGGCTGCTCAAAAGTCATCTTCTGAAACAGCTAGATTAATGCGTGATGCAGCAATTGAAGCGGGTGCTCCAGAGAATTGTATCCAATGGGTTACTGAACCTTCTATTGAAGCTACTGGCTTATTAATGAATAATCCGGGAGTAGCTATTGTACTTGCAACAGGTGGTGCAGCCATGGTGAGAGCAGCGTATTCTACAGGAAAACCCGCACTTGGGGTTGGACCTGGGAATGTCCCAGCTTACGTAGAAAAATCTGCAAATATCAAACGTTCAGTTGAAGACATTTTTAACTCGAAAATATTTGATAATGGTATGATTTGTGCAGCTGAACAAGTACTTATTGTTGATGAAGATATCTATGATGAAGTGAAGAGTGAGCTTGAAACAAAGGATACATACTTTGTAAGAGATGAAGATATTCCACGCCTTGAAGACGTAGTTTTAAATGAAGAAAAAACAATGGTTAATGGGGCAATTGTTGGTCTTCCAGCAACAGTAATTGCAAAAATGGCAGGAATTACAGATGTTCCTGAAAATACAAAAATGTTAATCGCAGAAATTGATGATGTAGGTGTTGATTATCCACTATCGAGAGAAAAATTATCTCCAGTTCTTGCAATGGTTAAATCAAGTGATAGTAAAGATGGAATTAATAAGGTTGAAAGAATGCTCAATGTTGCAGGTCTTGGACATACAGCATGTATCCATACTGAAGATAAAGAATTGCAGAAAGAATTTGGTCGTAGAATAAAAGCTTGTCGAATTTTAGTTAATTCACCATCTTCACAAGGAGCGATTGGAGATTTATTTAATAACTTGACACCTTCGCTTACATTAGGATGTGGTTCTTATGGACGCAATTCATTATCACATAATACTACTGCTATGGATTTACTAAATATTAAGAGAATAGCTCTAAGAAAAGAAGATCTGTAAAAAAATACTTTTAAATAAATAAAAAGTACATTTTAATAAAAATGTGCTTTTTTTATCTTTAAAAACGAACATTAATAATAAAATTTGTTAAAATGATAAGAATTAAATTGACTATACCATTTTACAGGTGTTATACTTTATTTACAGAAAAGACGAATATTATCTGCAAATTACTAATTAAAATTAAGAATATGGAGAAAAAATGGAAAAAGGTAATTCAATTTATCAAGGTAAAGCAAAAGAACTTTATTTGACAAATCAACCAGAAGTACTTTGGGTTGAATATTTAGATCAAGCTACTGCCCTTAATGGTGTTAAAAAGGACAAGGTTGTCGGTAAAGGTCAAATGAATAATCAAATTACTTCAAAAATTTTTGAAATTTTAGCTGACCAAGGAATTGAAAGTCACTTCATTGAAAAAATATCAAATACCGAACAATTGATTAAAGCCGTTGATATTATTCCTTTGGAAGTTGTTGTTCGAAATTTTGCTGCCGGCTCATTTTCAAAACGTTTAAACGTTGAAGAAGGAGTTGAATTACCATTTCCTATTGTTGAATTTTACTATAAAGATGATGCACTAGATGATCCATTTATTAATGATATGCATGTTAGGGTATTAGATATTGCAAGTGATGAAGAAGTAAAGGAAATTAAAGAGTTAGCACTTAAAGTTAACGAAGAGTTGAAAAAACTTTTTGCTTCAGTGAATATTAAATTAATTGATTTCAAAATTGAAGTTGGTCGTGATTCTCAAGGAAATATTCTTTTAGCAGATGAAATCTCACCAGATACATGTCGTTTGTGGGATATGGATACAAATGACCATTTAGATAAGGACATATATCGTCGTGATTTGGGAGATTTGATTCCAGTTTATGAGGAAGTTTTAAATCGTATTAACACATTATAAGAATCAACTTTTTACAAGAATAAAATAAAGAAAATCAGGAGAAAATTATGTATTTCGTTAAAGTTTATGTTACCTACAAAGAATCAGTTTTAGACCCTCAAGGTGAAGCAGTTAAAGGTGCCATCCATAATCTTGGATATGATGAAATCAAGGATGTTCGTATTGGTAAATATTTTGAGTTCAAGGTAGAAAAATCTGATCGTGATGTTGAAGCTGTGATTGAAGAAATCTGTGACAAGTTACTTGCTAACGTAAACATGGAGACATACTCTTACGAAATCACGGAGGAAGCATAAATGAAATTCGCAGTTATCGTTTACCCTGGTTCCAACTGTAACATGGACCTATACTGGGCAATCAAGGATATTATAGGCGCAGATGCTGAATATGTTCGCCATGATGCTACAAGTCTTGAAGGTTTTGACGGAGTTCTTCTACCAGGAGGTTTCTCATATGGTGACTATCTCCGCTGTGGAGCAATCGCCCGTTTTTCTCCAATTATGGACGAGGTTAAACGTTTCGCAGAAGAAGGAAAGCCAGTCTTCGGTACCTGTAATGGATTCCAGGTTCTAACTGAAGCTGGTCTTCTACCAGGAGTTTTGCTTAGAAATCGTGACCTTAAATTCATCTGTAAAACAGTTCCTTTGAAAGTAGAAAATAATAACTCTAATTTCACAAGTGAATATGAAGCAGGTGAGATTATCAATATTCCTGTTGCACATGGTGAAGGAAATTACTACTGTGATGATGAAACTCTTGAAGAGCTAAAGGCTAATAATCAAATTATCTTTACATACGACGGAGAAAATATTAATGGAAGCCGTGAAAGCATTGCGGGAATTACAAATAAAGCTGGTAATGTCTTGGGAATGATGCCACATCCAGAACGTGCAATGGAAGCTATTCTTGGATCAGAAGATGGCAAGAAATTCTTTAAATCACTACTTAAAAACTTTTCAGAGGGAGCAGCAGTAAATGTCTAAAATAGTTGAGCCAACAGCACAAGAAATTAAAGACCAAAAAATTTATAGTGAGTGGGGACTTACTGATGAAGAGTATCGTATGATTTCAGAAGATATTCTTGGACGTTTACCAAACTACACTGAAACTGGACTATTTTCAGTAATGTGGAGTGAACATTGTTCATATAAAAACTCAAAGCCAGTTCTAAGAAAATTTCCAACAAGTGGACCTCAAGTTCTTCAAGGACCAGGTGAGGGAGCAGGTATTGTTGATATCGGTGATAATCAAGCAGTTGTATTTAAGGCTGAGAGTCACAATCACCCATCAGCAGTTGAACCTTATGAAGGTGCAGCAACTGGTGTAGGTGGAATTATTCGTGATATCTTTTCAATGGGAGCTCGTCCTATTGCGATTCTTGACTCACTTCGTTTTGGTGAAATTGATAACCCTCGTACAAAATATTTAATTGAACAAGTTGTTGCTGGTATTTCAGGATATGGTAACTGTATTGGAATTCCAACTGTTGGTGGAGAAGTTTCATTTGATCCATGTTATGCAGGAAACCCATTAGTAAATGCAATGTGTGTTGGATTAATTGACCACAAAGATATCCAAAAAGGTCAAGCTAAGGGTGTTGGAAACTCAATTATGTATGTCGGAGCAAAAACTGGACGTGATGGAATTCACGGAGCAACTTTTGCCTCTGAAGAATTTAATGAAGGTGAAGAACAACAACGTTCAGCTGTCCAAGTTGGTGATCCATTTATGGAAAAACTTTTATTGGAAGCCTGTCTTGAATTAATTCTTGATCATTCTGATATTCTTGTAGGAATCCAAGATATGGGTGCTGCCGGACTAGTTTCATCAAGTGCTGAAATGGCCTCAAAAGCAGGATCAGGCCTTAAACTTTATCTTGATGATGTTCCACAACGTGAAACAGACATGACTCCTTACGAAATGATGCTTTCAGAATCGCAAGAGCGTATGCTTATCTGTGTTGAAAAAGGTCATGAAGATGAAGTGGTTGATTTATTTAAACTATATGATTTAGATGCAGTAACTATTGGTCATGTTACAGATGATGGACAATATCGCTTGTACCATGAAGGAGTTGAAGTAGCTAATTTACCAGTTGATGCCCTTGCAGAAGACGCTCCAGAATATCTTAAAGAAAAAACTGAGCCAGTACGTATTGCTGAGTTTGCTCAAATGGAAGACTTTGTTCCAGTTGTTGAGGATGCAGGACAGACTCTTTTGGATCTTCTGGCACAACCAACAATTGCTTCTAAGAAATCGATCTACGAAACATATGACTCTCAAGTTTTAACAAATACAGTTGTTCGTCCTGGTTCTGATGCTGCCGTCCTTCGTGTTCGTGGAACTAATAAAGCATTAGCCATGACTACTGACTGTAATGGTCGTTACTTATATCTAAATCCAGAAATCGGTGGGCAAATTGCGGTTGCAGAAGCAGCACGTAACATCGTAGCCTCTGGTGGTAAACCACTTGCAATAACTGACTGTCTAAACTATGGTTCACCTGACAAGCCAGAAGGATTCTGGGAACTTTGGACATCAGCAGATGGTATTTCTAAAGCATGTCGAGTTCTTGATACACCAGTAATTTCAGGAAATGTATCAATGTACAACGAAACTGACGGAAAATCAATTTATCCAACTCCAATGATTGGTATGGTTGGTCTAATCCAAAATCTCGAAGATGTGACTACTCAAGAGTTTAAAAATGTTGGCGATTTAATCTATCTAGTTGGAAAAACTGAAGATGATTATAACGGTAGTGAGATTCAAAAAATGCAAGAAGGTCGTATTGAAGGTAAGTTGATGAACTTTGATATTGACTATGAAAAAGAAATACAAGATTTAGTTCTTTCTTCAATCCAAAAGGGACTCGTTGTTTCGGCTCACGATTTGGCAGAAGGTGGATTTGCAGTTGCATTAGCTGAAGCAGCTTTCAAAAATGAACTTGGTCTTGACGTAACAGTTGACTTTGAAAAAGAAAAGCTTTTCTCAGAAAGTCAATCACGCTTTATTCTATCTGTAAAACCGGAAAATAAAGCACAGATTGAAGAAGTTTTTGGAAGTTATGCAGTTGAAATCGGAAATGTAACTGATTCTGGAAAACTAGAAATTAAAACAGTTGATGCTGAATTATCTGTTTCAACGAAAGAGGCTAAAAAAGTTTGGGAGGAAGCCATTCCATGTCTTATGAAGTAAAAAGTCTTAATGAAGAATGTGGGGTTTTTGGAGTATGGGGACACACTGATGCTTCTCGTGTAACCTACTTCGGACTTCACAGCCTACAACATCGTGGTCAAGAAGGAGCTGGGATTGTTTCTAACGATGAGGGTAGACTTTTGGGATATAGAAATCTAGGTCTTTTATCGGAAGTTTTTTCTGATGATAGAACTATTGGTAAGTTAAGTGGCGATGGTGCGATTGGACATGTTCGCTATGCTACTGCTGGAAATGGAAGCGTTGATAATATTCAACCTTTCCTTTTCGATTTTTATGATGGGCAAGTAGCTCTCGCTCATAATGGAAATTTAACAAATGCTAAATCCCTTCGTGAAGAATTAGAACGAAATGGAGCAATATTCCATTCAAATTCAGATACAGAGATTCTCATGCATTTAATCAGAAGAAGTCACAAGGATACTTTCCGTGAACAACTTAAGGAAGCTTTGAATGAAGTTAAAGGTGGTTTTGCTTATCTTTTGATGACTAAAGACTCAATGATTGCAGCTCTTGACCCAAATGGTTTTAGACCCCTTTCAATTGGTCAAATGAAGAACGGAGCTTATGTTGTCGCTTCTGAAACGTGTGCCCTTGATTCGGTTGGAGCTGACTTTGTTCAGTTTGTAAAACCTGGTGAACTTGTTTATATCAATGACGAAGGTATTACGATTGAAAACTATACTGATGATGTAATGCCTGCTATTTGTTCAATGGAATATATTTACTTTGCTCGTCCTGATTCAAATATTGCTGGAGTAAATGTACATACTGCTCGAAAGAATATGGGACGTGCCTTGGCTCGTGAAGCATACATAGATGCTGATATGGTAATTGGTGTTCCTAATTCATCTCTTTCTGCAGCTAGTGGATATGCTGAGGAATCAGGTATTCCTTATGAGCTTGGTCTTGTGAAAAATCAATATGTAGCAAGAACTTTTATCCAACCAACCAAAGAACTTCGTGAACAAGGAGTTCGTATGAAACTCTCTGCAGTACGAGGAGTTGTTGAAGGCAAGAAAATTATTATGGTTGATGATTCAATTGTTCGTGGTACTACATCTGGAAGAATCGTTAGATTACTTAAAGAAGCGGGAGCTAAGGAAGTACATGTAAGAATTGCATCTCCACCACTAAAATATCCATGCTTCTATGGGATTGATATTCAATCTCGTCATGAGTTGATTGCAGCTAATCACTCGATTGAAGAAATTCGTCAATATATTGGAGCAGATTCTCTAAGCTTCCTTTCTGTTGACGGCGTAGTTGATTCAGTTGGATTAGATTATGATGCACCATACGGTGGTTTATGTATGGCATATTTCACTGGTAATTTTCCAACACCACTTTATGATTACGAAGAAGAATACCAAAAATCACTTGAAGAAACGACTAAATTTTTCTAGGAGGAAAAACGTGGCAAATGAATATGCAAAAGCTGGTGTTGACGTTGAAGCTGGCTATGAGGTAGTTGAAAGAATTAAAAAACACGCTAAGAGAACAGAACGTAAGGGTGTTATGGGAGCACTTGGTGGATTTGGTGGCTGCTTTGATATTAGTCAATTTGACCTTAAAGAACCAGTTTTAGTGTCAGGAACTGATGGAGTCGGCACAAAATTGATGCTTGCCATTCAAGAAGACAAACATGATACTATCGGTATTGACTGTGTGGCAATGTGTGTTAATGATATCGTAGCTCAGGGTGCTGAACCTATTTATTTCCTTGATTACATTGCGACTGGGAAAAATGTCCCAGCACGTCTTGAACAGGTAGTAGCTGGAGTTGCTGAGGGATGTGTTCAAGCGGGAGCAGCTCTTATCGGTGGTGAAACTGCTGAGATGCCTGGTATGTATGATCAAGAAGATTATGATTTGGCAGGTTTTGCTGTCGGCGTTGCCGAAAAATCTCAGTTGATCACAGGAGAAAAGATTAAAGAAGGAGATATCCTTATTGGGCTCCCGTCTACCGGAGTTCATTCAAATGGATATTCACTCGTTAGAAAAGTTTTCTTCCAAACCAATGATTTCAAGGGCTCTGATAGACCAGAAGAACTCAAAGGATTGAGTGTAGCTGAAGAACTACTCAAACCAACAAAAATTTATGTCAATTACCTACTTCCTCTAGTTAAAGAAGAGTTAGTAAATGGAATCTCACATATCACAGGCGGTGGTTTTGTAGAAAATATTCCTCGCATGCTTCCTGAAGATTTAGCAGCTGAAATTAAACTTGGTTCATGGCCAGTTCTACCAGTTTTCAAAGCCTTAGAGAAATTTGGTCAAATTCCAAGTATGGAAATGTACGAAATCTTCAACATGGGAATCGGTATGGTTCTATCAATTGACGAATCTAAAATTGAAGAAGTAGAAGCAAAATTAAATGCTATAAACTCCGATTTCTATGAAATTGGTAATGTTGTGAAAAAAGAAGATGATAAACAGGTAATTTTTCATGGGGAATAGTTTAAAAAGAGTTGCTGTTTTAGCATCAGGAAATGGTAGCAATTTTGAGGCAATTATCCAAGCGGTTGAAGAAGGAAGAATTAACTGCAGTGTAGAATTAGTATTTTCTGACAAACCAGATGCTTATGTTCTTGAAAGAGCAAAAAATCATAAAATACCTTTTACTTCATTTATGATTAAGGATTTTTCTTCAAAGCTAGAATATGAGCAAGAACTACTAAGAATTTTAAAGGAAAATCAGATTGATATTTTGATACTTGCTGGCTATATGCGCCTGATAGGTAATGAACTATTAGCTGCATTTCCACAAAGAATTATTAATATACATCCTTCGCTTCTACCATCATTTCCTGGACTTCATGGTATTGAGGACGCCTTTAATTATGGGGTTAAATACACAGGTGTGACAGTCCATTATGTAGATTCAGGAATTGATACCGGTAAAATCATTAATCAAGCAGTAGTCGATATTGCACCTGATGATGATTTAGAAAGTTTAGAAGCAAAGATTCATCAGACTGAACATATTATATATCCAGACACTTTAGCGAAATTAATTAATAAGGGAGAATAAAATTGTCTAAAAGAGCACTAATTAGCGTATCAGATAAAGCAGGAATCGTAGAATTTGCTGAAGAATTAGCAAATTTAGGTTTTGAAATTATTTCAACTGGGGGAACAAAAAAAGCACTAGATGATGCAGGTCTTGCAACGATTGCAATTGATAGTGTAACGGAATTTCCAGAAATGATGGATGGTCGTGTTAAAACTTTACATCCCAAAATTCACGGTGGACTTCTTGCGAAAAGAGATAATGAAGATCATGTTAAGGCAATGGAAGACCATGATATCAAACCGATTGATTTAGTAGTCGTTAACCTTTATCCATTTAAAGAAACAATTCAAAAAGATGGAGTTACAGAGGCAGAAGCAATTGAAAATATTGATATTGGTGGACCGAGTATGATTCGCTCTGCTGCTAAAAATAGTGATGCTGTGACAGTTCTAGTTGACCCAGTTGATTATGAACAAGTGCTTAAAGAACTTAAGGAAGAGGGGGTTACTACCCTTAAAACAAGGAAAAAATTAGCTGCAAAATCATTTAGACATACTGCAGCTTATGATGCTTTGATTTCTGAATATTTAACAGACTTGGTTGGTCTTGAAACTCCTGAAAAATTAACACGTTCATATGACTTAAAACAAAATTTACGCTATGGTGAGAATTCACATCAAAAAGCAGCTTTTTATAAGAATCAACTCCCAACACCTTATTCAATCGCTCAAGCTGAGCAGTTACATGGTAAGGAATTATCTTACAATAATATTAAGGATGCTGATGCAGCTCTACGTATTGCGCGTGAATACAGTAAACCAACTGTAGTTGCTCTTAAACATATGAACCCATGTGGTATCGGAACTGCTTCTGATATTGATCAAGCATTCGATTTTGCCTTTGATGCAGACCCAATTTCAATTTTTGGAGGGATTATTGTTCTAAATCGTCCAGTTAATGTAGAAACTGCAAAAAAAATGAGTAAAATTTTCTTAGAAATTATTATTGCTCCAGAATTTACTGATGCAGCTTTGGAAGTTCTTACTAAAAAGAAAAATGTTAGACTTTTGACTCTTGATTTCACAAACACTGTAACTAGAGAAAAAGAGTATGTTTCTGTCTTGGGTGGTCTATTGGTTCAAGAACAGGACCTTCCTCATGCTGATAAAATTCAAGATTGGCACGTTGTGACTGACCGTCAACCAACAAACGAAGAGTTGGAAGCTTTAGAATTTGCATGGAATGCAGTTAAGCATGTTAAATCAAATGCTATTTTGCTTGCAAATAAAGAACAAACAGTCGGTATCGGTGCTGGACAAATGAATCGTGTTGGTTCAGTTAAAATTGCCATTAATCAAGCACAGGAAGCTGGTAAACTTGAAGGAGCAGTACTTGCTAGTGATGCCTTTTTCCCAATGAATGACAGTGTAGAGTTTGCAGGAGAACATGGAATTAAAGCAATTATCCAACCAGGTGGTTCAATCAAAGATCAAGATTCAATCGATATGGCAAACAAATATGGAATCGCAATGATCTTTACCGATGTAAGACACTTCAGACATTAAGAAGAAGTGTGCAGTCGAACGTTAAGAATCAATTAATAGGTGAGCACACGGTTCATTAACTATTAACGAAGTTCATAGCCGTTTGCGAGGCAATTAAATAGATTCTGTAAGACGAAACACGACAAAGAGGAAGTGCTATTCCGACTGTTAAGCATTTGAAAGTAAGAGATCATGCAGTATATTTACTCCAAACTCTTTTGTTTGGAGCTGGATGATCTCTTACGAGAAGAATGCTAGGAGGAAATAGCATGACAAAAAAGAAGTGCTGAAATGACTGGTCAGAATTTGAGCATAAGGTAGATTTACAGTTTATTGACTTTGAACGCTGTTCAAAGCTGTAAACATACTTATGTTGAAAATTCTAGGAGTTGAAGCATGACAACAAAAGAAGCGTTAAAATGACTGTTTTTATTAATATTAAATAGAATGGAGAATGAGTGAAATTACTTGTTATTGGTAGTGGTGGTCGAGAACATGCTATAGCAAAAAAACTTCTTGAAGATGATAAAGTTCAAGAAGTATACTGTGCTAAGGGTAATCCGGGTATGGTTGAAGATGGAATTAAGATTCTAGATATTGCTGAAGATGACCATTCCTCATTAATTGAATTTGTCCAAAGAAACGAAATTGATTGGACATTTGTTGGTCCTGAAATTCCACTTGCGAATGGTATTGTAGATGATTTTGAAAAAGAAGGATTGAAAATTTTTGGTCCTAGAAAAGCAGCAGCTCAAATTGAAGGTTCAAAGGATTTTGCCAAACAATTAATGGATAAATACGATATACCTACTGGTTCATATAAAACCTTTACCGACCTTAATGAAGCCAAAGATTATATCAAATCTCAAGGCGCTCCTATAGTTATTAAGGCAGATGGGTTGGCTGCTGGTAAAGGTGTAGTAGTAGCTGAAACAGAAGACCAAGCTATTGAAGCAGTCGAAGATATGCTTGAAAGTAACAAATTTGGACAGTCTGGTGCTAAAGTTGTTATCGAAGAATTTCTGGCTGGTGAAGAGTTTTCACTTCTTGCCTTTGTTAAAGGTGCAGATGTGTATCCAATGGTAATTTCACAAGACCACAAACGAGCATTTGATGGTGATAAGGGACCGAATACTGGTGGTATGGGAGCATATTCTCCAGTACCTCAAATTCCTCAATCAATGGTTGATACCGCAGTTGAAACGGTATTAAAACCTGCAGCAAATGGAATGCTACTAGATGGTAAAGAATTTACAGGAATTTTGTATGCTGGCTTGATTGCAACTACTGATGGACCAAAAGTTATTGAATTCAATGCTCGATTTGGAGATCCTGAAACACAAGTTGTTTTACCAAGACTTGATTCATCACTTGCTCAAATTATTGATGACCTATTAAATGATAGGGTTCCCCAAATAGAATGGAATGATGACATAACACTTGGTGTCGTCGTGGCAGCAGATGGCTACCCAAATGATTATAAAAAAAGGATGGAAATTCCAAAATTTGATAATCCAGATATCCAAGTATATTATGCAGGGGTCGCAAGAGAAGATGATAAATTAGTATCAAGTGGTGGAAGAATATTCCTTGTAGAAGCTTCAGGAAATTCACTTGAAGATGCACAAAATAAAATTTATTCTGCCCTAAAAGAAGTTTCATTACCAGATATGTTTTATCGAAATGATATTGGAGATAAAGCAAAATAAAAAAGTTCCCTGAAATCAAGAGATTTTAGGGAACTTTTTTGGAACAATATATTATTCAGCTATATCAATGATACGATCTACAAAATCTTCGTAGAAATCTTGCTCATGGGAAACGATAATTACGGTTCCTGGAAATTTTTCGATTGCTTCTTTTAAACTTTCTTTAGTTTCATGGTCAATGTGATTGGTTGGTTCATCTAACATTAAAAAGTTAGATTCATCCATTGTCATTTGGGCAAGTTTTACCTTAGTTTGTTCGCCACCACTAAGTCGTTTAAGTGGTTCCTGGGCTAATTCATTGACAAGACCTGCACGTGATAATTCCCCTCTTAAATCCTTGATAGTAGCTTTTGGATATAAATTACTTAAATATTGTAGAGGACTTTGCATTGGAGAGTCCCAATCTAAATCCTGAGAAAAGTAGCTAATTGAAGTTTTTGCTGGAAAGGCAAATTCACCAGAAAGACTAGGTATAACACCTAAAAGTGTCTTTAAAAGTGTAGATTTACCAATACCATTGAATCCCTTAATAGCAACTTTTTCACCGTAACGAATCGTTAAATTGATTGGATCAAGAAGAGGTTTTTCATACCCTATTGATAGCTCATCGGTGGTGAGTGCAAGAGTAGTTACAATCTCTCTATATGGGAAGTTAAAGTTTGCTTTTGCAGTATGGTCTGGAGGAGTGAGACGTTCAATTTTATCAAGCTGCTTTTCACGACTTTTGGCCATTGTAGAACGAGATCCTGCCTTATATTTTCTAATATAGGCCTCGGTTTTTTCGATATGTTTCTTTTGTGATTCGTAATTTCTAATATATGATTCACGGTTTACTTCTTTTTGTTTAAGTGATTTATCAAGATTACCAGTATATTTAGTCAGTTTGCCAAACTCAATATCTGCAATGTGAGTGGTTATTTCATTTAGGAAATTTCTATCATGTGAAATTACGAGGAAAGTACCATCGAAATTTTTAAGAAATTCAGTTAACCATTCAACATGAGTATCGTCGAGGTGGTTAGTTGGTTCGTCAAGTATAAGAGTATCTGGCTTTTCAAGCAAAAGTTTTGCTAGAATAACCTTTGATCTTTGACCACCACTTAGATTTTTGAGACTTGTATCAAGTCCTAAAACATCAATTCCAAGACCAGTTGCCATTTCGTGAATCAACGTATCCATTTGATAAAAATCGCCTTGGTCTAATTGATTTTGAAGTTCTCCAGCCTTATTTAAAAGTTTGTCATCCATATTTTCAGCATAATCAATATATAGTTGATTAATTTGTTTTTCTTTATCTAAGTCTTTTTGAAAAGCTGTTTGTAAAAACTCCATGATTGTCAAGTTTTCATCAACTTCTACATACTGGTCTAAGTAGCCCAGTTGCATGCTTGGTGGAAAATATACATTTCCATCATCTGGAAGTACTTCACCGGTAATGATCTTTATTAAGGTAGATTTTCCGGCACCATTTTGTCCAATAAGACCTACATGTTCCCCTTTGTTTACTTGTAAATTTAAATCTTGATATAATATTTTATCACCAAATTGTTGGCTTATGTTGGTTAATTTTAACATTTTATTTTCCTTTCTTTAATGCATATAAAAAGCTACGAATTCATTGTCTTCGTAGCTTCATGTTTCATCAAAAATTGGGTACAAGAAAAAACACCAATTTCTGATGAAGCTTTTATATAAGGCTCTTAACAATGCTTCACCATTATCTTATGTCAAGAGCTGCTTTTCTAATAAATTTTAAATATGTTTTCATTCTCATAAGTCGTATACCTCAATTATACAGAATAACATAAAAATATCTCGATGTCTAATACTGTATTATTTTTAGAAATGTGTTATATTATTTTTTGAGGAATAAGAGGAATAATATGAAAAAAATTGATAAAAAAAATAGTTTAAGTATCATCATCATAGTACTAATAGTTGGAGTTTTAGTTTACGGTATAAAAATGTCATCAAAATCATCTCTCAAAAAAGAAATTCCAACTATTTATGTCCCTGGAACTTCTGGTACAGTGGGTAGTCTTGACGGTTATTTTGAAATTGCAAAAATAAAACAAGAAGATATACTCAAAATTAATATTGATGAAAAAAATAATGTTACTGAGTTACAAAAAGTTAAATTAAAACCATCTGATATAAAAAATATTGTAATTGCCTTTTCGGATGCTGGTGAGGATATTGATTCTATGGTTCGACAATCAAGCTATTTACAATCAGCTTTTGAATATCTGGAAAATAAATATAATATTTCTAATGTGAATTTTATTGGACATAGTAATGGAACTGTTGCACTGACAAGTTATTTCACTCAAGTTAAGCCAGTTAAATACTTCAATATTAATAAGATTGTTGCTATTGCTGCACCTTATAATAATGTCTCATATGCTAATGCAGATGATACAAAAGAAAGTGACTATCTTAAAGCCTGGAAAAAAAATACCAATGGAATACCTAGAAACGTCCAGCTGTATAATATTTATGGAAATGTAAACGGCGAAAATAATGATACAATCGTAACTCTAGCAACTATAAAGGAGTCGGAGCAGTTATATCCAAGAAACAATATCCATTATAAAGAATTTAAAGGTAATAAAAGTGAAGCGGGACATGTTGAGCTTTTATTTAACAAAAAAGTTGTTAAATATGCTGAATCTTTAGTTAGAGAATAATCAAATTTATAATAAAAAAGGTAATTTATCCATTTATGGATGAATTACCTTTTTTATTATGGTTATGAATAGGACATTTTAGATTATCGCATGAAATTTTTACATTGTTTTTTTCAATATTATTTTTTATGTAAGAATTTTCATTTCTTACAAAAGTATTCAAGGCAGCACTATGTGCATTTTGTATATGTTTACTTACAACTTTGTTTAAAACACTAATATCTTTAGCTTCAATAGCTCTGATAATCATTGCATGTTCTTTAGTTGCCAAATTTCGTCTTTCTTTTGAGGCAAAAGAAAAGTTACGAAAGTTTTTAAAATAAGTATTTAACTCATCTAAAAGTATGTTTAAAGTACTCATTTTAGCAATTTCAGAAATCTTATCATTAAATTCATTCAAGACTTCTCCAAGATGAATTAGGTCATCTTTTTCTTCATACTTAACCATGTCTTTAGAGTAGCTTTTCAATTGTTCCAATTCAATTTCATTTATATTTTTTAAGACCTCTTGGTGCAGTATCAACTCTAAAGCTAATCTGATCTTATAAATTTCGTCAATCTTATCTGTTGATACGTATTTGATTACAGTACCATATTGTGGAATTGATTCTGTCAAACCTTCTTCGGTTAATTTTTTTACAGCTTTTCTAATTGGGGTTCTTGAAATTGAAAGGAGCTCTGCTAAATAGTTTTCGTTAATTCTCTCTCCTAAGGGGATTGTTCCATCTAAAATCGCACCCTTAAGAGCATCATAAACGATATCAGATAATGGCTTATGCTGTTTGAAATTTATCTTATTTACTAATTCATTTTTGTAATTAAAATCACTCAATTTAATTTCCCCCTTTTTAAAATTAAACATTTGAGCCATAGAAGCTATTACTATTTTATCACAATTAAAAAACGCATTCATCTTGTTTATAAAAAAACAACAGAAAAACAAGGAGTACAACTCAAAAACAAAAAAAGAAGCGCTTTCAATTGGTATATGTGCTATATTTAACATAAAAGAAGGAGGATTTATTTATGGTAACATTTATGGCTTATGCCCTTATCGTTGTGTTCATGATTCTGATCATGACTAAAAAGTTAAGTCCATTTGTTGCACTTGCATCCGTACCATTATTATTTGGTATAGTAGGTCAATTAATGGGATTATGGAACATTGACTTAGGTAAGGCAGCGTTTGAAGGACTAAAGAAAACAGGTCCTACAGCAATCATGCTTTTATTCGCGGTATTATTCTTTACACTAATGATTGATGCAGGCTTGTTTGATCCATTGTCTAACGCAATGATTAAATACGCTAAAGGTGATCCATTAAAAGTAATGCTTGCGACAGTATTCTTATCAGCAGGTGTATCTCTTAATGGAGATGGAACAACAACAATGATCATCGTATGTTCAGCCTTCGTTCCAATCTATAAGAAACTTCATATGAAAATGCTAGATTTAGCAGTTCTTACAATTCTTTCTCACTCAGTCTTAAATCTATTACCATGGGGAGGACCAACAGCTCGTGTAATTACTGTATTGAATCTAAATGAATCAGAAGTCCTTCGTGGCTTAGTTCCAATTATTATCTTTGGTACAATCTACATGATTGGTGTAGCTTACATTATGGGTCGTAGTGAACGCAAACGTTTAGGAGTAACTCATTTCACGGACGAACAAATCCAAGAAATGACAACAATCTCAGATCCAGAGTTATTAGCAATCCGCCAACCTAAGAAACTATTTATTAATTTTGTCTTAACAGCGGCAGTAATCGTATTATTAATCTGGGGAATTGTTCCATCAGCAATTATCTTTATCGTAGCAACAGCACTTGGATTAATGATTAACTATCCAAAACTATCAGATCAACGTGCTCGGATTGAAGCTAACTTACCAGATGGCGGACAAGTAGCTATGGTAGTAATAGCAGCAGGAATCTTCATGGGAATCCTTGCTGGAACAGGAATGGACAAAGCGATTGCGACAAGTCTATCATCAGTAATTCCAGCATCATGGGGCTCATATTGGGGCTTGGTTGTTGCTTTCCTATCAGCACCAGGAACATTCTTCCTATCAAACGATGCCTTCTACTATGGAGTACTACCAGTACTAGCAGAAGCGGGAGTAAACTATGGATTCACACCATTACAATTAGGATTTGCTTCATTAATTGGTCAAGCCTTCCACTTATTGAGTCCATTAGTACCATTTATCTATGTATTACTTCGCTTAACAGATGTAGACATGGGACAATGGCAAAAGAAGAGTGCATTATGGGCAATCGGATTATTCATCGTTTATTTGGTAGTAGCAATCTTATTTGGTTTAATGCCATTTAAAGTTTAATTATTAGTTAGTTAATAGTACAGAAGAGAAGAAGCTAGGAGGCTTACCATCTTGAAAAAAGAAAATTTTATATCAACATTAAAAAATGAAGGTAAATTCTACAATTTAAAAGAATTTGCTCAATCTTATGGGAAAGATTTATCGACTTTACCATATAGTATTAGAATCTTACTTGAAAATATTCTTCGTAAAGCTTCATCAGATGAAGAGCTTGAGAAAAATGCAAATAAGATTTTTAACTGGAAAGATAATGCTGGAGACGATATTGCATTTTATCCTGCAAGAATCTTATTACAGGACTATACGGGAGTACCTTGTGTTGTAGATATCGCTTCAATGCGTGATGCAGCCAAGGAATTGGGTTTAAACCCTGAAGACATTAACCCAGAAATTCCTGTTGATTTAGTAATTGACCATTCAGTTCAAGTGGACCAAGCCGGAAATCCAGCTGCAATGGCTTATAATATTAAAAAAGAATTTGAAAGAAATTCTGAAAGATATGAGCTTCTAAAATGGGCTCAAAAATCATTTACTAATTTTAGAGCAATTCCACCAGATACAGGTATTATTCACCAAATTAATATTGAATATTTGTCACCGGTTGTTCAATACAATGAGAAAGAGAATACTTATTTTCCAGATAGTGTTTTTGGAACAGATTCTCATACAACCATGATTAACGGTCTAGGAGTTCTTGGTTGGGGAGTTGGGGGTATTGAAGCAGAAGCTTGTATGTTGGGCGAACCTTCAGTATTTTCAATCCCACAAGTTATTGGAGTGCGTTTTATAAATCAACTTCCATCAGGAATTGTTGCTACGGATTTGGCGCTAAAAGTAACTCAAGTATTGCGTGAAAGAAATGTTGTAGGAAAATTCATCGAGTATTTTGGTCCAGGTTATGAAACTTTACCTCTTCCTGATAGAGCAACTATTTCAAATATGGCTCCTGAATACGGTTCAACATGTGGCTTCTTCCCAGTAGATGCTGAGACAATTAATTATCTTCATTTAACTGGTCGAAAAGAAGATGACATCGCTAACATTGAAGACTACATGCATGAAAATCATCTATTCTATAATGCTGATGAAGAAAGCAATATCGAATATACTGAAGTAATTGAGATAGATCTAGCGAAAATCACTACCAACCTTGCTGGTCCCAAGCGTCCACAAGATATGGTAGAGTTATCTCATCTATCGTCAGAATTTAAAAAAACAATTACAGCTCCTCTAGGTAATCATGGTTTTGGGTTAACGGAAACTGAATTTGACAAAGTGATTCCAATTGAACTTGACGGACAAAAAGATGAGCTAAAGACAGGGGATGTTTTAATTGCAGCAATAACAAGCTGTACAAATACTTCAAACCCATCAGTATTGATTGGCGCAGGTCTTCTAGCTAAAAAAGCGGTAGAACTCGGTCTAACAATAGATCCAAAAGTTAAGACATCGTTTGCGCCAGGTTCTCAGGCAGTAACAAGATATCTTGAAGAAGCTGGACTTTCACCTTATCTTGATAAACTTGGCTTTAACATAATTGCTTACGGATGTACAACATGTATCGGAAATTCTGGTCCACTTGATGCTACAATAGAACAAGCTATCATTGATAACGATTTGGTATCTGGGGCAGTCTTGAGTGGAAATAGAAACTTTGAAAGTCGTGTCCATCCTTTGATTAAAGCAAATTATCTTGCCTCTCCAATTTTAGTAATTGCTTATGCACTTGCTGGTAATTTGAGAATGAATCTTCAAACGGACGTCATCGGTAAATCTAGTGATGGAAAAGATATCTACCTAAAAGATATTTGGCCAACAAGTGATGAAATCAATGATTATGTAAGTAAATTTGTCACATCTGAAAATTACCGTAAATCATATGAGAATATTTTCTCAGGAACAGAAGAATGGAATAATCTAGAAGTTGTTGATTCACCAACATTTCCTTGGAATCCAGAGTCAACTTATATAGCTAATCCACCATATTTTGATGATCAAGTAAAAGGAATTGTTGAATTACCAAAACTTGAAAGTCTACTAGCTTTAGCTAAACTAGGGGATTCTGTCACAACTGACCATATTTCACCAGCAGGATCTATTGCCATTAAATCAGCAGCGGGTGAATACTTGAAGGAACATGGAGTTGCTCCTAAAGATTTCAACTCTTATGGTTCACGTCGTGGAAATCATCATGTAATGACAAGAGGAACACTAGCAAATACAAGACTTCATAACGATTTAGCTGATGGCAAGGAAGGAAGTTGGACGGATTATTTTCCAACAGAAGAAATAATTCCAATCTTTAATGCCAGTGAAAAGTATTTGGCTGATAAGCAAGAACTTGTAATTTTAGCAGGCAAAGACTACGGTATGGGATCATCGCGTGACTGGGCGGCCAAAGGTGTTAAACTTCTTGGAGTTAAGGCAGTAATTGTTGAATCTTATGAAAGAATTCATCGTTCAAACCTTGTTATGATGGGAGTTGTACCACTTGAATATATTAATGGTCAAACTGCTGATAGCCTTGGTTTAACTGGAAAAGAAAATTTCGAAATTCTTCTTGGTGATAATCCAACACCGAAGCAAATTGTTAAAGTTATTGCTAGAAGAGAAGATGGAACAACAATCGAATTTGATACTCTATCAAGATTTGATTCTGAAACAGAGATTAAATTCTATCACGATGGTGGAATCTTAAATACTGTACTAGATGAAAAAGTACGTCAACACAAGTAACATATAGGGCGTGGAAGTCGACATACTTCCATGTCTTTTTGTATAAATATGTTTTTTTGTGTTCTTTTGCAAAAATTGGTATTGTTAAACAAATCACGATAAAATCCTTTTGTAATATAGGTTTTATGTATTTTATTTTTAATAATAAAAAAATTGTCTAAATATTTGAAAAAATATTTATATTTTTATACAATTTTCTATGTTATATTATGTGACATAGAAGGAGGATTTATTTATGGTAACATTTATGGCTTATGCTCTTATCGTTGTGTTCATGATTCTGATCATGACTAAAAAGTTAAGTCCATTTGTTGCACTTGCATCCGTACCATTATTATTTGGTATAGTAGGTCAATTAATGGGATTATGGAACATTGACTTAGGTAAGGCAGCATTTGAAGGACTAAAGAAAACAGGTCCTACAGCAATCATGCTTTTATTCGCGGTATTATTCTTTACACTAATGATTGATGCAGGCTTGTTTGATCCATTGTCTAACGCAATGATTAAATACGCTAAGGGTGATCCATTAAAAGTAATGCTTGCGACAGTTTTCTTATCAGCAGGTGTATCTCTTAATGGTGATGGAACAACTACAATGATTATCGTGTGTTCAGCATTCGTTCCAATTTATAAGAAGCTTCATATGAAAATGCTAGATTTAGCAGTTCTTACAATTCTTTCTCACTCAGTCCTAAACCTATTACCATGGGGAGGACCAACAGCCCGTGTAATTACTGTATTGAATCTAAACGAATCAGAAGTTCTTCGTGGCTTAGTTCCAATTATTATCTTTGGTACAATCTACATGATTGGTGTAGCTTACATTATGGGTCGTAGTGAACGGAAACGTTTAGGAGTAACTCATTTCACGGACGAACAAATCCAAGAAATGACAACAATCTCAGATCCAGAGTTATTAGCAATCCGCCAACCTAAGAAACTATTTATTAATTTTGTCTTAACAACGGCAGTAATCGTATTATTAATCTGGGGAATTGTTCCATCAGCAATCATCTTTATCGTAGCAACAGCACTTGGATTAATGATTAACTATCCAAAACTATCAGATCAACGTGCTCGTATTGAAGCTAACTTACCAGATGGTGGACAAGTAGCCATGGTAGTAATCGCAGCAGGAATCTTCATGGGTATCCTTGCTGGAACAGGAATGGACAAAGCAATTGCGACAAGTTTATCATCAGTAATTCCAGCATCATGGGGATCATATTGGGGCTTGGTTGTTGCCTTTCTATCAGCACCAGGAACATTCTTCCTATCAAACGATGCCTTCTACTATGGAGTACTACCAGTACTAGCAGAAGCGGGAGTAAACTATGGATTCACACCATTACAATTAGGATTTGCTTCATTAATTGGTCAAGCCTTCCACTTATTGAGTCCATTAGTACCATTCATTTATGTATTACTTCGCTTAACAGATGTAGACATGGGACAATGGCAAAAGAAGAGTGCATTATGGGCAATCGGATTATTCATCGTTTATTTAGTAGTAGCAGTGCTATTTGGTTTAATGCCATTTAAAATCTAGTGATAACAATTAATGTTTTATCAATAACTACAAGCACGGATAATTCCGTGTTTTTTGATTCTTGTAATAATGGATTAATTGAATTAAAATAAACAGTAAACACGTATGTTAGGCAGAGGTTTACAAATGAACGAATATGATTTTACCATTATTGGCGCAGGAGTTAGTGGACTTTTTACAGCCATTGAAATTATAAAAGAAAAGCCTGGAGTAAAAATTTTAATCATTGAAAAAGGTCCATCATTTGATAATAGGACTGAAAGTGATGTATATAATGGATTTGGAGGTCTTGGAATCTCAGAAGGAAAATATAATTTTTCGGTAGATTTCGGAGGTGATTTAGTTGATAAAATCGGTCTTCAAAATACTACTTATTGTTTATCAAAGGTTGAAGAATATCTAAATGAATTTAACGGGAAAGATAGCTTGAATTATCAGAGCCATTATTTTCAAGCACCAGATGAAAGTGAAATACGTTTTATTGATAACAAGGTAAAACATCTTGGTAGGAAGTTATCAAAAGAAGTTATAAAAAATATATTTAATTATTTGGTGGAAAATAATACTCAAGTGATAAATTCAGTAAATATTTTAGGAATTGAAAAAAAGAATTCAAAATTTCTAATAAAAATTGAAGGAGTTGAAAATTCAATAATATCAAGAAATTTAATTATTGCTACAGGTATAAACAGTGACTTTGTAACAAATTTATCAGATAAATTTCAACTTACTAAGGAAAAATCTCGTGTAGATTTTGGACTAAGGATGGAGATGCCTTCAAATCAACTTAATCAAATCTTAGGAGATGATTTAGAGGTCAAAATGCTCTACAAGGATCTTTACACTTATTGTATGAATAAAAATGGGAATATCATACCAAAGAAAATGTTGGGTTTTTCTCTAGCTGATGGGCAGAACTACCGTGAAGGAGAGCTAAGTGATAACTTGAATTTTTGTTTATTTAAACCATATTATTTTGAGGGTGAGCCGCATCTATTGAATTACTTAAACAATATGATGGAAAAAATTAATAAAGCTAGTGATGAACTTATAGGTCAAAAACTTTCAGATTTTGATCCATATTTTAAGGAAAAAAATACAATAAGTAAAAGTATGAATTATCGGGAGTCAGATTTATATAATTATTTACCCGAAGATTTATTAAATGATACAAAAGGGTTTCTGCATGAGTTAGATGAATTACTTGACGAGGATATTGAAGGAAATTCAATTTTATATGGGATTGACATCAAATTTCATTCCCCGAAAATTAAAACAGACCCTGTCTTTCAATCTAGCGTAGAAGGACTATATTTTGTTGGGGATTGTTCGGGAGTAACCTATTCTTTGAGTCATGCTGCAGCAAGTGGAATCTACTTAGGAAGACAAATGGTGTATGATATATAGTAAAGGAAATATATTCTTCTTTACAATTTTGCATTTTTATTCCATAATAAAAACTTAGAAAAGAGGATTTCATGGTTCAAACAGTTATATCATTTTTAGAAAATCATTTAAGCCCAGAAGTTATTGTATTTATAATTTCAGTATTACCAGTATTGGAGTTACGTGGTGGATTAGTAGCAGCAAGCCTAATGCATGTTCCTTGGTATACTGCTACACCAATTGCTATTCTAGGGACGATGCTTCCTGTACCTTTCATTATCTTTTTCATTGAGAAAATTTTAGACTTTTTAAGTCTTCATGGGCCTATTAAAAAATTATCACAAAAAATAGTAGAAAAAGGACGTTCTGGTGGTGAAAAACTTAAGAAAAACCATCCCAATAGTCTTAATCTAGGTCTGTTGATTTTTGTAGCCATTCCTTTACCAGGATTTGGCGCATGGACTGGTGCTCTTATAGCAGCGCTTTTAGGTCTTAATCCAAAAAAATCACTTCCTGTAATTTTTCTAGGAGTAGTACTATCAGCAATTATTATGTTAGTTCTTGCATATTTACTACCGGATTTAGTACACCATGTATAAGATGAAGACATCATTTGATTGATGTTTTTATTTTTCATATTTAGCATATTGTACTGATAAAGGGGAAAGTTAAAAAACTTGAACTTAATTCTAAAAAATAATTCTTGATAGTAATAAAAAAATGCAGTAATTTTTTGTTTTAAAAAAACAAATAGACTATAATAAATCTTGTAACAACAATTGCAGAAGTATTTCACTTTTATTTTTAGAAAGAAGGAGACTAAAATGGCTACTTATGATGAAAAACAAGAAAAAGTATTAGATAAAATTGCAGCTACAATTAAAGATTTAGACTCAACTGTCGCAGACTATACTAAACTTTCAGTTGATGGTAAATCTCACTCTTTTAGAGAATGGATTGATGAAAAAAAAGCAATTCATGAAATCAAAAAAGCACTTAGAGAAGTTGGTAAGTATGATGATAATGCTGAAGGACAATTTGATAAAGAGCTTTCTGATATATCAGATTATGTGAAATCAGTACAGTCAAAATTACAAAATGATTTAGAATCTAACAATAGCTCTAAATCTTCTAACTCATCAAATAAATAGTACTAAAAGGTGCATAGGTAAACCCTATGTACTTTTTTAAATTTTCGCAGTAAATATTTTACTATTACTGATTATGCTATTATAATTAGCTTGTGAAGTTTAATAAATGTCAGAAATTTCTGAGCATATTGTTTGACCAAATTTGACCAAAGCGTTATAATTGTATTTGTAAGGTTGAGATAAGACCTTAATCCTAGTAAAAGGAGATAATTTAAATATGAATATTGAAAAAATGACAACAACTATGCAAAATGCACTTGGGGAAGCTCAAGGTATTGCTGTAACTAGGCAAAATCAAAATATTGAGATAGCTCATTTATGGAAAATTTTCTTACAGCCTAATCATTTTGCAAGAAACTTTTATACTGATAACGGAATAGATGTTAAAGATTTTGAAAAAGTAGTAGACAAAATGCTTGATTCTATACCAACTGTATCTGGAACGAATGTTCAATATGGTCAAAGTATCAGTCAAGATTTATTTAATCTGTTTAATGAAGCAGATAAGATAAGAGAAGAATTTGGGGATGATTTTTTAGCTACAGAAGTAGTAGTCCTCGCATTGATGAAACTTAAAAATAACGAATTGACTAAATATTTACTTAGTCAAGGGTTAAACGAAAAAGAAATTAAAACTTCAATAGAAAAATTAAGAGGAGGTGAGCGTGTGACTTCACAAAACCAAGAAGAACAATATGAAGCATTGGAAAAATATGCAACTGATTTAAACGAACAAGTAAAAAATGGGAAGATGGATCCAGTTATTGGACGTGACGAAGAAATTCGTGATGTAATCCGTATTTTATCTCGTAAAACAAAGAACAATCCAGTATTAATTGGGGAACCTGGTGTTGGTAAAACAGCCATTGTAGAAGGTTTAGCTCAACGTATTGTTCGTCGTGATGTGCCAGAAAACTTGAAAGATAAAAAAATCTTTTCACTTGATATGGGAGCATTGATTGCCGGAGCTAAGTTCCGTGGAGAATTTGAAGAACGTCTTAAAGCAGTGCTTAAAGAAGTTACAAAATCAGATGGTCAAATCATTCTCTTTATTGATGAAATCCATAATATTGTAGGAGCTGGTAAAACAGAAGGAAGCATGGATGCAGGAAATCTCTTGAAACCAATGCTTGCTCGTGGAGAGCTCAACACAATTGGTGCAACAACTCTTGATGAGTATCGTCAATACATGGAAAAAGACAAAGCGCTTGAACGTCGTTTCCAAAAAGTATTGGTAAAAGAACCGTCTGTTGAAGATACAGTATCAATTCTACGTGGATTAAAAGAGCGTTTTGAAATTCATCACGGTGTTAATATTCATGATAATGCTTTAGTTGCAGCAGCAACTTTATCAGATCGTTATATTACTGATCGATTTTTACCAGATAAAGCAATCGATTTAGTCGATGAAGCTTGTGCTAATATTAAAGTTGAAATGAATTCAATGCCGACAGAACTTGACCAAGTTACTCGTCGCCTTCTTCAACTAGAAATTGAAGAATCAGCACTTAAAAAAGAAACTGATGATGCATCTAAAAAACGTCTTGCTAATTTAAAAGAAGAACTTTCAGAACTTCGTGAAGAAGCAAATAACATGAAGATGCAATGGGAAACTGAAAAAGAAGCAGTTAATGCAGTTTCTAATAAACGTGCAGAACTAGATAAAGCTAAGCATGAATTAGAAGATGCACAATCTTCTTATGATTTGGAACGTGCAGCAATTTTACAACATGGTGAAATTCCAAAAATTGAAAAAGAATTAAAAGAACTTGAATCAAAAGAATCATCAAGCAACTCAATGGTACAAGAATCAGTTACTGAAGATCAAATTGCCGATGTAGTTGGTCGTTTAACTGGTATTCCAGTTTCTAAACTTGTTGAAGGTGATCGAGAAAAACTTATGAAGTTAAACGAAACACTCCATAAACGTGTAATTGGTCAAGATGAGGCTGTTGATGCTGTAAGTGATTCAATTATCCGTTCACGTGCAGGTCTTCAAGATCCAAACCGTCCTCTAGGCTCATTCCTATTCTTAGGTCCAACTGGGGTTGGTAAAACAGAACTTGCGAAAGCACTTGCTGAAGATTTATTTGATTCTGAAGACCATATGGTTCGTATTGATATGAGTGAATATATGGAAAAACATTCAGTGTCTCGTTTAGTCGGAGCGCCTCCAGGATATGTTGGGTTTGAAGAAGGTGGTCAATTAACTGAAGCAGTTCGACGTAGTCCTTATACTGTTATCTTACTTGATGAAATTGAAAAAGCTCATCCAGATGTTTTCAACATTTTATTACAAGTACTTGATGATGGACGTCTCACTGACTCAAGAGGCCAAGTAGTTGATTTTAAAAACACTATTCTTATCATGACAAGTAACATTGGTTCTCAGTATCTTCTTGATGGAGTGACTCCTGATGGTCAAATTCCTGATGATGTTAAGAGTGAAGTACTTGAACAATTACGAGTTCACTTCAAACCAGAATTCTTAAACCGTATTGATGATACAATTCTGTTCACACCACTTAGTCTTGATGATGTTAAAGGAATTGTTAATAAGATTGTTAAACAACTTTCTAACAGACTTGAAGATCAAGAAATTCAACTTGAGATTACAGATGATGCAAGAACATGGATTGCCGAAAATTCATATGAACCTGCGTATGGTGCTCGACCACTCCGTCGTTTCATAACAAAAGAAGTTGAAACACCACTTGCAAAAGAAATTGTTTCTGGTAAAATTCAACCAAAAACAAAAGTTACAATTTCATTAGGTGATAATGAACTTTCATTCTCAAATGAACCATCATCTGAATTTGAATAAATAACAAAAAACAAAATATCATTTGATATTTTGTTTTTTTGTTGAAAATTTCATAGTGATTTCACAATAAATTTTGGAATTATATACTTAATTTAATTTTTGATTTTTTAATTTATTTATAACATTCATATATATTAAGTTTATTCTTGATTTATTAACTATATATGATAATATATAGTTATAAAAATGGAGGGACACTATAGTATGAAACAAATTGAAGAAAAGAAACGTTACAAACAATTTAAAAAAGGTAAGTTCTGGGTTACAGCACCAGTTACGTTTTTAGTTATTGGAGGAACACTTGCACCAAGTATTGGTGGTATTGCTCAGACTTTAGAGAGTGTAGCAAATACAAAACCAAATGTTGCTGTTTCAACATCGAGTACATCCAGCTCTGCTAAAGTGCAAGCTGCTTCGTCGGTGGTTCCCACTGCGGTTCAAGCAACTTCCGAGGTTAAAGTAGAAACTAAAGTTCAAGAGCCAAGTCTTACACCTACTTCTGAAAAGGCAGTTTCAACAGTGGAAGAAAGCAAATTAGCTGAATCAACTTCTGAAGTTTCTACAACAGAAGTGCCAAAGTCTGAAACACCTATTGAGCAAGTATCAACTACCGAAGCAAAGACAAGTGAAACTACAAAAGAAGTATCAACTTCAGAAACACCGAAATCTGAAGTGAAAAAAGAAACAAAAGAAGTAAAATCACCTTCAACGACAACTCAAGATAAAAAAGAAGTTGCAAAAGAAGAAGTAGAAACTGCTAGGTTGATTTCAGAAAAAGTTAATTTACAAGAATTGAAAGGATTGTATCCTAAAGATATCTTTGTTGATAACGATTCTGTCAAAATTTTTGGTTATGAAGCAAGAGTATTTAAAGATGATTTAGTTTCTATTAATATTTCTCCTGCAAAAGAAGATGAAAATAAAATGGGTTATATTAATTATTTGGATGGAGATCGTCAATATAAAGCTGGAGATATGATCACTTTTGAACAAAAAAATTCTAATGGTACGTGGGAATATAAAGAAATACAGACTGAAGGAAATAATAACGCAAAAATTTTCTACACTCCAGATTCTAAAGATCCAAAGTTTATGAAGTATAAAGAACTTGTTCCTGGTGTAGAATATAGAACTTCTTACACAAACATAAAATCAAATTCGGAACCTTCTGAAAATACATATCATATTATATTTAAAGGTGAAAATCTTGTATCTGGAAATAATTATGATATTCAAGCATCATTAAGTGTTTTACCTGGTAGGAAAGTTCTATTCCACTATAAAGATGCTTCTGGAAATGTACAGTCTGCCTATATAATCGTTGGTGAAGAACCCAAAGTTGATCCTGTTCCCGAACCAAGTACAAGTGCACCAACAGCACCAACGAGTTCAAGTACAAGTGAGCCAACAGTACCAACGAGTTCAAGTACAAGTGAGCCAACAGTACCAACAAGTTC
>NZ_MKIQ01000002.1 GCF_001832885.1 Floricoccus penangensis | reverse complement strand
AGAAGTTGAAGCTAATTACGCAAAGAATAATCAATAAAATTTAAATAGGTAAATGATATTATGATAAACCATCTCGCTATCGGAGTTAAAAACCATCAAGCATCACAAAAATTCTATAGGGAGACCCTTAATGCCTTAGGATATGTAATTCATTATTTTGGAGATGATTACACTAATTTTTCTGATGGCATAAGTGCGGATCCTTTTGGAGATTTTGCAATTTATGAAGGTGAAGTATATCCAATGCATCTTGCATTTGAAGCAAAAAGCAATAAACAAGTAGATGAATTTTATAAAGCTGCCATTAATAACGGCGGATTTGACAATGGTGCTCCAGGTTATAGGGTAAACTATCATGAAAATTATTATGCTTGCTTTATTGTCGACCCAGATGGTTATCGGATTGAGGCAGTTTGTCATAATGGACAAGCTCATTAAACGCTTAAGAAAGAAGTGAAAAAATGATTTTAATTACAGGTGCAAGTGGTCAGTTAGGTACAGAGTTAAGAAATCTTTTAGATGAAAGATCTATTGACTATGTTGCAACTGACTCTAAAGAGTTAGATATTACAGATGCAAAGGCAGTTGAAAAAGCATTTGCAGAAATTAAACCAACAATTGTTTACCATTGTGCCGCATACACTGCAGTTGATAAGGCCGAAGATGAAGGCAAAGAGGTCGATTATTTAGTTAATGTAGTTGGAACTGAAAACATAGCAAAAGCTTCTGCTAAATATAATTCTACACTTGTTTATATTTCTACAGATTATGTATTTAATGGTGACAAGCCTATTGATCAAGAGTGGTTTGAAGAAGATTTAACAGATCCACAAACTGAATACGGTAGAACAAAACTTTTAGGTGAAGAAGCGGTTAGAAGATATGTTCAAGACCACTACATTATAAGAACAAGTTGGGTATTTGGGAAATATGGTAATAACTTTGTTTTTACGATGCAAAAACTAGCAGAAACACATGACACCATTACGGTTGTTGATGATCAATTTGGTCGTCCAACATGGACTAGAACTCTTGCTGAATTCATGACTTATCTAGTTGATAATCGTAAAGAATATGGAACTTACCACCTTTCAAATGATGGAGTAACTAATTGGTATGGTTTTGCAAAAGAAATATTAAAAGATTCTGATATTTCAATTACACCAGTTGACAGTAGCCAGTTTGTTCAAAAAGCTAAGAGACCTAAAAATTCAATTATGAGTTTAGAAAAAACAAAAGCAACAGGGTTTATTGTTCCTACTTGGCAAGATGCATTGAATGAAATGATGAAATAAAAAAATAGAAAGTTGAGCAACATGAGACACGTTTTTATAATCGGTTCACGTGGGTTACCTGCTAAATATGGTGGATTTGAAACCTTCGTTGATGAACTAGTTACTAATCAGAAAAATAAAAATATTAAATATCATGTTGCTAATCTTTCTGAAAGTGAAAATCATACTCACTATGATTACAACGGAGCAGATGTCTTTAATATAAAAGAACGTAACTTAGGTGGTGCAAAAGTAATATTTTATGATTTAGATGCTATAAATTATTCTTTGAAGTTTATTAAAGATGAAGAAATTGAAAAACCGATTTTTTATATTTTGGGTAATACAATTGGAGCGTTCATTTCTCCAGTTGCTAGGAAAATCCATCAGATAGGGGGATTATTATTCGTAAACCCAGATGGTTTGGAATGGCGACGTTCAAAATGGAGCTATCCAATAAGGAAATATTTGAAATATTCTGAGAGAAAAATGGTTGAAAAGGCAGATTTAATTATAGCAGATAATCAAGGAATAGATGATTATCTGAAAGAGGAATATAAGCCATTTATGTCCCAAGTAATAGCATATGGGACTGATATTGATGAAGTAGGTAATGTCGAATATGACTGGTACCAAGAACATGATGTTATAGCAGATGAATACTACCTTGTAGTTGGTCGATTCGTCCCAGAAAATAATTATGAGACAATAATTAAATCGTTTATGAATTCTAATACAACAAAAGATTTAGTAATTATTACAAATAATGAGGGAAGTCCCTATTATGAATATTTAAAGGAATCAACTAATTTCGATCAAGATAATAGAATTAATTTTGTTGGTACAGTTTATGATAAAGATTTATTGAAAAATATTAGGAAAAATGCTTACGGTTACATCCATGGTCATGAAGTTGGGGGAACTAATCCAGGCTTGCTGGAGGCGATGTGGTCTACTAGCTTGAATCTAGTTCTTGATGTTTCATTTAATAGAAATGTTGGTAGTGACAGCGTGTTGTATTGGCAAAAGGATCAACTATCAAATCTGATTGATTTGACAGACGACTTGAGTAAATATGAAAAATCAGTTTATGGCAGTAAATCAAGTGACATAATACTTAAAGATTACACTTGGGAAAAAATTGTATCTCAATACGAGGAGTTATTTACAGATGAAAGTTAATATTGTAATGTCAACTTATAATGGTGAGAAGTATTTGTCAGAACAAATTGAAAGCATCCAGAACCAGACATTTTCAGATTGGACATTGTTAATCAGGGATGATGGATCTACTGACAATACCGTTGATATTATAAAAAAATATGTATCTGAAGATAATAGAATAAAATTTATTAATGAAGAAAAAACAAAGAATCTTGGAGTTATAAATTCTTTTTATTCTTTGATTAAATATAATCAAGCAGATTACTATTTTTTTAGTGATCAAGACGATTATTGGTTGCCAGAAAAAATTGAGTTGACACTTAATGAAGCTCAAAAACATAACAATTCTAAGCCAATAATGTATTACACAGACTTAAAAGTAGTGGATAAAAATTTAAATGTTTTGAATGAAAGTATGATACGTTCACAAAGTAGTCATGCTAATACCAAGCTTATTCAAGAGCTCACAGAGAATACAGTGACTGGCTGTGTAAGTATGATAAATCATACCTTGGCCGAAAAATGGAACACAACTGATAATATTATTATGCATGATTGGTATCTGGCTCTTTTGGCAAGTGCTCTTGGTGAGCTCGTATATATTGATAAACCAACGGAATTATATAGACAACATGATAGTAATGTGCTTGGGGCTAGAATACTCGATAAACAATTTAAGATTTTTAGGGAAGGCCCAAGGAAAATATTTTCAAGATATTGGGACTTAATTCACCGCTCGCAAGCTCAAGCAAATAATATAATTCGAAATTTTTCAGATGAAATAGATGAGAGTGATAGGGAATTAATAGAAAATTTTGTAGATATTGATCAATTGAGCTTTATTGAAAGATTTAGAAGACTAATAAAATATAAATATACAAAAAATCAAAAGAAACATATAATTGTTTTTAGAACATTATTATTGTTCAATTTGTACAATAAGGAGTAGTATGAAAAAAGTACTTTTAATAATACCAGCTTACAATGAAGAAAAAAGTATTCAAAATACAGTAAAAATGGTAGAAGATTTTAAAGATGAAAATAAATTACCATTCACTTTGGATTATATTGTAATAAATGATGGTTCAAAAGATGGTACGGAGAAAATACTAGATGATAACAAATTAAACCATATTGATCTTGTGCAAAACTTAGGAATTGGTGGTGCAGTTCAAACTGGTTACCTCTTTGCAAGTAGAAATAGGTACGATGTGGCAGTTCAATTTGATGGTGATGGTCAACATGACATCGCAAGCATTGAAGATGTTGTTAGTCCAATACTATCAGGACAATATGACTTTACTATTGGATCAAGATTTATTGAAGAAAATGCTGAAAATTTCAAGTCATCTAAAGCTAGAAGAATTGGGATTAATCTGATTTCCTATGCAATAAAATTTGTAACAGGTAATAAGATTTATGATACTACTAGTGGATATAGAGCTGCTAATAAATCAGTAATTAGATATTTTTCAAAAAATTATCCAATGGCGTATCCAGAACCAGAGAGTATTGTTCGTTTAATGAAGCATGGGTATAAAGTAAAAGAAGTTCCAGCCCATATGTTTGAGAGAGCTGAGGGTGAGTCAAGTATAAGTGCGTTTAAATCAGTCACTTACATGATGGATGTATTGACTTCAATATTTATTGCTGGATTTATGAAGGAGGCTGAATAATGTCTGTACTTTTGAGAGTTGAAATGATTGTTTTAGCACTTGCGATTTTCTATTACATTGTAAAAATGGTTAATAAAAATGCTTTTTCATTAAGACGATCAGCTCCTTGGCTGATTGTTGGATTAGGTATAATTTTTATTGCATTATTCCCTGATGTTGTATCGCTTGCTGCTCATCAACTTGGCTTTGCTTTAACAATGAATTTTCTTTTATTTGTTGGTTTAGTTTTTGTATTTGTCTTGGAACTTATGAAGACAAGTAGTGATACAAAAAAAGATCAACAAATAAAAGTTTTGATACAGGAAGTTTCATTATTGAAAAAAGAGGTGGAGAAGAATGATTAATAAAAGTTCGGTTTTCTTCATATTTCTTTTTTCATTTTTACTAATTCCCATTTCTGTATATTCTGATTCAAAAGTTCCGAGGCCTTATGAAATTGTTGCACACGTCGTTCAGGATAATGAAGCTCAAGGAGAAGTTCAAGTTATAGCTAAGAACTATCAAGAAGCTTTAGAAGTAATTCAAAATGGTAGCTTGTCTGAGGAACATTACTCACACTATACTTTTTCAAATATTGAAAAGAAGTTTTCTGTTGATGGTGACAAAATATTGTTGACTGATGATTTGTTTTTTGGACGAGGAGTAAAAGTTTCTAAAGAAAATGCAAAGAAAATTGTTGAAATTTTATATGTCAATGCACCATCTTTTTTAAATATTATCAATAATCCTAATAAAACTAAACGTGATCCAGAGATAATGTTTACTAATCCTGAAATTCCACGTCAAAAAGTAACTAATAATAAAGGTATTACAACTGGGAAAGTTTATGGTGGCTTTACTATATTTACTAATTCTAATAGTAGCGACTTGGTATTTTTAGATGTTGAAAAATCGCAGGAAATATATGTTGGTAATACCGTTAAGAATGATGATATTGATGTAAATATATCAAATATTAAACCAAATTATAAAAAAAATAAATCTTCTGACAAAGAATACTCAGCAGACTATGGACAGGATGTTATTTATACTATAAAAATTAATAAGGCTTCTGATGTAATACTTTCATCAACTCCAAATTTTAAAATTTCAGAAATATCTGTTCCAGCTAAAATTGAGCCTAAATTTACAAATAATATTAAAAATTCTAAATCATCAGATGTAGAAAATGGTGATTTTGCAATTCAATTAAATTCAGAAAATCTCAAGTCAGCAAAGAATCTTGATGGGGAAGTACCAGTTGATGATGTCGTTGACTATGCTAGCGATAAACTTGCCTCTTTGAAGTTTTTATATCAATATAGAATTTCCAAAGAACAAGCACCTAAAGGAACAGAGATTACTGTAAAAGGCAAGATTGTAGGCATTAATAAAGAAAGATTTAAATTGATTTACGATAATGGTATTAATGTTTATGAGAAAGAAAATCAAGAATTTAATATTCAGGTGGATTCCTATGAACAGGGGATTGTCGTTTCCGAAATAGTTAGTAATAAGGAAATTTTTCATTTATCACCTCTAGTGACTTCAGGAGGAATAAATTTTGCAACCTACGATGGGCATTCGGAAAAACTTATTTCTGGAGGAAAGTATATTATTGGTCGCTATAATGAGGATGATAATTCTATATATACATATAATGGAACTGAGGATAATTCCCCTAAATGGGAGAAACAAAATTTAAATTATGATAAGGATTTTGAAACAAATGATTTATCTTTATCAAATGCAAAAACTTTAACCTCAAACGCAATTAACTATATCGATGGGCATAATTCTCCAATAGAACTTTCAAATCATATATGGGGATTAAATAAAGAAAAAAATATAAAAATAAATGAATCGCTGATACATGTCAGAGGTTTATCAAATAATTATAAATATTTTATTACGCAAGTTTCCCCACCAGAAGGTTATAAATCAAATAATAAGATTGTTAAGTTTGAAATTAATAAAAACTCCATATCAGAAGCTCAATTTGGAA
This sequence comes from Floricoccus penangensis, assembly GCF_001832885.1. Classification (GTDB taxonomy): domain Bacteria; phylum Bacillota; class Bacilli; order Lactobacillales; family Streptococcaceae; genus Floricoccus; species Floricoccus penangensis. The sequence continues at coordinate 88,809 of NZ_MKIQ01000002.1, read as the reverse complement.
ACTATCTTATAAATGGTGCTATACCCGATAATGAGTTTCAGAAAAACGAGTATAATGCCTTGAGTAATGTTAAAAAAGGTGAGAAAGAAAATAAAATATATAATCCATATATTTTAACATTCATTGGCGTAGCTAGTATTGTAATTGTAAGTATAATTATAGTAGTAGGTTTATTAAAATATTCATAGAACGAGGTTTTTATAAATGAAAAAGATGACTGACGAGGAAGTCAGAGATGTTCAGATAGAAATGCTAGTATACATTGATAAATTTTGTCGAGAAAATGACATTGAATATTCGCTTGGTGGTGGATCACTTCTTGGGTCAATAAGACATGAAGGATTTATTCCATGGGATGATGATATTGATATAATGCTATACAGACCCGAGTATGAAAAATTTATCAAGTTAATGATGGACAAGATTAACTCAGACTATACTTTATTAAATTTTAATGTGAAAAAGACACTTATATCTTATTCAAAAATTTATGCTAATAAGACTATTTCCTTAGGAAATTTAGATAAAATGCATCCAGACATGGGAGTATATATTGATGTTTTTCCAATGGATAAAATGCCTGAATCAGACAATGAGAGAATTAAGTTTATGAAGAAGGTACAGAATCAAGCTGAAAATTTATTAAGTACAAGTTTTCCAGAATATGTAAGTGGTTCGAAAGCAATTTATGCCGCTGCAAGACTATTTTTGAGGACTCCAAGGTTTCTTTTGCATCACGGTAAATGGAATGAGCAAGCAGTAGTATTGGATAATCTTATGAAAACTTATGAGCATACTGATGTTTCAAAAGTTGGATTTACAGACTCTAGATATAGAGAAAAAGAATGTTTTAACAAGGATATTTTTTCAGAATATGAAGACGTTAGTTTTGAAAAGCATAATGTACGTAAAATAAAAAGACATGATGAATATTTAACCCAATTATATGGATGTGATTATATGGAATTACCTCCGGAAAATAAAAGAGTGAATCATAATTACTATGATTGGTATTGGAAAGAGTAGGAGAAGGCAATGAATATTGGACTTATTTTTGCAGGAGGTGTTGGCAGCCGAATGAAATCAAAAAAAGCTAAGCCTAAACAGTTTTTGGAAGTACATGGTAAACCAATTATTGTTCATACAATTGAATTGTTTCAAAATACACCAGAGGTTGATGCTGTTGTTGTTGTATGTGTTGCTGACTGGATTAGTTACATGGAGGACTTGTCTGAAAAGTTCAGACTAACTAAAGTGAAAAAAATTGTCTCTGGCGGAGAAACGGGTCAAGGTTCAATATATAATGGATTGTTAGCTGCAAAAGAGATTACTGGTAGTGAAGATTCAGTAGTAATTATACATGATGGTGTTAGACCATTAATTAACGAAAAATTAATTGCAGCCAATATTGAGTCAGTGGAGAAAAAAGGCTCTGCAGTAACAATTGCACCAGCTAAAGAAACCTTTTTAATTGTTGATGATGAAAATCAAGTTCAGTCAGTTCCTGATAGAAATCATTCATTGATTGCGAAAGCACCACAGAGTTTCTGGTTAGATGAAATTTTGAATATTCATAACAAAGCTTTAAAGGATGGAGTTACAGATTCAATTGATTCTTCAACTTTAATGTATAGTTATGGTAAAAAGCTTTCTGTTGTAGAGGGTCCAGTTGAAAATATAAAGATTACTACCCCAGATGATTTTTATATGTTCAAGGCATTATTTGATGCTAGGGAAAATGAACAAATATATGGTATTTAATGATTATGATGGATTATAAAAATAATGTTATACAAAATGATTTGAAATTGATAACGGGTCAAGACTATATTTCATGGGATAAATTGAAAAATAAAACTGTTTTGATAACTGGTGCTAGTGGAATGCTTGCAACCTACATGGTATATACACTTTCTTATCTAAATGATAAATTTAATTATAATATTAAAATCATTGGAACAGTTAGAAATATTGAAAAAGCAAATTCAAAATTTTTCTCTTTATTAGAAAAGGAGTATTTTGTTTTAATTCAACATGATGTAGTTTTACCCCTAACCTATAAAGAAAACATAGATTATATTGTACATGCTGCAAGTAATGCTAGTCCAAAATTTATTTTAAGTGATCCAGTTGGAATAATTAATGCAAATGTTATTGGGACATCTAATCTTCTTAATTTTGCAAAGGAACATCAGATAAAAAATTTTTTATTTTTATCGACAAGAGAAGTTTATGGAAAAGCGATAAGTGAGAATATTGATGAAAACTCTTATGGTGGATTTGATATTCTGTCGAGTAGGGCTTGTTACCCAGAAAGTAAAAGAATGGCTGAAACAATTCTGAAATCTTTTAATGATCAGTTTGGAGTACCATTTACAATTGCAAGAATTGCTCATTCGTATGGCCCAGGTATGCAATTAAAGGATGATGGCCGCATAATGAGTGATTTACTAAACAATGTTGTCAATTCAGAGAATATTGTGCTAAAAAGTGATGGCACAGCTGAAAGAGCATTTTGCTATATTGCTGATGCAGTATCGGCGCTCTTCTTAATTATGCTAGATGGGGAAAATACTAATGCTTATAATGTTGCAAACGAGGATGAGCCAATTGAAATTCGAGGTTTAGCAAAAAAATTGACTGAAATTTTTCCAGATAAGAATATTTCTGTGATCTTTGATATTCCAAAAGAAATGGGTGCTGGATACAGTAAGATGGGACGCACGAAATTAAATACAGAAAAGCTTGAGCTTCTGGGTTGGAAAAAGAATGTTTCTTTAGAACAAGGACTAGTCAAGACATTAAAAGTAATAGAGGAATAGGATGATAAAAACAGCAGTCTTAATGGCAACATATAATGGTGAAAATTTTATTATTGATCAATTGGAATCAATAAAAAATCAAGAAATGAAACCAGATTATGTAATTTTTAGAGATGATAAATCGACTGACAAAACAGTCGAAAAAATAAGATCTTTTATTGAAGAAAATTCTTTGGAGAATTGGATAATTAACCAAAATGACAATAATTTAGGTTGGCGATTAAATTTTCGTGCCTTACTTTTGGACGTTTTGAATCTTGACGTTGACTATGTATTTTTTTCAGATCAAGATGATACATGGTATCTTAATAAGAATAAAATTCAAGTCGATATAATGGAGACAAATAAAAATATTGATTTATTAAGTGCTGACATAGATATTGTAAAGATTAGTGAGCATGCAACAATACCGAATCAATTTCAATTTGATGACTCTGACCAGTATATTAGTCAATATCCACATAATATAAATTATATAAATTATAGGCAGGGATGGACATTTTGTATTAGAAAATCATTTGTTGATTTTCTAACACCATACTGGAATGATAATCTAATTCTTTCACATGATAACTTATTTGCTGGTGTATCAGGAATTTTAGGAACAGGGTATAATTACAATCATCCTGTTGGTGTTCATAAAAGACATGCAGGGAATGCCAGTGGGAATGCTCTTAAAATTTCTGATACACGAGAAAAACATATTTATGAATTGAAAATATTTTTAAGTTATTATGTAATTCTTAGTGAGGCACTTAATAAACTTGATAATAATGATATGGAATTAGCAAATAAATATAGAAATTTTTATGAAAAACGAGTTGAAAATGCTCAAAATCGAAAATTTTTGAGTACTGTAAAGCAAATAATTAATGATAAAAAATTTTATTTAAATTTTACCAACTGGGTTAGGGATTTGTTATTTTTGTTTAAAAGATGATTGGAGATTCATGGAAAAAATAGAAAAACTATTTTCAGAAAAAAATATTCATAAATTATTTTTAATAACAGCAATTTTTTTGGGAGTTATTGCGAGTATTATGATGCCAATATTTAATGATCCAGATGGTCAGTATCATGTGGCTATTTCTGGAAAAATAGTGGGAGAGAATATAGACCTATCTACATATGGAGAGACCAGTGTTGGAACTGGATTTGAGGCACAAAAAAGATCCTATGAGGATGGTTTTCATTTGCAAAAATATTACTTTACTAAGTATGAAAAAACAACTTTTGATAAATTGCCCAGAAATTTTGATTATAATTTGAAAAATTATGTCTTTTGGGGACATATTGTGCCAGCTATTGGTATGAAGATGGGTTCTTTTGTTTACCCTTCTTTGGGAGTAGTGGTGACCTTTGCTAGATTAGCATCAATATTTGTATGTTATATTTCTTTGTTTTTCATCATCAAATATCTAAAATCAGGAAAGTTATTATTTTCTGTGATATCATTATCGCCAGTTTGGCTTAATCAAATAGCTAGCTTATCCTATGATGCATCTAGTTTTGTTGTCGTAGCATGGTTTATTATGCTAGCGATAAATACCGTATATGATAAAGTAATTACTAAAAAGAAAAATATATTATTTTTCTTTGCTTCTATATTATTAATTTTAGTTGCTAAGAAGAATTTTTATTTATTACTATTACTATTACCAGTATTGTATACGGTTTATCCAAATGATATAGCAATATTTGAAAGTGTCAGAGAACAGGTAAGAAAAATTACGAACAGAATTGTGAATCAAAAAAGAATATATAAAGTTTTGGAATTTATTTTACTATTAGTAACTATATTATTTTTAGCTGATATAGGATCTAAAAAATACGGTGGAGTGATAGTTGCTATTAAGAGATTAGTTCGTACTTACATATATAATGATTTAAACTGGTGGCCAGATATGAGCTGGTTAGTAAGTCCATATCCACAGTTTAATCATATGCCAATTTGGTTATATGGTATGTGGTTTGCATTATGTGTTTTGTTGCTAATTTATAATGAGAGATTTATAAAAAATAGGTCAGTACCAATAGCTGCGGGAATTGTATTTTTAGCAAATGTTTTTGGTGTTTATTATAATTACTTAGGCTACGGGGGAACATTTTCAGGTTATATATCTGGCACTCAAGGAAGATACTTTTCTCCATTATTACTCCTGTTTGTGTTAATAGCCGGTTCTAAATATTTTCCCAAAAGTGTGTTATCTGATAAGTATAAAAATATATTAGTAATTCTATCATTCGGTTTGATATTAATTTCTGATACTTTACTAATTTTCAATACTTTATATGGGCTATTAGCGTAAAGGAAATAGTATGAAACTGATAAAAAATATAATATATAATACAGGCTATCAAGTTCTTAGCTTGATATTCCCTTTAATCACTATTCCATACGTATCCAGAATTTTCGGTATAGATGGAATGGGTTCTGCCGCATATACTAATACGGTTGTCTCTTATTTTTCATTATTTGCAGCATTAAGTTCAGTTCTGTACGGTAATAGAGAAGTGGCATATAATCAAGATAATAAAGAAAATAGAAGCATTGTTTTTTGGGAAATATTTTTTATAAAGGCTATCACAACAACAATTTCTGTGATTTCCTTTTTATTCTTAGTAATTTTTGTAATAAAAGAAGATTACGTACTCTATTTTATGCAGTCATTTATCTTATTAGCTGTTGGTTTAGATATTTCTTGGTACTTTATGGGAGTCGAGGAATTTAAAAATATAATTTTAAGAAACATGTTAATAAAAATCTTGGCTGTGATTGTAACTTTTACATTTGTAAAGAGTCCTAATGATTTATGGATTTATGTGGGTACAGTACCAATTTCAACTTTTTTAGGTAATTTAAGTATGTGGCCCTTCATGAAAAATGAAGTAAATTTGGTTAGATTTAAGGATCTTAATTTAAAAAGACATATAAAACCTATGCTACAATTATTTTTACCTCAAATTTTAATACAATTTTACTTATATTTAAATAAATTAATGTTGGGTAATATGGACTCGAAAGCCGCAGCTGGTATTTTTGATCAATCGGATCGATTTATACGGGTTGCAGTAACTCTGGTGACAAGTCTAAGTGCAGCTGTAATACCAAGAATTGCTTATCTTCATTCAACTCATCAAGAAGAAGAAATTTCTAATATTATGTATAGATCATTCAGAATGGTAAATGCTATTAGTATTTTCTCAATGTTTTCTATAATGGCGGTGTCGGAATCTTTTGCGGTATACTTTTTAGGTTCTGAATTTAAAGAAGTTGGAATTGTAATGTTTATACAGTCGATAATGATTGTTTTTGTTGCATGGGCAAATGTTTTAGGAAACCAATACCTTCTTCCGACAAACATGATAAAAGAGTTCAATATAGGCGCATTTATCGGATTAATTGTAAATGTGGTTATGAATTTAATTTTAATTCCTAAACTTGGTGTTGTTGGTGCAACGATAACAACTGTTTTAACTGAAGTAGCAGTGACTTTATATCAAATGTTTGTCTTAAGAAAAAGATTTAATATTGCTACTTTTCTTTTTGAAACATGGAAATACTTGTTGGCAGGTATATTAGTATTTTTTGTGACAAATTGGATAGACAGGTCAACCCCTTCTTCAATGTTCTTCTACATTATTGAAGCATGTGTAGCAGTTGTGACTTATATAGTTGCATTAAAATTATTGAGGTCTACAATTTTAGATGAATTATTTGCTTTAGTAAAAGGAGTGGTTAAAAAAAATGAATGATAGTACGAAGATTTTAGCTGGTATTGTTACTTTTAATCCAGATACAGAACGACTCATTGAGAACATATCTTCAATAATAAATCAAGTAGATGAAGTTGTGATTATTGATAATGGATCGGATAATGTTGATGCGATAAAAAATATAATTAGGGAATTTGAAAAAATTTCTTTGATAGAATTAGAAGAGAATAAGGGAATTGCATTTGCTTTAAATAAAATTGGTGAATTTGCAGTTGAAAATAAATTTGACTGGTTTTTAACCTTGGATCAAGATAGTGTTGTTCTAGATGGCTTAATTAATGAATACCAAAAATATTTACAATTACCTGATATTGGCCTACTGAATTGCTATCGTGAAGATAGAAATATCAAAGATAGTGAGGAGATACCTGAAAAAGTTGAAAAAAAGAATAATATGATTACTTCTGGGAGTTTAATGCCTACATATTTGTTCAAAGATGGTTTTACTTACGATAATAGTCTTTTTATAGATTTAGTTGACTTTGATTTGACAATAAGATTAAAGAAAAATGGATATTATTTATATCAAATCCCGTTTGTAGGATTACTTCATGAACTTGGTGATGCTGACTATCACAACTTTTTAGGTTTAAAGCTTTTGACATTTAATTATTCTCCTTTTAGAAGATATTATTTTTCAAGAAACGCGGTGATTCTTATAAAAAAATATGGCCTATCTAAAGAAACGTGGTCATATTTATATGTCGGATTTATTGTATTAATGAAAAGTGTTTTCTTTGAAAAAAATAAATTTAAGAAAATTAAGGCATACTTTAGAGGAACCTACGATGGGATAAGGTTCAAGGCGCAGAGATATGAAAAATAAAAGTAAAATATCAATAATTATTCCTGTATATAATGCCGAGAAGTATATAATTAGATGTATAGATAGTATACAAAATCAAACTTATAGTAACTTGGAAATTATTATTGTTAATGATGGTTCCACTGATTCTTCTTACGAGTTATGTAAGGAAAAATATAGTTCAGATGATAGAATTATTTTAATAAATCAAGAAAATAAAGGTGTCACAGCAGCTAGAAATACGGGGATTGAAAACTCAACTGGGGATTATATTGGATTTGTTGATTCAGATGACTGGATAGAAGAAAACATGTACGTTACCATGTATGATGCAATAATTAATAATTCTGCTGACATATGTGCATGTAGTGCAAAAAGAATTAGTAAGGATGGTACCATCCCAATCAAATTGAAAGATGAGTTATATACAGAACCTTTGAAGCCTTATATGACCTTTGATTTGATGTACTGCTATTGGAATAAATTGTATAAGTCAAATTTAATTAAAAATCATGAATTTATTGATTTAAAGGTTGGCGAAGATGCTTTAAATAATTTACAAATAATTAAGGATACTAGAAAAGTTGTTACAATTTCAGAGTGTTTGTATAATTATTTTCAAAATGAAACTTCCATAACTAAAGAAGGATTAAAGGACTATCACCTAAGTTATATTCCTTTAATCGAGTCAGAGTGTAATGAAATCGTTGAAAAAAATCCAAATTTAGAAAGGTATGCTCAAGCAATGATTCAATATTGTTGGCTGTTACCTCTAGATATTGCTTATACTACTCAGCCTAGCAATGATGTAGAAAAAAATTTATACTCTGAAGTAAAGAAAAAAGGCAAATCTCTTTTTTGGCAAGCTATTGGAAATGATAAACTGAAGTTTGAATATAAGGCCGCATATGTCGCTATAAAATGTAATATCTATTCTCTTGCATTAAAGTTTTATGCTAAATTTTCAAAATAGATAAGGAAAAAAACAATAAGGATATATTTATGAAAAAGATTATGCATTTATGCAAGGATCCGTTTGCGCAAGTTTTAACATTTTTAAGTGCTATTCTTACAAGTATTCTATATAAAAGACCAGACTATCTAATTAATACTTATGATGAGAAATTTCATGTTTTTAGATTGATGAGTTTAATTGGTGCACTTAATGATGATCAGATAGTTCCACAATCTGATCCTTATAGTATCAGAGGATTTGGAAATGCGGCAAATCTATTTTATGGACCATTAACTAGTTGGCTAATGGTTCCTATATATTTTCATAGCTATATTTGAATGCAAAGAAAATAGCAAATAAGAAAGTAATTATTTTGGTAATTCAAGCTTTAATACTTGCAGTAGGAGTATCGGCAGTTTTATACTAAATAATCTTTTGTAAAAAATCAGGCTGTATAAGAATTAAGTATGCAAATATTCTTATATAGTCTGTTTTTTTTATAAATTTGATTAGTATATTCTTCAGAAATTTTGCTTTCTATTCTTATGTAGTATAAAGCGTTCTGGTTTGTAGAATATATATTATTGATAACATTAAATTGAATTTTCTATTTTATTTAATATTATTAGTAAATGTGTTACAATTGAATCAAAGATCTTTTGAAAGGGAGTTATAATGAAAATGAAGAAGTTTTTGTTGAGTTTTATTGTTTTGATGTTCTCGTTTACAACAGGAGTAAGGGTATTTGCTGCAAGTGCAGTTAATGATTATATTTTAAATAATAAAATAAAACCTGTAAACGAAACGGTAGACTATAAGATTGAAATGCAAGATTCAGCGAAAAATGGTGGTATAAGCATGACTTTTAATGCAGGTAAACCAACATTAGTTATCATACATGAAGTTGCCAACGAGTATACAACTATTGATAGCGAGATTGCTTATATGGTTAGAAATCAAGAGAATGCATTTGTTCATTCATTTGTAGATGCTTATTCTCTTAAAACAATCGCTGATACTAGTAAAAAATCATGGGGGTCAGGACCATTTGGTAATAGATATGGTATACAAATTGAACAGACAAGAGTGAGATCGAAGGACCAGTTTGCTAAACAAATTGCAAATTTAGCAAATTGGACTGCTGATCAATTAATAAAGTATGATATGGGAAACCCAAAACTTGTATCTGAATCAAGTAAGGACTTGGATGGGAATTTAGCTAGTCATAAAAATATTTCATACAAATGGGGAGGGACAGATCATGTTGACCCTGATTGGTATTGGGCTAATAGAGGTGGCCAATATTTTGGGCAATCTTATGATATGTACCAATTTAAAGAGCTAGTTGATAAATATTACAAACAAAAATTGCTAATTAAACCGATTATAACAAGTACAACCATTGAAGGAAATCCTAAAAATGGTAAATTTAGTGTAAGAGTTAAGACTAACAATGTAAAAAGCACTATAGTAGAAGTTCCTATCTGGTCTAATAAAAATGGACAAGATGATATTAAATGGTATGAAGCGAAGAAAATAAAGGATGGCGAATATTTAGCTACTTTTGATGCTTCTAAACATAATTTTGAAAGTGGAGCATATTCAGTTCATGCTTATGCGTATAATGGTAGTCAAAAAGCTTCTGCAGTAGTTAATAATAATCTACAGGTATCATATCCTGAAAATACAATTGCATATTCAACTCATGTACAGAGTATTGGTTGGCAAAATTATGTTGAAAATGGTGAAATGTCTGGTACAAGCGGACAATCATTGAGACTTGAAGGTATTAAGATTGCTTTGCCAGGAGAAGGAAGTATTGAATACACAACTCATGTACAAAACAAAGGTTGGTTGCCATGGGTGAGTGACAATAGAATGTCTGGAACAACGGGACAATCATTAAGACTAGAAGGAATCAAAATTAGGCTGAAGGGCGAGGTATCAAGTAAGTATGATATATATTACCGAGTCCATATACAAGATAAAGGCTGGTTAGGTTGGGCCAAAAATGGAGAATCTGCGGGAAGCTCAGGTATGTCTAAACGTTTAGAAGGAATAAATGTTAAACTTGTTCCTAAAGGTCAATCTTTTAATACAGGTTCGGATGCTTTTCTAGAACCAGCCCCAGCCCCAGCTCCAATTCCAAATGTAAATTATTCAACCCACGTTCAAGATATTGGATGGCAAAAATATGTTTCTAATGGTGAATTATCTGGAACAAGTGGCTTATCGTTGAGGTTAGAAGGAATTAAAATTAATCTAAATAACCTTCCTGTTTCAGGAGGAGTGAGCTACTCTACTCATATTCAAAATATCGGATGGCAAAAAAATATGAGTGACAATCAATTATCTGGAACAACTGGTCAATCATTAAGGTTAGAAGGAATCAAGATTCAATTAACTGGTGACTTATCAAACATTTATGATGTATATTATCGTGTCCATATACAAGATAAAGGTTGGTTAGGTTGGGCTAAAAATGGTGAGCCTGCAGGAAGCTCTGGTATGTCTAAACGTTTAGAAGGAATAAACATTAAACTATATAAAAAAGGTGATAAAGTAAATCTAGATGGCACTCCATTTATTACAATTCAAGAAAATTCATCTATATCGAAAGCTCCAAAACCAAATGTGAAACCTGAAAATCAGCAAAAAGATAATAACTCCGTTTCTAGTTCACCTGATATTCCGAAATCTACTGAACCTTCGAGAGTAGAAGAAGTTCCTCAAACAAGTGAATCAATTGTGAATGATGAAAAACAAGTGAAACCAGAATTAAAACTTAATGCATTAAACGATAGTCAAAAATCATGGTTTGAAAATATCTATCCAGAAGCAGTTAAGCTTGCAAATAATAACAATTTGTTTGCTTCAGTAATTCTGAGTCAAACAATTGCAGAAAGTGCTTGGGGACAAAGTGAGCTTGCTATGAATGCAAACAACTTATTTGGTGTAAAAGCAGATTCGTCATGGACAGGAGAAATTTATGAGAAAGATACTAATGAGTTTGTAGATGGTAAATCAATTACAGTAAAAGCTAAATTCAGGAAGTATCCTTCTCAAGTTGATAGCTTGAAAGATTATGTAAATAAAATTACGGGGAATCCAGATCGCTATACAAATGTTCTTAAATCAAAGGCACAGACTTTTGAAAATGCTGCACAAGCTCTTCAAAATGGAGGATATGCAACTGATCCAAACTATGCTAATAATTTGATAAACAGAATTAAAAATTATAATTTAAATGCTTTAGACTAGTTAGGAGAAATGATGAAAAAAATATTCATACCGATTATTTTACTAATTATTTTGGTTATTGGATTTGTTTTTTACAAATCTACTAATAATAAAGAAAGTAATGAAAATAAAACTTCGACTTCCTCTAGTATGACTAAAAGTTCTTCTACTGATGGAAGCTCAAATAAAAATAGTGAAGAAATAAAATCAAGTTCTAGCTCATCAACATCTACGAATGAATCAGAAACAAGTGATGATACTAATAAAAATCATTCACAAGAAGAAAAAGATAATAAAGAAATAAAAGATCAGGCTTCGAAAGTAATGTCTATTAAAGAAGCTCGTGAAGAAATGCGGAAGGCTGGTATGAATGATGGGGATTTCAGCGATCTAGATATTAGTAAGTACATTAATGATGCAACATCTAAAGGAAAAAATCTTATTGATTATTTAAAAGAACAAGGATTTTAGTAATAAAAAGAGGGAGTATAATTATACTTCCTCTTTTCATGTCATAAAATATGACATTAGTGGTTGACTTTTCTGAAAATTATAGTTAGAATATATTTTGTAAAGGAGATCGAAGTGAAAGAAAGAGAATTACGTCGATCAATGGCAGTATTTCCAATAGGAACTGTCATGAAGTTAACCGACCTATCTGCACGCCAAATTCGTTACTATGAGGATCAAGAATTAATTTTTCCTGCAAGAAACGATGGCAATAGGCGAATGTATTCTTTAAATGATATTGATGTACTTTTAGAAATTAAAGATTATATTGGTGATGGTTTAAATATTGCTCAAATTAGAAAAGTATATGAAAAAAATAAAGCTGAGCAAGAAAATAAATTGTCTAAATCTTTGAGTGATAAAGAAGTGCGTAGATTATTAGAGGATGAACTAATACGTCAAAGTAGATTTAACGGTAAAGCAGACACTAGTTTTGGACACATATCCATGTAAAGGAATTTAAGGAGAGACAAATGACAATTACTGCAGAAGATATCCGTCGTGATATTAGAGAAAAAAATGTTACATTCTTACGTTTAATGTTTACTGATATTGCAGGTACTTTGAAGAATGTTGAAGTTCCAGCAACTGATGAACAATTGGATAAAATTTTAGATAACAAGATGATGTTTGACGGTTCTTCAATTGAAGGTTTTGTAAGAATTAATGAATCAGATATGTACTTATATCCTGATTTAGATACATGGATTGTCTTCCCATGGGGAGCTGAGAACGGTAAAGTTGCAGGACTAATTTGTGATGTTTATAATCCTGATGGAACTCCATTTGCAGGTGATCCACGCGGTAACTTAAAACGTGCATTACATAAAATGGAAGATCATGGTTTTTCTTCATTTAACTTAGGACCTGAACCAGAATTTTTCTTATTTAAATTAGACGAAAATGGTGTTCCAACACTTGAAGTGAATGACCAAGGTGGATACTTTGACCTTGCACCAACAGACCTTGCAGATAATACACGTCGTGAAATTGTAAATGTTCTTACTCAATTAGGTTTTGAAGTTGAAGCTAGTCACCATGAAGTTGCAGTTGGACAACATGAGATTGATTTTAAATATGCAAATGTATTAGAAGCATGTGACAATATCCAAATCTTTAAACTTGTTGTTAAAACAATCGCGCGTGAGCATGGATTACATGCTACATTCATGGCTAAACCTAAATATGGTATCAACGGTTCAGGTATGCACTGTAATATGTCATTATTTGATAAAGAAGGAAATAATGTATTCTATGATCCTAAGGGAGAAATGGAACTTTCAACTACAGCTTACGAATTCCTTGCTGGTCTATTGAAACATGCTTATAGCTTCACTGCTATTATGAATCCAACTGTTAACTCATATAAACGTCTTGTTCCTGGATATGAAGCACCAGTATACGTTGCATGGGCAGGACGTAACCGTTCTCCACTTATTCGTGTACCAGCTTCACGTGGTAAATCAACTCGTTTAGAGTTACGTTCAGTTGATCCAACAGCAAACCCATACCTAGCATTAGCTGTTCTTCTTGATTCAGGTCTTGATGGAATTACTAACAAATTAACTCCACCAGCACCAGTAGAATCAAATATCTATGTTATGACCGATGAAGAACGAAAAGCAGTAGGAATTACTGACCTTCCTTCAACTCTCCGCAACGCAGTAAAAGCACTTCAAGAAGATGAAGTTGTTAAAGATGCAATGGGTGAACATATCTATACAAACTTCGTAGAAGCTAAACGTATTGAGTGGGCATCATATGCACAATATGTATCACAATGGGAAATTGATAATTACCTAGAGTTATACTAAAAGATATTTTGAATAACTAAGAGTACAGTGCACATGCATTGTACTTTTTTTCGTTTTTGTAAAACACCTTTTACAATTTTCAGAAAATTTAAAACTATTCTGTAAATTGTATGGTATAATATCTACACTCACGATTTTATAAGACAGGAGATATACAATGAATAAAAATGAAACCTTAGAAACTACATTATGGGATCCATCTTTTGAGTCAGATGCCTGTGGTATGGGTTTTGTTGCTCATATTGATGGTCAACCAAGTCATACTCTAGTTGAATATGCATTAACAATGCTTGAGCGAATGAACCATCGTGGTGGAACTGGTGCAGAGCCAGACACTGGGGATGGTGCAGGGATCCTACTGGCAATGCCACATGAATTTTTTGTAAAAGAAGCTGAAAAAAGCAACACTACCCTACCTCAAAAAGGTGACTACGCTGTTGGTCAATTCTTTTTGCCTAAGGATAATGAAGAAAAGAATATTCTTTTAAAAGAAATTGATGAAGTATTCAAAGAAGAAAATATAGAGGTCATTTTCACTAGGGAAGTCCCTTTCATTTTCGGTAATTGTGGTCCTACATCTCAAAAAATAATGCCTTCTTTTTTACAATATATTCTTAAACGTCCTACGAATATAGAAGCAGGAAGAAGTTTTGAAGACAAGTTATTTATTGTACGAAGGATTTTAGAAAAAACTTTTGAGAATAGAGAGTTTTATATCTGCTCTTTATCTTCAAAGACAATTGTTTATAAAGGCATGCTTCATGCTTATCAAGTGGGAATGTTTTATCCTGATTTAAAATCGCAAGACTTTAAATCACATATTGCCCTTACTCACTCACGATTTTCTACAAATACTTTTCCAAGTTGGGATCGTGCACAACCATTTAGATATTTAGCTCATAATGGGGAAATCAATACACTTCGTGGTGCTGAAAATTGGATGGTGAGTAATAATATTGAGATTTATAATAAAGAAAATTCTGATTCAGCTAAACTAGAAAACTGTATGGAGTATCTATATCAAAATGGACGTGATATTCCCCATAGTCTTTTGATGATGATTCCTGAAGCAGCTAGCAAAGAAGCTTTGATTTCTGATGATTTAGCAGCCTTTTATGACTATACATCTAGTTTTATGGCACCATGGGATGGACCGGCAGCTCTAGTCTTTACAGATGGAGATACAGTGGGGGCACGTCTTGATAGAAATGGTCTTCGACCTAGTCGCTACTCAATTACTAGTGATCGTTTCATTATTTGTTCATCTGAAAGTGGAGTTGTAGATCTTGAACCAAGCAGAATAGTAGAAAAAGGAGTTCTTGGTCCTGGGAATATGATGCTTATAGATACTATAAATGGTCATATTATTCGTAATGAGGAGGTTAAAGAACATTATTCTAAAGAATATCCTTATCAAGAATGGGTTAAGAAGAATATGACTCATCTATCTGATTTAACAGATACCGATTTATTTGCCTCATCGAAAAATGAACAGTCTTTAAGTGATGAAAAACGTCAGCAAATGTGGAAACAATTTGGCTATACTGATGAAGTTGTAAGACAAGTAATTATACCTATGGCGGAAAATGGTCAAGAACCAACTGTTTCAATGGGATATGACTCACCGCTTGCTGTTCTTAGTAAACATAATCAATCTCTATATACATTCTTTAAACAACAATTTGCTCAGGTTACTAATCCACCAATTGATGCTATTAGAGAAAAAATTGTAATAAGCACAGATGTTTATCTAGGATGTGATTCAAATATTACTCAAGATGCTGCTAGTAATTGTAAAAAATTAAAATTAGATAATCCAGTTCTTTCAACGGAAGACTTTAATAAAATCTCACATTTAGACAATGGAGATTTTAAAAGTAAAACAATTTCTACTCTTTATGATGTAAATAATTCGTTGTCTAATGCATTAGAAAATTTATTTAAAGAAGCTGAAATGTTTGTGGATGCGGGAACTAATATTATTGTTTTAAGTGACCGTGAATTTACAGCTGGTAAAACACCAATGCCAATTTTGCTTGCAGCTTCTGGTCTTTACCATTACATGGTTGAACAGAACAAAGGTAAAAAATTCTCCATAGTCGTTGATACAGCAGAAGTAACAGAAGTTCATCATTTTGCAGTACTGATTGGCTACGGTGTTTGTGCCATTCATCCATATGGAGCATATGAAACTCTTGTAGATTATGGTAAAGATGATTTGGCTGATAACTACCGTCAAGCAGCGAGTAAAGGTATCGTTAAAGTAATGAGTCGTATGGGTATCTCAACAATCCTAGGATATAAGGGTGCTCAGTTATTTGAAGCAGTTGGGCTTTCAGATTCTATCGTTGAAAAATACTTTACAGGAACAGTTACCAGACTTTCTGGTCTATCAATTGAACAGATTGATTCTGAATATAAAAAACGTACAGAATATGCTTATAGCAACCATCGAGAAGATAGTTTGCCAAGTGGAGGATCATTCCAGTTCAAGGAAGATGGCGAACACCATTTATATAATCCAAAAACAATGTATACTTTCCAACAAGCAGTACGTTTATCTGATTATGAAAAATTTAAAGAATATTCTTCACTCATGGACGAAGAAGCTAAAGACAATCCAACAACTCTTAGAAGTCTTTGGGAATTTAAAGGGGATCGAAAACCTTTGAATATTGAAGAGGTGGAACCTGTTGATGAGATTGTTAAGCGATTTAAGGTTGGTGCCATGAGTTTTGGATCACTGTCACAGGAAGCTCATGAATGTCTTGCAGAAGCAATGAATTCAATTGATGCGAAGTCTAACTGTGGTGAAGGTGGAGAAAATGCTAATCGCTTTAAACCACAAGCAGACGGAAGAAATGTAAATTCTAAGATTAAACAGGTAGCAAGTGGCCGATTTGGTGTAAATGCAGCATATCTAATGAGTGCTGAAGAAATTCAGATTAAACTTGCTCAAGGTGCTAAACCTGGTGAGGGTGGGCAACTTCCAGGAAGGAAATCCTTCCCATGGGTAGCAGAAATCCGTGGTTCAACTCCAGGGGTTACCTTAATTTCACCACCACCTCATCACGATATTTATAGTATCGAAGATTTAGCGCAGTTGATTTATGACCTTAAAGCCATTAATCCTTATGCAAAAATCAATGTTAAACTTGTGTCAAGTACAGGTGTTGGAACAATTGCTACTGGATGTGTAAAGGCTGGTGCAGACAAGGTTGTAATTTCAGGTTATGATGGTGGTACTGGGGCTAGTCCTAGAAACTCGGTTCGAGATGCGGGTCTTCCTTGGGAAATTGGTTTATCAGAGGCACATCAAACTTTGCATTTAAATAATCTACGTCAAAGAGTTACCCTGGAGACTGATGGGAAACTTATGACAGGTCGTGATATAGCAGTAGCAGCTTTGCTAGGGGCAGAAGAATACTCCTTTGCTAGTCTGCCACTTGTTGCAATTGGTTGTGTTATGATGCGTGTATGTAGCTTAAATACATGTCCAGTAGGGGTTGCTACTCAGGACCCTAGACTTAGAGCTCATTTTGCAGGAAAGCCAGAACATGTGGTGAATACAATGAAATTCTTGGCTCAAGAACTCCGTGAAATCATGGCAGATCTTGGATTTTCAACAGTAGATGAAATGGTTGGTCATACTGAAGTACTCAAACAGAAGATTTTCTCAGATGAAAAAATTAATTCGCTTGATTTTAGTCGTGTGATTGGTTCTACTTTGCCAATTAGAAGCAAGAAAGTTGATCCATTTGAAGAAACCCGTAAGTGGGTTGAACTAGATTCTTTTGCCCAAGCAGCTATTGAAAATGGACAGACTCTTGAAATTAAATCACCTATAAACAACGTTAACCGTTCGGTCGGTAGCCGTATGGGAGGATGGCTTGCTGAAAGATACGGCAATTATACACTCCCAGCTGGACAAATTAAGTATCAATATACTGGTGTTGCTGGTCAGTCCTTCGCTTCATTCATTACTCAAGGTATGGAACTGACTCTTGTTGGTGAAGCTAACGATTACATTGCTAAGTCTCTGTCAGGGGGGCGTGTTATTGTTCGTCCACCACATGATGCAGGTTATGATGTAGGAAATACTCCAATAGTCGGTAATGTCGCTTGTTTTGGAGCTGTACGTGGTGAAGCATACTTTAGAGGTCGTGCTGGTGAACGTTTCTGTGTTCGTAACTCAGGCGCTCACGTTGTTGTTGAAGGTATCGGTGATCATGGTTGCGAATACATGACTGGTGGTGTTGCAGTTATCCTTGGATCAACAGGTCGTAACTTTGCTGCTGGTATGAGCGGTGGAGTTGCTTACGTATACGATGAAAAAGGTGACTTTGACCAGAGAGTTAACCATGAATTAGTGGACTTGTACAGAGTTGATGAAACTATTGGTGACGAAATTCTTAAGGAACTGATTGAAAATCATTACAAATATACAGAGAGTGATAAAGCTAAGGAAATTCTTGAAAACTGGGATGAAGAATCTAAGAAATTTATCAAGGTTTATCCAACTGAGTACCATGAAATTAAGGCAATTGAATATAAATTGAAGAGTGAAGGTGTTAATGGTGTTGATCTAACTAACCAAACATTTAATCTTGCAATGACAATGCCAAAAGAAGAAAAATATCAACTTATAAAAGTAAAAGGAGGTGAAAAATAATGGCTGATCCATTTGGTTTCTTAAAATTTGATCGTAAGGATAATCCTTATCGTGATGTTAATGATAGAGTTTTAGATTTTAAAGAACTACAAACTCCTCTTGATGAAAAGGAAAGGCAGGAACAAGCTGCACGCTGTATGTCATGTGGAATACCATTTTGTCACTCTGGTGTCTTCTATGGTGGCAAAAGAGCAGTTTCAGGCTGTCCTAATGATAATTTAATTCCAGAATGGAATGACCTAGTTTACCGCGGAGAATTCAAAAAAGCCTTCGAACGTTTGACTAGAACAAACTATCTTCCAGAGATGACAGGTCGTGTATGTCCTTCTCCATGTGAAAAATCGTGTACAGAGGCTCTTAATGGTTCGGGCGTAACTATACATGATAATGAACGATTTATTATTGATACCGCCTTTGAACAAGGTTGGGTCAAAGAATCAGGAATGCCAGTTGAAAGATATGATTATAAGGTTGCAGTAATTGGATCGGGTCCTGCAGGGTTATCCGCTGCATGGCGTCTTAATCGACTAGGATACCAAGTAACTGTCTATGAGAAAAGTGACCGTTTTGGTGGCCTTCTAATGTATGGTATCCCAAACATGAAGCTTGATAAGGATGTAGTTAATCGTAGAATTTCAGTAATGAAAGAAGTTGGAATTAAATTTCAAGCAAATACTGAGATTGGCAAGGACTTATCTTATGATCAACTAGCTTCTGAATTTAATCGTATTGTATTAGCAATCGGTGCAGGAGTGGCAAGGGATTTACCAGTAGTTGGTCGACAGGCAGAAGGAGTGCAATTTGCAGTAGACTTTTTAACAGAGGTTACTAAGGAAGTACTTGAAAGTGCAGATAAAAAACTTCCTAAATCGCTTGAAGGTAAAAAAGTAATAGTAATTGGTGGAGGAGATACTGGTAATGACTGTATTGGAACTGCCATAAGACTTGGTGCTGCTTCGGTAAGACAATTAGAGATTACACCACAGCTTCCTGAAAGTCGTGCAGCAAATAACCCTTGGCCAGAATATCCGATGACAAATCGTCTTGGTTATGGACAGGAAGAAGCTATTAACGCTGGAAATATCAACTTAACTCAATATACAAGATCAACAACTGAAATAATTGTTGATGATAGTAACAATGTAAAAGCAATTAAAACAGTTCAGGTTGATCCAAGTTTTCAGCCAGTACCTGGAAGTGAAGAGATTCTTGAAGCAGATTTAGTACTGCTTGCTATGGGATTTGTTGGAGTTCAAAAAGAGATTCTTGAGCAGTTTGAAGTTACAGAAGTTTATGATGATAATTCAACAAATAATGAAAAAGTTTTTGTTGCAGGAGATGCTAAGCGTGGACCTAGTTTAGTAATTTGGGGCATTCGTGAAGGCCGATTAACTGCAGAAAAAATTGATAAGGATTTTCAATCTCAAAAAGAGCTTGAGAGTCAGGCAGTATAAGAAAAAAAGTTGAATCGCTAACTAAACAGCGATTCAACTTTTTTTGTGGATCTTTGTCCCTCAAATATGGATTTATTGAAATTGCAAATATAACTTATGGAGATGCTAATAATGTAATATGGAAGCATATTGAAACCAAAGGTCTCAGCTCCTATAAGAATCGGAGCAATTAAAGTATTTGAAGCACTTGAAAATACTGCAGCGTAACCAAGTGAGGCTGAAAAATAAAGTGGTAACCCAAATAAAGGAGCAAGTATAATACCTAAACTAGTACCTATAGAATATAGAGGTGTAACTTCACCCCCTTGGTATCCGATAGAAAGGGTTAAAATAGTGAGTACTGCTTTTAAGAGAAAATCATAGCTATATATTTGCTTTCCGGAAAAACTTAGATTTATCAGATTTGAACCAAGACCAGAGTATCGTCCTTGATGTGCTAGAAAAAGTATCAGAGATAGAATACTTCCCAATACAGCTACACGAACTAAAGGATTAGGCAGTATTTTTGGAAATTCTTTTTTACTGGTAGACATTAAGGAAGAAAAACCAAGGCCTGCAATCCCGAAGATAATTGAAATAAGACAAATACTAAGTATATTGGAAAATGACAAATTAGGAAGGCTATCAATTGTTGGGTTAGAAGTTTTAAGCCCAAAAAACCTAACCGTCTCTCTACTGGTATAAGCCGCAATGAGGCATGGAATTAAGGCTTGATAGTTGATTTTTCCAACTTCCATTACTTCGACAGCAAAAATTGCTCCGGCAAGAGGAGTTTGAAACATTGCGGTAAATCCACTTGCAATACCAATACATATCAAATCTTTTTGTTTAAGCTTGGATTTGAAAAATTTGTTAATATTACTTGAGATAGTCGCTCCAATCTGCATGGATACCCCAGTTCGACCAGCACTTCCTCCAAAGAGATGAGTGAGCCAAGTGCTAATCATAGCAAATGGTACTAATCGCAGAGGGATGTCTATATTATCATCAAAAGCAGCATTGAAAATTAAGGTCATACCTTGTTTAATATTGCTACCATACTTTTGATAACAATAAACAATTACTACCCCAATAAGGGCAAGAAATGGAATTAGAAAATGAAAATGATCAATTCTAAAGTTAGTGATGTTTATTAAAATATTTGCAAACAGAGCATCGCAACAAGCAATGATGAATCCAATTGGTAGAGCAAAAATACTAAGAATAAAGAGATAGAAATATTTGCTTTTCATAACTAGGTCCTTCTTGGCTATATGATCTATTTATACACATTCTTAGATAACTTTTTGTGCACCATAGATTGATTTGTTAAAGTTAAATGTATAACTTAAAGCAATTGAAATTATAAAAAATGGAAGAGTATTGAAGCCGAATACTTCACATCCTATCAGGACAGGAGCTAGAAATGTATTAGTTGCACTAGAGAAAACTGATGCATACCCGAGAGCTGCGCAGAAGGCGACTGGAAGACCTAAAATTGGAGCCATTATTGCGCCAAGACTTGCACCAATCGCAAATAGAGGGGTCACTTCTCCACCTTGAAATCCAACAGATAAAGTTAAAATAGTAAGTAGGAGTTTAAGTATAAAATCAAAGCTATAGATTTTTTGTTCATCTAGGGCAATGCTTATTAGATTAGTTCCTAAACCAGAATATCTTCCTTGAAAGAAGATAAACATTAATATAGAAAGTATCACTCCACCAACTGCAATCTTAATTAAAGGATTGGGGAAAAGTTTTGTCAATTTAACTTTAGCATAAGCTAGTAAATATGAAAACAAAAAACCTATTAGACCAAATAATATTCCCAAAAAGGCTACTTTGAAAATTTGTGTATAATCATAATCTGGAATATTATTTAAACTAAAAGTGAATTTTTCTAGCCCTAGAAAATTTGAAACAGAACTTGCTGTAAATGCCCCGATTAAGGCTGGGAGTAAAATTTTATAATTTAACTTACCAGCAATCATCACTTCAATTGCAAAGAAAGCAGCAGCAAGTGGGGTTTGAAATAGTCCGCCGAAACCTGCTGCCATACCTACAATTACCAGAGTCTGTTTATACTTTTTAAGTCCTAAAAGATTTCCAAGATTATTAGAAATCGTTGCACCTAGTTGAACGGCGACTCCTTCACGACCAGCACTTCCACCAAATAAGTGTGTTAACCATGTTGAGATAATTGAAAATGGGATTAATTTAGAAGGTATCACATCTTCGTTACCAAAACCAACATCAAAAACAAGTCCCATTCCTTTTGCAGCTCTTCCAGCATACTTTTGATATGACCATGCTATAAATACACCAACTGGTGCCAAAAATGGGATTAAGTAGACGAAGTACTCTGTTCTGAAATCAGATAATTTTAATAAAATAATTCCAAAGAAAGCATCGACTGCACCTGTTAATACTCCGATTATTATTGCAAGCAAAGAAAGTATTAGAATTTCAGAATAATACTTTTTCATTGTTCAAGCTCGATTTCTTGAAAGTTTCTAGAATTCTTCATTATATCTTGAAAGGTAGCTACAATTGAATCTGCAAAAATAGGATTTTCAACCCTTTCCCTTGTTTTTTCAAGTACAATATTTTCACGCGAATTATCAAGAACCGGAAGATTATTTTCTTTTTTGTAGGTAATAACTTCTTGAACCAATTTCATGCGTTCTTCCAGTAATTCAATTATTTGTTTATCTACATCGTCAATCTGTTTGCGAGTTTCGTCTAAGTTCATATAAAAAACACTCCTTTTTTGCTATAATATATCTAATACATTATAACAAATTTGATAGTAGTGGTGAGAAAATATGGATAAAAAAATCGATAATTATAAAATAATGCTAGCTCAATTAGAAGCACTGATTTCAGGTGATGAAAATAACGTCCTGTCTAATTTATCTAATGCATCTGCTTTACTTATGACCACTCTGCCAGAAAGTGTTTATACAGGCTTTTATCTTTTCGATGGAGAAAAACTGGTTTTGGGACCATTTCAAGGTGGTGTCTCTTGTGTAAATATTAAATTAGGTAAAGGTGTTTGTGGTGAAAGTGCTGAGAAGGAACAGACAATAATTGTTGATGATGTCACTAAACATAAAAATTATATCGCCTGTGATTCTAAAGCTCGTTCAGAAATCGTGGTACCAATGATAAAAAATGGTAGTCTTTTGGGTGTACTTGACCTTGATTCAATCAATGTTGCTGACTACGATGAGATTGATAAAGAATATTTGGAAAAATTTGTTGAAATATTAATTGAAAAAACAGAATGGAAATTCTCTCAATTTGAGGTAGAAAAATAATGAGTTATCAAGCTTTATATAGGAAATATAGGTCGCAACGTTTTGACCAAATGGTCGGTCAAGAAGTAGTATCGACAACTTTAAAAAATGCAGTAATAAATAACCAGATAAGTCATGCTTATCTTTTTTCAGGGCCTCGTGGAACAGGTAAAACAAGTGCAGCAAAGATATTTGCTAAGGCAATTAACTGTCCTAATCAAGTTGATGGAGAGCCTTGTAATGAGTGTTTTATCTGTGAGTCAATCTCTAAGGGTAATTTAGATGATGTAATTGAACTTGATGCAGCAAGCAATAATGGTGTCGATGAGATTCGTGAAATTCGTGATAAATCAACATATGCGCCAAGTGTTGCTAAATATAAAATTTATATCATTGATGAAGTTCATATGCTTTCAACAGGTGCTTTCAATGCGCTTTTGAAAACCTTGGAAGAACCAACAGAGAATGTTGTATTTATTCTTGCGACAACTGAATTGCAAAAAATTCCAGCTACCATTCTTTCTCGTGTTCAACGTTTTGAATTTAAGTCAATTACAACCCCAGCTATTGAGAAACATTTAGCAGAGGTACTTGATGATGAATCAGTAGAATATGATGAAGAAGCTCTTGATGTAATTGCCAAGTCAGCAGAAGGTGGAATGCGTGATGCACTTTCAACACTTGACCAAGCCTTAAGTCTTTCTGATGGTAGAGTTACATTGGAAGATGCTCTCTTGGTAACGGGTAGTATTAGTAGTCAGGCAATGGATGCTTATGTATCAGCTATCCTTAACTTTGATACTGACAATGCTCTAGCAGAGCTTGATATCTTATTTGATCAGGGCAAAAATATGCTTCGTTTTACCGAAGACCTAATGTTTGCCTTACGTGATTTACTTTTGAGAGATCACTTAGAAGTGGATAAAAATTTAATTTTTGATTGGATTGATATAGCCAGCGATAGCATGCAGACTCTTAAATCTTCTGCTCAAACTAAAATTATCGCTGATGTTATGACAATTAAGATGACTAATACCAGACCGAGTCAAGTTCAAACCGGAGCTAGTATGGTAGAAATCCCAGCTAATGTTGAAAGTGAAATTGCTAATCTTCGAGATCAAGTGCGAGAATTAGAAAAAATGATAAATAATGCTAGTTTGAACATGGCGACTACTGATTCCAATGGGAATAATAGTAATAATGGTAGTTCAGTGAAAACTAGTGCTTATTACAGTCGTGAACGTGTTTTTAAGGTGCTCGGAGAAGCAACTAATGAGGATCGCTTATCAATGATCAATGCTTGGGATGAGTTGGTTGCACATTTTACTAGGCCAAGTGAACAGGCTTTACTCAATAATACAATTCCAGTAGCAGCAAGTAAGAATTTTGTTGTTGTGACTTTTGGTCATGAAAATCTTGCAAGAAAGATCATGTCTAACAAGACATTACTTGCTCAAGTAGGTAATCATTTAAGTAATATCATAGGAATGTCTCCTGAAATGATCGCTTTATCAGAAAATGATTGGCAGGAGCTACGTAGTGAATATGTAGCTAATCGAAAAAAACAAGCGCGCGTGGGTGGAGATAATCAATCAACTGAAACAAGTGGGGAGTCATCAGATAATGTTCTTGTAGATGATGCCTCAAATAATGATTCAGAGATATTAGAATTTAAGAATCTTTTAGCTGAGAAGATAATTGAGATAGAAGATTAAGAATTTCATTATAAAAAACAAAGGAAAATTAAACAATTGTGGAAAAGAGAATGCTTTCTAAACTAGGACAATCTAGCCAAAAAATTTATGAAAATTTTTGGCTGAGAAATTTAATATTTATTTTATTATCAGTTATATATATATTTCCAATGGTAATTCACAAGAGTGTATACTCCTTTAACCAGGATGCTCTTTTTCATTTAAATAGGGTTTATGAGATAAAAGAAGGTATCGAGGTAGGTAAGTTTTTTCCAGATGTCTCAGCTTTTACTTTTGGCTCTAGTGGGTATGGAGTAAACTTTTTTTATCCAATATCTTTTATCTACATAATAGCAATTATTTGGTGTATTGTCGGAAAGGGGATAACGGCCTACTATATTTCAGTATTTATATTCCTTCTTTTTTCTCAAAATATTTTATATAATACTGGGAAAAATTTTTTCAAAAATACAAAAAAAGCCATTTTATTTAGTATATTATTTACTTTTTCTATCCATAACATGGGTGTATTGTTTAATGCTGGTAATATGGCAATAACTTTTGCAAGCTTGTTTATTCCTGTAACATTTTTTGGATTATATGATATTTTTTATAGAAAAGGTGAATTTTGGTATTATCTTCCAATTGGCGCATCCTTAATATTATTAAATAGTCTTGCAGTAACATTTATGATGGTGCTATCATCAATTATATTTGTTATTTTATCTATCTATTTTAGAAAAATTACTTATAATAGTTTCTGTAAACTGATTGTCTCAACAATTTTTGTTACGATGTTATCAAGTTATTTTTTAGTTCCTTTTTTAATTCAAAAAAAATCTTTAGGAGAAAATTTATCAGGACCATTTTTAACAAATATACAGAAATTTACTGCTAATATAGGTAGCTCTGTTCAGTTGAATATATCAAATACATATGGTAGCTATGCTTCTCTAACAATTGGTATTGCATTGTTAATACTATTACTCTACTTTTCAATAATCATATTAAATAATCTTAATAATAAAAATTTTAATAATTCAAAAATATATTTAATAATATTTGTAATATATTTTATTTTACAAAGTAATCTATTTCCATGGCACCTATTTCAAAATTCATTTTTGAATATTATACAATATCCAGGAAGGTTTTCAGTATTTGCCAACGTATTTTTGATAATATTTATTGTTGAATTTTTAATTGAATGTAATTTGCCTAAAGAGCATAAAGTTATTTCTGTTGTTTTCATTCTATTTTCATTGTTCTTTGCTTCCTCTCAATATTCTTCAAATCTCATTGGGGTTAATAATGAGCAATATAATTCCACAATTAAAACTAATCCACTTTTCTTAACAAATGATACATTAGTAGAAAAGTTGATTAATAATAAAAATGGGATATCGGATTATAGGGATAAAAAACAACTTGTTTATAATTATAAGGATGATCCATCACTCATTAAACAAAATTTGGTTGATGTTTTGAATAATAAAATTATTTTAATTGATAATAAAGAAATAGATGTCAAATTAACCCATGATAATTATACTTTTATCGCTAGTAATCTACCAACTGGAAACCATGAAGTTCAGCTTCCGATGACGTGGTATAAAGGATTTGAAGCAACTGATGAAAAAGGAAACACTCTTCCTTTGTCGAAAAATGATAAGGGCTATGTGATGGTGGAATCGGAAAATCAATCACAGATAAGGGTGACGTATGTGAAGAGCCTTATTGAAAAAATGTCAATAGTTATTTCAGTAATATCATGGGTATTGCTAACGATTTATATTGTATTTAGAGCAATTAAATCACATAAAATATTTATTAAATAAAAAACTGACGAAGTCCAATATCTGGATTTCATCAGTTTTTTAATTTAATATTTGTACCGTACATTTTGATTGGATAATATTATATTTATAATTATTAACCAATTTTCATTTTATCAATACGTCTTGAATTTAAGAACCAGTATTGATGAT
Organism: Floricoccus penangensis; assembly: GCF_001832885.1. Taxonomy (GTDB): domain Bacteria; phylum Bacillota; class Bacilli; order Lactobacillales; family Streptococcaceae; genus Floricoccus; species Floricoccus penangensis. The sequence continues at coordinate 61,800 of NZ_MKIQ01000002.1, read as the reverse complement.
AATCACCTCTTAGTGCTTTGAATTCAATAGGGACATCTCCATTTTCTCTAATTTTTTCTTCTAGATATTCTTTTAATACCCAAGGGTCTTCAATATGAATTGCATCAAGATTTAATGTATTTTCGATTATTTCTGGTGTGGTATTCAAGTCTTCTGCGATTCTTTCAATCGTTAGGCCAGAAAGTGTTAAATTATCTTGGAACTCTTTTTTAGTTTCAATTGTTTGTGAACGTGTTAATGACATATTTATTACCTCATACATTCTTTTAAATTAAATAGTTGTAATTTAAACTATATACAGATAATATACTTTGAATAATTACTTGTCAAATAAAAAGTTTTAATTACAAGTGTTTAGCTGCATATATTAAAAAAGAGGACTCTCCTGTTAGAAGTCCTCTTTTTGTATTAATTTTAACGTAGATAACGTTGTAAAAATTCTCGCGTTCTTGCTTCTTTAGGATTAACAAATAGTTGTTCAGGGCTACCTTCTTCAGCAATTACTCCTTTGTCCATAAAGATAACACGGTCCGATACTTCACGTGCAAACTCCATTTCATGGGTTACAATTACCATAGTAAGACCAGATTTAGCAACTTCATCCATGATATTTAAAACTTCACCTACCATCTCTGGGTCAAGTGCACTAGTTGGTTCATCAAATAATATTACTTCAGGATTCATAGATAGAGCACGTGCAATAGCTACACGTTGTTTTTGTCCACCTGATAATTGTCTTGGTCGTGCTTGAACAAAGCTATCCATGCCAACTTTTGTAAGGTTTTCAAGGGCAATTTTTTCAGCTTCAGAACGTTCTCTTTTAAGAACAGTTGTTTGGGCAACGATTAAATTTTCTAAAACATTTAGGTTTTCAAAAAGGTTGAATGATTGGAATACCATACCTAAATGAGTACGATATTTAGGTAAGTCATATCCCTTTTGGAGAACATTTTCTCCGTGGTAGAGAATCTCTCCCCCAGTTGGAATCTCAAGTAAATTGATGGATCTTAAGAGAGTTGATTTACCACTTCCTGAGCTTCCGATGATTGAAATAACTTCACCTTTATGAATATCCATGTTGATATCTTTAAGTACTTCATTAGAACCAAAAGATTTTTTAAGATGTTTAATTTCTAATATTTTTTCTGCCATTACTTTTTAACCTCCGCTTTAACCTGCATTTGATTTGCGCCTGTTGTGTGTGTATCAGTGTCTAATTTCTTCTCAACGAAGCGAAGAATACGTGTAACTGTAAATGTTAGAACGAAGTAGATTACTGAGATGATGGCGAAAGTTTGGAAGTATTGATAGTTTTGTTGGGCAACTGTGTTACCTTCAAAGAATAACTCACTAACTGAGATTACATTCAATACTGAAGTATCTTTAATGTTGATGACAAACTCGTTACCAGTAGCAGGCAAGATATTACGAACTACTTGCGGTAGAACAATCTTGCGCATAGTTTGACCGTGATTCATACCGAGGGCACTGGCAGCTTCGAATTGCCCTTTGTCAACAGCAAGAATACCACCACGGACAATTTCACTCATATAAGCACCAGTATTGATTGAAACGATAATTAAACCAGCAAGAGTTCTGTCCATATTAATTCCAAAGGCTTGTGCAGTACCATAGTAAAGAACCATCGCTTGTACAATCATTGGAGTACCACGGAAGATTTCAATATAGGCATTCAAGAACCAACCAAATGCTTTTTGAAGCCAAGCAAGTACAGTATTTGCTGCCTTTGGAGCAGTACGGAATACACCGATTAAGAGACCAATGATAGTACCGATGATAGTACCAATTAGTGAAATATAAAGAGTAACACCAGCGGCACGTAGGAATTCAGGACCATTTTCTTTGGCGATATTTAAAACTTGATTCCACCAACCAACTTTTTTATCAGGATGATCTTGCAAAGCAGTCATTTCATCCATGATTTTTGTTTGATCTTCTTCAGAAATAGTAGACAGAACCTCGTTGATAACAGGTAGGTTCTTATCACCTTTTCTTACCCCAACAGCAGTCTGAGTATCTTCAGGATTAGTCTTGAAACCATCACCATCCTTGAATTGAATCATCTTAAATGAATCGTTGGCTGCTTGAGCAGTAATCCCTTCAGGACGTTCACCAACATATCCATCAATTGTTTTAGATTGAAGAGCGACACGCATGGCCGAAAAATCCGACATGGCTTGTTCTTGTTTAACTCCTGGAATTTGAGGAATCAAATCATAATGGAAGGTACCTTGTTGAGCTGTAATCTTAGCACCTTTAAAGTCAGATAACTTAGTTGCATCAGCGTATTTACCGTCTTTATTCACAACAATAACAAGATGGCTTGTATAATAATTATCTGAGAAATCAATCTGTTGACGTCTCTCAGCAGTTGGGCTCATACCTGCGATAATTGCATCAATCTTACCAGATGTAAGGGCAGGAACAAGACCATCCCACTTAGTTTTAACAACAACAAGCTTTTTATCAAGCTTATCAGCTATTTTCTTTGCAATTTGCACATCATAACCATTGGCATATTGATCTGAGCCATCAATTTTCACAGCTCCATTAGCATCAGTTTTTTGTGTCCAGTTGAAAGGTGGGTAACCTGCCTCCATACCTACACGAAATTCACCTTGATCAGCTTGTACACTTGATACAAATGCAAAGACTGAAAGAAGTGGTAGTAAGAATGCTAGTAATTTTTTCATCACATCTCCTAAAAATAAAATTTTATTTTTAAATAAAAATAGAAAAATCCCCTTGTATACATGCAAGAGGATAGATAATTGGTATGTTTTAAGTAAAGCTCAACTTTATTATAGAAGACTATAATAAAGACAGTTCGAATGCTATTTACATACGACCCAAAACCTAGTACAAGTGGATACTAAATTTTTCGGCATCTTTTCCTAGTCCCACGTCAATGTTCCACGAAACTCAATGGGGTTAATAAAAGATGCAACCTCTATACTCTATTAATATTTAATTTACACTTGATTCTAGCACTATTTTTTTTATAAGTAAAGGATAGGCTTTTAAGATTGTGAATTAAAATTTTTAATAGATATTAAGTCAAGTCTTTGTTATAATGATTTTGAATTAATATAAATAGATTGGAAAATATATGATTGAAATAATTAAAGCGATATTTCTTGGTATCGTTGAAGGTATAACTGAATGGCTACCAATTTCAAGTACTGGTCATTTGATTTTAGTTGATGAGTTTCTTAAATTAAAAGGTAGTCCAGCATTCATCTCAATGTTTAACGTGGTGATTCAACTTGGAGCTATTATGGCAGTAGTTGTAATTTACTTTAATAAACTTAATCCTTTTGATAAGAATAAAACTGATAAAGAAAAAAGAAATACATGGCGTTTATGGACAAAAGTAGTAATTGCATCTTTACCTGCAGCTGTTATCGGTTTAAAATACGATGATTGGTTTGAGGATCACTTTTATAGCTTTGTAAGTGTTGCTCTAATGCTGATTATTTATGGTTTTGCCTTCATATTTGTAGAAAAATGGGCCGAAGATAAAACTCCAACAATAACAGACCTTAATAAACTGACATATAAAGTTGCCTTTGGTATAGGTATGTTCCAGCTCTTAAGTTTGATGCCAGGAACTAGTCGAAGTGGTGTTACTATTTTAGGGGCAATTATTTTAGGTGCTAGCCGTTATGTTGCAGCAGAATTTACTTTTTTCCTTGGTATTCCAGCAATGTTTGGAGGGAGTGCAGTTAAAGTCTTCAAGTTTATTAGAGCAGGGGAATCTTTATCTACACAAGAATTCTTCGTGTTACTCGTTGCATCTTTGACAGCTTTCTTTGTATCAATTTTTGTAATTAAATTCTTGATGGATTACATTAAGAAACATGACTTTACAATCTTTGGTAAATATAGAATTGTACTTGGTACTATCTTACTAATATACGCAGCGATTAAATTTATCTTTTAAGATTTTCAAAAAAAGTTTTGAATCCTATCTCTTTTGGATAGGGTTTTTATATTGAAATTATTTTTCATTACTAAATTTATTACTTGAAGTGCCTTGAATATTTTGCTATAATGAGTTCTTGTGAGTATACCTCACTTACGTCCTAGTGAGTAGGACGTCATTAGACCAAAAGAGGAGGAGAGATTCAATGACTAAATACGAAATTCTTTATATTATTCGTCCAAACATTGAGGAAGAAGCTAAAAAAGCTCTAGTTGAACGTTTTGATGGGATTCTAACTGAAAACGGTGCTACAATCATCGATTCAAAAGACTGGGAAAAACGTCGTTTAGCTTACGAAATTAACAGATTCAATGAAGGTTTATACCACATTGTTAATATCGAAGCAGCTACTGACTCAGCAGCAACTAGCGAATTTGATCGTCTTGCTAAAATCAACGGCGACATTCTTCGTCATATGATCGTTAAGGTAGAAGCTTAATTCTAGTTTAATAAATCATAGGAGGACCATCTTATATGATTAATAACGTAGTATTGGTAGGGCGTTTGACAAAAGACATCGAGCTTCGTCAAACTGCTAGCGGACAATCAAATACAAGTTTCACCCTTGCGATTACTCGTAATTTCAAGAACCAAAATGGTGAATATGATGCTGACTTTGTTCAAGTAGTAGCTTGGAGACAAACCGCAGAATTTTTAGCTCGTTTCGGTGCTAAAAAAGGTAATCTTCTTGGTGTTACAGGACGAATTCAAACTCGTAATTATGAAAATCAACAAGGACAACGTGTATATGTAACTGAAGTTGTTGCTGATAATGTTACTTTCCTTGAAAGTCGCGCAACTCGCGAAAGTCAAGGTGGTTCAGCTGGTGGTGGCTATCAAGCTCCACAAGGAAACAGCAATAATAATTCATACGGTTCATCAACTCAACAAAACAATGTGCCTGATTTCGGACGTAATGACTCTGATCCATTCGGTGGAGGAAGTCCAATCAACATTGATGATGATGATCTACCATTCTAATACCTTATTGATATATTAGTAATTCTTAAGGATTGCTAATGTTAATTAAAGGTTCTCATATTTTATATGAGTAGTTGACTATTATAAGAACGTAATTTCAAAATTAAGAAATAATATAAGGAGAAAAAATCATGGCTCAACAACGTCGTGGCGGATTCAAACGCCGTAAAAAAGTTGATTTTATTGCAGCTAATAAAATCGAACATGTAGACTACAAAGATACTGAACTTTTAAAACGTTTCATCAGTGAACGTGGTAAAATTTTACCTCGTCGTGTTACTGGTACTTCAGCTAAAAACCAACGTAAAGTGGTTACAGCTATCAAACGTGCTCGTGTAATGGCTTTACTTCCATTCGTAGCAAACGATGAAAACTAAAAAATAATAAAATAAGAACTAGCTTTAGCTGGTTCTTTTTCTTATATAAAAAGCAGCATTAGCTGCTCCAAAACAATATTTACATTTCACTCGGAAGGATAACAGTTTCCCTACCCATTCTGTCCACAACATGAACAACCTTTGGCCAATTTTTATCATAAGGAAAGTCGAAATCAAAAGCTATTTTATCGTATGATCCTTCTTGTGAGAAAAGGATTGTAAGATAACCGTCATTATTGATAAGTTCAAAATTAATAATTGGTTCTAAAACAAAAACCCCTTTTAAGTTATTATCAATAATGTACCAAAATGAATCAATGATTTGGCCTGGTAATTCAGATGCAATACCAAAGCTTGCATATCTTCCACTCGTATTTGTAAAAGCCATTTTCGCCCACCCCTTTCTTTTTTTTGAAAATTCAATTAGAATATAACCTAAGAATATATTAAAGGAATTAAAAGGTCAAGGAAAAGAAGTTGAGAATAGATGAACTCATAATGAAAAACTTTTTACTAAATAAAAAGGAAACGAAAAAGGCTATCAAAGAAGGTTTAGTAACAGTTGATGGAAAAATTCCCGCTAAAATTAGTCAAAATGTGGATAGTTCAGTACAAGATGTTATCTTTCGTGGAGAAAAAGTAATTTTTTATCCTCATAAATACTATATGCTCCACAAGCCTGTGCAAACAATCAGTGCAAATACAGATAAAAAACATGAGACCGTCTTTGATTTACTAGAAAATGTGGATAAGTCGGAATTATATCTGGTTGGTAGACTAGATTTTTGGACAAGTGGACTTCTTTTAATCACAGATAATGGGAAATTGGGGAGAAATATGCTAAATCCTGAGAGTCATGTGGAGAAAATATATCAAGTTACTACCAAAGAACCACTCGTAGCATCAGATGTGGATAAGTTTGCGCAAGGCCTTTCAATTGATGGTGATGTGTTATTGAAACCTGCTCAGTTAGAAATTACTGGTGCCCACCATGCTAATGTAAAAATTTCTGAAGGGCGGAATAGACAAGTGAGAAAGATGTTCCTCTCTACAGGGAAGCTTGTAACTGAACTTAAACGTATTAAATTTGGACCACTTGATTTGGGTGAGGACTTAGCACCTGGTCAATACAGAGAATTAACTATTAAAGAAGTAGAGTCACTAATACCACACTTTAATTAAAAGTCATATTCTCTAAGTTCCCTATTAATGGTATCGAAGTCAAATCCTTTACGTGCTAATGATTGAATAACTCGCTGTTTGAGATCATATCCGTCATATTTTCGACCATATTTTCTCATACTTTTTTCTATTTCGCTTTGAATTAAATCACTTTCCTGTTCACTATCTGATTCGAGCTCTAAACTTTCAATTGCAATTTTTGCAATATCATAAGAAAATCCTTTAGTTACAAGAGATTGATTTATTTTAATTTTAAGCATTTTGAGAGGTAACTTACTATACTTTTGCATTACTAACTTTTCAGCGATGTTAGTTGCGACATCAACTTGACTTTCTCTTGTATAAGTTTGACTCATGATTTCATCAATTAAGTCGGTTTTTATACCTTTTGTAGAAAGCTTTTGTTTAATTTGATAAGGTCCATTTGTCTGAGAGTTTATTTTACTGTTGATGAAACTTTCAGTATAAGAAGCATCATCAATATATTTACTAGATTCTAGTTCATCAATAATACGAGCAATTTGACGGTTATCTATTTCGTGCTCTTGTAAATATTTAATAACTTCAACTTTAGTTCTCATTTTAAAGCTAATATAGTAGATGGCTAAATTTTTTCCACGCGAAAAGTTTGCAAATTCAATGATTTCTTTTAGTTGTTCTTCACTGTATTCAGCAGCTTTAGACATCATATATTTAACTACAGTGTCTTCAGTGACATAAATTGTATCATGCTTATCAAATTCGACTTTATATAGTCGTTTTTTCTTTTCTATTGCAGTAATCTTTATCATGTATATTATTATACGTGAAAAAATTGCAAAAGTAGTCATGGAAATTTATTTTTTTAATATATATAATACTTGACAAAAAGTAACTAAGTCATTACACTGTAAATGTAAACAATTGATTACATTATGAAAGCAGGTCTTTACATTGATAAAAAATAGATTGAAAGTCTTGAGGGCAGAACGCGACTGGACTCAGGCAGACTTGGCAGAAATGGCAGGCATATCGAGACAGGCAGTAATTTCTATAGAAAAATATAAATATACACCATCACTTGATTTAGCTTTTACCCTAGCAAAAGTATTTGGTGTGGATATAACAGAAGTCTTTGTGCAAGAAGAAGATTAGAAAGGAATTATAATGGGTTCTTTTACAATTATTAATGCAATTATTACTATATTTAGTACATGGTCTGTATCTTTTCGTGACAAAAAACGTAAAGAGTACAATAATGATGAACGTTGGAAAACAGTTGAGCAAAAAGCAGCAAGTATATTTAGTTGGTATTTATTATCGATAATGATTTTGGCATTTGTTGCAATAGTACTAATCAATATTTTAAAAATAAGAGATGGTCAACTGTCTTATTCAGAAGTTGCTAGCTTGATTTTTACCCTTGCATCAGTTCCAATAGCTCTATACGGACTTGCTTTAAAGTATTATGATTCAAGAATATGAAGGTGGATTAAATGAGTAGTTTTGTATTTTGGGCAATAGTTAAGATGATTATAGCTATTGTTATAGGCTTTCCAACAATGTATCTTATTTTTATAGTCACTTAAAAATAGATTAATACATCGTTGCGATTTATACTAATAAGCTTGCTTATTAAAGTATAATCGACATCGGAGCAAGGCGTAGCGACTCATCTCGATGAACCCTAGTTCTATCATCGATTCATCGCCATTAGAGAACTAATTGCTTTAGCAATTTAAGTTCTATGGACATCGTAGCGAAGCGAAGTGCCTTGTCTTGCGACTTACACTAATAAGCTTGCTTATTTAAGTGTAATCGACAGCGTAGTAAAACGAAGATATTTCTATTTTAATCAACTATAAATATATGGGTTATTATCGTGATAAAGGAAGTGAATATGGAAACGATGAGCGCTGGATGATAATAAAATTAAAGGCTAGTAACGTTGTCAGGAGATATTATGATATATGTTGTCTTACAGCTGCAGCAATATACCTGTTATGGATTCTAGCACGACCTGTAGTCCTTCTTATTTTTGGTAAGATTTTACCAGAAGGTAGGACTTCTTTGGTATCAATAGTTGCCACTTTAGCATTTATTTATATGCTTTCAGTTATTGTAGAGTATTTTGCTTTAAGATACTATGACAAAAATATGTAAAATAGCAAAGGATGAACATTATGGATTATGATTTAATACAACTTCTTATTGATATTCTAATTGCAGGAATATGTATTTGGTATATTATTTATTCAGGCAACAAAGTGAAAGAATATGGAGAAGATGAGAGATGGAAAATAATTAGAGAAAAGGCGGGTAATGTTTCAAGATACTATTATTATTTTGCTTTAGATTTTTTCTTAGTTATATCGTTAGTTTTTACGATATTAAAAAGATTTTACCCAAATTTAAAGACTATAAATATTGATCTTTATAGTGTAATTATGATAATAATAATTGTATTATCTATTGGATTTCTAGTTGATCTTTTTGCTCTTAAGTACTTTGATAAAAAAATTTAAAAACTCGTCATTTGACGAGTTTTTTTGAAATATAAAAGGTAAATAAAGAGCACATCTTAAGATGTGCCCAGTAATATATTATTTAGCTTTCAAAGCAGCCATAGTGATATAGTTATATGGTTGGTTGAAGTGTGGTAAGAAGAAGATATCAAGAAGTTGAAGTTGATCAATTGTTAATTTTTCTTGAATTGCAAGACTAAACATATGAATGTTTGCAGAAATATCTTCTCTTGAAGCAAGTTGTGCTCCAACGATACGACGACTATCTTTTTCGTATACGATACGAATCTTAACCAACTTGTTATCATCTTTAATGAAAGAAGGTTTTTGTAAATCTTCATATTCTGTGTAAAGAACTTCAATATTGTTCTTGCCAGCAGCTTTGACAGAGATACCTGTAGAAACCATACCTAGACCGAAAATATCAATACCATTAGAACCTTGAACACCTGGTGATTCTAATTTAGTTCCACCAACATTATGTCCTGCTACAATACCAGAACGTACCGCATTTGATGCAAGAGCGATATATGTAGTATCTTGGATTGCATTTGAGTAGATTGTAGCACAGTCACCAACAGCATATACATCATCATTGCTAGTTTTTTGTGTACGGTCAACGATATATGCACCATTTCTGAATGTATCTAGGCTATCTTTTCCTAAATCAGCATTGGCAGTGAAACCAATTGAGTTGATAACCATATCAACATCATAAGTACCTTTACCAGTAATTACTTTGTTAACACGTCCATTAGCATCACCTTCGTATGCTGTAGCTGGTTCGCTGAAGTGTAATTCGATACCATTATCAGCAAGATTTTTATCCATCAATTTAGTGAAGTCTTCATCATAATATGAAGCAAGAGAAGTGTCTTCAGCATCAAATAGTAAAACATTTTTACCACGACGACGAGCAGCTTCAGCGATTTCAACACCGATGTATCCAGCACCAATAACGGCAACTGTCTTAACATCATCACGACTCATATCTTTATCAACAGCTTGTCCTTCTTGGAAAAGTTTAAGGAAATGAATTCCGTCTAAGTCTTTACCAGGAATGTTTGGAATGATAGGTTTTGAACCACTAGCGATAATTAGTTTATCGTAAGTTACATCAAATTCTTCACCATCTTTAGATTTAGCTTTTACTGTCTTGTTGTCAAAATCAATTTTGTCAACTTCAGTCTCCATAAAGATCTCAGCACCTTTAGCACGAAATTGTTCTTCATTTGTATAGAAAAGACCTTCGTAACCATCGATTTGACGTCCTACCCAAAGAGCAGTTCCACAACCTAGGTAGCTCAAGTTTGAGTTACGGTCGATCATCACGATTTCTTGATCTGGATAGTTATCCAATAGAGTGTTTGCAGCGGCGATACCAGCATGGTTGGTACCAATAATAACTGTTTTCATAGTTAATTATTCCCCTTTATTTTTTAAGATAGTTTTATTTTACACAAAAACAAAACTATTAGCAATATTTTAGCTTACAATTTAGAATTTTTGTATCCGTTAACATCATTTGTGTGGCGTGCTTTTCGGAAAGTGGACGCATACTACTTCTGGAACAAAAAAGTCATCCTGAATAAGTGATAATTTCCCAGTATTTTGGTCAATACTAAATAGGTTAATATAATCACTATATTGGAATCCACAAACTAAAAATTCTCCACTATCATTTATATTAAAATCACGTGGGAAGTTTCCTGTTGTATAGATTCTTTGAATTTCTTTAATGTCTTTTCCACTTTTTGAAACTTCAAAGACCACAATAGAATTTTCACCTCTATTAGAAACGTATAAATACTTACCATCATTAGAAAGTCGTATTGCAGCTGCACTATTGAAATCAACAAAGTCTAGATCAATAGTGAACGTTTTACTAATAGTTTTGAGTGTTGCCTCTTTCTTATCATATTCTAAAACGTTAACAGAACAGTCTAATTCCCCAACTACATATACGTATTTCCCGTTTTTACTAAAAACAAGATGTCGAGGTCCAGTTGCTGGCTTGGCGTGCCAAATACTTTTAAGGGTCAACTCACCAGTCTCTAATACATCGTATAGATAAACTCTATCAGTACCTAAGTCACAGGCGATTAATCTACCGTCAGGTGTTAGATTAGCAAAATGAATATGAGGAGCATCTTGGTTTTTATGTGGACCAATAGGTTCACTATGATATAGAGATTCAATGCTATTTAAATTTTTATTGTTTGTAATTTTATAGCTATTGAGCTCTCCTTTGTGATAGTTTGCTCCAAATAGTAGTTGTCGCTTTTCATCTATTGAAACATAACATACAGGAGATCCAGTCTCTAGTATTTTATCAATTAATTTATAATCTGAATCATAAGAAGCGACTCCACCCATTCTTTTATGTCCATTGACTGTAAATATAGAATTTTCTTTATTAGTAACTAAGTATGTTGGATTCGCTTCTTTGATAATCAAAGATGAATCTGTAAGCTTTCCTTTATCAAGATCTAGGTATGCCTCATACACTCCTTCACTCAAGTTTTTCTCTGAGTATGTTGGATCGTCAGTATATGTACCGAATAATATTCTTTCTTTTTTAACCATAAGTTACTCCTCCTGGATACCTTATACTTTATAATTTTTTAATTATTGGTTTAACGATTGAAGTCCAGAATGAGATTAGTGGACCACATCCGAAGGCACAAATAATTGTACCAACACCAATTGGACCTCCTGCAAGGAAACCAATGATAACGACAATTATATCTTGGGTTGTTCTAACAGGTGTATAACTTTTACCTGTTTGTTTACAAATTGTTGGTGCAATAGCATCATATGGCGAATCCCCCTGATTTGTTGCCATATATATTGCTGAACCTAGAGTAAACAATGCTATACCTATAATTAAACAAAGAGTTTGTGCAATTAAAGAATGAGTCATTGAATGTGTTAGCGGTTTGAACATTGCTGAAAACATATCAATGAATGCCCCTACTAGGAACATGTTTAAAATTGTACCTAAACCAATTGCTTTTTTATTGTATAGGTAAACATAGACTAATATTAAGCAGTTTACGATAATTTGGAATACACTTAGGCTTAATCCAACGTGACTAGATAATCCGATATTCATTGCAGTAAATGGATCAACCCCAAGTTTTGCTGTACGTAAGATACTTGATCCTACTGACATTGTAAGTAGACCTATTAAGATTATCACTACATTTTTAAAAAATTTCATAAATTACCTCCATTTCATTTATGAAAAAACCAGGGGCACTGTGACCCACTGGCTAACTATGTTGATTGTTTTTATCAACCTGCACCATGTTGGAATGAAGGGTATAGAGTCATTCCTCCATCAACGAATAAAGTTGTACCAGTTATATAAGAAGCTTCATCTGAAGCTAAGAAAGCTGCAGCATTCGCAATATCTTGTGGTTTACCGATATTTCCCATTGGTACCATGCTTTCAGTTTGAGCCAATTGTTTAGGGTCTGAAAACTTTTTAGCATTAATTGGAGTATCAATAGCCCCTGGTGCTATACAGTTTGCACGAATTCCTTGATCAGCATATTCAAGCGCAATTGTTTTAGTAAACATTTCAGTTGCACCTTTACTTGCTGCATAGTGCGCAAAAGTAGGCCATGGAATTTGTTGGTGAACTGAAGACATGTTGATGATTGTTCCTTTTTTCTTGTTTTTTGTAAAGTGTTTTAAGGCTTCACGAGAACCAAGGAACACACCGTCTAAGTTGACATCCAGTACTTTTTTCCATTCTTTAAATGGCATTTCAGCAGTATGACAAGCTTTTTCAACACCTGCATTATTTACCCAGATATCGATATCTCCAAAAGTATCAACGGCAGTTTTTGCTAGTCCCTCAACTTGTTTTTCGTTAGAAACATCAGCTTCAACGAATTTTACTCTATCTGGATGCTTCTTAGCAGCGTCAGCTAATTCATCAGGAAGTGTTCCAACATAGTCACCGACTACATTCATTCCTTCAAGTATATATCTTAGTGAAATTGCAAGCCCTAGCCCCGTTGCAGCTCCTGTAATTACAGCTACCTTACCATGTAATTCTCCGTACATATTAATTCTCCTTTTTAATTTGTATTAAGTATTAAGTTAGTTACGACATTAGATAAAATTCCCCATAATTTCTCTTCTAATAATCACCTCCTCATTTAATATGGCTTCATAATATAACTTTTCTTTAGAAATTGCACAGATAAACTGTACGCAGTAAATATTGTAAATTTGATTTTTTTTTTGATATTATGAAGTGTTAGTTGATGCTATTTTCTATCACAATTCACTATGATAGAAGTTTATAAAATAGCTTTTAGTATTGTACGTACTTTTGAAGAAGATTTTTCATATTAAATGTTATAATACTTCTATGGTATATTTAAAAGTAGGACAAAAAATCCCCCTTAAAATAAAAAAGATGGGGATAAATGGCGAAGGTATTGGTAATTTTAAAGGACAAACTGTATTTGTAAAAGGGGCGCTCCCTAAGGAAGAAGTTTATTCTGTTATTACTAAAGCTCAAGGCCGTTATGTAGAAGCAGAAATTGTAAATATTAATAAAAAATCACGTCAAAGAGTAGACCCAGCATGTAAGTACTACGAAGAATGCGGAGGTTGCCAGATTATGCACCTTGAGTATTCAGCTCAGTTGGAATTTAAGCGTGATATTCTTAAGCAATCCCTTCAAAAATTCAAACCAGAAGGTTTTTCGGATTATGAATTGAGACCAACGATGGGTATGAAGGAACCTTGGCATTATCGTAACAAACTACAGTTTCAAACTCGTCAAATCAAAGACAAGGTGAACGTAGGTCTGTATGCTGAAAACTCTCACCGTTTAATTGATATAAAAGACTGTCTAGTTCAAGACCAATTAACTCAATCGATAATCAATACTATTCGTAATTTGATTTCTAAATATAAACTTCCTTTATTTGATGAAAGGAGAAGTCAGGGTCTAAGGACAGTTATGGTCCGTCATGCTATGAAATCAGACCAAGTTCAGCTAGTTTTTATCTCGAGTAAAAATATTAATTTAGACCGAATATCGAAAGATTTAGTGGCAGAATATCCGCAAATCAAGACAATTGCTCTTAATATTAATACGAAAAAATCGTCAGAAATTTATGGACAACATACTGAAATTATTTGGGGACAAGAGGCCATTAATGAAGAAGTATTAGATTATGAATTTTCTCTTAGCCCACGCGCCTTTTATCAACTTAATAGTATGCAGACAAATGTCCTTTATCAAGAAGCTATAAACGCACTTGATGTATCAGAAAATGACAATATCATAGACGCATATTGTGGAGTAGGAACAATTGGCTTAGCTTTTGCTTCAAAAGTGAAGTCAGTTCGTGGAATGGATGTAATCGCACAAGGGATTGATGATGCTAAGAAGAATGCAGAAAATCTAGGTTTTGATAACACTCATTACGAGGTTGGACAAGCTGAGGATATCATTCCTAAGTGGTATAAAGAAGGTTATAGGGCAGATGCTATAATTGTCGACCCACCTAGAACTGGATTAGATGATAAACTACTGGATTTAATAGTGGAATATAAACCAGAAAAAATGGTTTATGTATCATGTAATGTATCGACACTTGCACGTGACCTAGTTAAATTATCGCAAGTATACAATGTTGAATACTTACAATCAGTTGATATGTTCCCACAAACAGCTCGAACAGAATGTGTAGTTAAATTAACAAGAAAATAGAATTTTGAGACCGAACAATTCGGTCTTTTTTTTGTACAAGAAATAAACACTAAAGGTCTAGTTAATAGAGTATTTTTGTATTATAGTTATAACAATTATAAGGAGATACGTATGGGAACAAAGAATAAAGGTATATTTTTAGCATTATTAGCTTGTAGTTTATGGGCTATATCAGGAATTTCAGGTCAGATACTATTTGAAGATTATGGCTTCACTGCTAGTTGGGTAGTCACAGCGAGAACTGTAATATCAGGAATTTTGTTACTTCTTAGTGCAAAATTTATTTTTAAGGAAAAGATATTTGAGATTTTCAAAAACAAGAGGGATTTAATCGATATTATTATTTTCTCTTTTGCTGGAATGTTCATGCTCCAATTTGCATTTTTTAAGACCATTGAACTTAGCAATTCAGCATTAGCTACTATTCTTCAATATACATGTCCATTTTTCATAATTATTTATGAAGCCATTAAAAATAAAAAGATGCCTTCGGCTAAAACATTTGTTCTCTTATTTGCAACAAGTATTGGCGTTCTTTTAATAGTAACAAAAGGAAATATATCAAATCTCATAACGTCTTTTCCACCATTATTCTGGGGAATCATGACAGCCGTAAGCCTTGCAATTTACAGCATTCAACCACAAAGGATTTTAAAAAAATATAGCACTATCTTAGTCGTTGGCTGGGGAATGATAATAGCAGGGATACCAGCAAATATTGTTCATCCATTATGGAAACCAACAGGAGTTTTCAACTTTACCACAATTGGACATTTAACAGTTGTAATCATTCTCGGCACACTTTTCGCCTATCTGGTATATCTCTCAAGCGTAAAATACATCAGCCCAGCACTAGCGGGAGTGTTAACTGCCTGGGAGCCCATCCTTTCAAACATCTTATCAATTTTTGTCTTTAGTCATAGACTGACTTACATTGAGATAATCGGCTTTATTCTAGTAATCGTCTCAATCGCTTTTCTCCAAAAGGATATTTAGTTCTTTGAGAAAAGGAAGAGACTTTGTTATACTTATTGCAAGGTGGAAATTAGATTATGACAGTCTACATTAGACAAGCAAAATTAGAAGATTTAGCAGAGATCATGCAGATCATAGCATCAGCTAAAGGATATCTGGCTCAGCAAAAAATCGACCAGTGGCAAAATGAATATCCAGCAGTTTCTGATATTGAAGATGATATCAGAAGTTCTGAAAAGGAAGCTTGTGTACTCGTGGTAAATGAGAAGATTGCAGGTTATGCTGTCATAATGACAAGTGTCGAACCAGCTTACCAGAAGATAGCTGACGGCAAGTGGCAAGAAAGTGATGGAGCAGAAAATTACGTCACTATCCATCGTATGGCTTTGTCTGCTGAATTTAGGGGACTTGGGTTAGCAAATATCTTTTGGTCAAATATATTGAGTACCATGAGAATGCAAGGATTTACTGATTTTCGTGTAGATACTCATCCCGAGAACAAGGTTATGCGTGGAGTACTTGAAAAACAAGGCTTTGAATACCGAGGAAACGTGATGTTTGAGGGACTACGATATGCCTATCAACTAATATTAAAATAAAGAAGGAAGATAAATATGACTTACGAACAAGAATTTTTAAAGGATTTTGAAGAATGGCTTAGCACACAGGTTATGGTTAATGAGATGGCCATGGGTGAGGCTCAAAAAGTAGCAGACGAAGATGATGATGCGCGTGCAGTGGACGCCGTTATTCGTTATGAAAGTAGACTAGATGCATATAAATATCTACTAGGAAAATTCGATAACTATAAAGCACAAAAAGGATTTCACGACCTACCTGAGGGATTATTTGGACAAAGAGAGTATTAAGATATCAAAATCTATACTGTCTTCATATTTCAATCAGGATTTTTCAGATGATGATTTGATTATTGAAAAATATAACCAATAGTACGCAGCACTTTCATGTAATTCTTTAAGTTTTAGAAGTAGATTGGCTAAGAAAACTCCAACTAAAAAAGGATATTTTCTTGCAATTTGGAAAAAGGATGAAGATAATAATAACCGTTCATTCAATAAAGAAGAAAGCCCAGAATTCTTATTTGTGATTATTAAAGATGAAAACAAAGAAGGTATTTTTAAGTTTCCCAAAGATGTTCTTGTCAGCAAAGGTATAATATCTGATGCTAAACGTGGGAAAATGGCATTTAGAGTTTATCCAGCTTGGGAAGTTGGACTTAATAAAACAGCTCTTAAAACGCAAAAATGGCAAGTTAAATATTTTGAGCATTTGACTACTAACTATTAGAGTAGAGGAACTAAAAAGTATGAAATCATATGATAGTAAGCAGGAGTTGATAGACGCAATACATGCTAGCTATGGAAAATATATAGAAGAATTTAAGGCTATCCCTGAAGATATGAAAGATATTCGAATTGACGGAGTAGATAAGACACCTGCTGAAAATTTAGCTTATCAGCTTGGATGGATAAATCTATTATTATCGTGGGAAAAAGATGAAATATCAGGGATAAAGGTTATTACCCCAACAGCTGACTACAAGTGGAATAATCTTGGAGGCTTATATCAATCATTCTATGAAAACTATGCTCAACTCTCTCTTAAGGAACGAATAGATTTATTAACTGGAAAAGTGGATGAATTATGTGATTGGCTTGAAAGTTTATCAGATGAAGAACTTTTTGAACCTGAGAAGCGCAATTGGGCTACTACGGCTGCCATGTGGCCAATATGGAAATGGGTACATATAAACTCTGTAGCTCCGTTTACAAATTTTCGTACTAAAATTCGAAAATGGAAAAAAGTAGCAATGATTGATAAGAAATAAATTTAATTTGAAAAATTCTTTTAAATCTGCTAGACTAGTAACAATCAAGAGGAGTAGTTTACGGGAGATTTGAGAGAGGAACTGGTTGCTGAAAAGTTCTATCAAAGGTAAATGAAGGTTGCTTGTGATTAAATTAAAATAATAAAATTGAGTGGTGATTAATCGTTTATACAAAGGACATTAATCACAATACAGGTGGTACCGTGCGTGAAGCACCCTGACTATATTTTATATATAGTTGGGGTGCTTTTCTTTATTATTTTATTGTAATAAGAAGGTAAAATGACAAGAATCAAACAATACGCAGAAGACTATCTTAATAGCTCAAATGCTAGTAATTACAGTTACAGCTCTGAAGATTTATATTTAGCAGTTTGTGGATATGAATCTGAATTATCAAAAAAGCTTAAAAACCTACACGGCATTTATATGCTTGAATTTATAGATGGAAGTAGATATATAGGTTCTGCTTTTCATGAAGAAGGTATGTATAATCGCATTAAGACTTACATTAAGTATTCAGCAGGATCTGGCAATCCACTTGGAAATCAAGCTAAAAAAGATGCCCTTCCCAAAAGTATTCAAGATAAATTTGCTACGGATAGAGAAAATTTTCTAACTGATGATGAAGATTATCTAACTTTTCATATTCTACACACTGTAGAAGCTATACAGGATGAACAAAAATATGGAATATTTGATGGGGATTTAGAGATTTTATCTGATATGCTTGATTTTGTAGGAGATGAGGGATTTACTTTTTACCGGAATCTCAATGACAATCAAGCAGAAGAGAAGTATTTTAAGGAACTTTTTGATACTAAAATTAATGGACTAAACCTAAACTAAAAGGAGAAATATATGACTGAACTTTCGACAAAATTCAATCCTGCTGAAGTTGAAGCAGGGCGTTATGAAAAATGGTTAGAAGCTGACGTTTTCAAACCATCAGGCGATGTAAATGCTGAACCTTATAGCATCGTTATTCCACCACCAAATGTTACAGGTAAACTTCACTTGGGACATGCTTGGGATACAACTTTACAAGATATGATTATTCGTCAAAAACGTATGCAAGGTTTTGATACTTTATGGTTACCTGGTATGGACCATGCGGGTATCGCTACTCAAGCTAAGGTTGAGGAACGTTTGCGTGAACAAGGTATCACTCGTTATGACCTTGGGCGTGAAAAATTCATCGAAAAAGTTTGGGAATGGAAGGATGAATATGCTTCTACCATCAAAGAACAATGGGGTAAACTAGGACTTTCACTCGACTATTCTCGTGAACGCTTTACTCTTGATGCAGGGCTTTCGGAGGCTGTTCGTAAGGTATTCGTTGACCTTTATAGTAAAGGATTAATCTACCGTGCCGAGTATATTATCAACTGGGATCCTGCTGCTCGTACTGCTCTAAGCGATATCGAAGTAATCCACAAGGATGTCGAAGGTGCTTTCTACCACATGACCTATGACCTTGAAAATGGTCAAGGCTCTCTTGAGGTAGCAACTACTCGTCCTGAAACAATGTTTGGTGATACTGCAGTAGCGGTTAACCCAGAAGATCCTCGCTATAAAGACCTTATCGGCCAAAATGTAATTCTACCTTTAGTGAATAAAGCTATTCCGATTGTAGGTGATGAGCATGCTGATCCTGAATTTGGAACAGGGGTTGTAAAAATTACACCAGCTCATGATCCAAATGACTTTGAGGTTGGCCGTCGTCATGATTTACCTCAAGTAAATGTTATGAATGCTGACGGTACTATGAATGAGCTTGCAGGTGATTTTGCTGGTATGGATAGATTTGCTGCTCGTAAGGCAGTAGTAAAAGCCCTTGAGGAAAAAGGACACTTAGTTAAAGTTGAGCCAATGGTCCACAGTGTAGGACATTCAGAACGTACTGGTGTTCCTGTAGAACCAAGACTTTCTACTCAATGGTTTGTTAAGATGGAAGAACTATCTAAGAAGGCTATTGAAAATCAAGCAACTGAAGATAGAGTTAACTTCTTCCCAGATAGATTTAATGATACATTTATCCAATGGATGGAAAATGTACATGATTGGGTAATTTCTCGTCAGTTATGGTGGGGACATCAAATTCCAGCATGGTACCACAATGAAACTGGAGAAATGTATGTTGGCATGGACGCACCAGCAGATGCTGAAAATTGGACTCAAGATGAAGATGTACTAGATACTTGGTTCTCAAGTGCACTATGGCCATTTTCTACTATGGGTTGGCCTGATACAGAAGCAAAAGACTTTAAACGTTATTATCCAACGAACACTCTTGTTACAGGATATGATATTATCTTCTTCTGGGTAAGTCGTATGATTTTCCAAGCCCTAGAATTTACGGATGAAAGACCATTTAAGGATGTCCTAATGCATGGACTAATTCGTGACGAGAGTGGTCGTAAAATGTCTAAATCACTCGGTAATGGAATTGATCCAATGGACGTTATTGAAAAATATGGTGCAGATGCCCTTCGTTGGTTCCTATCTAACGGATCAGCTCCAGGTCAAGACGTTCGTTTCTCTTATGAAAAAATGGATGCTTCATGGAACTTCATCAATAAGATTTGGAATGTGAGCCGTTATATCATCATGAATAATGAAGGCTTAACACTTGAAGATATTCAAGCTAATCTTGAAAAAGTAGCTAACAAGGAAGCTGGGAATGTAACTGACCGTTGGATTTTAACTCGCTTAAATGAGACAATTGAACGTGTTACAGAAAACTTTGATAAATTTGAGTTTGGTGAAGCAGGTCGTGCTCTTTATAACTTCATCTGGGATGAATTTGCTGACTGGTATATCGAACTTACAAAAGAAGTTCTTTATGGTGAAGATGAGACTGAAAAAGAGGTTACTCGTTCAGTTCTAACTCATGTTTTAGACCAGATTTTACGTTTATTACACCCAATTATGCCATTCGTAACTGAAGAAATTTTTGAAAATATCCCACATACTGAGGAAACGCTTGTAACAGCAAAATATCCACAAGTTCGTCCTGAATTTGATGATGCTCAAGCTGCACAAGGTGTCGAAGTACTTAAGGAAGTTATCAGAAGTGTACGTAATTCACGTGCTGAAGTTAATGTAGCACCAAGCAAGGCAATTACTATTTTAATCAAAACAAAAACTCCTGAAATTGAAGAATTCTTCAAAGCTAATGAAAATTACCTAAGAAGATTTACAAATCCAGAAGTTTTAGAAATCAGTTCAGATGTGGATGCACCTGCACAAGCGATGAGTGCTGTCATAACAGATGCAGAAATCTATCTACCACTTGCGGATCTTATCAATGTTGAAGATGAAATAACTCGTCTTAACAAAGAACTAGCTAAATGGCAAAAAGAACTAGATATGGTTGGTAAAAAATTAGCTAACGAAAAATTTGTAGCTAATGCTAAACCAGAAGTAGTTGAAAAAGAAAAAGAAAAGCAAGCTGACTATCAAGAAAAATTCAATGCGACAAAAGAACGTATCGAACAATTAGAAAACTTATAATTAAAAAAACTATCCTTGTGAGAATGAGGATAGTTTTTCTATGTCATTTTATGCCTTTTATGATTTAAAAATAACCACTTATGATTTTAATCTGTCTTTATTTATTTTATTGTGTTATACTTCAAATAAAGTAAACAAAGTTTTTGGATATAGTGTGAAAAATAAAGGGAATAAAAAATGTAAAGATATAATCATTTAGAATTCAATCATATTATGTCTGGGATTGTTTTTTGGTCTTTTAAGATAAGATAATAAATAATACTAAATAATTTATTATACTTATTTATTAATGAATAGATTTAATATGTATTTTTGGGGGATGTACTATTGTGGAAAATCAAACTGGAATGTTATCAATAAAGAAGATTCGAAAAATAAATTTTTTATTTAGTTTTATATCTTTTATTTTAATGCTAGTAGCAAGCATACTCTGTTTTTGGAGTAGTCATAGATTTTTAGGAGCTATATGTGTACTGTTGGTAGTAGTTTCAGTAGTTAATGCACTTAAAATGGATGATATGTATATCTCTTAGATTAGTATACAATCAAAGGATTCTGACAAAATTGTAAGTTTTCATATAATAAATGTCAGATTACTTGATTATATTCTTGCTAAAATGTATTTAAAGAAGACGGTGGAGTACATAATGTAAAGATGAGTGATGAATATTTTATATAATCATAATCTGTCAAGGAAGGATAAATGAAATATGGGTAAGGCTTTAAAAATTTATTTGCTTTTTATGATGGTAGTGTGTTTTATCATGTCAGCAATAAGTGTAGTATTTTTAGGAAAAGAAAATTATTTGCTTGGTTTGCCAACATTTGCTATTGCTGGATCTTTATTATGGAAAATAATGAAGTTTAATATGGATTTAAGAAGTTTAAAACAATTCTGAACAATAAAATATTAAAAGAGAGGTAATGAGATGGGAGAAAATAAAATTCCTGTTTTAAATGCTGGTCAGTTGCAGTTGTTGATTTCAATTATAATATGTTTATCTATCGTTGTAGTAAGTTTAATTTTAATTAGTCAAGGCAAGATCGGATTAGGTATAAGTGGTCTAGTCTTATCAGTTGCATCAACAACAATTGCTTTTAATATAAGTGAAAAGCTTTGGAGTGATGAAGAAATCGAAGAGTAAAATTTAAGGATAGTGGGATATAAATTTTTCACTATCCTTTTTAATATTACGAGGGTAAAATATGATTTTGTTATTATTATTTTTAGTTATATTTGGGGTTGTTTTAGTAATATCAGGAAATAATACAAATGATAAATCAAGGATGGTCACGGGATTTGTTTTATTATTGGTATATGCAGTTTTATTTTTATATTTGGGAGTATTATGATAAAAAAACAAAAGCTATATTTTATTCTTACAGTTATTGTTCTTTTACCAATTTTAATTTATTTAAGAACAGTGGATTATTCAATGGATGGAAACTACAGACATATTGATGTTCAAGAAATACCTGAATATGTCCCTAAACTAAAAATAAAAAAAGGTTTAGTACTTCCTTATTCCTCTAAAGATAATCTACAGGTAACACAAATTAAATTATTAAACTATAATAGAAAAATTGTAAATCTAAATAATCTCTCTTGGCCTTTAAGACTTAAATTTAATTATGAAGATGGATATTTTTCAAATTATAATATGCCAGATATGGAAGGTGATTTCAGTGATCACTGGTATAAAAATGAATCCAAAGCTCTAGAAAGACATGAAAATGTCAAAAAAAGGTTCTCAAATGCTGAAGGTAAATTAGAAGATATCGCTTATCAAGATTTTACAAAAAACTTACAAGATAAGATATGGGTAATTAAGTATCCTGAAAATGAGAATTATGATAAGGTGAAATTATCAATAAATAATGCAGAAATTTTTTATAAAGATGGCTCAAGTAAAAAATTCAGTGTTCAAAATGTTAAGGTAACGATCGGTATGGCGCAATATTATGATGCAGATACTAACGATAAAAAATATAAAGATTATATAGCTAGTCTAGATAAAGCTTTAAAGTGTACAACTATTGAACAAATGGAAAAGAATGGCATAGCAACATCATTAGACTTTAATATATCAGATTATAAGTATACAAGTCTCTCTTTAAACTTTATACCATCCAGTCATGATGACGTTATTTTAAGTAGAAATGATGTAATTTTGTATGATGAGTGATTTATAAAGTTTTTGATATTGGTTTTATATTAACCAGGTCTATTATCTCTTTAACTGATTAATAAAAATAAAAAGCTTAGAGATTTAACCTTGAGGGGTCGAAATTTCTAGCTTTTTCCATGCCTTCTTGATAAGATAGATTCATGAATGAACAAGACATGATGATGCAGGCATTGAGTAAGGCCTATATAGATGGTAGCAGTGGTCAGGCAGATAGAATCCACGCGCCAAAATTACTCAAAAACGATAGAGAAAGCAAAGAGACAGTTCTCGCTGCAGTCCTTCGAGATTTGGAAGACTGTCAGACTTTTGATATATCTACAGCCTTTGTTACAAAGGCTGGCTTGGCCCTCTTAAAAACTACTTTGTCAGATTTAGCTGATAAAGGTATTTCAGGTAGGCTTGTTACCTCTACCTATTTAGGATTTAATAATCCATTAGTATTTCGTGAACTTTTAAAAATTCCTAACCTTGAAGTGCGTGTTTCAAATTTAGAAGGATTCCATGTTAAGGGATATTTCTTCAAGAAAAAAGATTATAACTCTTATATTATTGGTTCTTCTAATTTGACGGATACAGCTCTTAAAACTAACTTCGAATGGAATTTCAGATTTACCTCAAAAGTTAGCGGAAATACAGCTAAGGAGCTGGAAAATGAATTCGAAAATCTTTTTAATTCATCGAATGAACTTACAGATTCCTGGTTAAAAGAATACGAAAAAAATTATGTATGGCCGAAATTCAATTCAGTATCAAACCAGATTCCCCGTGAACTTGAAAAATTAGAGATTATTCCAAATTCCATGCAGGAAAAGGCTCTTGATAATCTTGAGCTTTTGAGACGGGATGGAAAAGAAAAGGCTCTTTTAATTTCAGCAACCGGGACAGGGAAAACATACTTATCAGCATTAGACGTTGCACAAGCAAAGCCTGATAAGGTCCTTTTCATCGTTCATAGGGAACAGATTTTACTTGATGCAATGGAGTCATTTAAAAATGTACTTGGCGGCTTTGTTAGTGACTATGGATTTTACACAGGTACGCAAAAAGACCTTTCATCTAAATATATTTTTGCGACAGTACAATCACTCTCAAAGGAAGAAAATTTATCAAGTTTTGCAAAGGATCACTTTGATTATATTTTGATTGATGAGGTCCATAAGGCAGGGGCAAAATCATATCTCGATATCTTGAATTATTTCCAGACTAAATTTCTGCTAGGAATGACAGCAACTCCTGAAAGAACAGATGATTTTAATATTTTTCAACTTTTCGACTACAACATAGCTTATGAAATTAGACTTCAAGATGCAATGGACGAAGATTTACTTGTACCCTTTCATTACTACGGAGTAACTGACTTTGAAAAAGATGGAGACTTTATAGATGATACAGCTAGTCTCAGTCGTTTAATAAGTGAGGAAAGAGTAGATTATCTTTTGGACAAAATTAGCTACTATGGTGTATCAGGAGATAAGGTTCGAGGTCTAGTTTTCTGTTCAAGCGTTGATGAATCACGCGCTATGAGTGAGATTTTCAATGATCGTGGTTATAAAACACGCTGTCTGTCTGGGAGTGATTCTATCCTTGAACGCGAGCGACAGATTGAACTTCTTGAAGCAGGGCAGCTTGACTACATTTTTACCCGCGATATTTTCAATGAAGGTATTGATATTCCAAGTGTCAATCAGATTGTTATGCTGAGAAATACTGAGTCCAATATTGTCTTTATCCAGCAGCTCGGACGAGGACTTAGAAAACATCATTCCAAAGATTACACTGTCATTATTGACTTCATCGGTAACTACAAAAATAACTATTTAATTCCCCAGGCTTTAACTGGTGACAACACAGCAAGTAAGGATTCGCTCCGTCGGGACCTTTTTGCGACGAATTATCTATCTGGTCTTTCATCTATCAACTTTGAAGCTATCGCCAAGGAAAAAATTTACGAGTCTATAAATTCGGTAAAACTTGATTCAGTCAAGTTTCTCCGTGATTCTTATAACCGTTTGAAAAATCGTTTGGGGAAAATTCCTATGCTACTTGATTTTGAAAAATTTGCGGAAATCGACCCATTCATTCTTGCCACAAAATTTGATACTTATCCATCTCTGTTAAGGAAGATTGAACTAGAATATGATGGTAAATTAGATGAAGATGAATTCGTTATGCTAAGATTTTTTGGTCGTGAACTTCTAAAGGGAAAATCAAAAGGAGAATTACTTTTACTTGAATATTTAATGGAAAAAGAGAACATATCAAAAGATAATTTCTTTGACCTCTGTCACAATTTAGATATTCTAATGGATGAAGAAACTTTTAGAACATTAGTTAAAGTTTTAAATATGACCTTCTGGACATCTATTTATAAAAAAGTTTACTCAGTTCCTTTTATTAAGTATGATGAAAAGTCACAGCTTATATCAAAATCTGATGCCTTAATTTCTGCCTTGGAAAATCCAGATTTTGTTGAAAATCTGATAGATTATCTTGCTACTGCAAAAGTCAAAAACCACAACTTTGACAATAGACAAGCTATGACACAAGGTCAAAAATATGAAAAACGTGATGTTACTAGATTTCTTAACTTTGACCACCAAGAAGTTGACTTGGCAATTGCCGGCTATAAAATAAGACCTGATAAGAAGAAAATGATGATTTTCTTGACCATGACAAAGACTGAGGAATCAACAAGTACTCAGATTAAATATGTTAATAAGTTTATCGGAAAATCTAAAGTTTCTTGGTATAGCAAGCGTAAAAGAAATCTTAATAGTCCTGAAATCAAGGCACTTTTAGACTATGAGAATAACGGGATGGAAGTCTACGTCTTTATCAAAAAGTCGGATGCCGAAAAGGAAAGTGACTCATATTTCGTTGGACGAGCAAGACCACTTCTTGAAACTATCCGTGAGTGTAAGATAGATAAACATGATGGAAGTCAAGAAGATGTTGTTGAGACATACTTTGAGTTTATCGATAAGGTAGATGATGATTTGTATGGGTATTTACTTGGTTAAGATAAAAAACTGCCTAATGAGCAGTTTTTTATATATTTTGTATATAATTTAAGGTATAATTAACTTCCAATAAAAGGAGGTGATGATTATGAAGATACTACTGATTGGCTCGCCAGGCTCTGGTAAGTCAACTTTCGCAAGTGAAATTGAACAAATTTCTGATATACCCATATTACATTTGGATAAGATTTGGCATACAACGGATTATAGTCAAGAGGCTGAAAAGTGGTTCGTTTCAGAGCAAGAAAAATTTATGACGGGTCATGATTCATGGATTGTTGATGGAAATTATTTTGGTTCGATGGATACAAGGCTTAAGTACGCTGATACTGTGGTTTTATTAAATATTTCTAAGTATAAGCGTGTCTATAGAATTATTAAACGTTCTATAAAGCGTCGTTTGTCTAAAAGGAGCCAAGCAGACATGGCTTCTAATTTTTCGGAAAAATTTGATAGAGAGTATTTTGATTTCTTGAAGTTTGCTTGGAATTATGACAAGAATTTTGAAAGTAAGGAAAAAGAATTAGGAATTGTTAATCCCATAATCATCAGAAATAAGAAGGACAAGGGAAAATTTATAGATAGTTTGCTTAGAAACAGTAGGAAAAAATCATGAAAATAATTTTAATTGGCTCACCTGGTTCTGGGAAATCAACTCTTGCGCGTGAGATTGAGAAGTTAGCTCAAATTCCAATTCTCCACTTGGATAAACTATGGCATACAACCGATTATAGTGATAAGGCTATAGATTGGTTTATCAAAGAGCAAGAAAAATTCATGGATGAGAATGAGTCTTGGGTTATTGATGGTAACTATTTCAATTCAACTATTGAAAAAAGACTATCTTATGATGATGTAGTTGTTGTAGTAATTCAAATTCCTAGATATAAAAGAATCTATAGAATCCTTAAGCGTAGCGTAAAACGTCGTTTTTCAAAAGAAAATCGTCCGGATATGGCTTCAAACTTTTCAGAGAAATTTGATAAGGAATACCTCGACTTCTTGAAAATTGCTTGGACTTACGATGAAAAAGTTGCTCAAAGAATGATTGATTATGAAATCAAAAATCCTATTATCATAAAAAATCAAAGAGATAAGGAAAATTTTCTTAATATGATTAGTCAGTAGTCACGTTTCACAAAGTTACGTGGCATTTTTTGTTTCTATTTAAGAAAACATTAGGAATTTGTGCTAAAATAAGTAAATAAATTTGTACAAGGTGGTAAAACTGTGAGAGTAGTTGCAGGTGATTATGGAGGGCGTCCACTTAAGGCGCTTGACGGTAAAACAACGCGTCCAACGACCGATAAAGTCAAGGGTGCCATTTTTAATATGATTGGACCTTACTTCAATGGTGGTAGGGCTTTAGATCTTTTTGCAGGTAGCGGAGGACTTTCCATTGAAGCAGTTAGCCGAGGGATGGACGAGGCTGTCTTGGTCGAAAAAGATTTTCGTGCGCAGAAAATAGTCATGGAGAATATCAAGATGACTAAGGAAGATAGTAAATTTACTCTTCTTAAGATGCCAGCAGAAAAAGCAATGAATAGTCTAGCTGCTCAAGGTCAAAAATTTGACTTAGTTCTTCTTGACCCACCCTATGCTAAAGAAGAGATAGAAAATAATATTCAATTTTTACAAGATAAAGATATGCTCAGCGATGATGCTATCATTGTATGTGAAACTGACAAAAGCGTTGATTTATCTAATGAAATTGGTAGCTTTGAATTAATAAAACAGAAAGTTTATGGAATAAGCAAAATTTCTATTTACGAGAAAGTTTTAGATCAAGTTGAAGAAGAAAATAATGAAGATATGGAGCAAGTAAATGACTAGCAAAGAAAAGATTGGTCTTTTTACAGGGACCTTTGATCCATTGACTAACGGACATTTAGATATTATTGAAAGAGCTAGTAAACTTTTTGATATTCTTTATGTTGGAATTTTCAAAAATGACAGTAAGAATCCTCTCTTCACAACTGATGAAAGAAAGGCGATGATTTCAAAAGAAGTTGCTTCTTTTAAAAATGTTAAGGTTATTGTTCATGAGAAAGATTTAACAGTAAATATTGCTAAAAAACTAGGTGTAACTTCACTTGTTAGATCTGTTAGGAATGCACAGGATTTAGCTTATGAGAGTGAAATGGTCTTTTTTAATCGCCAAATGACAGGTGTTGAAACTATTATTTTGGTAGCGAAACCGGAGCTAGAATATATAAATAGTACTCGTGTTAAGGAAATTTTTAAACTTGGTGGAGATGTTAGTCCGTACTTACCGGCTGAAATTTTAAGAGAGATGGAGAAAATTAGTGACTGATAATAAAAATCCAATACAGATTCCTGAGGAAAAGAAAAAGAGATTTAGTATCTCAACAAGCACAAAAATTGTAATTGGGATGATGGTAGCTCTAGTTATTTTACTTTTCCCACTATCTGATTACTATATTGAAGTACCAGGTACAACTGAAAATGTGGCACCTATGGTTAAGGTGGATGGAAAAAATAACGATAAAGAAGAAGGTGGTTTTTACCTAACTACAGTTCAGATTGGTAAGGCAAATCTTGCAGGTATGATTAGATCTAAGCTAAGTCCTTTTGCAGATATTTATACTGCTAAAGAACTTATGGGGACGTCTAGTAATGAAGACTACAACCGAATGAGCATGTTTTATATGGAAAATGCTCAGAATATGGCAATTTATCAAGCTTTCAAGTTGGCAAATAAACCATTTGATTTACAGTATAAGGGTGTATATGTACTGGAGGTTACCGATGATTCAACTTTTAAAAATGAGTTACATGTTGCGGATACCTTAACAAAAGTTAATGGAAAAGATTTTAAATCTTCTAAAGAGCTGATTGACTATGTTGGTGGACAAAAAGTTGGAGATGAAGTTAAAATAACTTTCCTTGATAGTGGTCAAGAGAAAGAAGCAACAGGAAAGATTATTAAATTAAAAAATGGTAAGAATGGGATAGGGATTTCTTTAGTTGATAGAACTGAAGTCAAGAGTACGCCTGAAGTAACAATAGATGCTGGCGCAATTGGTGGACCTAGTGCTGGTCTCATGTTTACTCTAGAAACTTACGAACAAATTACAGGAGAAAACTTACGAAATAATCGTCAAATTGCTGGTACTGGGACTATTGAAAATGATGGAAGTGTCGGCCGTATCGGTGGTATTGATAAAAAGATTGCTACTGCAAGTAAAAGTGGTGCTAAAATCTTCTTTGCGCCAGATGATGAAATCACTTCGGATATGAAAAAAGCAGATCCAAAAATTAAATCAAATTATCAAGAAGCTCTCGATGCCGCTAAAAAGTTGAAAACTGATATGAAAATTATTCCAGTTAAAAATGTAGAAGATGCTCTTAAGTATTTGAAAGAAAATAGATAAGATATATGTCTAAAAAATAAGATAAGGGTTATGTATGAATACCCTTATCTTATTTTTTTATAAGTTTGTTAATCACATATCAATTTTGTGTTTTATTAAAATCAATCTGTGATATAATATTAGATGTAGAATCTTTAAAGTTATACATATATAAGAGGAGAAAGACTATGAAAAAGAAGCCAATTGATGTTAGTATGCTCGCTATGCCAATGAGTCGTAGTAGATATGGAGATGATCCTTATTCTACAAAACTAGTTGAAAAATTTGAGGATTTCGATGAATTTAAAGATCTGCAAAAGTTTATAGGTAATAGTGATAGTAATAATGAGTGGGTGTTCAGGTCAGTTATCGCAAAGGATAAATGTGTAATTAAGTGGCTAAAAAAACATGCTACAGAATTCGAACAACTGCTAATTGTGTCGGTAGGTCTTGATACAAAAGCAGATGCACTAGATTGCCTGCAAGATAAGGAATCATATGGCCTTGATATTTGTAAGGATGATATCCTAAATATATATGAATACGCAGGAATAAAAACTAAAACTAAAATTCTTCAATGTGATTTGGAAAAAGACGTCAATGATGAACTTTTAGCAAATCTTATTGAAGAAGGTTTCGATATTAAGAAAAAAACATGTGTATTGTGGATTGGTGCATCATTTTATATTAGTAAGGAATCTATAGATCATACACTGGATTTTTTCGATAAGAATATTAATATAAGTCACTTCGTAATTGACTTCATGAACAAAAGTGTATTTCAACCACCAAGAAATGAAACCGTAAGACTCCAACTTGAAGCTTTACAAGGATCAGAACTAGTATGGAAAAGTTTTTATTCGTATGAAGAAATCCAAAATTTGTATCGAAAACATGGATTTGAAAATATAGAGATTATTTTCCATGGAGAAGCAGAGTATGAAGCCTATGGGGAAGTCACTTTGGAAGATGACATGATGTTTACATCTTTCGCTATAAGATAAATTAATTAAGCTTTCAAATTATTTTAAGGAGAATTTATGTTTGTATTTGATTCATTTGAGATAAAAGGTAACCATATTTGTAAATTAGTCTTACCTGAAAAAGTTTATTCACAGGATTTGTTTCAAATAATTCAGGACGAACATGATCGTATTCAAGAGTGGTTGCCGATTCCAGAAAAGACAAAAACACTTGAAGATGAAGAAAACTTTATTGAATATGTGCAGAAAAAAATGATTGAAAAGAAGCTATTTACACTATGTATTCTTGTTGATAACAGGGTTGTAGGAACAATTGACTTACATGACATCAGCCATAAACATAGAAGAGCAGAAATTGGTTATTGGATTTCAGGCAAGTGGGAAGGCTATGGTATAGTAACCAATGCTTGCAAATCGATAATAAATTATGGTTTTTCTGTTCTTGACTTACATAAAATTTATATTGAAGTAGATAGTCAAAACTTTAAGAGTCAAGCAGTCGCTCAAAGACTAGGATTTTCAAAAGAAGCTCACTTTAAAGAAGTGCTAGTTCATAATGGAGATTATCATGATTCTATTTGGTTTGGATTAGTTAATGAGAATAACTAAAAATCAGCAGTCATTGACTGCTGATTTTTTAAATTTTTAATCTAGGTAGTGATAAGGGGGATACCAAGATTAAATAGTCCGGGATATGACTATAGTGATTTTTTTGCTTCTTTTATAAGTTTATCAACTTCTGAAATCTTAGCTTTGCGTTCGCTTTCGTCAGCGTTAGAAATCAGTAAAGAAACAAGATTTGCTGCATCAAGTCCTTCGTATTGATTAAGTACAAATTCTTCTTGAGAAAGTGTTGGTACATAAGTACGAGTAAGAACAGTACCGCTGTATGTGATACCATCAACAACTACTAGTTCTTTTTTCAAGAGTTTTTTCAGAGTACTTTGAATTGTACTCATAACAAGATTTGAATCTGCTTCAAGAATATCTTTTGATGTCATTGGAATGGCCTTATTCCATAAGATATCCAGAATTTCTAGTTCTTTAGGATTAATTTTTTGCATAGTTTGAAGTCCTTTTCTTTCTTTATTTTTTATAGAGAATCCTTTAATAATAAAAGAATTCTTTTGTTAAGTTTACCACTTTTAGCTTAAAGTACAATTAATTATGCCTGGATGTCCATTTTTAGTTGTTTTTTTGTTATTCAAGTAAAAAAGAACAGTAATCTGTCCCTTAGCAACTTTACTATTATATATTGTTTTATCAAAAAAGTTTAGTATTTTTTTTAATTGAAAAATAAATTTAATATTTATACATAGTGTGAATAAATATTAAATTGTAATTGCTAGTAGATCTATCCGAATAAAAAACTTGTAATGGGAAATGCAGCAAGAATGAGAGAACATAGCGTTTACATAATTTAATAAGTTAGGTCTATAATTCTTTATAACTAATAAGCTTAATCGGGTAATTTATCATATACTTTAACATGTTTAAAAGTTGCACTACGCTTAATAACCTCAAAGTCTTTTTCATTATAAGAATTACAGAATTGTCCTTTTTTATAATAATCATATTTATCATCATTTTTAACAAAGAACTCAGTAGAAGAAGAAGTCTTATTATTTACAACAGAGTCAGTTTGTTTATTTACACTTTTACCATCATCTTGTTTGGAAGATAATTTCTTTTCGCCTTTATTATATATTTTCATATCTTTAAATTGTTCACTTTTAAGTAATTGTTTTGTTTCTTTTTTATCTTTATTAAGAGCAAGTGAGCCGTTAATATAGAATAAATAGGATTCTCCATCTTTGATTATATAGGAAGTTTTAGGATCAAATGATAGTATTTCCGTTCCCTCTTCTTCTGGAGGGAGTGAATATGGTTCAAAAACAATTGAAGATAAAATTAAAAATCCTAGCAAAAGTAGTGGAGCGAATATGAATTTGATAAACTTATTATTAGATTTTCTTTTATTGTAATTTAAGATATTTTTTGATCTGTCTAGCAATAAGTCTTTATTTCCTGATACGGCAAAATATGAAGTAAGAGCAGCTTCATCATTAGTTTGTAACTGTTTACTAACATTTAGTAATGTTTCCACGTATTTGATTTTGTCTTCATTGGTATTGTTTTTTTCAAGAACACCTTCATCAACTCTTATTTCTAATATTTGGTCCATCTTATCTTTAAAGATATACCCAAGAGGATTCCACCAATAAACTATCATTATAAATTCGTAAAAGTACTTTATTATTAAATCGAAATTTGAAATATGTAATACTTCATGACTTAGTATGAAGTTAAACTCTTCTTTACTAAGATTGATATCAGGGATAATAATTGTAGGGTTTATTAAACCAATAACACTAGGAGAATCGACAACTGGAAGATATAAAATATTTATAGTACGTCCATTTATGTTAGTTTTCATGCTTTTTTTAGAAAAAAGTTTCACAAAAGAGTGCAACCTCAAACTTTGTTTAATTAAAATTGTAAGTTTCACTAAGCTACCGACTATCCAAATTGCAAAGATTATCATATAACCTTTAACCTCAAATTCCTTTATCTGAAATATGTCAGCAATAAATATATCTTGTATTCGAGGCATAACTGTTTTGGAGGGAATGGTTATCGTATAATCAAACTCCAAGGGAAAGATAGTACTTAGAATAGAAAGAGATATTATGAAAAATAGGATATTAGTATTAAATATCCTATTTCTGTTAAGATTTTTTAAGCTTACTGCTACTACTACTAGTAAAAGTGAATTTATTACCATCTTGGTAAATATAGTAGATAAACTAATAATCATATATTAAAGTTCTTTCTTCTTATCTTTGATAAGTTTTTCAATTTCAGAAATTTCTTTTTTGACTTCTTGTTTATCGGTACCACCTAATAGAAGAGATACTAAGTTTTTAACTTTTAGACCTTCATATTGGTTAAGTACAAATTCTTCTTGAGAAAGAGTTGGTACATAAGTACGAGTAAGAACGGTACCGCTGTATGTGATGCCATCAACAACAACTAGTTCTTTTTTCAAGAGTTTCTTTAGAGTACTTTGGATTGTGCTCATAACAAGATTTGAATCTGCTTCAAGAATATCTTTTGATGTCATTGGAACGGCCTTATTCCATAAGATATCCAGAATTTCTAGTTCTTTGGGGTTAATTTTTTGCATAGTTTTGAAGTCCTTTTCTTGCGTTTATTTTTTGTAGAGAATCTTTTAGTAGCAAAGAATTCTTTTGTTAAGTTTACCACTTTTAACTTAAAGTACAATTAAATATGATTTAAAGATTTGTTTCAAATTGTTTCTTGTTATTCAAGTAAAAAAGAACAGCTATCTGTCCCTTGGCAACTTTACTATTATATATTGTTTGAGCAAAAAAGTGTAGTATTTTTTTAAATTGAAAAATAAATTTAATATTTCAAAAAACTCTATAAAAATAAAAAGAAGGACTAAATGCCCTTCTCTTGATATTTATTCACTTAATTCAGATTCTTTAATCGCATCAATAATTTTATCAGCATCTTCTGGAGAAGCATCTTTGATTGCATCTGATAAGAATCTAGCAACTTCACCCTTGCTGACTTTTTTACCTGTCAAATCATCAGGTGAGAAGTTTTTAAGAACAGTCGAAGCAAGTTTAGCTAATTGAGTTGGAGATAATGTTTTAACTACATTATTGATTGCTTCCTTAACTCCTTGAGGTAATCCATCAGTCAATGTTTCAATTTGTTTGGCTAAATCTTCAGGAAGGAAATTTTTCCCCAATTTTTCTAAATCTTTCAAATCCATAATTCTCTCCTTTATTTTATAATATAATAGTCTAGCTACATACATTATGCTATATTTTGTAAACGTTGTCAAAAGAAAGTGAAAGATATATTTTTGTTTTTTTAATTATCAATAGATTCAATACAACTTCCCTTTAAATTTATTTGAAATAAATATATAATTAGAGGAACATATACATATAGATGAAGAAATGTAGGGAGGGTAATCATGGAGCAAATTAAAATCTTACATATAAATGATCTTCATTCTCATTTTGAAAAATTTCCCAAGATTGAGCGCTTCTTCAAAAGTCATGCAGAGGGAACTACCTTGGCTTTTGATATCGGTGACAATGTTGATAGAAGTCATCCTTGGACAGAAGCGACTCTTGGTCAAGCGAATATTAAATTACTTAATCGCTTGAATCTTACAGGTGCAACAATTGGAAATAATGAAGGACTAAGTCTTGAGCACGATTCCTTGGATCACCTGTATGATGAGGCTAATTTTCCAATAATTTTATCTAATATCAAGGATAATGGACAGGAACCAGAATGGGCGATTGAAAAAATGATTGTTGAAACTGAGACCGGGTTAAAGATTGGAGTTCTTGGCTTGACATATCCGTACCCTCTAGCCTATATTCCCTTTGGCTGGGACATTAAGGATCCTCTAGAAAGTTTAGACAGGGTTCTACCTACACTGGACTGTGATTTTACAATTCTTCTTAGTCACCTTGGAGTAAGATATGATGAAAAAATTGCTAATGAATATGATATTGATTTAATTTTAGGTGCCCATACCCATCATGTCTTTGAAGTCGGGGTTGAAAAAAATGGAACTTTATTAGCTGCTGCCGGATGTTATGGTGAATATATTGGAGAAATTACTCTGGAATTTGATGAACAAAAAAGACTGATTTCATCAGATATACATGCTGTTCCAACTAATTCTCTTCCAGCAGAAAAGCCAGATTTGACTACTATTAATTCCTGGAAGATCCGAGGAGAAAAACTCCTCGCAGAAAAAGACCATATATCTTTTGGACATGCTTTAACAAATACTGCTCCTAATTTTGAAGCATCAAATCTATTGGCAAGAATATTTTGTGATTATGCAGATGTTCCTGCTGCTATTTTAAATAGTGGACTTATTGTATATGATTTTCCACAAGAAATTAGCCCACAAGAATTACTTGAGATTCTGCCTCATTCAATGAGACTTGTTAGATATAAGGTTAGTGGAAAAGAATTAAAAGAGATTTTACCAGAAGTTACTAATGTAGCTAGTCTTTTAAAAACCCAACAAATTCATGGAATGGGTTTTAGGGGTAAATATTTTGGTGATTTAATCCTTTATGGAATGTCGTATCAAGTATATAATTATAAAGAAGAATTTTTGTACCAAGGTCAAGAGATAGAAGATGAAAAAGAATATGAGTTTGTAGTACCTGACCAATATTACTTTGCTAAGTACTTCCCTAGCCTAAAGAATAGTGGTGAGGCAGAGATTCTTTTTCCAAAATTTTTAAGAGAGATAGTATATAATTATTTGAAAGGAAACCATGGCTAAGAAAGAAATATCAGAAGAAATGATGAATTATAATCGTTTTCCTGGCGAACATGTCATTGTAAATAAGGAACAAGTATTAATTGGCGCAAAAGTTTTTAACCTTGTATATAATTACCGTGATGGTTTCGATGCTGAAAAGTTAGAACAAAGATTTTCAGAAGTTCTTACTAAGTATGATTATATCATTGGTGACTGGGGACATGAGCAGCTTCGTCTTAAAGGTTTCTATTCAACATCTCGAAAACAAATGTCAGATGAAGAAAAGATATCATCAGTTCAAGATTATATGGATGAGTACTGTAACTATGGGTGTGCTTTCTTTATTATCAAGAGACTTCGCGGACAAGAAAGTAAGGAAGTAAAAGACAAAGATTTCAGACCTGCTAGGGGTGAGCGAAACAGTAATAATAGTCGAAGAAACCGAAAACCAAATAGTAAACCACATCATCAGGATAATAAAAAGCAACAGTCGAATGTTTCAAGTTCACAAGATAATAGAAAAGATGAACATACAAGTAATTCTTCCACACATAAGAAAAGACCCAATAGAAGGAAGAATCCTAATAAAAAGGTAGCTTACACTGAAGAAAAAGTTTATAAGATTGAAGAAAAAAAACCGCATCATAATCGTAAGGTATCAGAAAAAAATGTACAGATAAGTAAGGTTAAAAAAGAAAGACATAGCTTTACTATTGTTCAAAAAGAGGACAAGGACTCAAACTAACCTGTTGTCAATATCAAATAAAAGTGATAAACTGATAAAATTGACTAAAGACAAAGGAAAAAATAATTTAGAATGAAACCTTCGATATATGGATTAACGCTTGCCGAGCTTACTGACTGGGTATTGGAAAATGGACAAAAGAAATTCCGTGCTAAACAAATTTGGGAATGGCTTTACCGTAAACGTGTAGATGAGTTTTCTCAAATGAGTAATTTATCTAAAGATTTAATTGAAAAATTAGATGAAAATTTTGTTATTAACCCACTTAAGCAAAGAATTGTGCAAGAATCTGCTGATGGAACTGTAAAATATCTTTTTGAGCTTCCTGACGGTCTTTTGATTGAGACAGTTTTGATGCGTCAAAAATATGGTTTATCTGTATGTGTAACTACTCAGGTAGGCTGTAATATTGGATGCACTTTCTGTGCAAGTGGTCTTCTTAAGAAGCAACGTGATTTGACTTCTGGTGAGATTGTAGCGCAAATTATGCTAGTGCAAAAATATTTTGACGAACGTGGTAATGATGAGCGCGTGAGTCATGTTGTCGTAATGGGTATTGGCGAACCATTTGATAACTATGACAATGTGATGAATTTCTTATATACAATAAATGACGATAACGGACTTGCTATTGGAGCTCGCCATATCACTGTTTCAACAAGTGGTCTAGCACCAAAAATCCGCGAATTCGCCCACAATGGCTTACAAGTTAACCTTGCTGTAAGCCTTCATGCACCAAATAATGATGTTCGTACTAGCATTATGCGTATTAATCGTAGTTTTCCAATTGAAAAATTATTTGAAGCTATTGATTACTACATTGAAGAAACAAATCGCCGCGTGACATTTGAGTATATCATGTTAAGTGGGGTAAATGATCGTCCTGAACATGCACAAGAACTTGCGGCTCTTCTTAAGGACAAGAAGAAACTTGTTTATGTTAACCTTATTCCTTATAATCCGGTTAGTGAACATGACCAATATAGTCGTTCTTCAAAAGAAGACGTTATGCGTTTTTATGATATCTTAAAGAAAAATGGTATTAACTGTGTAGTTCGCCAAGAACATGGTACAGATATTGATGCAGCATGTGGTCAATTACGTAGTAAACAATTGAAGAAAAAAGAAGCATAAGTGTAAAAAGACTTGTTAAGGCAAGTCTTTTTTCCATCCCTAAATTTATGATTTTCAAAAAATTAAATATCAAAAATCACAAAAATACATGTTAAATCGCCGTGAATTGATAAAAATTGTGAATAATTTTATAGGCATTATCTTTGACGAAAACGTTATCATTCTTTATAGTTAAGTTGTAACTAAATTAACAATATTACTAATATAAATGGAGGAATTATAATGTCATTAATCGGAAAAGAAATCGTAGAATTTTCAGCAGATGCTTATCACAATGGGGAATTCATCACAGTGACAAGTGAAGATCTAAAAGGTAAATGGAGTGTAGTATGTTTCTACCCAGCAGACTTTTCATTTGTTTGTCCAACTGAATTAGAAGATTTACAAAATCAATATGAAGAATTAAAAGGTCTAGGAGTAGAGGTTTATTCAGTATCAACAGATACTCATTTCGTTCACAAAGCTTGGCATGATGACTCTGATAAAATTGGTAAAATCGAATATATTATGATTGGTGACCCATCACATGCTATTTCAGCTGGTTTTGAAGTACTTGGAGAAGATGGTCTTGCACAACGTGGTACATTTATCATTGATCCTGACGGAATCATTCAAACAGTAGAAATCAATGCGGGTGGTATTGGTCGTGATGCAAGTGGACTAATCGATAAAGTTAAAGCTGCTAAATACGTTCGCCAACATCCAGGTGAAGTATGTCCTGCTAAGTGGAAAGAAGGAGAAGAAACTCTAGCTCCAAGTATTGATTTAGTTGGAAAAATATAGATTGGTTGAGGTAATCTGACATGTTAGATACAGAAATTAAAAAACAGTTAGCTCAATATTTGCAACTTTTAGAATCAGATATTGTCTTCAAAGCAAGTTTAGATTCTAGTGAAAATTCAGCAAAAGTAAGAGAATTTTTAACAGAAATTGTTGAAATGTCAGAACGTCTTTCACTTGAAGAAGCATCTTTGGAACGTACACCTTCATTTGAAATCAATAAGCCAGATGAAGTAAGTGGAGTAACATTTGCTGGACTTCCACTAGGTCATGAATTTACTTCATTTATTCTTGCTCTCCTTCAAGTGAGTGGTCGTGCACCAAAGGTTGATGATTCAATAATCAAACGCATTAAAACTATCAAAGAAAATCTTAAATTTGTTACTTATGTAAGCTTAACTTGTCACAACTGTCCAGATGTTGTTCAAGCCTTAAATATTATGTCAGTAACAAATCCAAACATCAGTCATACTATGGTTGAGGGTGGAATGTTCCAAGATGAAGTTGATGCCAATGGAATTATGGCGGTTCCTACTGTTTTTCTAAATGGTGAAGAATTTGCTGGCGGACGTATGTCTATTGAAGAACTAGTTGATAAGGTTGCAGGCTTTGATACTGAAGAATTTGCTAATAAAGAAACCTTTGACACTTTGGTAATCGGTGGTGGTCCTGCTGGTGCTAGCGCAGCAATTTATTCTGCCCGTAAAGGAATTAAAACAGGTATTGTTGCTGAAAAATTTGGTGGACAAGTAGTCGAAACAGTTGGTATTGAAAATATGATTGGTACTATCTACACTGAAGGACCTCAATTGATGTCATCTGTTGAAGCACATGTTAATGAATATGAAGTTGATATCATGAAAGGCCAAAAAGTAACTGATGTCAAAAAAGAAGATGATTTAATAAAGGTTGAACTTGAGAGTGGAGCCACACTAGAAACTAAATCATTAATTATTTCAACAGGTGCTCACTGGCGTAATATGAACGTCCCAGGTGAAGAAGAATTCCGTAACAAAGGGGTTACTTATTGTCCACACTGTGATGGACCGTTCTATGCAGGTAAAAATGTAGCTGTTATTGGCGGAGGAAACTCTGGTGCCGAAGCTGCAATTGATTTATCAGGTATAGCTAAGCATGTTTATATACTTGAGTTCGCTCCAGAAATGCGTGCAGACCAAGTCTTACAAGACAGAATTGCTAATACAGATAATATTTCGGTTACACTGAATGCAGCAACAAAAGTGATCAAAGGAAATGATGCTGTTGAATCAATCGTTTATGTTGATCGTGATACAAATGAAGAACATGAAATTGCTTTAGAAGGAATATTTGTTCAAATCGGACTCCTCCCTAATACAGCATGGTTGAAGAATACGGCAGTAGAATTAAACGAACGTGGAGAAGTAATTGTTGATAAGCATGGACAAACAAATGTTCCGGGAATCTTTGCTGCAGGAGACTGTACAGATTCGGCCTATAAACAAATTATTATCTCAATGGGAAGTGGTGCAACAGCAGCCCTTGGAGCATTCGATTACCAAATTAGACAGTAAAGAAGTTTTGAGACTATCGTTAAATATACTATACAAGAAATCAGATAGTTCATTTGCTGCAAGGAATTATGAACTATTAACAGAGTAGTATTTAAATATTTTGATAGACGAAACTCGATAAAAGAAGTTTTGAACCGATCGTTCAAATTTTGAATTTAAAAGACCATATAGTTTAAATCAAATGATTAAACGGTGTGGTCTTTTTTATCTTTCGAATTATTATTTATCACTAAAAGTTTTTTAAAAAAAACGGCCAATTCGACCGTCTAAGTTTATAAAAATTAATTTTGTCTTTGGCTTCCATCCATTGCACTTTGAATATTGTATCGTTTCTTAAGCAAATAACGAATACCAAGTGCAGCAGCACCAATTATTAGAGTAGCTATTGGAGAAAGTGAAGGATTAAATGATTTAGGTAATAGAGAAGCAAGGATAAATATAGCAATCCAAGCAAACATAGCCAATGTTAGTATAGCAAATGATTTCCAACGGCTACCATTTTTTTCAGTTTGTGCTTTGTAATAATTGTTGTACATTATATACATAACCACAGCAGCTCCAGCACTCATAAGAACAAGAGTAACAATACCATATGTTTGAGGAGTTTTGCTAAATATGCCTACAGCGCCGTTAACCACAGCAAGTACACCCATCAAAAGAAGGAAACTATCAAGCCACATTAAATATTTATTAGTATTTTTCGGCTTATCACTAGATTTACCACTAGCCGTAGTTTTTTCAATAAATTGATCAGTATAGGCAGTAGGAGTTCCCAGCAGCGCACGAGCAGTTAAGCCACTTTTTTGTTTTTCAACTATGCTAGGTATCACATCTTCTAAAATTGTCTTAATTTCTTCATCAGATTTACCAGCATCAGTTAATTGTCTAATTACAGTATGAAAATAGTCACTATTTTTACTCGTTAATTGTTCCAAATATTCTTCCATTTTGAACCTCTTTCTGTTTCATCACTTTGGTATTTTACCATATAAAAGCGTTTTTTTATAGATGTTTCTTGGAAAAGAAGCACATTTATCTCAAAAAAATCTTAATATCTGATATAATAAAGACATGTTAATTGTGAATGAAGATTTATTTGATATAGATGATGCAATAAATAAAATCGTGGAAAATTTTTTGAACTTTGAACAAGTCGTCAAGTACAAAAAAGTTCAAGCAGATTTTCAAGCAGACAAAGAACTGCAAATTAAAATACGTCTCTATGCCGATAAAAGTCGAAAACTAGAAGATAGTAAAGAATATGTAGCTTATCGTACAGAACTTAAAGAACTTCAAAGAGAAGTTAGAGCTTTACAAAGAGAGATTAATTTGAACGAGCATGTATATGCCTTGCGACTTGCAGAAAATGATTTGCAGTCTCTTATGGCAGAATTGACTCATGATATAGTAGAAACGGTATCTGAAAGTATTTCTGTAGATGAAGGACTACCTTTCTCTGGAAAAAAACATCATGGAAAAGGAGGATCTTGTGGAAAATAGTTTGGAAATTCAAAAAAGAAGAGCGCTTTATATTTATTACAACAGTTATAAACATACTAGACAGCTAAGGAAATTTGGCGAACCAGTTTATACATCACGTAAATTACGCTATGTAAAGATATATGTAAACGAAGAGGAAGTTGAAGAAGTAAAAGAAAAAATTGAAGCACTTCATTTTGTAAAAGAGGTTCAATTAAGTTATATTCCAGATCTTGAAATGGATTTTTCAGGTAATTCAAGTGTTCGCGTATAAAAGAATAAGAATTTTTGAGCCTAAAAAGCTCTTTTTCTTTACTTAATATATGAAAAACTTTTCAATCAAAATAGTTTACAAATGTAAATTAAAGGATTAAGATTACATATGTAAACAAGAAAGAATATTATATAAAATGTTATTTTAAAGGAGAAAATTATGTCATTCTTAGAAAATCTTGAAAAACGTCGCTCAATCTATAACTTAGGTAAAGACATTGATGTTGACCAAGCAATTGGAACAATTAAGGAAGCTGTTCGTCTTAGTCCTTCAGCATTTAACAGTCAAACAAGTCGTGTTTTAATTTTAACAGGAAAAGAACAAGATAGACTTTGGGAACTTGTAACTGAAGACTTAAGGCTTACAATGAGCGAACAAGGTGCATCAACTGAAGCTTTTGAAGCTACAAAAGCAAAACTTGCATCATTTGGAGCAGCAGCAGGTACTGCGTTATTCTTTGAAGACCAAGATATTATTAAAAATCTTCAAGAACAATTTCCTATCTATGCTGAAAATTTCCAAGGTTTCAGTGAACAACACACAGGGATTGCTGCTGTAAATGCATGGACAGCATTAGCTGAAATTAATGTTGGTGGAAATTTACAACATTATAATCCATTAATTGATGAATCAGTTGCGAAAACTTGGGGAATTCCTACAAGTTGGAAACTTCGTAGTCAATTAGTATTTGGTAGCATCGAAGAAGCAGCCGGTGAAAAAGAATTTATGAATGACGAAGATCGTTTCAGAGTATTTAAATAATATAAGGGATGCTTAAGTTATATTTCAGTTTGTTTTAAGCAAGCAGATTTATACTAAGTTCACTCCTAAAATAATAGCTCATAGCAAGCTGTAAAAACTTTTTCATAAAACTCCGAATCCAATAACCTTATGGTTATTGGATTTTTTATGTTTGTTAAATGATGTCAAATGATTATTTTTTATAAAACATAAAAATATTTTAGGTTAACCTAACAAAATCCTTTACATATGTTTTTTTTTGTTCTATACTTATCCTAGAATTAAGACAAGAATAAAAATGCCTTATATTTTATTAAAATAAATTTATTGAAGAGGAGAGAACATATGTCGAATGATAATAATTTCGTAAGGTATGCGAATGGACCGAGCTTAGAAGAGATTAATGATACTGTTGATATACCAGAGGGAGGAAGTTTTTGGAAAAATCTCCTTGCTTTTTCTGGTCCAGGTGCCCTTGTTGCTGTAGGATACATGGATCCTGGTAACTGGATAACATCTATTGGAGGTGGAGCTCAATATGGTTATCTTTTGTTATCTGTGATTCTATTGTCAAATTTTATAGCCATGCTATTGCAATATATGGCGGCTAAACTTGGTATTGTGACAGGAATGGATCTTGCTCAGGCTACTAGAAAGCATACTAGTAGGAAATTGGGTTTTATACTTTG
Organism: Floricoccus penangensis; assembly: GCF_001832885.1. Taxonomy (GTDB): domain Bacteria; phylum Bacillota; class Bacilli; order Lactobacillales; family Streptococcaceae; genus Floricoccus; species Floricoccus penangensis. The sequence continues at coordinate 18,371 of NZ_MKIQ01000002.1, read as the reverse complement.
GATTGTTACTGAACTTGCAATAATGGCAACTGATATTGCTGAAGTAATAGGAGGAGCGATAGCATTAAATCTATTATTTGGAATACCTATTGTATATGGGGTAATTCTGACCGTATTTGATGTATTTCTATTGTTATTTTTAATGAAGTTGGGGTTCAGGAAGATAGAGGCTATAGTAATAACATTGATTACTGTAATCTTGATAGTCTTTATTTATGAAGTAGCCCTTGCTAACCCTAGTTTTGCTGCAATTATGCATGGTTTTGTTCCGCAAAAACAAGTTCTTCACAAAGGAGAACTTACAATGGCCTTAGGTATCGTGGGTGCAACAGTAATGCCTCATAATCTCTATCTTCACTCAGCTATTGCTCAAAGTAGGAAATATGATAGGAATGATGAAGAAAAGGTTGCAAAAGCAGTTCGTTTCACAACATGGGATTCAAATATTCAACTGACAGTTGCTTTTGTTATTAACTGTTTGCTACTTATTTTAGGGGCAGCAATGTTTTTTGGAACAAAAGAAGACTTAGGAACTTTTACAGCACTTTATGATGCTTTGCAAGATAAAAATATTGCAGGATCTGTTGCCAGCCCACTTTTAAGTACATTGTTTGCAGTAGCATTGTTAGCAAGTGGTCAAAATTCAACTATTACCGGTACCCTAACTGGTCAAGTAGTTATGGAGGGGTTCGTTCATATGAGAATTCCAACTTGGGCACGTCGATTGATTACTCGAGCCATATCTGTACTACCAGTTCTTGCCTGTGCAATATACTTTAATGGGCGAGAAACAGCTCTTGATGATTTAATGGTCAGCAGTCAAGTATTTTTAAGTATTGCTCTACCAGTATCAATGGTCCCACTAGTGTATTTCACAAGTAGTGAAAAAATTATGGGTAAAAGATTTAAAAATAAACCAATTATTGCTGCACTTGGATGGTTGTCAGCAATAGTCCTTACAATTTTAAATATTCAACTTATCATTGGAATGTTTTAAATGGGTAATAGAAGAGGTATTTAGCTTGTAGCTAATATCTCTTTTTTGTTATAATAATAAAAATTGAAAGTTGGTAATTAATATGAAAAAAATATTTGATGAAAAATATGAATCTGATGGAATAACAAGTCGAAATGTGTGGGTAAGTGAAGTACCTCTTCTAAAGAAAATTGAATATGGTAAAATTGTTGACTTAAATGATCCAGAAAAACAAGATTCTATTTTATCTGTCATTAAAGAAGTTCTAGCAGAAGAAGATTCAGCCGATGAATATAACTTCTATTTTTATTCTGATCAAACAACAAAAGATGCATTGGATGAAAATATTCGTCCGTCACTTATGGTTCAAATTTCAGAAGGAAGAGTATTTAGTCATGTTAATATGTCTGACTATGATTTTGCTACAAATCTTCAAAATCTGCTTGATGCTAGTATGAATTTGGAAGAGAAGATCGAAGAAATTCTATAGTTTCACTTGAAAAATAATCCTAAAAAGCTATAATAATTTTAAAGACAACTTGAAGATTTAAGTTTTTCCTAGCGATTCGGGGATGATGGAAGCCTGATAAAAACACTTATTCAAGACTACTTTGAAAAACACTTTGGAAACTTTGTGCGTGGCAGTCGCGTTAAGACTAAGAGGGAATGGCGATTTTTCGTACATTCTGAATTTAGGTGGTACCACGTTTACAACGTCCTTTGTGTCAAGCAAGGGATTTTTTTTATGAAAAAGTGTACAGAAGGAATTAATAGATGAAAGAAATAAATAATGAAATTGATGTAGATTATTATCGAAATCTGGCATTGCAGAAGAGAAAAGTACATCAAAAATTTTTAGCAAGTCTGAAAAAAAAGCCACCTAAAAATCTAGATAAGATTACCAAGTCGATTCATGAGGAAGTTTTCGAGGAAGTGGATTGTACAAAATGTGCCAACTGCTGTAAATGTTTAGGACCATTATGGACGGAAGCAGATATCGAACGAGTTGCCAAACGAGAGAGGATGAAGCTCGCTGACTTTGAAGATGCATATCTTAGAGTTGATGAGGATGGAGACAAGGTTTTTCAATGTATGCCATGTCCATTTCTAGGCCAAGATAACTTGTGTGATATATATGATGTGAGACCAAAAGCATGTAGGGAGTTTCCCCACACGGATCGCAAGAAAATATATCAGATCAACAATCTTACTATTAAAAATACAGAGTATTGTCCAGCAGCATATCTATTTGTAGAAAAGTTGATGGCAAAGATGCAAGGTTAAGGTTAAGTTAAGCTATACCACGACCGAAAAGTCAAAAAACTATAATAAAAGGTGTTGACTAATGCCCTTTGGGCAACGTTGTCGATAAAACTAAAACGAACATAGTTCGTAAGTTTTATTCGCAGCCGACTGCTAAGAATTTGTATACTCTAATATTTGCTCTGCAAATAACGATGTCGATATGACCAATGCCACTAAAGTGACAGGTCATAGTCGCAAGAAAGTTTACAGTTTATTAACTTTGAACAACGTTCACTTCGTTATACTACGATGTCGATAAAACTAAAACAAACAGAGTTTGTTAGTTTCAATGGCAAGCCCGTAAAAAAGGTGCTGACTAATGCCTTTGGACAACGTTGTCGATAAAACTAAAACGAACAGAGTTCGAAAGTTTTAGTCGCAGTCGACTGCTAGTATCTAAATACTATGAATAAACTGTAATTAACAATTTAAAAATGAATCTAATATAAGAGAGGATATATATAATGATAAAAATTACTTTCCCTGATGGAGCTATACGTAAGTATGAATCAGGTGTAACACCTTACGAAGTTGCTGAATCAATCAGTAAATCACTTGCTAAAAAAACATTGGCTGGTAAATTTAATGATCAATTAATTGATTTTGATCGTCCAATTGAAGAAGATGGAACATTGGAACTTGTAACTCCTGACCATGAAGATGCTCTTCCTTTACTTCGTCATTCAGCAGCACATTTATTTGCTCAAGCTGCTCGCAGATTATTCCCTGATATTAAATTAGGTGTAGGTCCAGCAATTCAAGATGGTTTCTACTATGATACTGATAATGCTTCTGGTCAAATTACAGATGAAGATCTTCCTCGAATTGAAGAAGAAATGATGAAAATTGTAAAAGAAAATCATCCTGCAGTCCGTAAAGAAATTACAAAGGATGAAGCAAAAGAAATTTTTGCCGATGACCCATATAAACTAGAACTTATTGAAGAACATGCTGGAGAAGGATTGACAGTATATACTCAAGGTGAATTTACTGACTTATGTCGTGGACCTCACGTGCCATCTACTGGACGTATTCAAATTTTCCACTTATTAAATGTTGCTGGTGCTTACTGGCGTGGAAATTCTGATAATAATATGATGCAGCGTGTTTATGGTACTGCTTGGTTCGATAAAAAAGACCTTAAAAATTACCTTAAAGTTCGCGAAGAAGCTAAAGAACGTGATCACCGTAAACTTGGTAAAGAGCTTGATTTATTTATGGTAGATCCAGAAGTTGGTAGTGGACTTCCATTCTGGTTACCAAATGGCGCAACTATTCGTCGTACAATTGAACGTTATATTGTAGACCAAGAATTAGCGCGTGGTTATCAACATGTTTACACACCAATCATGGCAGATGTCGAGTTTTATAAAACATCAGGTCACTGGGATCACTATAAAGAAGATATGTTCCCACCAATGGATATGGGTGATGGAGAAGAGTTAGTACTTCGCCCAATGAACTGTCCTCATCATATTGAAGTGTATAAGAGCCATCCTCGTTCATACCGTGAATTACCAGTTCGTATTGCAGAACTTGGTATGATGCATCGTTATGAAAAATCAGGTGCATTGTCAGGACTTCAACGTGTACGTGAAATGACTCTTAATGATGGGCATATCTTTGTTCGCCCTGATCAAATTAAAGATGAATTCCAACGTGCTTTAAATCTTATGATGGATGTTTATCGTGATTTCAATATCACAGACTATCGTTTCCGTTTGAGCTATCGTGACCCTGAGGATACTGAAAAATATTTCGACAACGATGAAATGTGGGAAAATGCTCAAACAATGCTTAAAGCAGCAATGGATGACCTTGGACTAGATTACTTTGAAGCAGAAGGAGAAGCAGCCTTCTATGGTCCGAAACTTGACGTTCAAGTTAAGACAGCACTTGGAAATGAAGAAACACTTTCAACAATCCAATTAGACTTCTTATTGCCAGAACGTTTCGAGCTTGAATATATTGGAGCTGACGGAGAAGGACATCGTCCAGTAATGGTTCACCGTGGTATAGTTTCAACAATGGAACGTTTTGTAGCTTACCTAATAGAAGTATATAAAGGTGCATTCCCAACTTGGCTTGCTCCAACACAAGCTACAATTATCCCAGTTTCAAATGAGGCACATGCTGATTATGCATGGGACGTTGCTAACGCCCTTAAAGAAAAAGGAATTCGTTTGGATGTAGATGAACGTAATGAAAAAATGGGCTATAAGATTCGTGCTAGTCAAACAAATAAAATTCCATATCAAATAGTTGTTGGAGATAAAGAGCAAGAAGAAGGAACAGTAAATGTTCGTCGTTATGGAAGTAAGGAAACAAAAGTATTAAAACTTGATGAGTTTATCGAAGAAATTACTTCTGATATTGCAAATTATTCAAGAGCATAAAAAATTTAAACCTAGCTTTGACTAGGTTTTTTTGCTACCTCAAAATATAAAAAATCAAATTAATTTCTGTGAAAGAAAAAACTTTTTATCTTGAAAACGTTTCCAAAAATTGCTATAATATTATAAAAGATAAGAGAAAAAGAAGGTGGAGAAATATATATGGATAAGAAACAAATGATTTTTAAACTCAAACAACTAGCGCATAATCAACAAAAGATCCAAGAAGTATTCACTAAGAATGGGGAAGAACATAGGGCAGATATTGCTAAAGTGAAAAAACTTATGTATGAAGATTTCGCAGAGTTATTGGAAAGCTGGCTTGAAGCATAGATTAAAGACTGCCTGTCTATATGAGGGGTAGTCTTTTTTATTAGTTATATTTGTAAATACAATAGTGGTGTTTTTAATGTTTTTTTCTGTATTCTTTAACAGATTATCAATTCAAACTAGAATAATAACTCACAAAGTGATATAATATCCATTGTATGAGGGAATAATCCCTCAATTCTAAAAAAACTTTGGAGGAATATGAAATGCCAATCGTTTCAGCTGAAAAATTTGTAAAAGCTGCTCGTGAAAACGGATATGCTGTAGGTGGATTTAACACTAACAACCTTGAGTGGACACAAGCAATCTTACGTGCTGCAGAAGCTAAACAAGCTCCTGTACTTATCCAAACTTCAATGGGTGCTGGTAAATATATGGGTGGTTATAAAACTGCTAGAGCAATCGTTGAAAACCTTGTAGAATCAATGAATATTACTGTTCCTGTAGCTATTCACCTTGACCATGGTCATTATGAAGATGCTCTTGAATGTATTGAAGTTGGTTACACTTCATTAATGTTTGATGGATCTCACCTTCCAATTGAAGAAAACCTTGAAAAAACTCGTGACGTTGTAGCACGTGCACATGCTAAAGGTATCTCTGTAGAAGCTGAAGTTGGAACTATCGGTGGAGAAGAAGACGGTATCGTTGGTGCTGGTGAACTTGCTCCAATCGAAGATGCTGTTGCAATGGTTGAAACTGGAATTGACTTCCTTGCTGCAGGTATTGGTAATATCCACGGACCTTACCCAGCTAACTGGACTGGTCTTGATCTTGGACACTTAGAAAAACTTACTGAAGCTGTTCCTGGATTCCCAATCGTTTTACACGGTGGATCAGGTATTCCTGATGATCAAATCCAAGCTGCTATCAAACTAGGTGTTGCTAAAGTTAACGTTAATACTGAATGTCAAATCGCATTTGCAAAAGCAACTCGTGCTTTCGCTGCTGAATATGAAGCTAATGAAGCTGACTACGATGCTAAAAAACTATTCGACCCACGTAAATTCTTAGCACCAGGTGTTAAAGCAATCCAAGAAGCTGTTGAAGAACGTATCGACGTATTCGGATCAGCAAACAAAGCTTAATAGTTTTAAAGTTAATTATTAATCTTACTAAGAATTCAAGTTCAGTAAGGAAATAATTACTGATCAATTTCTACGAAATTGATTGAAATAAAACTAATAAAATAAAAAAACTTCCACGAGGGAGTTTTTTTATTTTATTGGCATACTTTGATATATTCTAAAAGATTATATCAAAAAATGAATATTAAATTTAAAAATACAGATAAAAAGCTCAAAAAATGAGCTTTTTAATAAATTCCAAATTCATATATTGTTTTGTGAACAGATTCAGTATCAGCTTTCAAAACAATATTACCAAATCCTTCATGATTTGGAGCATCAGGTAATTCTTGAGGTTCAATAGCAATTCCAAGTTGAGAAGACATCTTTTTACCATCATTTAGGGTGAAATCAGCATTAAAACCTGTCGTTGAAAAGATTACAAAAGCTTTTCTATCAGTCGTAATTGATAAAGTTCGTCTAGAATTTGGATCTCTTAGTATTAATGTAGGAGTATAATTATCTATGCTTTCATTAATAACAAGACAATTGTCAATCCCATTTGGTAATTTTTCTAGTGAATTTTTGATTAAAGTAGGTTCATTAAAATTAAACGGTGTACCCTCAACATCTTTTAATTCACCAGTAGGAATATTCAATTTATCTGTTTCTACAAATTTATCAGCTAAAATTTGTAATTCGTGTCCGTCGATTTTTTCTTTTATATCACCCGAAAGATTAAAATAGCTATGGTTTGTAGGATTATAAAATGTATCGGTATCGGTTTTTGCAAAATTTGTCATAATGAGCTTATCGTCTTCGAGTTCGTAACGAATTTTTGCGTCTAATTGTCCTTTATAACCAGAGTAAATATCTTTTAGAGAAAATTCTATCCAGTTATTACCTTTTTCGTATGCCCAAGTTTTGTTCCACCATCCATCATATCCCGAATGCATATTTATGCCATGAGCAGTATTATCCTCAAGAGTAGCAAAATCATAATCAAGTCTACTTAAACGACCTGCAACTCTTCCGACACTAGCTCCAAATTGGGCAGTATCTTGCTTAATAAAATCTTCATCTAAAGATAAAAGAACATTTTCAGATACTCCATCAACATCTTTAACGAAGATTTCATATATTCTAGCACCATAATCTAAGAAAGTAACTTTTAGATTTTTGTTTTCTAAACAAACTTTTTCAAAACTCATTCTATTGATCCTCCGTATATTTATAATTATATTATATCAGATATGTCACTAAATAAATAAAAAACATTTTAATATCCCGTTGACAGTTTGTTAAATATTTAATATACTTATATTATCAAAAATGCAAGCGATTGCACGAAGCGTTTGTATACTTATTTTTATATTTTTTACATGGAGGAGTTATGAAAAAAATACTTAGTTTCGAATTCTGGCAGAAATTCGGAAAGTCTTTAATGGTTGTTATTGCAGTAATGCCAGCTGCAGGTTTAATGATTTCAATTGGGAACGCAGTTCCATTGTTGGCACCTAATATTGACATACTAATGAAAATTGGGAATGTGATTGCTCAAATCGGCTGGGCGATTATTGGTAATTTACATTTACTTTTTGCACTAGCTATTGGTGGCTCATGGGCTAAAGATAGAGCTGGTGGAGCTTTTGCAGCAGGCATTGGCTTTGTGCTTCTAAATAGAATTACGGGTGCGCTATTCGGGGTAACTAACGAAATGCTTGCAGATCCTAATGCAACAGTCAATACTCTTTTGAGTGGCCGAGTGTTAGTTCGTGGCTACTTTACTTCAGTACTTGAAGCACCAGCCTTAAATATGGGAGTTTTTGTAGGTATTATTGCTGGTTTCATGGGTGGAACAATCTATAATAAATATTATAATTACCGTAAGCTTCCTGATGCACTTGCATTTTTCAACGGAAAACGCTTTGTACCTTTTGTTGTGATTGCTTGGTCTGTAATTGTATCAATCATCCTTGCTATATTCTGGCCAATTGTTCAAACAGGAATTAATAGTTTTGGTCTTTGGTTAGCATCTTCAAAAGATTCAGCACCATATGTAGCCCCTTTTTTATATGGGACATTGGAGCGATTGCTTTTGCCATTTGGATTACATCATATGCTTACAATCCCAATTAATTATACTCAATTAGGAGGTAGTTATGTTATCCAAACAGGAGCTGACGCTGGTACAACGGTATTAGGACAAGATCCACTATGGTTTGCATGGGTTACTGACCTTGGTAATTTTAGAGCAGCAGGAGATACAGCAGCATACAATAAATTAATTACAACAGTAACACCAGCACGTTTTAAAGTTGGTCAAATGATTGGTGCTTCAGGAATCCTTATGGGACTTGGTATGGCTATGATCAAAAATGTTGATCCAGATAAAAAGAAAAAATATAAATCTATGATTTTGGCATCAATGTTTGCAGTTTTCCTTACAGGTGTAACTGAGCCAATAGAGTATATGTTTATGTTTGTTGCTATGCCTCTCTATGCAATATACGCTGTACTTCAAGGTTTAGCATTCGCAACAGCTGATTTTTGGACTGAACGCCTACATTCATTTGGTAACCTTGAATTATTAACTAGAACACCACTTGCATTGAAAGCAGGTATTGGAATTGATTATGTTCATTTCATTATTACAACGATCTTATTTGGTTTCATCATGTATTTTGTTGCAGATTTTATGATTAAAAAATTTAATTATGCCACACCTGGTCGTAATGGTAACTATGATGATGACAATGATGATTCTGAAGGAAGTGGAAGTTCTGCGGTTGTAGATGCTGATAAACAAGTTGTTGATATAATTAATGCCTTAGGTGGTGCAGCAAATATTGGTGATGTTGATGCTTGTATGACTCGTCTGCGCATTACAGTAAAAGATGAAAACCAAGTAGTGGATGACCAAATTTGGAAAAAATTAGGAGCTAGTGGTGTAATTCGCAAAGGTAAAGGTATTCAAGCGGTTTATGGTCCAAAAGCAGATGTTCTTAAATCTGATATTCAAGATCTTCTTGATTCAGGTGCTGAAATTCCAGAATCGAATTTTACAGGGATAAGTAGCCAAGCAGTTGATAAAGCTGAAAAAACTGGTCCATTAGTTGATGAAAAGATTTATGCAGTAGCTGAAGGAAAAATAATTTCACTTACAGAAGTTAAAGATGAGGTATTCTCTCAGAAAATGATGGGAGATGGATTTGCAGTTATACCAGAGAAGCATGAAATATATGCACCAGTAACAGGTGAAATTGTAAGTATATTTCCAAGTAAACATGCAATTGGAATTATGACACCAGCAGGTGCAGAAGTTCTCGTACATATGGGATTAGATACAGTAGAACTTGCAGGTGCACCATTTGAGAATTATGTTTCAGTAGGAGACAAAGTAAATCCTCAGACAAAAATTGCTGATATGGATATTGAGCAAATTCAAGAGGCAGGAAAAGGAACTGATGTTGTTGTTTTATTTACAAATGTTGATAAAATTAAATCAGTTAATATAAATTCAACTGGAAGAGTTGATAGCCAAGAAGAAATTGGGAACATTATTGTAGGATAAAAAGGGCTTTAGCCCTTTTATCCGTTAAGGAGAATATTATGGAAAAATTATTTACTTTGAATACTCATAGTTGGATTGAAAATAATCCAAAAGATAAGTTAGAGAAACTAATTGATTTTATTATAAGAGAAGAACCAAATTACTTTTGCCTTCAAGAAATAAACCAACAAATTACTAGTCCGATAGTCAAACCGGATCAATTCTATGTTGAAGCTAAAGGGAATAATTTTCCAATAAAGGCAGATAACTATGCCTTACTAATAGCTGAAAAACTTGCTTCTAAAGGTCTAGTGTATTATTGGTCATGGGCAGTAAATCATGTTGGATATGGAAAGTATGACGAAGGGGTTGCTATATTTTCAAAAGAAAAACTGACAGATGTTGAGTCAATTTTAGTAAGTCAAACTGATGATTACGAGGATTATCATACTCGAAAAGTATTGGTAGGGAATACGAGTAATAAAGCTATATATTCTGTACATTTTTCTTGGTGGGTTGATGATAAAGGTGAAAAATGTTTTGAGAAAGAATGGGATATCGTTTTGAAAACCATTGAAGCACGAAGAAGTTTGGGTTATCAAATTATTATAATGGGAGACTTTAATAACGCTGCACATATCAAAGATGAAGGTTATCAATTAATTAAAGCATCAGCTCCTTTCCTAAAAGATACATTTATTAATTCTAAAAGTGTTGTCGGACAATTTACTGTATTAAATGAAATTGATGGATGGGATGGTAATAATCAATCGTTGAGAATTGATTATGTTTTTGTCGATGAAAATGTTGAAGTAGACAAGCATATGGTGATTTTTGATAACGTGAACGAAGAGATTATTAGTGATCATTTTGGAATAGCGATAGAACTATAACAGTTTTTAAAAATTAGTAAATTGTACTAATAAAGTTTGTTGCAAAACAAATGATTTTTACTTGTGGAAGCGATTTCTGTATGGTATTATAAGGATGTAAATATAACAGGTCGTTAAATTGACCATTTTATCTGGAGGTAAAGATAATGAAAACTGAAGTAACTCAAGATGTCTTTGAAAAAGCTTGGGAAGGTTTTAAAGGCCTTGACTGGAAAGAAAAAGTTAGCGTTTCTCGTTTCGTAAATGCAAACTACGAACCTTATGATGGTGACGAATCATTCTTAGCTGGTCCTACTGAACGTAGCCTTAAAGTAAAACACATTTTAGATTCAACAAAAGATCACTATGAAGCAACTCGCTTCCCAATGGACACTGACCGCGTAGCAAGTATTGCTGATATTCCTGCTGGATATATCGACAAAGATCTTGATGTAATTTACGGTCTACAAAATTCAGAACCATTCCGTTTAAGTTTAATGCCAAAAGGTGGAATTCGCATGGCGGAAACTACTCTTAAAGAAAATGGTTATGAAATTTCACCAGAACTACATGAAATTTTTACTAAATACGTAACAACTGTAAATGATGGAATTTTCCGTGCTTACACTCAAAATATCCGTCGTGCTCGTCACGCTCACACTGTAACTGGTCTTCCAGATGCATATTCTCGTGGACGTATCATTGGTGTTTATGCTCGTTTAGCACTTTATGGAGCTGATTTCTTAATGAAAGAAAAAGCAGCTGACTGGAATGCTATTACTGAAATTGATGAAGAATCAATTCGTCTACGTGAAGAAATCAATCTACAATATCAAGCTCTTGATGAAGTAGCTAAATTTGGTGATCTTTACGGATTAGATGTTCGTAAACCAGCAATGAACGTTAAAGAAGCTATTCAATGGACTAACATTGCATTTATGGCTGCTGCACGTGTAATCAATGGAGCTGCAACTTCTCTTGGACGTGTGCCAATCGTTCTTGATATTTTCGCACAACGTGACTTAGAACGTGGAACATTTACTGAATCAGAAATTCAAGAATTCGTTGATGATTTCGTACTAAAACTTCGTTCAGTTAAATTTGCTCGTACAAAAGCATATGATGAAATTTATTCAGGTGATCCAACATTCATTACAACTTCAATGGGTGGATTAGGTAACGACGGTCGTCACCGTGTTACTAAAATGGACTACCGTTTCTTAAACACATTAGATAACATCGGTAACTCTCCTGAACCAAACTTAACTGTTCTTTGGTCACCAGAATTGCCATACAACTTCCGTCGCTACTGCATGAGCATGAGCCACAAACATTCTTCAATTCAATATGAAGGTGTTGAAACAATGGCTAAAGATGGTTACGGAGAAATGTCATGTATCTCTTGTTGTGTATCTCCACTTGATCCTGAAAGTGAAAACCAACGCCATAACATTCAATACTTTGGTGCACGTGTAAACGTACTTAAAGCACTTCTTACAGGTATTGATGGTGGATATGACGATGTACACCATGATTATAAAGTATTTGATATTGATGCTATCACTTCTGACGTATTAGACTATGATGAAGTAATGGAAAACTTTGATAAATCACTTGATTGGTTGACTGATACTTATGTAGATGCATTAAATATCATTCACTACATGACTGATAAATACAACTATGAAGCAGTTCAAATGGCATTCTTGCCATCACATCAACGTGCAAACATGGGATTCGGTATCTGTGGATTTGCAAACGTTGTTGATACACTTTCAGCAATTAAATATGCTACTGTTAAACCAGTTCGTAATGAAGAAGGACGCATCGTTGACTACATCACTGAAGGTGAATTCCCACGCTTTGGTGAAGATGATGACCGTGTAGATAACATTGGTAAACTAGTTATGAAGATGTACCATGAAAAACTTGCTAGCCACAAACTATACAAAAATGCGGAAGCAACAGTTTCATTATTAACAATCACTTCTAACGTAGCATACTCTAAACAAACAGGTCACTCACCAGTAAACCGTGGTATCTTCTTAAACGAAGATGGATCAGTAAACTACAGTGAATATGAATTCTTCTCACCTGGAGCTAACCCACTACCTGCTTCTAGAGGTGGATGGTTACAAAACTTGAACTCAATTTCAAAACTTGAATTCAAGCATGCAAATGATGGTATTTCATTAACTACACAAGTATCACCACGTGCACTTGGTAAAACTCGTGAAGAACAAGTAGCTAACCTTGTTGACATTCTTGATGCATACTTCATTAATGGTGGACAACACATGAACTTGAACGTTATGGATCTTGCAGACGTATACGACAAGATTATGAACGGTGAAGATGTAATCGTACGTATTTCTGGATACTGTGTAAACACTAAATACTTAGGCCCAGAACAACGTAAAGAATTAACTAAACGTGTATTCCATGAAGTTCTTTCAATGGACGACGCAGTTAAATAATAAATATTTAATTAAAATTTAGATGTCAATTAAATATATTAAAAGGAGTTATACGTTATCGTATAGCTTTTTTTATCTTTTAAAAGTTAAAAAAGTACGAATTTATTAGTATTTTTTGGTATAATATACTTAAAGGAGAGCTTAAAGTATGTTGGAATATCCATTAATTAATGATACTAGTAGAAAAATCATTCATATTGATATGGATGCCTTTTTCGCATCGGTTGAAGAAAGGGATAATCCTAAGCTTATAGGGAAACCAGTAATAATTGCTCGTAATCCTCTTGAAAGTGGGGGACGTGGTGTTGTTTCTACTTGTAACTATGAAGCTAGAAAATATGGAATTCATTCTGCTATGAGCGCAAAAGAAGCTTATGAACTATGTCCACAAGCAATCTTTATCTCTGGTAATTATCAAAAATATAAAGAAATATCTGCTCAAATCCATGAGATATTTCACCGATATACTGATTTAGTTGAAGGTATTGCTACCGATGAAGCGTATTTGGATGTAACTGAAAATAAAATAAACAGTACAAGTGCTGTAAAAATTGCTAAATTAATTCAGCATGATATATATCAAGAAATTCATTTAACCAGCTCTGCTGGAGTTTCTTATAACAAATTTTTGGCAAAGTTAGCTAGTGATTTTCAAAAGCCAAAAGGTCTGACTCTGATTACACCAGGCGAAGCAAAAGATTTTCTAAAAGACTTGCCAATTGAAAAATTTCATGGCGTAGGTAAGAGAACTGAGGAGAAATTAAATGAAATTGGAATTTATAAAGGATCAGATATAATAGAAATAAATCCTCAGATTTTAATTGACAAGTTAGGTGTAATGGGATGGCAACTTTATTTGAAAGGGCATGGAATTCATAATAGCAAAGTAAAGTCTAGCAGGCCAAGGAAGTCTGTTGGCAATGAAAAAACATATGGAAAGCTTCTTTATCTTGAAGAAGATATTCGTCAAGAAATAACTACTCTTTCTAAAAAAGTTTCTCAAACATTGAAAGAGAAAGATTTAAAAGGAAAGACGATAGTGCTTAAAATTCGAACAGCAGATTTTGAAACTCATACAAAACGTATAAGCGAGTCAGAAAAAAATAATGAATTTGAACAGATAAATAAATTGGCTCTTCAATTATTTGGTGAATTTGAAAATTTAATTGAAAAAGGCATAAGATTATTAGGTGTTACTGTAACAGGATTGTAAAGGATAAGATTAGCAAATATACAGAATACATGAATGGAACAAAAGGAATGATTTTTTTCTTCCAAATGATAAAATATACAATTCCTAAAAACGATGAGAATTGGATTAAAAATAGTATTTGAAGCTCGGTTAAGGATAGACTTAATATTGCTAAAAAAAGAAAGTCACCTGAACCTATTTTTATATCAAATATAAATGCTAGTATTGTTAGTATTATCAAAAATATAAAAAGAAGATTTATAGAATTTAATAAAAGTAGAGGTAGTGTAAACATTAACCATACAACTAATGGATAGGAATTTTCTTTTATATCAAATGCTGATAATATCATACCCAATAAAATAATGGAAAAATCAGTAAAGTTAATTGCTTTTAAGTAAAACAAAACAAAAACAAGACCTGTGAATAATTCTACTACAGCATACCAATATGGAATTTTAGATTTACAGTATCTACATCTGCTCAAACACACAACCTGTGAAATTATTGGAATTAAATCCAATACTCCAAGCTTATGCAGGCAATTTGTACAGTGTGAAGTAGGAAAAAATAAGGAAGAATTGTAAAATCTATCAACTAATAGACAAAAAAAAGAACCAATGATACTTCCATAAATAAAATATATAAACATAAAATCACCTCACAGATATATACGTAAAATAATCACAGATTTTCAGTTGAAATTTTTGCAAAAAGTATTGTAATGGCTTAGAATATAAATATAGAAAGGTTTAGGTGTTAAAATGTCTAGAGAAAAAACAAAAGAACTTTTAAATCAATCAGTTGCTGACTTATCGAAAGCTAGTGCTCTCGTTCACCAAGTACATTGGTATATGAGAGGTCCTGGTTTCATGAAATTACATCCAAAAATGGATGAATTAATGGATCAATTAAATGGAGCGCTTGATGAATTATCAGAACGTTTGATTACAATTGGGGGAAGTCCAGTATCTACACTTAAAGAATTTGATGAACTTTCAAAAATCGAACTTGAACCAGCTGATTGGAATAAATCTATCGCAGAAAGAATTGAAGAAGTAGTAACAGCCTATAAATATTTAGCTGATTTATTTGAACAAGGTATTGAAGCTTCTGATGAAGAAGGAGATGCTGTAACTTCAGATATCTTTACTTCAGCTAAAGGTGGACTTGAAAAAACAATTTGGATGCTAGAATCTGAAATTGGACGTGCACCAGGCTTATAAAAATATAGTGATGAAGAGAGTTATCTATAATGGTAATTCTCTTTTTTGTTGAAATATATTTGTTTTATATTAATTATTATTAGTATTTTTATGATTGAAAATGAATGATGAACTTACAGAAAAAGAAATTATTTGTGACTTTTTCATCTTGAAAAACAAGCGTTTTCATGCTATTCTTGTAATGTATGAAAACTATGAAAAACCTTTATGACGTTCAACAGTTTTTAAAAAGATTTGGTATTTTTATCTATGTTGGAAAAAGGATTTATGATATTGAATTAATGAAGATAGAATTGAAAAATCTCTATGATTTAGGTTTAATTGATAAGACAGATTATCTTCAAGCAGAACTTGTTTTAAGATCAGAGCATAAAAAAGAAGAAGATGCTAATAAGCATATATAATTAAGGGGTAAATATCTATGTCAGAAAAAAAAATAATCGGAATCGATTTAGGTGGAACTACAATTAAATTTGGTATTTTAACTCTTGAAGGTGAGATTCAAGATAAGTGGGCTATTGAAACTAGAATTACCAATGAAGGCAAATATATTATTCCTGATATCATTGAAAGTATTAATCATCGTATAGATCTTTATAATTTAACAAAAGCTGATTTCTTGGGAATTGGAATGGGCAGTCCTGGAAGCGTTGATATCGAAAACGTTACTGTAAAAGGTGCATATAATTTGAATTGGAAAAATATTCAACAAGTTGGTAAAGAAATTACTGAAGGTGTTGGATTACCATTTGCGATTGACAATGATGCTAACGTTGCAGCCCTTGGAGAACGTTGGGTTGGAGCAGGAGCAAATAATCCTGATGTAATATTCGTGACACTTGGAACAGGTGTTGGTGGTGGTATTATTGCTGCTGGTAATTTAATACATGGTGTTGCTGGTGCAGGTGGTGAAATTGGTCATATTACAGTTGATGTTGATGGCTTTGATTGTACTTGTGGGAAAAAAGGATGCTTGGAGACAGTTGCTTCTGCTACTGGAGTTGTTCGTTTAGCACGTAAACTTTCTGAAGAGTATGAAGGTGAAAGCCAAATTAAAGATTCTATTGATAATGGTGAACAAGTGACATCGAAAGATATTTTTGGTGCTGCGGAAGCAGGAGATCGTTTTGCGGTTATAGTAGTTGACAAAGTATCTCAATATTTAGGGCTTGCATGTGGTAATTTAGGTAATACATTAAATCCAGATTCAATCGTTATCGGTGGCGGAGTTTCCGCTGCGGGAGAATTCT
Organism: Floricoccus penangensis; assembly: GCF_001832885.1. Taxonomy (GTDB): domain Bacteria; phylum Bacillota; class Bacilli; order Lactobacillales; family Streptococcaceae; genus Floricoccus; species Floricoccus penangensis. The sequence continues at coordinate 1,730 of NZ_MKIQ01000002.1, read as the reverse complement.
TAAGAAATCAAGTAGAAAAATATTTCTTAGAATATACATTCCCTCAAGTTCAAGAAACAACTTCAATCAAATTAGCGCAGCTTGGTAATGATGCAGGCATCATTGGAGCTGCAAGCCTTGCAATGAAATTTGATAAATAATAAAAAAGGAAAAAATTAATGTTAGCTATAAATTTAATACTATTGGCAGTACTTTTAGCAATGGCGGGGTGGTCATTATATAAAACACTACAAGTACGTAGAGGATCAAAAAAAATTAATAATGAAGAATTTGCTGAATTAATCCCACAAGGTCAACTTGTAGATATAAGGGAACCAAGTGAATTCCGTATTAAGCATATCTTGGGAGCAAGAAATATTCCGGCAAATCAAATTGGGAATAGTCTTGCAGCATTAAATAAAAACAAACCAGTCCTAATCTATGAAATGGGTAGACCGCAACAAGCAGTAAGTGTCGTTCCTACTCTGAAAAAAGCAGGTTTTACTGAAATATATCTTTTAAAAGATGGATTAGCAGCATGGGATGGAAAAGTTAAATAAGACGATTATTATCGTCTTTTCTTATACAAAGAAGAGGATAAAATGACGATTTGGACAAGCACCTTAGTTATACCGAATTATTATTCACAAAAAGAATTATATGTGAAAAATAAGCAGACTGCTCAAATATCAAAGAGTCTTGGTTTCGAAAGTTTGGAATATCATATTTATAATGATCGAGATAAGTCAGATGACGAGCTTAGTCATGATATTTCAGTAATCATTAGTGAAGTTAAAACGGGTGATGTTGTTTTTCTACAGTACCCAATGCTTCAAGGTAACATTAGATATGATATTGAATTTATTAGACAACTTAAAGAAAAAAATATTAAATTAGTTGGAATAGTTTGGGACATTCCAGCTTGGGAATTTGATTCGACAATAAATGCACTAGAAGATGATATACAAAGGGAACTACAACATTTTGATATTCTTATTGTTGAAAATACAATGATGAAAGACCGTATAAAATATTTATGTAAATTTAAAAAGAAAATAATTACACTTGGTATTACTGACTACTTATTAGATGACAAAATAAGTTATTATATAGAGAAAAGCGATAATATCTATCAAGTAAGTGGAGCATCCGATGAATTAATTTCACTTGATAACATAGATAAAATTGAAAGCATTCAACAATTCTTACTAATAAAAAAATATTCAGGTTTTGGATTTGTAGTTAATAATGATTTAAACAATTCACTGCTGTTATCAGTTTTCCTAAGTGTTGGTTTACCTGTAGTAATTCCATATAGTAGCCATCAGTCTAATATGGTAAAAGAATATAAATTAGGAGTAGTTTATTCATCACTGAAAGATTTGAGAGAACAAATAGGCTGTATAGATGATTTCGACTACGAAGCGCTAAAATTAAACGTAAGTAAAATATCGCAACTAACATCATCAGGTTTCTTTACAAAAAGAGCTATGATAGCTGTAGTAGATAACATTTATAGAATATAACTCCAAGTAATAAAAAATTAAGTAAATACTGTTGACATGGAAAGTATGAAGTGATAGACTAATCAAGTTGTCTCATGACGAAATATTTATTTTCAAATTAACAGAATGTGAAAGCAAACAAAGTTATTGACAAACAAATATGGTGGTGATAAGATAATAACACTGTCAAGGACGAAACAGTCAACGAAAAAAACTTGTGAAAAAGTTTTAAAAAGTAGTTGACAA
>NZ_MKIQ01000001.1 GCF_001832885.1 Floricoccus penangensis | reverse complement strand
GCGTCTGTATTTTATATTGGTGCAGTACTTGTGCTTGGTACAGAACTTGTGCTTGGTGTAGTACTTGTGCTTGGTACAGAACTTGTGCTTGGTGTAGTACTTGTGCTTGGTGCAGTACTTGGTTCTGTACTTGGTTCTGTACTTGGTTCAGGTTTCTTAGGTACTTCAACTGTTTGACCTTGGTCAGTAATATCTTCGTGACTTGCTACTTCTTTACCATCTTGGAAAAGTTTTTCAAATACCACGATTGACTTACCTTCAAGAGCACTTGCGTCAAATGTAAAGTTTACATCTACTGATCCATTTGCTTCTTTAGCCGTAAATGTAGTAGATCCTGTAACTTCTTTTCCATCAACTAATAATGGACTATTTGTTGATTTATCCATCAATTTACCAGTTACTGTGTATTCTTTACCTACAATTAGGTTTTCATACTTAACTGAATCCTTGATAGTAACATTTTTTTCTGGAGCTATTTCTTTATCATCATCCTTAGCATCAACTGCTGTTGTACCAATTTTGATTTCTTTAACTTCAGTATCCCATTTCATTGGGGCAGTAGCACGTTCATCATCACTAATTGACTCTTGACCAATAACTAAAGATTGTTGTTGCCCTGCTTGAGGACGATCATATTTCATAAATGTGAATGATGTTGTACCACCATTTGCAATAATTTCAATATCATCAGTTGCTGTAGTATCAGGAACTGAAATTGTGAATGTATCACCCACGTTTACTTTAACACCGTTTTTAGAATTAATATCAGAAGCAACACCATTTACAATGATTTTAGCACCTTCAATATCTTTACTTAAAGTAATGTCAGCATTACCTTGTAAATTCATTGGGGCAGTTAATTGAAAATCTTGTTTGTAAGATGAATCTTCTTTTACCAAATCACCCGTAGAGTTAACTTTAATAGATAGATCGTAATTAATCCATTGTCTTAGGTTATCTACACCGGCTTGTAATTGTGGATTTGTGATTGTGAATTGACTCATGTCCCATGTTGGAACAATTTCATGAACCATCCATTGTGTAGTAGTAAAGGCATCGATATTACTCAAAGTAGTAACACCTTGACCTTTGTAAACCTTACCGCCTTCTTCAACGTAACCCAATTTCAATAAGTTACTCAATTGTTTTTTCTGCTCTGGTGTCAAATCCCCTGCGGGATTTGAAACTCCATTTGGACTTTGCTCATTAAAATTAAGACAGTATGCAATAATATTATCAGTGATATTTTTGAACTTCTGACCGTTCCATTCATTACCGTTTCTGTCCTTAGCAAAACCTGTAATTATCCCATCTTTATCAATATTAAGGTATGAACCACCCAATGGAATCCCATCATTCCATTGCCCACCATTACCGGTGGATCCAATTGGTTTAAACTCCTTCGTACCGCTTGGAATTGTTTCTGCTATTGATGCAATAGGATTTAAAAGTACACCTAAAAACAACAAAAACAACCCAAATAAATTAAATATTCGATTCATTTTTCCCCCATTAATAACGTTTCGAAACATTTTTTCCAGTTTTACATAACATGTTAGTAAATGAAGTATATAATAATAAATTTTTTTATTCAATTTTAAACTGTACTTTTTTGATTTTCCCCTTATTCATATCTTACAATAGCACTTACCTAAGTTCACCTCACAAAAAATATATGGTCATAAAAAAAAGAAGTAGGCTATAAGTAAGAGCCTACTTCTTTTCTTTTTCTTCTTCCTCTTCTTTAATTATGTCCTTATTCTGCCTCAAGATACCTCTAATAATCTCTCTGGCTATTACCGGAGCATACATTTCATCAAAATCTGTTTCATAGCGGAATCTGTCTAAAGCTCCCTTGTAGATTGCTGGTTTTATAAGTGGTGCATATTTATCATTTGTTAAGTAATAATCACCAGTCGGAGAGATTACCTCTTTAATCGTTTTTCCATCCTTCTCTAAACGTTTAAGAGTCTGAGCTAGGTAGTCTATTATGGTTTCATCAGCCCTTTTTTCCAAATAATATTTTGAAACATCTGGATCCACCTCAATAGTAGAAATTGAGCTATCTTCTTTTAAATCCTTTAACTGGTCGTACTTTTTCTCGAACTGGTCTGTAATTCGCTTTACATTTTCAAATACGATTGTTGAGTATTCTTTATTATCCCTTTTCTCAAAAAACTTCTTTGAAATTTTAGACCATTCATGTTTAGAAATTCCAGTTTGATAAATCGGTAAAACCTCATTAATGTATCTAAGCTCAGCATCAGGAATTACCATTTGAACACGCGCTTTTAGATTTACTTTTTCTAAAATGTCTAAGATGAACTCTAACGTATTTAACATTAACTGTTCCAGTTCGTCAGAATTAATTTTTGTACGTTTCTTTTCTTCATCGAGATACTTGTTAATAACCTTAAAGTTATTATCACCCTCTTGCTTATACTTGCTGAGATCCACAATCTTATAAGGCTTATAGTTGACTATGATTTCAGACTGCAACTTACGCAATTCATAGACTTTTTCTCTAAAGGATTCAACCGTATCAACCAATTGAATATCAGAAACCTTATCTTCATAAGAAACCAAAATATCTTTATTTTCACGGAGCCAACGCAAACGTGATTCAGTAACTGCTTTATTATAACTTTCTTTATTTATCCCCCAAATTGACACCACGAGATTGGCGAAAACAAAACCTAGGGTCGAGATCAATCCAATTTCCATATAACTTATACCCCCATATAATTTATAGTGTGCATAGTAAGTGTTTTTTATAAGTAATAGTCCTAATATATCATATCCAGATTAATATTGCATGAATGAACTGTATCCATAAACGCAAAAAAAGACGAATCTTGAGGATCATCTTTTATTTTTTTCATTAAATTTTTTGTCATAAAGTAAGTAAGATAGGCCTTTCAGCATATACCCAAGAACAAGGAAAGCTACCAGCAAAAGTCCAACATTCTTAAACACCTGTGGCCAACCGTACTTATCAGCATTGATGAAAAAGTAAGGATAGTAACCACCTTGTGAGTTGACAGGAATCTTGAAGCTTGCATACACGATAGTAAAGACCCAGTAAACCAGCGGAATAACCACCCAAGTTAGCGGATGTAGCTGCTTTGAATCCCTATGACGCGACAGAAGCAGCCAATCAATAAAAACCATGACTGGCGTATAAGTGTGAACCAGAAAGTTAGACAAATTAGTCAGTGAGTAAGGTGATGAATTTGGAAGAGTCGGTGCCAAAATAAAATTGTAAATCAGCCCAGTAACTACAATCATCAACATCAACCCACTCATAACATTGGGCGAAAAGTCTCTCCATTCAAAGTGACCAAACCTCTTATGGCTAAGCAAATATCTAACAAGCAGATAAGAATATGCAAGAAAAATCATCAGATTACTAAGAATCGTGTAGTAAACCAAATGCTTAAGACTAAAACGACCATCAAAAAGCCCCATCTCCTTCAGCAAACCATAACCACAGCCTAGAATGAGGAAGAACCTGAAAATGAATAAGAAAGTTGATTTAATGTTGGACATATAATTCACACTCCTTTCCTTCCTAATCCCACTTATTTTCTAATACTTCTTTTAAGTATTTCTTAGTAAGCCAAAATGAGTGCTTTGTTATTCTACGTCCGTCAGGTAATTCCGTAGTGTCTGATAATTTACCTTTACCCACAAATTCGTTTGGTGATAATTCATAGTAAGAATTTGTTGCATGTATTTTTGTGAATAAAACGGAATTTACCTTACTCTGTGGAAAACTTGTTATAACTCTTCCATTATTTTCCTTTAAAATTACTCCATTGTTTATTATGTCTCTCGTCTCTTGCCATACACGAGTAATTTCATCTAATTGACGTTCAGGAAAACCCCAAAATTTTATTTTTTCAAGCTTATAAATGTTTTTATCTTGCTCACGAAAAACTACAAACAAAAACCGTTTATTATAAATTTCCTGATATACATGAGATTCTTCCCAAACATCATTATTTGCTAATTCGTTAAAATTATAATTCTTAAATGGAGAATCTTCTTTAGGTAAGCCATTCTTATCAACTCGAATTACACGTAAGTTCATGTTTGCCTTTTGAAATTCCTGAGTTTTATCAACATCACCTGTCAATCCTAAAATTTTTCTTATTAACAAACTATTTTTTCCTTTGGCATTTGGATTAATATCAAATTTTTTATATAAATCGAAATCCTTCATACCTTTATAAGCTAATATTTTATTAGAAACAATTTCTGTGAAGGGTTTTCGACCTCCTTGTGCAGCAGAAACTATACTCTCTTGTTCAATATGATTAAAAATTTTATTATTAATCAAATACGTCATATAGCTTGATTTCAGTTCCCAGGCTCGTTGCTTAGCAGGTTGTTCACTATATGGTTGAATTCTCCAATCTTTACCTTTACCCGCACCTTTAGTACATGTAGATAAATAATCCCCATCTGATTCAGAAAGTTCATGCGCTCTTCCATCTTTAATTTTAGCCGTTATTCTATTATAGTCATCGAGAATCACACTCATATCTTCATCAAACCACTCATATAAAAAAATTTTCTCAATAATGTACTTATCCATTGTTCGACCGGGAATCAATCCATTGTAAAAAAGCAAAAGAATCTTCTCACATTTTTTCCATAGATGTGTAGAATAGAAATCATCAAGATTTTCTTCCATATAATTAAGTATGGTTAATACCAATCGTTCTTTAGCGCTTATACTTCCATTTTTATTTACTTTAAATGGTGTTACCTTTAACTCTACACCAACCTTATTAAAATCTGCTTCAGAATCACTATTTGGCTGATAACCATAGAAATACTTTTCAATATAATTACCATATTGTCCTTTTGATTTCATACTTATTTTTTTATCTGATATATCTGAAACTTTATTTTCTTTAAAGTCATTATAGTTTTTATATGGAGTAGCTTCATATTCTTCCAAAATTTCATCGAATTCTTTATTTAACAATAACTCTGAATACTGAATTACACTCTCTATACTGCTATCATCATAGTCAAAAAGTTCTTTTTCCATAGTTGGACTCCTTTTTATTAATATGCCTTTTTTCAATTATTATATCAAATTAATCACTTGATCGATTGACTTTTTTTTTGTATAATAGGTTAGATAACTTAAAAGGTAGGTAAAAAAATGAAAATCCTTGAATTATTCGCCGGAGTCGGTGGATTCCGAATTGGACTTGAAAATGCTGATAAGGATTTTTTTCAAACAAAATGGAGCAATCAATGGGAACCTTCTAGAAAATCTCAAGATGCTTATGAAGTATACAATTATCATTTTCCAGATAGCGAAAATATAAATATAAGTATTTCGGATATTAGTGATGAAAAGTTTGCTTCCATGGATGCTGATATGATTGTAGGTGGCTTTCCTTGCCAAGATTATTCTGTTGCTAGAAGCAAGAAAAACGAAATGGGTATTGAAGGGAAAAAAGGTGTTCTTTTTTGGGATATTATTAGAGCAACTAGAATAATTAAACCTAAATACTTAGTTTTAGAAAATGTTGATAGGCTTCTTAAAGCACCATCAAAACAGCGTGGGCGTGACTTCGCTATTATGTTATCTGCATTCAACGAACTTGGTTATTCTGTTGAATGGCGTGTAATAAATGCAGCTGATTATGGTCGTAGTCAACGCCGTCGTCGCGTATTCTTTTTTGTTTATAGAAATGATTTACCTTTTGCCATTGAAATCGATAAACAATTCGAAGAAAAAAATATCATATTTGAAGAAGAGAAATATGATGATTATATTTTTGAAAAAGGTTTATTTGCTAAACAGTTTCCAATATCTAAAAGTATTGTCAAAGATAGAAGGGCATACTATGAGTTAGACGATGATATAGTATCAGTTTCTAACAACTTTACTGGCACTGTTTGGAATACTGGTATCATGAGACATGGTAAATATTATACAATTGAAACTAAAGCAAATTATGAAGGCACAAAACTTACACTTGGAGATATCGTTCAACCAGAAAGTGAAGTAGAAGAAAAGTATTATCTTTCAGATAAAGCTCGTCTACAAAAATTCGAATATCTAAGAGGTCCAAAAAAAATTGAAAGAACCAGTATTAACGGACATACTTATACCTTCTCAGAAGGAGGAATGTCTCCATATGACGATTTATCATTACCTGGTAGAACAATGCTTACCTCTGAAGGATCAGTCAATAGATCAACTCACTTACTTTATATAAATAAAAAATATCGTTTACTGACCCCAATTGAAGCTGAAAGACTCCAAGACTTCCCTGATAATTGGACAAAATATAAAAAAACTCAAACCGGAGATATCATTGAGGTATCTGACAGAATGAGAATGTTCTTTATGGGAAATGCGCTTGTTACGGATATTGTTAGACAAATTGGAAGGAGAATAAAAAAACATGACAAATAATATTGATGCTTATGAAGAATTTTTCAAAGAATTCAACATCACATCTGATAAATTAATAGACTTCTCAAAAAAAACTATCAAATATATAGAAAAAGATAAAGCTCAAGAACTATGTCAAACGCTTGATGACGAAATAATTAGTAAAAAAAATATCTATGTACGTCGTTATGGAAATCCAAATGGAAAATATAATACACAAAAATTACAAGAACTTTTCTACAACGATTTTTTATTTGATAAAGGTAGCACATTTATTCAAATTGACCCCAATAATAATTCTAAGCCTAAGAAACTTCTTGAAAAAAATATAATTCTAGCTTCTTCCGAGAAAACTATTCTGCAAAATTATCAAATTTCACATGTATACGGACGAACTAAAAATTGCTACGCATTCACTGCTCCATGGAATTTAGTATATTTGCCAAAAATACTTGACCCCTTTACTGGTCATGAATCAAAAGGGGATTTCACTAGAATATTCACTCAAGAATTTCAAAAATATATTTATGAAATTTTTAAAGATCAAATTGATTGCTTTAATAAAAAGATGGAAGAAATAGATGAAACTATCTTTAAAAAAAATCTTAAACATACCTTTAAAAATGAACTTGCGGAAGAACTTAAAGAACTCAAAGATAGTAATACCATAACAGACAAACACGTTGATAGATTTATACAATCAATGCAAAATGAATTTTCCAAAATAAATATTATCGAATAAACTTTATACATACTTCATTTCATATTCTTATATATTAACTTTTTACAACTAATAACCAATACATTTTTATTGTCTTTAACTTAGTTACAAAGTTAATTCCATAAACTAAATCCTATACTACACTGATTTTAAATTATTCTTAGACTCTATATATAGATAAAAATACTAATAAGATCAATAAATCTGATTAAGATAAATTCAAAAATACGACCACTTAAATATTTTTCACTTCATATCATATACAAATATTACAGTAAATACCATCCATCTTGTAGGTGGTATTTACTTTTTTCTCAAAATCAAAAATGACTAAGAAATTTCAATAGAATAAATATACTTTCGATACACATAGCCTTAACCAACCTGAAAGATTAGCTTAACTTCTACATAGATTAAGAATTCAAAAACTATATTAATTTTAAATCATCGTTTTCAAAATATTTCATATCTATATCCGGAACAAAACTAATCGGAACTATATCTTTTTCTATAGCTACTTTTAAAAGATCTCTATATAACTGTTTTGCACCACTAGCACTACTACTATAATTAGTGTCTTTCAGAGTATTTTTTGAAGATTCCAGTATATCTTTTTAAGGAAGCCAAAAGTAGACATTTTCCGTCTACTTTTTTGTTTACCTTGCATTAATTGCATATAAATATGAAATATAGTTAGCAAAACCTCCCACTTGTTTACGGTTTTCTTTAATATCTTCATTTAGAAAATATATCAGACGCAGTGACTCACAGCGACAAAGCAGTCGCTCAAACATAAGTTAATACATCAAATGTAGTTACAATTACAGCAGGCGAGGTAGCTTACCGAAATCTCGAAAAAAAATTAGGGTAAATTTAGGGCAAACTTTAGGGCAAACTTTTCTATTTCAGCACAAAAAAAACACCTCATAGCGCAAACTATGAAGTGCTTTGAAACCTTGATATATAAGGATATATTAACGTTTTGAGAATTGGCTTGCTTTACGAGCTTTCTTAAGACCTGGTTTCTTACGTTCTACCATACGAGCATCACGTGTTAGAAGTCCAGCGCGTTTAAGTTCGCTACGGAAGTCAGGGTCAACTTCAAGCAATGCACGAGAGATACCGTGACGGATTGCTCCAGATTGTCCTGCATATCCTCCACCGTTAACGTTTACTAAAACGTCGTATGCACCAACAGTTTGAGTAACACCAAATGGTTGGTTGATTACTAAACGTAGGTCAGCATGTGGGATATATTCTTCAACAGGTTTGTTGTTTACTGTGATTTTACCAGTACCAGGTACTAAACGTACACGAGCTACTGAGTTTTTACGGCGTCCAGTGCCGAGATATTGTACTTGTGCCAATGTTCAGCCCTCCTTAAATTAATCCTGTGATATCAAGCACTTCTGGTTGTTGAGCTTGATGAGTATGTTCTGCTCCAGCGAACACTTTAAGTTTCATACCTTGAGCACGTCCTAGAGTGTTGTGTGGAAGCATACCTTTTACAGAAGTTTCGATAAGACGGATTGGGTTCTTAGCGCGAAGTTCTCCTGCTGTAGTTGATCTTAAACCACCTGGGTATAATGAATGACGGTAGTAAATCTTGTCAGTAGCTTTTTTACCTGTAAGTTTTACTTGTCCAGCGTTGATAACGATTACGAAATCACCTGTGTCAGTGTGTGGTGTAAATGTTGGTTTATTTTTTCCGCGTAAGATGCTTGCAACAACTGCTGAAAGGCGTCCTAGAGGTACATCAGTTGCGTCAACAACGTACCATTTACGCTCAACTTCACCTGGCTTAGCCATGTATGTAGTTTTGTTCATGATATCTCCTAATATTTTCTGTCTTTGTTTACTTGTGAATGCCGTTCCTTGCATTCGTTATTTTCTGGTTTCCGGGGCCAAAAAATGGTGGTAAACAATACCGTTTATTATCTTACCGTAAATTTGTATAGCCGTCAAGGGGTTTTACTTGAAAAGAACAAAAATAAAAGAAATTTATTACTTTAAATTGCAATTTTCATAACCAATTTACGTATAAATATTTAAGTACACTTCATAGTTTAAAAAAAGAAAACGAAGCCCTAACCAAAGAACTCCGTTTAAATACAAAATAATAATTATCAAATATCCATTTATTTAAAAGAATATATGACAAATTGTTTATGGCTTAAAAACGCGCCGCAGATAGAATCTCCTTTTCACACCATCATTACATTTACAGCATAGACAGAGTAAAATAAACGAGATGCAAGAAGACAAGTTATGATAGATAAACTTAATTATCTTATATAATCAGGATAAAAGAGATGGGATACGAGGAGATGAGGAGCGATAGAACTTATGGTTCATCGCAACGAAATCGACGACGTAGCACGCTATTTTAGACGATTATACGCCCCAGACAGATTCTAAGACGTTAGTCTGATCACGATCCGGCCCAACAGAGAAAGTAGAAATACGCACTCCTACAAGTTCACCTACACGACGAACATAGTTACGAGCATTTTCTGGAAGTTCTTCTAGTGTACGAACACCTGTGATATCTTCTTCCCAACCTGGAAGTGTTTCGTAGATTGGTTTACAACGTTCTAGAGTTTTAAGACTTGCTGGGTAGTATTCGATTCTTTCACCGTCAAGGTCATAAGCGACACAGATTTTAACTTCTGGTAGTCCGCTTAATACGTCGATTGAGTTAAGTGAAAGGTTTGTAAGTCCTGATACACGACGAGAATGACGCATTACTACTGAGTCAAACCATCCTACACGACGTGGACGACCTGTTGTAGTTCCGTATTCATGTCCGATTTCACGGATACGTTCACCTGTTTCATCAAATAGTTCAGTTGGGAATGGTCCATCACCTACACGGCTAGTGTATGCTTTACATACTCCGACAACTGTTGAGATTTTAGAAGGTCCTACTCCACTACCGATAGTTACACCACCAGCTACTGGGTTTGAAGATGTTACGAATGGATATGTACCTTGGTCAATATCAAGCATAACCCCTTGTGCACCTTCGAAAAGAACACGTTTACCAGCATCAAGAGCATCATTTAAGATTACTGAAGTATCTGTAACATATTTTTTAATTTGTTGACCATATTCATAGTATTCGTTAAAGATTTCATCGTAGTCAAGAGGTTCACTGTCATACATTTTAACAAATAGACGGTTCTTCTCTTCTAGGTTGATTCTTAAACGCTCAGCAAAGATTTCTTCGTCAAGAAGGTCTGCGATACGAATACCAACACGCGCTGCTTTATCCATGTAAGCAGGTCCGATTCCTTTGATTGTAGTACCGATTTTGTTATCACCCTTAGCATCTTCTTGAAGCTGGTCAAGTTTGATATGGTATGGCAAGATAACGTGCGCACGATCTGAAATACGAAGATTTTCAGTAGTTACACCATTTTCATGTAAATATGCAAGCTCTTTAACAAGAGATTTTGGATTTACTACGACACCATTTCCGATTACAGAAATTTTCTCTGGGAAAAAGATTCCTGATGGAATTAAGTGAAGTTTATATTTGAAACCGTCAATGACGATAGTATGTCCCGCGTTATCTCCACCTTGATAGCGTGCGATAACTTCTGCATTTGCACTAAGGAAGTCAGTAATTTTACCTTTACCTTCGTCTCCCCACTGAGTACCTACAACAACAACTGATGACATATTTTTTCTCCCTAATTTTTACTTAGTTACAGTTTATTATACCAATCTTCAGTCCATCTTTCAAATTTCTTTTGCTTAAAAATCGAATATTAAGCTTGTTTTATAAATAACTTTCTCAGAAAAGCGAATATTGTCTGATTTTTTAAATTAATATTTTTTAATTTCCGAACATAAACTACAAATATCTAATATTTAACTGCTATTAAATATTAACTCAATATATTCCATAAAAAGTTTTTCAGTGTCCTTTTTTTGATTATTATTCTTCTGAAAATAATATTTATGCAAGATTTACGGGATTCTTTTTCTAAAGAGAGAAAAGAAAAACTGCTTTATATGGGATTCTAGGCAGTAATAGGGTAAAATGGATAAAAGTATGTTAAAATATTTTGTACTAATTAGGAGATTTAATCATGGATAAAATAATTAAAACAATATCAAATAATGGACATTTTCGTGCCTATGCACTAGATGCCACAGAAACTGTAACTACTGCCCAAGACTTACATCATACTTGGTCAACTTCTACTGTTGCTCTTGGACGTACTTTGATTGCGGCGCAAATTTTGGGAGCAAACCAAAAGGGTAATGATAAGATTACTCTGAGAATTTTGCCTGATAATGAGCAAGTAGGACCAATTATTGCAGTCGCTGATAGCCATGGTAACGTTAAGGGATATATGAAGAACAACGAGATCGACTACAAGAAAACTTCAACTGGTGAGGTAATTGTCGGTCCTATTATTTCACCAGGATGGTTTGTAGTCGTGAAAGATATGGGATTAAAGAATCCTTATACTGGTCAAGTACCTTTGGTAACTGGTGAAATCGGTGAAGACCTTGCCTACTATCTTACAACTAGTGAACAAACTCCATCTGCCGTTGGACTAAATGTCTTACTTGATGGTAAAGACAAAGTTAAGGTTGCGGGTGGCTTCTTAGTTCAAGTAATGCCTGATGCTACTGAGGAAGAAATTGCACGTTTTGAAGAACATGTGCAAAAAATGCCTGCCATCTCTCAAATCTTAGAAGACGAAAATCCACTTAAATCAATGCTTGATGCCATCTATGGTGAAGATGAATATAAGATTTTAGAGGAAAGTCCTCTAGCATTCAAATGTGATTGTAGTAAAGAACGCTTCGCTGAAGGTTTAGCAAGTCTTGGAAAAGATGAGATTCAAGCTATCATTGACGAAGATCACGGTGCTGAAGTTACTTGTCAATTCTGTACTAAGCACTACGATTTCAGTCAGGCTGATTTGGAGGAAATAATCAATGCAAATGGATAAAAAATACAACTCACCTTGGAAGATCGGTAATGTAGAAATTCCAAACCGTGTAGTCGTAGCACCGATGGCTGGTATCTCTAACAAGGCCTTCCGTGTAACTGCTAAAGAATTTGGTGCAGGACTTGTAGTCGTTGAAATGATTTCTGATAAAGGAATCCAACACCGTAACAAAAAGACTCTATCAATGCTTGAGATGGATGAAAAAGAACATCCAATTAGCTTGCAGATATTTGGTGGCGATAAAGAAACTCTTGTCGAAGCTGCTCAATTCATTCAAGAGTACACACCCACTGATATAATTGATATCAATATGGGTTGCCCAGTACCTAAAGTAACAAAAAATGAGGCTGGTGCTCGTTGGCTTCTTGATCCTGATAAGGTTTACGAAATGGTAGATGCTGTTACTTCTGCTGTTGACCTACCTGTTACTGTTAAAATGCGTACTGGTTGGGATGAAGAGCATTTATATGCCGTAGAAAATGCCCTTGCTGTTGAAAAAGCTGGTGGAGCTGCCCTTGCCATGCATGGACGTACTCGTGTGCAAATGTATGAAGGTCATGCTGACTGGGATACTCTAGCTCGTGTAGCAAGTGAACTTACAATTCCTTTCATGGGTAATGGTGATGTAAGAACTCCAGAAGATGCCAAACGCATGATTGATGAAGTTGGCTGTGATGCTGTAATGATTGGTCGTGCTGCCCTTGGTAATCCTTGGATGCTTCACAGAACTGAACACTACCTAAGAACAGGTGAACTTCTTGATGAACCGTCAGTTGAAGAAAAAATGGAGATAGCTAAACTTCACTTGGCACGTTTAGTGGCTCTTAAAGGAGAAATGCTTGGACCACGTGAATTCCGTCAACACGCGGCCTATTATTTAAAAGGTGCCCCACGCGCTGCAAAAGTAAAAGTTGCTGTCAACCAAGCTGAAACACAAGAAGAAATTATTACAATAATTGATGAATATTTAGCGCAACTGCCTAAGTAATAAATATATAAAAGACCTAGAAACATTTTGATTCTAGGTCTTTTGTATATTAAATATTACTATTTGAAATCACAAATTCTCTTATATGCATTAGCTGTCGCATCATTATTTGTTCAGTAATTGATTAAAAAATTAAGAAATTGAATAAATTCAAATTTCCTAGTTTTTTATTTTAATTATCTACAATATGTAGCCCAAATTATTTACATTAAATAATTAGACTGCGCGTGTGTTAATAGTTTCTGATTGCCAACTATCAAAAGTTTTTGTCGCAACCTTATAAACTGGAATACCTGCTTGCATAAATGATTTTGGATCTTCTGCATCAAGAAATCCTAAAAATAATCCACCTTGCATTAGAGCAATACCTCTATTATTTGCTGTTACTATAAACATATCGTCTTCCTCCTCTATATTTTTATTATTATCTTTCAATGGTTTGTCTAAATCGCTGTAAGGCGGATAAAACCAACCTAATATGTCACTATTAATTACATGATTTCGATAACGTGCTGGACCCCCATTAACAAGCGCATCAGGATTACCATCAACATTCTGTTCAATTGTTTTCATAGTCTTACCATCACTATCTAAAATTACCAAACCTGTATGACCATAGTTAACAAGGATTCCATATTCATTCGGAAACCATGAATTCTGAACAAAAATTGCTCCTGCTTTAGGTTTCATGCCAGGTGTATAATATTCAACTTTATAACCCACTGATTTCGCGCTATTTAACAAATCAATTGCATTTCCACTAAGTCTTTTTCCAAAGAATGTCTGAGAGATTGCGTATGGTAGATCAACACATTGCATCCCCCAAGCCCCATCAAAATTTATTCCTATGCCCTTATCCGCTAATCCTTTGGCATAGGCAATTGCATCATTTTTTGTTGCCATTATTTCTCCTTTCTTCTTTTTTAATCTAGATTAAGTGTTTGTTTTTATAAAGTACTTTATGTATGTATAATACACTCAAACTGGCTATAGCTATTCCCAAGTTATAACTATAAAATGCCCATAACCACAATTTAGATAAACAAAAAAAGTTAGTACAATCGCTAAATCAAGTATTATCCATCCAAATAAATTGAGTAATTTTGCCTAAATTTAGTTCACAAAATTGAAAAGACTAGGAAACTTAAATGAATTCATGTTTCCTAGTTTTTTATTAATCTACCATATTCTTGTAAATTATTTATATTAAATAATTAGACTGCACGTGTGTTAATAGTTTTTGATTGCCAACTATCAAAAGTTTTTGTTGCAACCTTATAGACTGGAATACCTGCTTGCATAAACGATTTTGGATCTTCTGCATCAAGAAATCCTAAAAATAATCCACCTTGCATTAAAGCAATACCTCTATTATTTGCTGTTACTATAAACATATCATCTTCCTCCTCTGTATGATTTTCTGAATTTGTAATTGAATCAATGTACTCCAATTTCCCTTGATTCTGTTGTTTTATTGCATTATAAGTTGGGACCATCATATTCAAGTAATGATCATAACCTGCTTCTGCATAATCTCCTTTAGCTCCGCCAATCCTGAATAATCCTTTAGTATAAGCCTCAATCGTATTTGTACCTTCGACATTATAAATTCGATTACGTTTAGAAAGTAGGAAAGCATAAGCTTTAAAAAAGTCTTTTTTTGTAGAAAAATGAACATAATACCCACCTTCGTTAGATGGACGAGCAGTTCCTCTTGTCATGATTACTCCAAGATCTGTTGGAACCGAGAATGGCTCTGAGATACCACTCCAATTGTTATCCACTGTTCCTACATATGAGGTACCGTTATCACCCCAGTGACTCTCAACAAACATCTGTGTTATTAAGAAACTGGGTCTTAAATTGTACAATCTAGCCGCATTGATAACTAATTTGACATCTTCTTGAGAAATTGAATACTGCTCATTTTTCAACCATAAATCTGAACGGATGCTATTTTCTGAGTTCATTAATTTTCTACCTTTCTTATTTTTTTAATCTAGATTAAGTGTTTGTTTTCATAAAGTACTTTATGTATGTATAATACACTCAAACCGACTATGACAACTCCCAAGTTATAATCATAAAATACCCCTAGTCATAACTTTATAGACAAAAAGATTCAAACCATACTACATGATTTGAATCTTTTATTTACAAACTACTTCATTGTTATCCTTATTCAATCTATAGACTACAGACATGGATATTATTAGCAGAACCATCCAAAATACTTTATTAAAAGTCTGCACAGGTTATTTACCTCTAGCTTTTACACTTTCTTTTGCTACCATATCAACTGCTTGTCCACTACTATCAATTAAATATCCTAACTTATCATTTTCTTTAATAATAAGGCTTGTCAATTTTTGATTCCTTTTAATCGGTGCTTGAACAGAGCTTCCAAGATAATTTATTTGTAAATCTTTAACAGCCATCTTTTTAGGCATTACAATCCTAGTATCATCAGCAGCAACTACATTTACCTTATCTTTCTTTCCATTACTAACATCAATCGTCTTAAATCCTTTTATACTCTGACCTTTTTTGACGATTTCTTTTGCTTGCCAGTTTCCATACACATAATCCATAAGCTTATTTGTTGCATCAAATCGTGCATTAGGATTAGTATCGCTATTACTAGCATTTAACACAACCGTGATTATTCGATAATTGTCTTGGTAGGTAGTTCCAACAAAACATTGACCAGCTGAATCGGTAGTCCCGGTTTTTAAGCCATCAACTCCTCTACGCTCGTACTCCATTCCTTCTAACATTTCATTATAAGTATGTAATTCTTGTTCATTTGACCCACCCTTATCAAAAGTTTCAGTTGTTTTTTTAGTTACTTCCAAAATTTCTGGATATCTGGTTAAAGTGTAATAAGAGATAAGAGCAACATCTCGAGCCGAGAATTCATTATCATCAATTTTTTTATTTTTAGAATCGGAATCTTCTTCTAAAACCTCACTGTTTAATCCCGTAGAATTTACAATTTTTGCGTCTTTGACTCCAAAACTCTTGGCTGTTTTACGCATTTTCTCAACGAACTTTTGTTCACTACCACTTATTTTCTCAGCTAAAGCAATAGTTGCAGAGTTAGCAGATTGAATCATGGCAGCATCAAACAATTCCCTTACAGTATATTTACCACCCTCGTCTAAATATATATTACTAGCATTCTCATTCAACGTTAAATCGTAAGCATTCTTGGAAATTACTACTTCATCCTCCCATTTCAGTTTTCCACTATTAATTTCTTCTAAAACTATGTACATACTTAAAATTTTAGTAACACTTGCGACTGGTAGTTTCTGTTTCGAATTTTTTTCGTATAATATTTTGCCGGAATTAATATCTATAGCAATCCCAGCTTTAGCATCTAAATTATAGTTTTTAGTATTGTCCGCATTCACAACGATAGGCATCATACCTATGAAAACGGATAATAAAAATATTAGTTTTTTCATATTCTAATATTCTAGCATAAAAAAAAATATTTGTTGGTATCTAAAATTATATAATTATTCATAGTAAAAACAAAAAAGAAGCCACTTCTGACTTCTTGATATAGCCTAACCTTTTTTAGGTTTTTGAAACACTTTGAAATGGTTTCGCATTAGTGATAGGAAGATCACCGATATACTGTTATTGTAACGAATTGGTTTATAAATTGTTGAAGCAAGGGCATATGTTTGTGAAATTATATAAGCATAGTTTTCTTCTGACAGATTTACATAAGATATAGCCATGTATACTTCTTCATCTTTTACTTGATTTCGACTTACTATACCCTCAATACTATGTCCTTCGACATTTATAATAACCTTACTTCCATTTGAAACTACTTGGTCAAAATTAGAAACAATCTCTCTATTCAAAGTCATAGCTGCTCCAATTTCATTCCAGTCATTTAGGTTACCTGCTCCTAATTTCTGTCCATCTAAACTATAAACTTCAACACTCTTATTGTCTGGGAAACGTTCAGCTTTTCTAAATCTTGGTCTTTCAAATGGCATGAAGGCAGCAAGAGCAAGAGCTGAAATATTATAGCAGAGCCAGAAAACATTAATGTAAACAGCATTTACAGGCTCCTTAAATGGTACAATTCCAAACATTATTAGAATTCCCTTGATCAAAGCTAAAATTGACAGTACTAGAATTACAAGTACAGGCATGGCTAGTCGCCAGTTATAATAAGTTTCATCTGTATTTACACCTTTTCTGGTTACAGCAAATTTATTTTTTGACAAGAAGAGGGCTTCACGCATTACCGCAAAGGACATATACGGTGCCATTACAGTCTCGTAAACGTTGGTTAACATGATTGTTTGACGACCTTCACTTACTGTATTAAAGGCGAGCTGTGACGTGATGAAGGCTGGAAACCAAAAAAGCATGATTCCTGCGAGTGAGGCACGTAAACTATAAACTCCAAATAAAAGAAAGACTATTGGGGCAAAGAGATAAATCATCTTATATATTCCTGAAACCCAATAATGAATTCCGTCCATATAGATGATTCTTTGCATCAGTGTGAGACCTTTGGTAAAAATTGGATTCCATTTGCGAGCTACTTGAATATTTCCACGTGCCCATCGGTCTCTTTGTGTTATAAGGTCACCGAATGTTTCAGGAGCAAGACCAGAGGCTAAGTTCTCATTGACAAAAGCTGTCTTCCAGCCTTTAGCCTGAACTAACATTCCTGTCGCCATATCTTCTGTGATGACGCCTGTTGAGAATCCTCCGATATCTTCAAGAGCCTTACGTCTAAATACAGCATTTGAACCAACATACATAGTTGCATTGTAGGCATCTTTTTGCGCTTCTATACTTTGCATAAAGAAGTCCTGGTCATTGGCTATAAGACCTTCTGAAAAAAGGTTAAATTGATACGGATCATTGTTAAAGAATGTTTGTGGTGATTGGATGAATCCAACTTCTTCATCAGCAAAATAACCAATCGTTCTTAATAAAAAGTCTGAACGTGGAACCATATCTGCGTCCATTGTAACAATCAATTCGCCATCAGTAACATCTAGGCCATTATTAAGATTTCCTGCTTTTGCATGATCATTGTTATCTCGGTTTACATAGTTTACACCAAGTTTTTCAGAAAGAACTTTTATCTCATCACGATGACCATCATCTAAAACATAGACTTTATGAATCCCTGGATAAGTCATGTTCTTGGCTGCTGTAATGATACGACTAAGAATCATCTCATCTTCATTATATGTTGCAATAAAGACGTTGACAGTCGGATATTTACCATCCTTAAACTCCGCTAGAGTCTTAACTGGACGTTTATGCTTCTTAGCAAATAACAAGTAAAATACCGTAGACAGGAAAAATCCCCCGATTTCAGCTGCGTATAGTAAGATTCCTGCAATTAGATTGACAATATTGTCGTGTGGCATAGTAAAGAGGAGCCTCCATACCAGATACACAACCATTGCTACCCAATAAATAATTATAATTGTATTCTTAAAGATTTGATAACGAATTGCCAGTCGATAGATTATAAAAACGACCAGGGCAAAAATTACATCGAATATCAGAATTTGTTGAAAGCTCAAATTCAGCATGTTCAATTTTTTTCCTCCATATTTAAAATAGTAAAGGCAGATAGTACTTGTAAAGTATCTGCATAGTAACTGCTCCCCAAAGCATTTTTCAAAGTCTCATTTTTGCTTTTCAAAGCCAAATTGCTTTTAGGATCTTCCTGATTAGCAAGAACCGCAACCGGTGATGTAAAGGCAGTTGAAGAATAGTCTACCAAAGCTTGCCCATTTAGTCCATAACCAGCACTTATTGATTTCTGTTTAGAGAAAAAAGTAAGTAGCTTTTCCTTGGTTTGAGCAAGTTCATCTCCACTTCCTACTAAGCGTAAAGGTACTCTGTTAGCATTCCAGTAATAATCACCATCATGTTCACTTTCAAGTACTTTACCATTTGCTATTTGCACATCATCCCCATAAACTTGAATAAAGTCTGGCATCAAGCCTGTATCAGTTTTTGAGCTTAGGTCATTTAAAACTTTTATCGACTTGTCAGCAATTAACTTCCACGTATCCACTCCAGTCTTTTTGTAGAAATACTGATAATAAGGAACAATCAAATCAGATGTCCTTACTAAGCTATTCTTATCCTCAGTTGACCTTGACCAATCACCAACTAGCAAAAGATTGTTGCTTGATTGATAATTATATTTTAATAAATCATTAAGGATAGAATTTGCAATTTCTTTATAATTATAATTCCCATCACTACCCCATAGATCATCAGCCTCAAATAGGGCATAAGCTATATCTAAATCACCATCAGTAGCGCTAGTATTGTTTTCATTGCTTGTCAGCATTGACGTTGAATTTGCAGCCTCAGTTTGTTTCCAAGCCATTAAATTATTGTTTTCAGAAATTGTATGAGCTTTATAATATTCAGTTAGCTTATCAAAATTTTCTTGATTAGACCAACCATTTTTTGACGCCTCAATTTCAATAAGCATTCCATAACCTTGTGCTTCTGAGACTGTCATTCTCTTATCTTTACCCGTATTTACAAAGCTCCCTTGGCTACTGTCTGACATATATTTACTAGACCAAGCTTCATATATTTTTTCCACATCTTTTTGATTTGAATTATTATTTTTTATTATTCGAAGCCCTCCAATTACTATCAATCCTACTAAAAAAAATAATAATAGAATTGGTAAAATTTTATTTTTTTTCATTATTATTCACCTTTAAAAAACTTAATAAATTTAGTTGTTCATTTTTTTGTTCATCATCTTTATATATTATTACTTGATTTCGTCCATTATTTTTCGCCTTATAAAGTGCCTTGTCAGCCTCCTCTAAAGCTATATGAACTACTTCTTTATCACCATCAATAACTTTACTTGATATACCTACTGAAAAACTAACTTGAACCTTATCATAATCATCCACACTATCATAGTAAGTAACAAAAGACATTCTAAAATCATCCAAAAGATTTTTAACTTTTTTTGAATCAAGGTTGAAAAAAACCAAGCAAAATTCTTCACCGCCAAAGCGAAATATATAATACTCCTCTTCATTTAGTTGACTGTTCATATAATTTCGAATCATACGAACTAATGAAATCAGTAAATTGTTTCCCTCTATATGACCATATGTATCATTAACCTTTTTAAAGTAATCCAAATCAATCATAGCTACAGTGACTATGCTAGTGTTCATTGGAAAATTTTCCAATAACTTAGTAAAACCAGAAAAATTATGAGCCCCAGTCAAACTATCAATTTGAGATTTCTTTATTGCATCATTCATTGCCTTAATATCTTGTAGCTGTACCGTATGGAACCTTCTATATAGAAAAACAACAACTAGCGAACCTAGAAATACCAGAACTTCTTCATCTATTCTAATGCTTCTGCCTTCTATGCTAATAGCAGCCGAATCTGAACCTAAAGATATCACCATATCAATCATAAGGAGAAATATTATTTGTACCCATCTCTTCTGATTAATTTCCATGCTTTGCAAGACGGAAAATACAATAAAATGAATTATTCCTATTAAGATAATCCTAATTTCAGAGCCTGAATAATCAAAATTATAGAAACTATAGTAGGCCATCAATAATAAAGGGGTTATAAGGAATAAGTACTTTCCTTCTTTAGGTAGGCAGTAATAAGAGATAAATATCGCTAAGGTATACTCAAAGCAATAGAATCCCACAAAAGTATAAGTGAAGCTTAATATAAAATATTCATATATTGCATATAACACTAGTAGCAATGCATACTTTTCTATTCTAGCAAACTTAGTACGTCCAGTTGTCCTTGAAATAGAGTAGAAAGATAAAAGAAGACTGGTTAATATAATGGGAATAAAAAATATTAAAGTAATAATCATATTCATTTTTCAAGGGTTCTCCAGTACCCTAACACATATCTTTTATAAATGGCCAGTAATATCCTTGTTGATAGGTAAAACCAGAATCTGATAGCCTCTTGCTAATTTCCTCATTTTCAACGCCTTCAACGATAAATCTTTTGCCGTGTCTCATAGCTACATGTTTCCATGCATATATAAAATCTTTAACGTCTTCCATCTGTGCATCCATAAAAGCTGTCAAAGTAAATTTCATTGTATCAATATGTTCAATATTGTTTAAAACAAACTCCAAATTATTCTGACCTGTAGATATATCATCTAAAGCAACTTGATATCCAAGTCCTCTCATTTTAATCAAATAGGATTCCATGTCAATTTGATTGTTCATATGATCAACCTGTTTTTGAAATGGTTTGATATGTTCAGTTATTTCAATCATAATTTGAGATGAATATGATTTTAATTCATTCAAAAATTTCCATGTTGCTTCCTTGGTTATTTGGTTAGGAAAAAGATTCAAAGAAAAATTATATTTAGGAAATGCATCCATATTTTTTTTAATTTCTTTGTGGAACCAGTCCAAATAATTTATATATAAACCTTCATCATTCATTAATCTAGTAAATAAACTTTCTGGAAATGAATTAGTCTCATGGGTTCTAAGCAGAATCTCAAACTCATTAAAATCCATTGTAGATTCTGTATTAACTATTGGTTGAAACAGTAAGTATAAGTCATCAAAGATATTCATTTTTCACTCCATTTATACGCATTCATACATAGAAACTATAGTATTATATTACAATGATTTTACTAAAAGATTAAACCTACTGCAAGAATTAAGCTTAAGTACACTATGATATTGTACTTTACTTAAATATAACTAAAAAAAAGCCAGATATCTGACTTTTTAGTTATAAACTGCCTTTACGTTATACTTTACGTACTTTACAAAGAAGTTTACAAGTAATTTTGTTATCTTTATCATTATCGGAAATGCCACTATTCCAATAACAAAGAAAATAATTGCATAAATGGTTTGATCATTAGCGTAAGCTTGAGCACCAGATATATTTGCATAGGCTAAAATCAAAGGACTTGCTATAAAAACAATATCCAACAACCATATACAGAACAATACCCCTCCTACTATTGTAAACACGGTTAATATTAATAAAATATTAAATATTAGCACTCCAATTAGGGCAAACCAGTTAATTTTCTTTCTTGTCATCTTCTCTTCCCTCGATTCAATAGAATTTATTTCATCACTCGAATCTGTTTTCTCAGAAACAAGCTGTTCAAGAGATAGGCCATAAAGTAAACTCAATTCCTTAAGTACATATATGTTAGGCATGGTCTTATTTTGCTCCCATCTAGATACGGTCTGTCTAGTTACATATAATTGCTCAGCTACCATATCCTGTGTAAGATTTTTATCTTTACGAGCCTTACTTAATGATTCACCTAAAGCCATTTTTGAGTTCCTTTTACCTTTCTCTTTATAATTCTATTATCTGTAAACTGGAGTAAATGACAAGCAACAAAGCTGTTACATGCTTATATATATTAGATTTATAAACTAAATTTTTTAGATTTTTCCTATATCTAATTTTGTATTTCTTGTTAGAAACAAAATTAAGAATGCAGTAATGGAAATCACACCAACAAATAAAGCATATATAAATATCGAGTTAGTAGCCAAACTTATTGACACTGTTGATATTAGAGCTGGGATTACTGTAAAAAAGGTATTCATACAGGAGTTTATAATTCCCATTTTCTCTAATGGTGTATTCTTTAATATAATTACGCTAAATCTAATGTTAAATATCCCTATTGCAAATGTACTTATCAGTAAACTCAAAACTGCTAACATTGGTAAATTTTTAAATATAAAAACAGAAAACAACATATTCCCAACATAGGAGATAGCTAGAATATTATTGGTTGACAACCTTGTAAAGTATTTTGGTCCTAAAAAGTTACCTAAAAGCCCAGATATAACAATTAATCCCTGAGTTATTGCTACCGAATATGCTAAATTTATAATTTGAAAACCTTTATTTTGAGATAAATAGATTGACAATACAGGAATAGTGGTTTGCGAAAAACTATTAAGGCAAGCAGCAAATAAGAAAAAATTCCTGATTGACTTTTCACTAATTAAATCTTTCAAACTATATAAAATATGATTTACAACATCCTTAAAATGAGTAAAGTTCTTAACTTCAATCTTCTTCTCAACCTAAATTAATTTACTACTTATTGCCTTTACACCAAAAGCAACAAAAAAGAAAGTTAATGCGTTGAAAAAAGCCAGTAGTTGAATTCCTAATACTCCTAACAAAGCTGCACCAATTAAATTAGCAAACATATAAATAAAGTTATGAAAGAATGAGTTAATAGCTAGTGATTTCTCCAAATCATCTTCATCTACTATCAACTTGATAAATGGTGATATGCATAGTTCTACATATGAACCAAACAAATCGCTGAGTGCATTTAATATACCAATTATAAGTATTCCTATAATGGAATTTGATTTTAACATTATTATTCCAATCAAGAGATAACAAAATCCCCTAAAAATTCCTGATTGGAAAAATCTCTTTGTTCTTTGCCGAGTCGAATCAGCTAGAACTCCAAGAAATACTTCAAAAACTCTTGGAAAAATCTCAGAGATACTGATTATCATTATAGCTATTTTTGGATTAGATAAGTTTGAAGCATATGATAAAAGGGCGATATAGTAAAAACTATCACCCAGCATACTAATCCATTCAAGACTACGCCATTGGTAATATAATTTATTATTTTTAAAAACATTTATTCTCCTAAATAAGGTTTCCCTCTTCAACTTGTGTAACATAAAAAAGACTTTTACATACACAAAAGTTTAATAGATATCGGAATTGTTTCTAAAAAACATTACATAAATTGGCATTACCTTTCAAAGACTTATTTTCTTTTATAATATCCTACTTTAATAAATCAGTCAAAATTTTATGAAGAATGACCCTTGAAAGAACCCTTTAAATTTTAATTTTTTAATATAGGATACGTACAACATATTCACTATAAAACTTGATTGTTTCTACTTGAGTTTCTGAGTCTGTAATAATTACCCAAAAATCCCAAATCATCTAAGGATTTGGGATTACATATTTTTAATTTATTAGTTATCAAATAAATCGATTAAATGGCTATCAGTAAAGTCATCACTATCAAAATAATCTTTGCTTAATTCATTTGCAAATTCTTCAAATAGATTTACTGTATATGGAAAACCAATCATATCTGTCAACATACTTGAAATCATTAAATTTGCCTTTGAAATGCTCGGACTAATCAAATCTTTCATACGTTTTTTCATAAGTTCATCTAGGTTTTTATATTTTTTATAACTAGTTACTTTAACTTCACTAAGAATAATTGTTTTAAAATTTATATTCCAAGTCGTAAAATCAATTGAGAGTACTAAATTTACTAGTCCTTCATTTCTAAATATTTCTTCATCTCTATTGTATGAAATATCAATATCATGTCCATTAAGCTCTCCTTCATCTATACCATAATTTCTCAGTGCAGTAAAAAGGTCTACAATAATAGATACTAATTTTAATTCATTTTTTTGATTCTCAGATTTTAAATCTGCATTTATATTTCCTTCTGCTCCGGCTAATATATCATTCAAGTTCGGTGTATATTCTAATTTTTCAGCATGTTTCACCCAACTGTCAAAAGTCGTTTCGTCCAAGCCAAACTCTTTTAAAATATCAGCTCGTGGCATACCAGCTAAATATAAAGCAACAACTAAATTTTTTAATGTTTGATCATACTCTCTTCTTTTCACCATAATACAAGTCCCCATTTCATAGTTTTATAGTTTTTATAATTAATTTACGATCTACTAATTCTAAACAATATGTTAAAGTATTGGGCTTAATAGCCTTGAGAAATTTTGTTTAAATTTAAGCCAAAGTGATTGATTACTAATTATTTCATCAGTTAATTCAGTAGATTTCTTCATGTCATTCTTGAAAATTTCTGCCATTTCTTTAGCTACACCTTCATCATAACAGAAAGCACTAACTTCAAAGTTCAAATCATAACTACGAATATCTTGATTGGTTGTTCCAAATACTCCTAATCTGTCATCCATAACAACCGTTTTTGAATGTATAAATCCATTATTGTAGTTATAAATTTTAATACCATGTTTATGTAAATAATTGGAATAATACTGAGTCGCTCGGAAGATAAATGGATGGTCAGGCATATCAGGAACCATTATCCTTACATCGACTCCTGATTGGGCTGCAGCAACTAGTGCTGTAATCATCGGGTCATCAGGAACTAGATATGGAGATTGGAACCAGATATAATCTTCAGCATCCATAATCATCTTCATAAAACCAGTTCTTAAAGTCATAGACTCACTTTCAGGTCCATCAGATACGATTTGAATATCAACATCTCCAACAGGTTCTTCTGGCACTACAAAGTAGTTATCTTTTCTTTTAAGCTTATCTTTTTCATCAGAGACAGATACATTCCAGTCACGAATAAATGTTTCTTGTAGACCAAAAGCTGCTGTTCCAACCATTCGGCCATGAGTATCACGCCAAAAACCAAATTTTTCACTACCATAAATATATTGGTCACCTACATTAAAGCCACCAGTCCATCCAATCTGCCCATCAATTACCACTACTTTACGGTGTAGGTGATAATTCAAACGAGTGTTACGAATAATGTCACGCGCAGTAATAAATGGAATAACTTCTCCCCCTGCCTCCTCAAGAGGTTTAAAGAAACTAGAATTAGTGTGGCCACCCCATGGATCGTAGATAAGTTTTACTTCGACACCTTGTTTTGCTTTATCAATCAAATGATCACGGAAGATAGTACCTATTTTATCGCTAAAGAATGCATAATATTCAACATGAATATTATCTTTGGCATTTTTAATGTCTTCAAATAGAGCTGCAAATTTTTCTTCTCCACTAAGGTAAAAAGAAACGTCATTCCCTCTACATAATGGCGTACGCTCAATATTGCTAAAGTAACGTTTTAGCTGACGTTCTTGAGGGGTCATAACTTTCTTCTCGACAGAATGATTCATCTGATCAATTTTTTCTTGAATCGCACTTAAATCTTGTTTGTTTTCTACAGCAAAACGCTCAACTGTTTTCTTATCAAGACCTCGACCTAGAAATAGATAGGCAATAAAACCAACCCCGGGTAAGAATATAAGAATCAAAGACCAAGCAAAGATACTTGCTATTGACCTTGGCTTACGAAAAATTGTTATAAGTGCTAAAACAGCATTTATAGAAACCAAAGTACCTAATATGCTATAAAATGTTGCAAGTGACATAATTCACCCCTCTCCTAAAATTAAACTCATAAAAAGAAATACTATTTTATTTATAAGTAATAATGTTTACTAATTATAACAAAATTTCTTGCAAATAGTTGTTTATAAGCCATTAGTAAATTTACTTGATGAAAAAGGCTGCTTCTCAGCAACCCTTAATTATTATTATATTGTTTTAACTATGCTGCCTTACTTTTCTTACCTAAGGCAACTAAAACAAATGAACAGAATGCACCAAATAATGCAACTCCTACTCCAATTAAAAAGATAGTTTTATATGCAGCTACTGGATCTGATAGATTATTATCTATAATACGACCATTCATTGAATAGACAAGGAGAACTGGTGCATACGCTAAGAATGATCCTACACTCATAGCCGATCCTGAATATCTAGAATCTATATCAAGTTCTGCAACAGGAGCTAAAATGATACTTTTTGCTAAGAAAATTGAAAATGAAAATAGGAATAATACTATTACAGCTGGAAGAAGTGCTTCTTTCG
This sequence comes from Floricoccus penangensis, assembly GCF_001832885.1. Lineage (GTDB taxonomy): Bacteria > Bacillota > Bacilli > Lactobacillales > Streptococcaceae > Floricoccus > Floricoccus penangensis. Next base: position 91,266 of record NZ_MKIQ01000001.1, on the reverse strand, counting down.
TTTTTGGAACTATTAAAGTTAAACCAAGTGATGCAGCAGTGACAAGTAGAGCTAGTCCCATTAATAATGATGATGATTTAAGAACTTTCGATGCTATATAACCTGCTAATACACCACATATGATTCCCATAACCCCCGTATTAAAAATACCAAATAATGCAGCTTGTGATGAATTGATTTTATAAACAGCTTGAAGATATGGCACAGTATATATAAGTATGATGTAGCACCAGTACACAGTCAATGCAGAAAGTGAGGCTAGCCAAACTTTTGGTTTAAGCATAACTGCAATCAGTCCTTTTAGTGCATCTGCAGCTTTTGCTCCCTCTCCCTCATGTTCAGCTGAAATACCATTTTTAGGAATATATTTCATTACTAAGAAGCATAGAGGTATCAATAGTAAGTTATAAACAAACATACCACCTTTAAATATTGCCAAACCTCCAGCAACTGACATAACAGTCACAAGAATGAAATTCATTAAAACTTCCAATGCTCTACGAACCGACTCTAATAGGCCAAAGCCTATAGATCTATTGCTTTCGTTTGTTGTGAGTATTACTCCGTTAAGAACTGCAGGCCAAAAGAACGCATCTACTACACCCCAAATCATAGCAATGAATTTTAGTTGCTCAAATCCTGGAGTGAAAAGTAACATATAGTTTATAGTTAAAAACCTTACTAGCATACCTGTAATCAATAATGATCTAGTGGAGAATCTATTATTTATCCATCCACCAGGTATATATAGAAATGTTGATATTCCTAGTGCGCCAAGAATTGTACCTAACTGTGCATTACTTAAATTGAAAACTTCCAGCAAAGTATTATAAAATGTACCCTTAAAAGCTTCAAAAGCTGAGTAAATAATCTGTCCAGAACTCACAACTGTCAGAAAACCTAAAAATTTTTTCTTATCTTTGAAGCCTATCTTATTCATTATCGTTTGACTAAAACTCATCTTATTCCCCTTTCTCTCCAACAAATGTATCTGCTACATCTGTAAAAATTCCATCAACTCCCCAGTTGAAAAGTTCATTTGCTCTTCCATGATCATTAACCGTCCATACATTAACATTATAGCCTCGTTTTTTGATCTCTGAAATCATATCATATGTTAATCTTTCACTCTCTAAGTGAACTGTCTTTGCTCCACATGCATCAGCAATTAATTGCCAATCTGGGTACAAAGTATGTTGTTCAAAAAGAATAGCATATTCATATTCAGGAGCAATATTATGCATCTTAGCTAACATTATTGAATTAAAACTAGAAATAAGAATTTCAATATTAGGATCAATCTGATCTAAGAAGTCTTTTAATTTATGGACTAAGCTATCTGCTAGTTTATTACCCTCAGGACCCGTAATTCCTTTGAGCTCAATGTTCAAATTAATTTTTGTTTCATTAACAAAATCAACAATATCTCTCATAGTTGGCAGTTTTTCACCATCATATTTTGATGAAAACCAGAAACCTGTATCTGCATCTTTGATTTCTGAATAATTCATTCTTGAAACCTCTCCTGATTTATTTGTCGTTCTATCAAGATAGTCATCATGAATAATTACAAGTTCCCCATCACTAGTCGAAGTAACATCAGTTTCAAACCAATCTACATTATATTTCTCCATTAGCTTAAAACCACCCATTGTGTTTTCAGGTGCTAAGACTGGTAATCCCCTGTGCGCAATAATCTTTTTACCTTTATGCATTATATAAATCCTCCAATAAATTTTCCAACATCAAATATTATATCATGAAAACGCTTCCTTTAAATGTGATTTTCACAAAAAGAACACTTAAAAACACCCTTAACTTAAAACAATAACTTCAATTACAATGTTTGTGATTTCACATATTTGTAGTATAAAGATTTAAAACTTATTTGTGTGTAAATTCTTTATTAAATCTTTGTAAAAATAAGGTTAATAAAAGCCCCTACTATTAAGTAAGGACTTGAGAGCTATTTTAAAATTTCATAGATTTTTTCTATATCATTTATCTCGTATGTAGGTACGGCATCGGTTAAGTTTTCAGCATCTTTATTATTAAGCCATACTGTGTCAACTCCTGCATTATTACCACCTTTAATGTCAGAGGATAATGTGTCACCTATCATTAATGTCGTATCAGGATTAAAATTTTCTATCCTTTCAAAAGCACAGTCAAAAAATTCTACCATTGGTTTTTGATATCCTGTCTCCTCTGACACAATAACATCTTCGAAAAAGCGGTATAAATCAGCATCTTTTAGTCTCTTATGTTGAGTGACAGATACTCCATTAGTCAAAATATACATTTTATAATCATCTTGCGACAACTTTTCTAGTACTTCAAGACTTTTCCCTAAAAATTGAGGGTTTTCTGCTAAATGAGAGCGATACTTATTATCCATTTTTGGACCATCAACCTCAATACCTAATGTAGAAAATAAATTAGAAAAACGATTATCTGTAACTTCTTGACGGCTTATCTTACCGTCTTCATAATCCTTCCAAGCTTGCTTATTTATCTTTAAGTAATAGTCTTTAATATCATCTGTTAACTCAACACCCATATCTTCAAATAGCTTAGCTAGAGCGTAATCTTCAGCAGCGCCAAAATCTAAAATCGTATCATCTAGATCAAATAGTAAAGTTTTGTATTTCATAAATCTTCCTTTTAATATATAAAATAAATGACCTAAGTCGGACATATGGTTTGCAATTTAAAATCTATTAACTGTTATTACTCTATATGTGTAAGAATTAAATTTTCAATTGCTATGTTATAAATGTTAAATGCTAGTTTTTTATTAATTCTAGGATATACAAGCTCTGTATAACATAGATTCTTTAATATCTCATCTTCATAATTCATTATAGCATACGAAAAATCTACAATATGATTTAAAATATAAAATTAACTAGAACAAAAAGTGGGCAACTCACATTTAAAACAATAAAAAAGCCTTCTATGAAAGGATTCATAGAAGGTCTGCTTAGTGCCCCCTGTAGGATTTGAACCTACGACCCATGGATTAAGAGTCCACTGCTCTGCCAACTGAGCTAAGAAGGCTTGTTAAAACTTTAATAAGCTTACTTGAATATTATAGCACTTAAGTTATAAATTTCAATATATTTTTTCAAAAAAAATAAAGTACTGATTGAATGCCGTATATCAACCCGTGTATTGAACCCGCCTAATAGACAAGGTGGGCTTCTCGCTCTTACTAAGACTAGCTCCCGGATGTTCGGTATGCACGCTGTAAGATGTCTTCGAATCCCAAAGCAATACGATTTAGTCGGTCAAAAAAGATGAGCTGATTCGCACATTCCAGTACCTTTATCTGTGTATATAATACCATTAAATTTTTAAATTTTCAAGAACTTGAATACGCTTGCAAAATTGCTTAAAAATAAAAAAGCAGAGCAGACAAAATTATTATAAACCTTTTTTTAAAAAAATACAAAAAATTTCTAAAAAGTTGTTGACAAAGTAGAGGGTATCGGGGTATACTATTCAAGTAGTGTTTTTGGTCCGTTGGTCAAGGGGTTAAGACACCGCCTTTTCACGGCGGTAACACGGGTTCGAATCCCGTACGGACTATTAAATCTTAATGATTTATACACAACTACAGTCGTAGTTGATTTAAATAGAAATAAGACAAGTAAACAAAGTATTAATCTATTTTAAACCACTATATATTTACCCTGGTCCGTTGGTCAAGGGGTTAAGACACCGCCTTTTCACGGCGGTAACACGGGTTCGAATCCCGTACGGACTATCTCATAAAACTTCAGCAATTGTTGAAGTTTTTTTGTTGTCTACTAATTAGCATTGAATAATTCTGAAAATACTGATAAAATCATTGCTAAGCATCATATAATCTAGGAGGATAACATGGATTTATCACACCGTTTTAATCAAAATATTAATAAAATTGCTGTTTCTGAAATTAGACAATTTGACCAAGAGGTTTCTAAGATTCCAAATATTATTAAATTAACACTTGGAGAACCTGATTTTAATACACCTGAAGAAGTTAAAGCTGCAGGTATTGCTGCAATTGCTGATAATCAAAGTCACTACACAGGTATGAGTGGTTTACTTCCACTTCGTCAAGCTGTCAGTGAGTTTATGAAAGAAAAATATAATTTATCTTATAATCCTGACAATGAAATTTTGGTCACCGTAGGTGCTACTGAAGCAATTTCAGCAAGTCTTCTTTCAATTCTTGTTGAAGGTGATAAGGTACTTATTCCTGCTCCTAACTATCCAGGTTATGAACCTATTATTACTTTGGCTGGTGGCGAGGTTACTACCATTGATACTACACCAAATAATTTTATCCTAACACCTGAGACACTAGAACAATCACTAATTGATGGTGGTGAAAGTGTTAAGGCTATCATTCTAAACTACCCATCTAATCCAACGGGTGTGACTTATTCTAGAGAACAGATTAAGGAATTTGCTGAGGTTCTTAAAAAATATGAAGTCTTTGTTATCAGTGATGAGATTTATTCTGAACTGAACTACACTGGTGAAGAACATGTGTCGATTGCTGAATTTATTCCTGAGCAAACAATTGTCATTAATGGACTTTCAAAATCACATGCTATGACTGGTTGGCGTATTGGATTCATCCTAGCAACTGAGGCTATCACTGCTCAACTTATCAAGACCCATCAATATTTGGTTACTGCTGCTACTACTAACGCTCAATTTGCGGCAATTGAAGCTTTAACTGCAGGAAAAAATGATGCTTATCCTATGAAAGTGGAGTATATCAAGCGTCGTGATTATATTGTAGAAAAAATGACTGCACTTGATTTTGAGATCATCAAACCTGACGGAGCCTTCTACATTTTTGCTAAAATACCAGCTGGGTATGAACAAAATTCATTTAAATTCTTATTAGATTTTGCTCAAAAGAAACAAGTAGCTTTTATACCGGGAAGTGCTTTTGGTAAACTAGGTGAAGGATATGTACGTCTTAGCTATGCTGCTAGCATGGAAACTATTGAAACAGCTATGAGTCGTCTAAAAGAATATATGGAAGAAAATAAGTAAGGTTTAACTATGCCTCAAATGGAATCAAATGCTCTTGTCCTCTACTCTCAAAATTACAAGGAACAGGACAAGTTGGTAAAAATATTTACCAAGAAGCACGGCAAAAGAATGTTTTTCCTAAAGAATCCGTCTAAGTCTCGTTTAAATTTTGGAATTCAGCCACTAACTTCTGCAAATATGATTTTTCAAATAAATGATACTGGTTTTTCATTCATTAACGATATTAGCGAAGTAAGGATTTTCAAAAATATTAACGAAGATATTTTTCTCAATGCCCACGCTAGTTACTTAGTAGCTCTTGCTGATGCATCCATATCAGATAATATTAAAGATATTCCCTTATTTGAATTTCTAACAAAAAGTTTAGAGTTAATTGACTCGGGATTTGATAGGGAAGTAGTAACAAATATTTTTGAATTACAGATCATGGGACACTTTGGCTCTAGTATTGATTTTTCACAATGTGTCTTTTGTCATAGAACCGACTTGCCAATGGATTACTCCTTCAAATACAATGGTTGCCTCTGCGTTAATCACTTCAATGAAGATGAACGACGTAGCCATCTGGATCCAAATGTCATATATTTTGCAAATCTCTTTATGCACGTTGATTTAAATAAGATACAAAACATTTCATTAAAAGATGACTTGAAAAAGAAAATTCGCCTCTTTATTGACGAATTATATGAGGAATATGTTGGAATACATCTCAAGCCTAAGAAATTCTTAGATCAAATGGATTCATGGTCAAATTTAATGACCGATTTAGGACAAACACGAAAAATTGAAGAAAATGGTAAAGAGAGTTGAAATCAACTCTCTTTTTTGTATTCATTTCTAATCTTCACAGCACGTTCTGGATAATCTGTCATTATTCCTAAAACATTCGGACTAGAAAGTGCAATTTTAATATCTAAATCATTATTAATGGTCCAAAACCTAAAGAACTTTTCAGATTTATCAAGCTTATCGATATTTTTATATAACCAGTCAATTCTTGGATGAAGGCTATTTGCAAATGGTGAGTCTAAACCTCTAATAATTCTATCTTTTTCATTCTTGGCTAGATATGCTAACTCTGTGTCTGGCTCTAAATCATGCAATTTTTCAAGACTTTTATAGTTAAATGAACAATATATATGAGAAAAAGGATAATTTTCCTTAAGCATCAATTCTGATACTTTTCCTTCAATTCCTGGATAGTAATATTTATCTGTCTTTATCTCAATATTCAATATACCTTTGAAATCTAACTCTTTTAATAGTTCCAAAACCTCTTTTAAGGATGGAATTTTCTCATTTTTATACTTTTTGTCAAACCATGATCCTGCATCAAATTTTTGAATTTCCCTTAAGGTTAAATTTCTGACAAAACCATGTCCATTGCTGGTTCTATCAATTGACTCGTCATGGATAATAACAATTTCTCCGTCCCTTGTCATATGAACATCAAGCTCTATCCCATCTGCTCCAACTCTGACTGCTTCTTCAAAGGCTGCTAGTGTATTTTCTGGTCGATTTGACTTACTTCCTCGGTGAGCAAAGATTTGCAAATCACCTTTGCCATTTAAATTCAGTTTTTTCTTAAGGCGTGAGCGTCTTAAAGATAAATTTATATTTTCATAAGCATTAGCAAGTTTTGCTAGTTGATTTTTAAATTGTAAATAAATTTTCCTCATACTCTCCCCCTAACTTTTGCTTCAATTATATACTAAAGCTATTAATTCTACAAAAAAGTAGTAGAATAGGATAAAGTATTAAATTAGGAGGCATAAAATGCAAGAAAGTAGAGCTTACAGAATAACTAATGAAGTGTTTAACGCGGTAACACACGGTATCGGTTTTGGTTTAGCAGTTGCTGGATTAGTGCTTTTAATCATCAAAGGTGCTCATATGGGACCTTTAGCTACCGTATCCTTCACTATCTACGGAGCGTGTCTTACTCTTTTATTCCTCTTTTCAACACTTTTCCACAGCCTAATTTTCACCAAGGCAAACAAGGTATTCCAAGTATTTGATCACTCATCAATCTATCTCTTGATTGCGGGTACCTATACACCATATTGCCTAGTAACTGTCGGCGGATGGCTCGGAACTTCAATGATGGTAGCTATTTGGCTTCTTGCCATTGCTGGCATCGTCTACAAAAGCATCGTCTTACCGAAAATGGACAGCGTACCAAAAATTTCAACAGTCATCTATATCATTATGGGCTGGCTATGTGTCGGAATGATCGTCCCACTTTGGAACACCCTAAATCCTACAGCCTTCTGGCTCCTAGTAGCGGGTGGTGTCGTCTATACAAGTGGAGCCTTCTTCTACACAGTCAAATTTCCCTTCAACCACGTCGTTTGGCACCTGTTCGTTATGGCAGCAGCAATGCTTATGTGGTTCTCAGTCTACCTCTATGTATAAAATTTTTAATTTATAGTCACTTAAAAATAGATTAATACATCGTTGACTCATCTCGATGAACGCTAGTTCTATCATCAATTCGTCGACTTGTCTTATTTCTATTTTAATCAACTATATAATAAACGAAAAAGGTGTGGATTTTCCACACCTTTTTATTTAGCTAACTTCAATCCAATCTCTTTCAATACCTGTGACAAAATCATGCATTATCTGATTACGACCTTTTGCAAGTTCACGCGCTTCTTCAGTATTCAACTTGTCACTTAATAAAAATAGTTTTTCATAAAAATGATTTATTGTAGTTCCTTCTGAATTACGATATTCATCCTTTGATAAATCTTGGCGAGGCTTAACACTTGGATCATATAATTTACGACTATGTGACCATCCATATTCAAGAGCTCTATTTATAGCGATAGCTCCCATACTATCAAGACGGTCCGCATCCTGAACGATTTGTCCAACTAAATTCAATTTCTTTTGACCATCGATATTAGCAAAGAAACTCATATTGTCGATAATATAGATTATCTTATCAATTATATCTTGTTCAATTTCTAGCTTGGAAAGAAAGTCGATTACCTTAGCTTTTTGTTCCAAACTATCCACAAAAAGCTTTTGATCATAACAATCATGTAGATAAACCGTAGCTAGGACTGTAAACTTATCCACATGTGAATAAGTCTCTAGAATTTTTTGAGCTAAACCAGCTACTCGTCTAATATGATTAAAATCATGACCATCATTAATTTCGGAATGAATGTTATAGGCAAAATCTCTTATTTTTACTAATTTCTCATCATTTATTAAGTCAGGATTATCCATAACCCACTCTGCTTCAATAGCTGCTACAAAATCACGAATAAATTTATCACGCTCAAAACACATATCCTGAGCCTTTTTTGTATTAAGCATATCCTTTAAAAGAAATAATCTTTCCTTAAAGTGAGTTATGGTGCTACTATCTGCCTTACGATAATCCTCCTTGGACGTAAAAGTCTGAGCTACTTCCTCTGGATTATAAAGAGGAATATTATGATACCAGCCGAATTGTAGAGCACGTGTAACAGCTATCGGCCCAAGGCTATCAATCCTATCAGCATCCTGTACTATTTGTCCATTAAGATCAAGAGGTGCCTTACCATCCAGACTGGCTGCAAAACTCATATTATCAATAATAGAAAATAATTGCCTAATAATATCATCACCAAGTCCTAAAGACTCTAGAAATTCTTTTACAGCTTCTTTTTGTTTGATACTATCATCAAATAACTTTTCATCATAAGTATCATGGAGATAGCATGCTGCTAAAACTAAAAATTCATCTGCCTGTGGATAATCTTGTAAAAGTTCCTTAGCTAACTCCACTACCCTTTGGATATGTTCAAAATCATGACCTTCATTAAAATTCGAATGAATATTTGCTGCAAAATTTGAAATTTCTCTAAGATTTAGCTCCTGAGAATTCTTCATTGGTAATCACCTCTTTTCTTAAATTGTGGAGTTTTATTCTATCATAAATTGTGGATAAAATCTTAATATAATCTAAAAAAATATGGACAGAAAATATTTTCTATCCACATCTTACTAAGAGTTATTCTTTTGTTTTTAAATAATCAAATTAATAGTTAGGCATGAATTTTTTACTTAAAATAATTTAATCCCATTGCATCTTTTACTTCATCAAGCGTATTAGCAGCAACTGCTTGGGCTTTTTCACTACCATCTTTAAGCATTTGGTAAACTTGTCCCATATCTTTAGCATATTCTAAGCGACGTTCACGTATTGGTCCTAACTCACGATCTAGAACTTCTAGTAAATAACGCTTAGTTTTAACATCCCCAAGACCACCAGCTGCATATTGTTCTTTCATCTCAGCAATTTTTTGAGCATCATCAGCATTTCCGAAGACATCTAGATAATGGAATACCATATTACCTTCAACTTGTCCTGGATCTTCAACACGAATATGATTAGGATCAGTATACATGCTCATAACTTTCTTCTGAAGCGTATCAATATCATCTGATAGGTAAATACCATTATTTAATGATTTAGACATCTTAGCGTTACCATCAAGTCCAGGTAGACGTCCTGCTGCTTCATTATCCGGATAAATTCCTTCTGGTTCAACTAATACATCAGTATCATAAGCGTTATTGAATGAACGAACAATCTCACGAGTCTGTTCAATCATTGGCTTTTGGTCATTACCAACTGGAACAAGATTAGCCTTAAATGCAGTAATGTCAGCTGCTTGAGATACTGGATAAACCAAGAAACCTGCTGGAATACTTTCTCCAAATCCCTTTTGAGAAATTTCCGTTTTTACTGTTGGATTACGTTCCAAACGAGCAAGACTAACTAAGTTCATAAAATACATAGAAAGCTCAGCAAGTTCTGGAATTTGGCTTTGAATAAAGATAGTTGATTTAGAAGGATCAAGACCTGCTGCCAAGTAATCAAGTGCCACTTCCCCAACACTTTCAATAATCTTTTGAGGCTCTTTTGCATGGTCTGTCAATGCTTGTTGGTCAGCTAGAAAGACAAATAAATCATATTTACCTTGATTTTGTAAAAGTACTCGGTTACGTAATGAACCAACATAATGACCAATATGAAGTTTACCTGTTGGTCTATCACCTGTTAAAATAATTTTTTTTGATGTCATCTTCTTCTCCTTATAAATAAATAATAATTAAGTTCTTCGATTCGAAAAACAAAAAACCGCATATAGATTAATAATCTATATGCGGGCGTCTCACGACACGGTACCACCACAATTCGGAACATATCTATTCCCTCTAATTGTCTTACAAAACAATTGTCTGATATCGGTGACTACCGTGATTTTTATTTTTTCAAATCATGATTTTAAGCAAAGCCCATTCACACTTTTTATGATATTGACTCGCACTACCCGCCAATTCTCTGAAATCATTCCAAATGCTACTTTTCTTCGCTCTTATTAATATAAATTATATAAGTAATCTACATACCTGTCAATCTAAAGATTTCTTGATCTAAAATCAATTAAGTTAGTTTACTGTTCCAATTGATTTAAATGGCCATACTCTAAATTTGACTTTACCTAAAATATCTTTTTTATTAACAGAACCTATTCTTCGACTGTCTTCCGAGATTAATCGGTTATCTCCAAGTAAATAATATTGTCCTTCGGGTACAGTTACTTCAAATTCTGAGTTAGCATCTTTATCCAAAGTAAAATATTTGGTTTCTCTTGCCCACTCTTGAAATTCACTATTAAATGAGTATTCTTTTTGTAGCTTTTCTGTTCTAAGTTTTTGTTTGTAGTCATCTAAATACGGTTCATCATACTTTTGACCATTAATAGTCAAAGTATCATCTTTATAAGAAATTTTATCTACTGGTAATCCAACAATTCTCTTGATTATATCCTTCTTATCGCCATTATCATCGGTTTCTTCTGCGACTACTATATCGAAACGCTCCAATCTTTCCGTTTTAAGGAGAATTAGACGTTGACCATCTGCTAAAGTAGGATCCATTGAAGGTCCCGACACTATGACAGGTGCCCATAAAAAGATTCGAGATAGAAAGTATAGGGCTAAAATAAGTATAAATATACCCCAATCACGTAAAAATTTCATTTTTACCACCTTTGAAATTTATTTACAACATCTATCAATTAATTTAATTAATATTGTAGCCTCAAGTTTAACTCACTATGTCCAATTTGTCCAAAATATTACTTTTTATATTCCTTGTTCATAACTTTTTGTAAATCTTTAGGTATCTCATCCCAAGATACAAACTCTAAATATTTCACGTAAGTACCTTTATGTTCCAACTTACCATAATTTTTACCTTCTGGTGATTGTCCTCCCGAAAAAGTTAAAGTATGAGGTTTCTTTCCTGCTTTATCATAGACAGGTTCTACATAATTGTCTGGAATTTGTGTTTGACTAGACTTTTCTACGTAGGCTTTTCCACCATTATAGGTTACTTCGGGTGGAAGTGTAGCATATCCATAGGTCATTTTCATTAACGGATTTATACGGTCAACAATTTCATTCTTATTTTGATAAAAAGTAAAAAATGCAAACACAAGAAGAACGATTGTTCCTAGGGTTAAGATAGGGACCAAAAATCTACTTTTCATTATTTTCCTCCGATTTATATTATATAATCACATGCTTGTGTTAGATTAGGAATGTAAAGCCATATTATTTTTTATAAAAAATACCTCATATATTATTGAGGTATTCTTAGTATTGAAGTCAATGAATCAACTATTAGTTGATTTTGAGGTAAAGCTGAATGATAACTTGTAAGGCCTGAAACATTTAGTTCAGTAAAATCTGCAACTGTCTTGTAGAAAATATCTTTACTAGCCCAAGCACTTCTATTAGCAACTATCCCATCATCTAAGCCTGCTATTGCATGGACTCTAAGATTTTTAGGAATATTATTCTTTTCTCTTATCAGATCAATAAGCATTGGTGTTTTCTTCCCATCTTTTCTATCAAGGTTGAAAGGTGTACCAATTGTAACCAAATTAAGAACTGTCTTATCATAATTTCCAAAATATTTTTCTAAGAAAATGGTCCAGTTTAGTCCTCCATTGGAGTGACCTACTGCATTAAATTCCTCAAAATCAAAGCGCGAAACTAGATATGCGAATGCTGCATCCAATAATCGAGCTTGTTCTTTAATATTTTCATAACCATCACGGTTATTTTCAAAAGCTATGACTACATAGCCTTTGAAAACTCCCGTTGTCGAGATAACTTTATTTGAGTTTACAACAAGTTTAAGAACATTCTTGGGATTTATATTCATCATTTTGAAGGTTAAATCAAAGCGATTTTTACCTGCAGAGCTCCCTGGAATAAAAATTGCCGGACAATGTACTCCTGTTTTTATTGTCTTTGGAGTTTTTACAAACAAATTTTTAAAAAAAGCCATGATGTGTCCCCTTTTAATTTTCTGTATTTAAAGTTGATTGTCCAATTTTATCAGGTTCTAACATTGCCCAATCCTTAGACAAGAATTGATCATTATCAATTTCATATTCAGGCTTAATATACTTTTTAGATAGAAATGGATTGATATATCTATCTAAATCAAGCCATCCACGCCATCCTATATGAATTGTATCCTGCATATAATATGGTTTATCACTCTCATTAGAGAGGTCTGCAATATTATTAAAACCTTGTTCAGTTAATTGATGTTTAATTTTTTTCACAGTATCTTGATACATCTTAGGGCTTAAACCTGTGTAGTCAATCCACTTTTGATTAATAGGCGGAATTACAAATAGAACTTCAATGTTTTGTTTAGCAAATTCATCAAGAACTAACTGAAAATCATTGTATTCTTTTGATCTTGTATAGTCAAAATGTGCTTGAGAACCTTTTAATCGACCGACATTAGCCCTTAAACGCTCATTATAAAAACTATTTTTAATGCCTAAATCATTATTTGTAGTATTTTCCTTAGCTTGATCTGTAGCTATTTGATCCAATTCTTCATAATTATAAGTATCTGGAAGTGGTTTTTCCATAGGTATAATTTTTTTCTTATAGTTATCTTTTAAGTCGAAACGAGAAAATAAGAGATCTTCATTAGACAAGATTCCTAAGTCAAAACTAACTTTTCTTTTTTGTTTCTCACTTAATGGATGTCCTTTAGCAACTTGTCTGAAAAGGTCATCGTCTTGAATTCCCATATCCAAATATCTTTGAGCCGCATACCTATCTTCTGCAGAATTAGTAGCGTTTTTTAGGAAATAAATTCCTTGAATTTTTGAATAGAAAGTTTGAAAGGCTGCCTTATTTTGTCCTTTTGGATCAAACCATTGAGGACTGATACTGAAGACTACTTTCTTACCAGCAATATCATCTTGAATTGGTTGCATAGCTGAGTACTGTGTTAATGATTGAGTACCCATATATCCTAAAAGAAATGGAGTGTAGTCTCTCTTGTACTTATCAGCAAGAACTGATGGGTGGAATGAATCAAAACGTGTTAATTCGCTCGAACCCATAAAAGGAACATACCTTTTTTCCTTATTCTGAAATGCCGCTTTTTTTAATGCACGTCCTTTAAAAACTCGTGTCTCAAGTGATGAAGCTGCTTTATTTAAAACCTTATCTGAATACCTTACATCTGAATTAGTAAAAGCTAGTAAACTAAATAAAATACCTGCTGCAATGACTAATGGACCAAAAATCCACCACAGGCGTTTTACTAGTTTCATCCTAACATCTCCGTAACCTTAGCTATAACTTTATTTGGAGTATCCCACTCTTCGCGAACAAAACCTAAAACAGGAATTGTTACACCAAATTCGTCTTGGATACTCATTAATACTTCAATAGTTGCCATTGAATCAAGCAAACCATTATCGTAAAAATTTTCGTCCATCATCGAAGTTACATCTTCTCCTGAAACTTCTTCCATAATATCAATAATTCCATTTTTTACATTTTCCATTTTTATTTTTCCTCTCGAAATTTAATTATTTAAAAAATATTTTATCTAGAATTCCTGAGAATATTAGGAATCCTACAAATACAGCCTGTAAAGTTATAAAGGTTGCAAATATTTCTGTGAACTTATTATGTGGTATTTCTTTCTTATGTTTTCTTTTGTATCTAAGCCACGCATCATTGATGACAAGTCCAACTCCATGGAAGAGACCATATGCAATATAATACCATGTAACTCCATGCCAGAATCCCATTAATAGCATATTGAAGATATAGGCTACGTTTGCTGTTGTAACACGACTCTTAAATACCTTTTTCTTCATGAGAAGAAAAGATAATCTCATAAAGACGAAATCACGGAACCAAAAACTCAAGCTCATATGCCAACGATTCCAGAAATCTTTAAGGTTTTTAGAGATAAATGGTCGATTGAAGTTGATAGGTGATCTAATCCCGAACAAATAAGATATAGCGACAGCAAACATTGAATATCCTGCAAAATCAAAATATAAATCTAGTCCATAGACATACATATACCCTACTAATGGCCATGAAAGTCCACCTTTAGCAATGGCTGCTTTTTCCAAAAAGATTTGGAAATACTCTTTTAGTACATAGGCAATTAAGAATTTATATAGGAAGCCAAGCATAACGTACCAAACTGCCTTTTGAAGCATATCAAGATACTCTTCCTTATCAGGAATATTGTTATAGTCTTTTTCGAAGCGCTCATATCTGTCAATTGGACCACTAGTAAAAGTAGGCATGAATAATACAAACTTAAAGAACATGGCCGGTTTAAATTCACTTATTACACCATCACGTGCAGTCATTACCATTCCGGTAGCACGGAAAGTTAAATAACTAATCCCCATAAATCCTAGGAACGAATGATGACCTAGCAGTGCTGGTGTAAGCTTAACCATAAGCAAAGGGAGCACCGATAAGAAGGTCATGACGTAGAAAACAATACTATTGTTAGCTTTTTTTCTATATGTCATGTATCCACCAACTATTATAAACTCCCAGGCTATATATGCAAGTAGAGCCATGCCCTGGTGCCATTTTACCCCAGTAAACATTACAAAGATAAAACCAAATTGAACTAGAGCTTCATATACATGCAATCTTTTCTGATGATACATAGCTATGACTATAGGTAATAGCGCGATAGCCAGATAAACAAAATACTGAGGATTCCCATAAGCGTCCAAGTTCGGTATCTTATGTAAAAAATCCATCATTATTTATTCACCTCAGCAATCACAGCTTTGATATCAATTTTCCCATTAGGAGAGATTGGTAGACTATCTACATATTTAAAACGACTTGGAACCATATATGGCATCATAATTTCATTTAACTCAGCTTTAATAGCGTTTGTTAATTGAATATTTTTTTCAAATTCGTGTTCTTTTGGTACTACATAAGCAACCATCGCCTGAACTTTATGATCTGCTCCATATTTTGGAACTGCAACTGCTGATTTTACGTATTTTGATAGGTTCAAAAAGTGATTCACTTCTTCAAGCTCAATACGATATCCGTGAAGTTTAATTTGAAAATCTTTTCTCCCACCATAATGAAGAAGACCATTTTCATCAAATTTTCCTAAGTCACCTGTACGGTAAGCAGGCTCCCCATCAACTTCATAAAATGCTTCTGCAGTTTTCTCAGGATTATTCATATATCCTTTAGAAACGCTTGGTCCAGCAATTACAATCTCACCATCAACAATATGAATTGTTGTATTAGGTTTTACATAACCAATAGGTAAACGATCACTTGATTCAATTAAATCATTTGTAATTTCAACACGAGTTACAGCAACTGTTGCTTCAGTTGGTCCATAAGTATTGAAAATTTGCGCCTCAGGGAATCTTTCCTTAAGTTTTTTTGCAGTTCCTACTGTTAATTCTTCACCACAAAAAAGAAAATGCTTTAATTCAGGATAATTTTCCTGATTAAATTCTGGGCTAAGCATAGCAACTTCAGAAAATGATGGTGTTGATACCCATACCTCTAAGTCCATTTTAGGTAAAACTGTAAATAGTTGAGCAAAGTCATCAGCAACTTCTTTTGGAAGTGCCTTTAAGCATCCTCCGAGAGCTAATGTTGGTGCCCATTCCATTACGGATAAATCAAATGAATATGGAGGTTGTGCTAATGTTACTGGTTCTTTTTTCAAATTAAAATCTTCAAGCATCCAATTTGTAAAACTTAAAAGATTATCGTGACTTATTTGAACACCTTTTGGTTTACCAGTTGTTCCACTAGTGAATATTATGTAATACGTATCATCACCCGTTACTTGAAGTGATTCATCTAATTCAACAGAGCCTGTAAATATGTTCTCATCAAGTTTAATAACAGGAACATCAATTTCTATTGGAAGCTCATTGACAGCTATAAGTGCTGCTGGTTTTGCTACTTCCACAATTCCCTCTATACGATCATTCGATGAATTAACATCTACTGGAATGTAGGCATGACCACTCTTAACAGAAGCAAGAAATGCAACCATCATCTCGAATTCATGTCCTCCATAAACCATAATCGCTGCTTTCTCAGGAAGGTTTTGTTCAATTAGATAAGCAGCCAATTGATCAGACTTTTCTTTTAATTCTGCATATGTATGTAACTCTCCTAGGTAGTCATATGCTAGGGCATCTTTATTGTGTCCATCAATTGTCTTAATAATGTTTGTTAACATAGTGTTATTTCCTTCTAAAATTCATTGTACATAAAGCCACCTTGGCCTATACCAGAATAGTGATATAGATACAGCAAACCAAGTAAAATTACAAAGTATAATGCTGTACGGGCTAAAAAATTAACCCCACGATTCTCAGTGAAAATTGTTTCTAATTTTTTCATACTATTATTATATCATACTGAATTAAAGTGGTACTTACAAATATGTAAGAATTCATAAAAGGTAGCTAAAAGTTCCCAAACGTTTACTTTTCATTAAAAAACCTGTAAAATGGTGGCATATATACATATTTTATAGGAGAAAAAATGCTTACAGTTAACGATATTAGCTTACAATTTTCAGACCGTAAACTTTTTGATGAAGTAAACATCAAATTTACACCAGGAAATTGTTATGGACTTATCGGTGCCAACGGTGCTGGTAAATCAACATTTTTAAAAATTTTAGCTGGTGATATTGAGCCTTCAACAGGTCATGTTTCACTTGGTACAGATGAACGTCTTTCAGTTCTTCGTCAAAATCACTTTGACTATGAAGAACAAACTCCACTTGAAGTTGTAATGTCAGGTAATGAAGTTCTTGCTAAGATTGCAGAAGAAAAAGATGCTATCTACATGAACCCTGACTCAACTGATGATGATTTCATGCATGCTGCTGAACTTGAAGCACAATTTGGTGAAATGGGTGGTTATGAGGCTGAAGGTGAAGCTGCTTCACTTTTACAAAACCTTGGTATTCCAGCTAGTCAACATTCTGATTTAATGGCTAACCTAACAGCTGGGGAACACGTTAAAGTACTACTTGCTAAAGCTCTATTTGGTAAACCAGATGTTTTACTACTCGATGAACCAACAAATGGACTAGATATTCAAGCTATCAACTGGTTAGAAGAGTTTTTGATAAACTTTGAAAATACTGTTATTGTCGTATCCCATGACCGTCACTTTTTAAATAAAGTTTGTACACACATGGCCGACCTTGATTTTGGAAAAATTAAACTTTTCGTTGGTAACTATGACTTCTGGAAAGAATCAAGTGAACTTGCACTTCGACTTCAAGGTGATCAAAACCGTAAGGCTGAAGAAAAGATCAAAGAACTTCAAGATTTCGTTGCAAGATTCTCTGCCAACGCTTCTAAATCTAAACAAGCAACATCTCGTAAGAAAATGCTTGATAAAATTGAACTTGAAGAAATTGTTCCAAGTAGCCGTAAATATCCATTTATTGGGTTCAAACCAGAACGCGAAATTGGTAATGATCTTCTTTCAGTTAAAGACTTACGAGTTGAAATTGATGGTGAAGTAATTCTTGATAATATCAACTTTATCCTTAAACCAGGCGATAAAGTTGCCTTTATTGGTCAAAATGATATCCAAACTACTACTCTAATGCGTGCTCTTATGAATGATATTGAGTACACTGGTGAAGTTAAATGGGGTGTTACTACAAGTCAATCATATCTTCCAAAAGATAATACACGTGATTTTGCTGGAGGAGAAACTATACTTGACTGGTTACGTCAATTCGCAAGCAAAGAAGAAGACGACAACACATTCTTACGTGGTTTCCTTGGACGTATGTTATTCTCTGGGGAAGAAGTTAATAAATCAGTTAACGTTCTTTCAGGGGGAGAAAAAGTACGTGTAATGTTAAGTAAACTTATGTTACTTAAGTCAAATGTCCTTGTTCTTGATGATCCAACAAACCATTTAGACCTTGAGTCAATTTCAGCTCTAAATGATGGATTGAAAGCATTCAAAGGAAGCATCCTTTTTGCCAGTCATGACCATGAGTTTATTGAAACACTAGCTAATCATATCGTTGTTCTTTCTAAGAATGGCGTTATTGATAGGATAGATGAAACATATGACGAGTTCCTTGAAAATGATGAAGTTCAAGCAAAAGTAAAAGAACTTTGGAATAACTAATACTTAAATAAATAAAAAGATCCTCATCAACTTCAAATTGATGAGTTTCTTATTTTACAGTCACTTAAAAATAGATTAATACATCGTTGCGATTTATACTAATAAGCTTGCTTATTATAGTATAATCGACATCGGAGCAAGGCGTAGTGACTCATCTCGATGAACGCTAGTTCTATCATCAATTCGTCGCCATTAGAACTAATTGCTTTAGCAATTTAAGTTCTATGGACATCGTAGCACAGCGAAGCGCCTTGTCTTATTTCTATTTTAATCAACCATAACAAACATGGATAGGAGTGAATAATTGATAAAATTAATCGCAACAGATATGGATGGAACATTTCTAAATGCCGCAAGTACATACGATAAAGAACGTTTTTCAGAGGTGCTCAATCAACTAAATAAAAAAGGAGTTGTTTTTGCTGCTGCAAGTGGAAGACAGCTACTTTCCCTACAAAATGTTTTTTCTGATTTCAAAGATCAAATGGCTTTTGTAGCAGAGAATGGAGCAATTGTGACATACGAGGATGAAATTCTTTTTGAAGAAGTTATGTCAATGAATGATGTTAAAAAAATCCTCGACCTAGTTTCTCAAAATGAAAGATTTATAGGACAAAAAATCCTCTTATCTGGTGAAAAAGGCTTTTACATTTTTGAAAACTCAGACCCTGATTACATAGAAAAATCGAAAATATACTATTCAAATCTCATTATTATTAAAAGTCTTGATGAGGTTGATGACAAGATCTTGAAGCTTAGTGCAAACTTGCCGGCTGATTATATTTTAGAGTTTGAATCTTGGCTTAATTCTAGGATTGGTGACTATCGCGCTGTTACCACTGGGTTCGAGGGACTTGATATTATCCCAAGCCATATAAATAAGGCGACCGGACTCGAAAAATTAGCTGAAAAATTGAATATAAATCCTAATGAAATTGCAGCCTTTGGCGATAACCATAATGATTTGGAAATGCTTGAGTATGCAGGCCATTCGTATGCAGTTGACAATGCTCGTGAAAAAGTTAAAAGCGTTAGTGAAAATATAATTGGGCATCATAACGCTGGTGCTGTAATCGATGAAATTGAAAAAATAATACATTTGTGATACAATTTTATTCGATATATATAAGAAATAATTTGTGGGATTATTCTTGCATTAAAATATAAACTATATAAGAGGAATACATATGAAAATTGCAGTTGATGCAATGGGTGGTGATTTCGCTCCTAAAGCTATTGTAGATGGAGTGAAACTTGCCAGCAAAGATTTTCCAAATCTTGAATTCATTCTCTTTGGAGATGAAGCAAAAATCAAAGAATGTCTTGACGAAGAAAATAAAAATATTTCTATCGTTCATACTACCCAAAAAATAGAAGGTACTGATGAACCCGTTAAAGCAATTCGTAAGAAAAAAGATTCAAGTATGGTTCGTGCTGCTCAAGCTGTGAAAGACGGCGATGCAGATGCTTTACTTTCAGCTGGGAATACAGGTGCTTTATTAGCAAGTGGACTATTTGTCATTGGACGAATTAAACAAGTTGAAAGACCAGCATTACTTTCAACTTTGCCTACAATTGATGGGACTGGTTTCGATATGCTCGACCTAGGTGCCAATGCTGAAAATACAGCAAAACACCTCCACAACTACGGAACTCTTGGTACCTTCTATGCTAAAAACATTCGTGGTATTGAAAATCCACGAGTAGGTCTACTTAATAACGGGACAGAACCTGGAAAAGGGACTCCTCTAACTAAAGAAGCTTTTAAACTTCTAGAAGCTGATGAAACGATTAATTTCATCGGTAACATAGAAGCGCGTGATCTTCTTGATGGGATTGCTGATGTTGTTGTTACTGATGGATTCACAGGAAATGCTGTTCTTAAAACAATTGAGGGCACTGCATCAAATATGATGAAGTTATTAAAAGAAGCAATTACTGAAAGTGGTCTTAGAGGTAAAGCTGGTGCTCTTCTCCTAAAAAATGGACTGCTTGGTTTGAAGGATAAAATGGATTATGAAAAGGCTGGCGGTGCTGTGCTATTCGGTGTCAAAGCTCCAGTTATCAAATCACATGGTTCTTCAAAAGAGCAAGCTATTTATTCAACAATTAAACAAATCAACAGAATGCTTGAAAGCAATGTTGTTGGACAACTTGTAGATTATTATCAAAAAGAAAGTGAAACACATACAAATGACTAAAGAAGAAATTTTTAACCAAATCAAAGATACATTGGCTGAAAGCTTAGAAATTGAGCCAGATCAGATTACACTTGAAACTGATATTGTAGATGATCTTCATGCTGATTCTATCTCAATCATGGAATTTACTCTAGCCCTTGAAGATGAATTTGATATTGAAATTTCAGACGAAGATGCTGATCGTATAATTACAATCGGTAATGTTGTTGACTATATTGCAGAGCAAAAAGCTTAATTTTATATGATATCTTAATTTTATATGATATAAGGTACAAACTTAAAAACAGTTATCAATTGATAGCTGTTTTTTTGTACCCTATCTGCGATATTTTTCTCCTATTTACTTCCAATTCATGAAGCATTCCAACAAATTTCCAGAGAGTACAATACTTCAAATATTTTATAAAAGTAAAAAAAGATTAGAAATTAAAAATCATCAAATTTATACAAATTTTTACTATAAATTTAACTCATTGATACTCTAAAATGAGTTTTTATTTTGTTTAAAAAAACTTTTGCATTATAATACTAATCAATAGGATGTTACTGCATTTTTCTTAATTGTTAACAAAATACATACATTTGAGTTTTTAAAATTATAATTTTAAATTTGTGGGGAGTTTAAAATTTAATTATTTTATTATTTTAATGAAATAATTGTAGATTGATTAATTTCAAAATTTTTTTCATGTTGCAGTTTAGAAAAAAAAGTAAAATCATTATTAAAACTTATAAATTGGGGGAAAATATGTCAAAAATTTTAATTGTATTAATGGTAATCTTAATCATTTTTATTTTAATTGCAGTATTACTTGTAGCAACTTATGTAAAGAGAGAACCAAATCAAGCACTTGTAGTTTCGGGGAAAAATCTTAAAAATAAAGAGGGAGTCAGGGTAGTTACAGATGGAGGAACATATATAGTTCCATTTTTACAGAAAGCACATACGCTCAGCCTTCTAACTAAAAAAATTGATCTTGAAGTCAATGAAATATATATGGATGGAGGGATACCTTTTCAAGCTACTGCTTCAGCGTTGGTAAGAATCGGAACAACAGACAAGTATATTAAAAATGCTGTAGAGCATTATCTAGGAGAGCCTTCAAAAAAAATTGAAGAAGATGCTAAGGAAATCATTGAAAAACAGATACAAGCTGTCTTAAGTACAATGACAGAGGAAGATATATATACAGATAAATCATATATAATTGAACAGATACAAGCTATGGCTTCAATTGAACTTAAAAAAATGGGAATCGAATTACTATCACTTTCAATAAAAGAAATTAATGATGGCAATGGTTACATAGATGCAATCACTAAACTTCAGATAGTTGAAAACAAAAGAAAGGCACAGCTTGAATACTCTTCTGCCGATCTTGAAACCCGTATTAAACAAGCCGAAGATGATAAAGCGGCACAGCTTGAAGAAATTAAGAGAAGCATAGAAATTGCTGAAGAACGAAAAGAACAAGCACTTCAAGAAATAAAAATAAATTTAGATGAAGAAATTGCAAAAGTCCAAGAACGTGTAAAAAGTGAAATTAAAAAAGCTAATATGATGAAGGACAAAGAAATTGAGCAAGCAAATATAATAAAAAATCAAGAAATTGAACGTGCTAATATAGAAAAAGATCGTGAAATCGAACGTGCTAATATAGAGAAAGATGGTCAAATTGAACAAGCTAATTTGATAAAAATGCAAGAAATTGAAAAAGCTAATATTATAAAAGATCGTGAAATTTTGAAAGCACAAATTGAGCTAAAATCTAAAATGGAGCAGTTGAAATTAGAATATGAAGAACAAGAAAAGAAAATTGAGCTTCTAGAAAAGAAAGCAGAAGCACGAGAAAAAGAGTTCAATTCTGATTTTCTTCGTAAAGAAGCTGAAACAAGACATTACGTTGCTGTTCAGGAAGCTGAGGCAAATAAAGCTCGTCAAATTGCTAAAGCAGAAATTGAAGCAAGACAAATTGAATTAGCAGCGCAAGCTGAAGCAAATCGAATCGAAAAATTAGGAAAAATAGGTATGGATCGAACTTTCCAAGCAATTAAAGATGCAACTGGTATTGATTTTGAAGAACTTATTAAAAATAAAGATGATGCCACAAAACGAAATAATGATAAAAATTCGAAGAACAATAGCAACTTATAATAATAAAACTCGTAGTCCAATCAAACTACGAGTTATATTTATTTAAAATTATTTTCCTTGTATTAAAAATCGACGAATTCGTGATGAAGCTGCTTCAACTACAAATATCAGTAGGAATAATCCAATTAATATTGAACCAACTTGATTCCAACGATAAGCATTCATTGCAAAAATTAATGGTGCTCCGATTCCTCCTGCACCTACTAAACCTAAAATAGTAGCATCTCTCAAATTCATGTCAAAACGATATAGTAATAGTGACAAGAAATCAGGCTTCAATTGTGGAATTATACCAAAACGAATTTTTTGGAATAAACTAGCTCCTGATGCCTCCATTGATTCAATAATACCTTGATCTAAATTTTCAATTGTTTCGGTGAACATCTTAGCAATCATCCCTATTGAAGCAACTGCTAGTGTTAATACTCCTGCTGAAGCTCCAGGTCCTGTAACACGTATAAACATTAAACCATATACAAAAGGTGGCACAGTTCGAATTGCCATATTAATAAAATTCATTATAAATGCAACTGGTTTTGGTACAATATTAGTTGCTGATAAAAAAGCTAATGGAAGAGCTAATATTGCACCGAATAGTGTACCTAATACCGCTATAGCAATTGTTTCTAATAGTAAAAATGGTACTCCTTGTTTAGTAAAATTGAAAAGGAACGAAGTATCAGGATGAAAAATTCCTTTAAATATATTCTTAGCAATAACCATTCCATCTTTCGAAAGGGGTTTCACTTCAATTACAGACATTGACCAGATTAGTAATCCCAAAATAGCTACAGCAATCATCATGTAGTATCCTTTATTACTTTTTTCTTTTTCTAACATCTCGACAATTGAATTATTTTTATTTTCTACTTGCATTTTCTCTCCTTCAATTGTCTATGATAATTTAGTTCGAACAAATTGACTAAATTGCTCAATAATAGTCACTGCTATAAATAATACAATTAAAATCATTCCAACATTTGTGTAGTAGCGTAAACCAATATTCTCATTCAAGATTATACCAATTCCTCCTGCACCTACATAACCTAAGATAGCTGCATAACGAACATTTCCTTCGAAATTAAAGAGAGTAGTTGAAATATACATAGGCATAAGTTGAGGAAAGATTGTTGCCACGACAGCTTTTGATTTACTAGCTCCCAAAGCTTCCATAGCCTCAAAAGGTCCCATATCTACAGTTTCAATTTGTTCAAAAAGTTGTTTTCCGATGTATGAAAAAGAAAATATAAAGATAGCTATTGTACCAGCAAAAGTTCCAAGTCCCCATATATAAGTAGCAATCAAAGCTGTAACAAGTGTGGGTAATGTACGTAGAACTGTAAATATAAAACGAATTACTCCATTAATCAGTTTATTCTTTACAATATTATTAGCAGCAAGAAATGCAAATGGAACAGCAAGAATACTACCTAAAAATGAACCTACTATACTCATTTTAATGGTATCTAGTAAAGGTTTTTTTATTGCTCCTAAGTATTCCCAATTCGGTGGAAACATTGATCCAAGCATAGACCAAAAATTATGGAAATTTTTGAATACTTTTTCAAAATCAAACTGCACAATATAAAGTGAAAAAATAACTATAGCTAAGACAAATAGTGCATAGATGAATGTATGGGATTTTTTTTCTTTAACTACTGACCCATCTTCAAGTACCCATTCTTTTGATTGAGCTATTCTCTTATACTTTGTCATTTTTTACGCCATCCTCTTTTTGATAAATTTCATCCAAGATCTCTTGCGTTACTTCACTACTTGGTCCATCAAAAACTATTTTTCCTTTTTTAATAGCAATAATTCTATCAGCATATTTAAGTGCCAAATCGACATGGTGAATGTTAATCAATACAGTCTTATTCAACTCTTTATTAATTTTCTTAAAGTTATCCATAACTTCATTTGCTGTTACTGGATCAAGTGCTGCTACTGGTTCATCTGCAAGTAAGATTTGAGGATCTTGAGCTAGTGTTCTTGCTAAAGATACACGCTGTTGCTGTCCTCCAGATAGTTCATCTGTACGAACGTACGCCTTATCTAAAATTCCCACACGGTTAAGAGACTCCAAAGCCATTTGTTTATCTTCTTTTGAAAATCGAGAGAATAATACAGATAAAAAATTCATTTGAGAAACACGAGAATTTAAAACATTCTTAATAACTGAAATACGTGGAACTAAATTATACGATTGAAAAATCATACCGATAGATTGACGAAACTTACGTAAATCATTACGTTTTAATTTTGCAACATCGGTTCCATTTACTGTTAAATTACCATCTGTAATATCAGTCAATCGATTAATAGTACGAATCAAAGTAGATTTACCGGCCCCACTTGTACCGATAATAGCTACAAACTCACCTTGTTCAATTTCTAAATTTATATCATCCAAACCAACAGTTCCATTTGGATAAACTTTGGAAACATGTTCCATTTTAATCATAAATGTACTCCTTATTAATAGGCAAAATATAGACTGAGCGAATGCTCAGTCTATATTCGGCTTTAAATTCTCTTATTTTTTATTTTGTGATTTCATAAGCTCTTGAGCTTTAACTTCTGTATCATAGTCAGAATCAGTAGCCTTTACATATCCAGTATGAGAATATACAGCAATAACTTTTTTACCTTCTTCAGTTTTTGCCATATTGATCAAAGCATTTTGCAATGCTCCTTTGACTTTATCATCCATCTTATCAGATTTTTTAGAAACTAATATAGCATCATTGTAAATAGGAACAGTAACACCAATTACATTAGTTTCAGTCCAAATATCTTTCTTACCATATTCAGAAGACCATGCTTTTTCAAAGTCACGACGTGCATCAGCATAAACAGGCATAACATCAATTTGACCAGAAGCTAAACGAGCAAAACCTGAACCATATGAATCATTTTGAACTGTTGATTTAAGTTCAGTAATATTATGTTTTACATTATCATTCAACCATAGAGAAGGATAAATATATCCAGCAGATGAGGTAGGTGATGCAAGTCCCCAGTTAGCTCCGTTTAGATCATCCCATGTAAGTTCTTCACCAGCATTAACTTTTTTTGCAAGTTCTTGACCTTTTGCAGAAGGACCAGCAATTAAAAGCGAGCGGTATGATTTAGCTTCTTCATCAGTTGCTACAGTTGGTTTTCCATCATTCCAGTCCTTAGCTTTTTCACTATCTTTGTTTAAAGCTTTACGTGTAGCAGTCAAGATAACATCAGTTTCATCTTTGTATACTGCATAAGTTCCACCTGGCACTCCGTAGCCCACATCAGCAGTTCCTGAACTTAAAGCTTCACCTACTGCTTGGAAGTCAGTACCAACAGAGATTTTAACATCCTTAACTTCAACACCTTCTTTTTTCAACTCTTCTTTTAATAAGTTGCTCAAAGGTTCTGTCGCAGTTTTAATATCATCAGGATTCTTAGATGGTACAAACATCACGTTTAACTCATCAAGAGCTTTAGAACCTGAATCAGATTCTTTAGTTTTTGATTCCTTAGAACCACAACCAACCAAAAGTGCAGCCGTAGCAACAGCTACCATACTAGTTGCAAATAATTTTTTTGCTTTCATTTTTAAAAAATTCTCCTATATTTTTTTATAAATAAAATTTATTTATCTTAATTAACTTGGTAAATACCATAAAGATTGAATCTTACTACTAAATTGCTCTTCATTGTTCTTTCGCAAACGAAGAATAAAGTCACCTGCGTCAGTTGTACGAATAGTTAACTCTATAGAGGCATTACCATCTTTATCTGTCAAAACATCAAATGATTCAGATGAATCACGTTTGTTGCTCCATTTACCATCACTTGATTTAACAAAAGCATAACCACTTCCTGCTTCATTTCCCAAATAAGAGACTGGACTATATACATCTAAAACATAGTCTCTTAGATCAGTATTAGGACTAAAATCGGTAAACTTTATTGAAACCTTACTTTCCTTACCTACTGCAATCCTATTTGAATATTCAACATCAATATTAGGTTGTGGTTTTTCGACATCATTCTGAGTAGCGAACACTATAGTATCAGTTATAACATTATTTTTGCCTTGTTTCAATCTAATATTGTAATTTCCTTCAATATCTACTTTGACGGTGATTTCTTGTTCAGCATTTCCGTACTTATCCGTCTGGATATCAAAAGTATTTGAATAAGATTTATTATTTTTCCACTCACCTTCTCCTACTTTTGTATCAGCAACTTGCTCACCTTGTTTAAGACCATTCTGTCCTTCGGTTGGATTGTAAATACCTAAAGTATAGTCCTTCAAAACTGTATTTGCTTTGTAGTTAGTAAAAATAACTTTTAGTTTTACCTCTTCACCCACAACAGGCAAGTTATCATAAATAATCTCTACTTTAGGTAACTTATCTGGATCAATATTTGATCCATAACTTCCTGCTGCAAAAGTAGAACGGTCATACCATTTATAACCCTTTTGTGGTTTCCCCCAAGGCTCTGCTTGTGGCTCTGTACTATTTTCTGGAATCTCAAAATCATGTAAACTAGTTTTTTCTGATAAATTTATTCCTTTATTACTAAAATCTGAATAATCTTCTTGAATAGCTAGCCAATTAATAAGTTGCATCAAGAGACGAGAATCATCTTTTTCGCTGTAACCATCGTATGTCCTCTTCAAGTTTCCAGTTTCTTCATTTCTATATTTAGGACTAGCATCTTCAACTAGTGAAGAATCTCCAAGGAAGGCTGCCTTTCCTTTATCTTTTTTACTGATGGCAATATAAGCACCTTCCGCAACTCCACCACCATTATACACTCCATCATCAGTAGCGTTAGGCCAACGGTTAGTTTCTTTTGTGAGTCCTTCTGGAGGGTAAACAATTCCTTTGGCACGTTTATTATCCATTATTGCAATTGTTCCACCAGCATGCAAAGCAACATCACTTACATTGTCTAAAATGCCAAATGTATTTTCCATAATCATTGGGGCATCAATATTATCAAGCGCATTATATCTAAAACGAACACCAAATGTATCATTTAACCAATCTCTACTAACTACTCCTTGCATGGCCTGGGAATTACGCTCTCCATCATCCATACCAAGTGTCATATCTGTGTATGCACCTCTGCGAAAACCATTAAATGCTTCTGGTGCATCAATCCTATTCTTATTTCGATCGGCATTATAGTGATCACCTATATAAAATACAGAACCTCCACCTGAAACATAGGCAGCTATTGCATTTTGCTCTTCTGCTTTATATGGGATATTAGCTTCAGGTATTACAAATACATCATAGTCTTCTAAGTCTTGAAGGGTTATAGGAGTAAACTTTCGAAGTTCCTTTACGTAATAACCTTCTTTCACAAGACCATCAGCAAAATCAGAAAATCCTCCATCAATGACCCAATCAGCAGCTCCAGCTGTCTGAGCATGTGTATTATCAAATAATATTTTCTTACCATTTTCTTTTAAAGGTTTAATGTATGGAGCTGAGTTAATTAGCTCCTGATCCTTGAGTTGATCCGCACCTGCATTAACATTAAGTGGGAGAGTAATAGAAAACAACAATAAAATGGCTATAAACCATTTTTTCATAAAAAAACTCCTTAATATTTCAGATGAGAAGTCAATTGCCTATGCTTCTCTTGCTAAATAAATAAAATACGAACGATTTTCCTATTTGCTATTATATAGTTCGTTAAACACATTTTACTATGTAAATTAAATCAATACAATATGAAATTTTAAAATTTTTATAAAAAAAATCGAAATCTGTAGACACAAATTCCAACTTTTTTAGTACAAATATATCATCCTACTTATCAAGTCCACCTTGAAAATCAATATCAATATCTTGAACATAGTCCTTATAATAAGAAACTAAATTATTTTTAAATTCTTGATACTCATCTTCTGTAAAATCAATATCATCAGCAACTTGTGCCTTAAAATATGGCATATTTAATTCCTTGCGAATTCTTGCCTGTAACTCTTCCTTATTCATTTCTTTTCATCTCCTAAATTAATAATTTTTTATTCAAATGAATTATAACCATGCTTGTCATTAAGACCTTTTAATACATCGCGGTCATGGGTATAAGTAACCCCTGTATCCATTTGCTTTTCATACAATTCAATATAAGGTAACTTACGTATTTTAGCAAGTTCAAATTCAGCATGTCGATCATAATGCACACGTCTGAAATCAACATCAGCAAGACCTGTTTCATCAATTTCAAGAATTAAATACCTAGATCTTAAATCAGAAAACAATTTTGCTCGATCCGAAAATGGTTGCCCGACTGCACCTGGATTTAAAACTATCTGACCTCCCGTAGTAGGGCGCATAAACTGTCTATGTGTATGACCAACAATTGCTATATCAATTGAATCATCTGCTGCAAATAACTCTTCAAAGTTTTCAGTGTTATTCATTGGTCTCAAATCATGGCCATAATTTTTATCTGGTAGATTATGACTAAGAGAAATAGTCAATGGGCCCACATGTTTAATGACTTGCATAGGCCATGACTTGATAAAATCAATGCCTTCAGTACCCATATTTTGTTTTACATAATCAATTAATGTCGAAAAATATACATACTGAGGATCCTCATGTCTATCAGGTTCATTACCCTCAAATAAATAAGAATCCCAATTACCTAAAACGTAAGTTGTCGTATTTATTTCCTTTAACAAACTAAGTAAATCATCTGTACCAGAGCCAGGCATTATCAAATCACCCATGTACCAAGCTTCTGTACAACATTCTTTCTTTACGTCCTTGACAACTTCTTGTAAAGCAGTTACATTACCGTGAACATCAGAAATAATCGCTATCTTATGTTTCATACATTCTACCTCAATCATCTAAATCCAAATCATCCAGAAAATCCATGACTTGCTCCCTATATCCATATTTTTCATTGACATCAATTAGCATATCAACATCGTGAATATGAGGCTCACCAGTCTCCATCTGTAATTTATACAACTCATTATAAGGCAGATTTCTCTCCTTTGCCAGTTTAAGTTCAACATTATGGTCATAAGGAACCCTCTTAAAATTTACACCACAAATTTTACCGTTTTCAATCTCTAAAATTGTATAATGAGCATCTAAATTCTCCTGAAACCTCTCCCTCTTAGAAAAAGGCATTCCAACAGACCCAGGATTTATTATCAATTGTTCCTTTGAAGAATATCTCATAAGTTGACGATGGGTATGACCAATCACTGCAATATCAATATCCTCATCAATTTGACCTTCCTCATTTGTAAATAGCTTATCAAAATTTTCAGTTGGATTTGTAATCCAAAGATCCCCTCCATATGCATCATGTGGTAAATTATGTGTCAAAGAAATCTTCAAACCCTCAATTTCTTTAACCTCTCTTAATTTGGTATCTTCCAGAAGCTTTAAGTTCTCAGGACTGATATTTTCTAAAACATATTTGTTTAAGATAGTCACATATACAATCTCAGGATTATCGGGAGAAATTTTCTTTCCTTGAGATATTCCTTTTAGTGAATCAAGGACCACATCATCCCAATTACCACGAACAAAAGTAGTCATATTTATTGACTTAAGAAGTTCAATTAAATCATTGACACCAGGACCTGGCCTCATCAAATCTCCTATGTACCATGTTTCAGTGCACTTTTCTTTCTTTACATCATTGACAACTTCTTGTAAAGCAGTCACATTTCCATGAACATCAGAAAGTATTGCTATTTTTTGCATCTACTCTTTCCTTTCATACCATGATGGAATTAATAATTTGCCGTATTCATAGTGTTCTAATGTTCGTATTGAACGCTTAGACATCTTCTCAGCTTCTTCACTGGAATAATTATTAGCCCATAATATTGCACACAAAGCAGCATGTAAATTATAGAATTTAAACATTTTCCAAAATTCGTCTGGTATTTCTTTTTCTATTTCAAAATAAGCGTCTATCAACCCTCTAATAAAAAATTTGCTCCCAAATAAGATCTCTAACCTGTAAAAATCTTCATATCTATCGCCTAATTCGGAGGCATTAAAATCAATCACTCCAACTTCTCCATTTGGTGTATATATAAGATTACCTAGATGATAATCTCCATGTAAAAAAGTAGTTGGTCTACAAATTACATCAGGTAAGGTTTTAGATACAAATTCTATGATTCCCTCATCGTCTTCAAGGCGTAATTCAGACTTAGTATAGTTTTCCAGTTGCATCTTTTTTCTATCAAAATATCTCTGTAATTTTGCCTTACCATCAAATTGCTCTCCATAATCTAAATCATGGATTTTTCGTAAACTTCTACCTGCTTGACTACCACAATCATACTGTTCTTCATTTGATAAATTTCTCAGCATATTCTCTAATGGCTCGCCTTCAACATATGATAGTATCATATAAAGATATGGTTTATTGTTAACTTTTCCAAAATCAATAGCTTTACACGCTTTGACATCAAGTTTATTACATTCTTTGATAAATTCGTATTGAATTTTCGTATCATTATAAATTTCTTGATAACTAATTGGTATTAACCTAGCTAACAACTTTTTCCCATCTTCGGTTTCAACATAGAATTTTCTATCTTCTGACCAACCATATTTTATCTCTTCAATTACCTTCCAACCTTCACTTGAAGGAATTTCTGACAAGATTTTATTAACTTCCATCTGAATTCACCACCTTTCGCACTATCAATTATAGCATATGAAAGATTATCTATATTTCCAAAATCTTATAAATTGACAGTTAAGTTAGTATATGATTAAATGGTTTAAAAATATCAACCAATTAAATTAAGAGGTAATTATGCAAGACTTAAAAAAACTTAAAAAGGATTTTGACGGACTAAGGAAATTCCTAGTAGCAGTAGGGCATGAAAAAAGACAGGCTATTATTCTAGCACTTTTGGAAGATAAGGCATGTGAGGGTTTACGTGTAAATGATCTAACTGAGGTTACTCAACTATCGCGTCCTGCTATCTCGCATCATTTAAAGATTTTAAAAGATGCACATGTTGTTGATTACTCTCGTGTTGGTACTAAAAATTACTATTTTCTTTCTCACGATCTTGTTGAGATTGATAAGATGGAAATGTTTATCAATGATATAAAAGAAGTTATTAGAAAGAGGGATAAAAAATGAAAAAAGCCTTGGTTGTCCTAACAAATGAAACTCGTTACGGAGAAACTCTGAACCCACTGGTTTATGGTTGGGTGAAGCTACCGAATTCATTGAAGAATTAGAACATAAAGGAATTGAAGTAGACTATGTTAGTCCAAAAGGGGGATTTGTACCTTTAGATCCTCGAAGCATGAAGTATGTTGATGAATCTATTCTCTCATTTTATGAAAGACCTGATTTTCAAAAGAAAGCACTAAGTAACTCCCTTAAGCCTTCTGATATTAATCCCTCTGATTATTTTGTCATCTACTATACTGGTGGTCATGGTGTGATGTGGGATTTTCCAAATAACCATGAATTACAAGAGATTGCCTTATCAATTTACAATGATGGTGGCTATATAACTTCGGTCTGTCATGGAATTGCTGGTCTTCTAAATATTAAAGATGAAAATGATGAATATCTTATTAAAGGCAAAAAAATTACTGGCTTTACAACCTCTGAAGAAGTTTTAGCCGGCAAAAAATCAATCGTACCATTTTTAAATGAGGAGGTTGCAACTGAACATGGTGCCAATTTCCAGAAAAAAAGAGCCTATAAGGAATTTGCAGTATCTGACCAAAGATTGATTACTGGTCAAAATCCATTTTCTCCACGGGCGGTAGCTAAATTGCTTATTGAAGAAATAAATTAGATTTACACACTTGTAAAGAACGTTGTAAAAATACTTGTAAATTTATACAAAAAAGAATTGTAAGTATAATTTACAATTCTTTTTTTCTACTCATCTTCTATTATCTGCTCTACTTCAGCAAGAATAGCCTCTTTCTTTTCTTTTAGTCGGGCATTCTGTTTTACCCACAGATCATGTTTTAATGTATCTTTGTATAGTGTAAAACTTACTTCCCCATCAATATATTCAGCAAGATAGACATTCCGTAATTTTACCATCTGCCTTTTCATTTCATATTCAATCCAATCTCTGTCACGACCTATAAGTTTTAAGACATGATTATTTACATTTCCATTAGTAATGACAGGTAAGTAGAAGTCATTGTCATCATACTTGATTAAAGTAATTTGACCATTTTGCTCTCTTATAGCGTAATGGACTTGTTCCAAATTAGTTACACCACTTTGTCTTAATTGAAGCATTAAATCATCTGCCGCAAGCCCTAATCGCATTGCCTCATCAACTTTGATTTTACCATCTTCAATCAAAATAACAGGTCGACCGTCAATTATATTTTTTATAATATAGCTATGGTCTTTAGCGTACTTAAATAAGAAAACAATGAGAGTCCAAATCATCAGTACAAGGACGAATTGGAATGCCGTAATGTCTGGATTATAAATAACCGCACCAATGATACCACCTAAGATATAATTTTGAATAAGGTCAATGGCATTATTGGGAGCAAGGTTTCCCTTACCAAAAAGATTTATTTGGACGATTAATCCTATCATACCAATTGCTAGCTTTAGGAACGTTTCATAATAATTCATTTTATATCTAGCTCCCCTCTTTGCAGTAAATATGTTTCATCAAGTAAATATGAAGAGTAGTCATTATTAAAGGTCACTTTATAAAATTTATCATTTACTTTTATTACCATTCCTTCCTTCATTGAAGTCTGATTTACATATACATTATTAATATTGCTATGCATGTTATCACTTACAGAATCCAGGAAAGTTATCATATTCTTGGCATTGTTAGTACTTGTCTTACCATTTGTGTAATTTGAGTATTGAATACCTGAAATAATGAAAAAAGATAAACCAATAATAATTAACAAGTCCCTATGACGTCCCGCAATATGTGAGCGAAGACGCAAAAAAAGTAAGATTACAAAAGCAACCCC
The DNA here is from genome assembly GCF_001832885.1 of Floricoccus penangensis. Classification (GTDB taxonomy): domain Bacteria; phylum Bacillota; class Bacilli; order Lactobacillales; family Streptococcaceae; genus Floricoccus; species Floricoccus penangensis. The sequence continues at coordinate 57,319 of NZ_MKIQ01000001.1, read as the reverse complement.
TGCAATTGCATAGAAAACATGATAATAATTAATATTGGTCTCTGCTAGATTTTTAAAATATTCATATGAATAGACTGTCATCTTGGAGCTCCTAAAAATTTATTATAAAACAATAAGTGTTATTTAATTATAGATTTTATCAATTATAATTTATGAAAATTACTAGCTAAAATTATAGCATAATTTGATCAAAATAACATTTTACTGTATAAAAATTTTCATTAAAATTTTTAGTAATGAAAAAAACCCTTAGAAAGGGTTTTAAAATAAATTATTTAACTTCCTTGAAAGTTACGCGTTTGCGTAATTTTGGAGAGTATTTTTTAAGTTCTAAACGGTCTGGTGTGTTACGTTTATTTTTTGAAGTCAAATATATACGTTCGCCAGTTTCTTTACATTCTAAAATGATATTTACGCGCATATTAGCCTCCTATTAATCCTTAGTAACTTTACGACCTTTGTAGTATCCTTTTAAAGATACACGGTGTGAACGGTTGTAATCACCTGTAGTCTCATCAAAAGTTACAGTTGGAGCTGAAATTTTGTAATGAGTACGGCGTTTATTTTTTTTAGATTTCGAAGTACGACGTGCTGGTACTGCCATGTTTATATGTCTCCTTTAATTATATTTTCTTGATTAGGTTTATCCTAAATTTCAATACTTTAGTATCTTAACATGAATATTAAACAAAAACAAGAGTTTTGTAAAGTATTTTTACTTTACAAATAAAAATAGTATAATTTAATAGAAATTTTGGAGGTATATTTATGAATAAATCACGTTTAGAAGCATTTACAGATGCAATGATTGCAATAGCTGCAACAATTATGGTCTTAGAACTTCATTCACCTGATGGAGTAAAATTAAGTAACCTACTTTCTGAGTGGCATGTACTTTTTGCCTACATCGTTAGTTTTTTCTTAATTTATCTTTTTTGGTTTTCTCACCATAATACCTTTAAGAATGCCGAAATCATATCAAATAAAGTTTTCCTATTAAATGGGATTTGGCTCTTCCTACTTACCTTAGTTCCTTTCACGACCTCTTAGATTAGTGAAAAAACCAATGCCACACTACCTATGATAACTTATCTTCTTCTCCAAATTCTTTGGGTGGAAAGTTTCTTTGTTTTAAACAAACAAGTATGTAGAGATAATCCTGATATGGAAAATACTTTACCTAGAACTAATAAATGGGTTAAAAATTTCTATGGTTGTTTTGCTCTGGCCTTTGTTTTTGCCTTTTTCATCCCAATCGTTTCCCTAGTCATTGTCGGATTAGTAAACATTAATTCATTTAGAGGTATATTATCTGTAAAAAATACCTAAAGCCCCTATTTTATCATTGTTTTATGATAATGCTTTTGTTATAATGAGTCCTAGAAAAAGAGAGCATTCAGTAAGCTGAGAGAATGCATTGAGATAAGTTTCTAATTTATTAGAAAAAAGTGACGTAAGATATGGCTAGCAACCTTATAGCTTTTAGAGACAGATATTTTCTGTGAATAAAGGTGGCACCACGTCAATTGTACGTCCTTGAGTAATCTCAAGGGCTTTTTCTATACCCAAGAAAAGATGAAACAACCTCTCAGTATTCGAATTATAGTTGATTAAAATAGAAATAAGACAAGGCGACGAATTGATGATAGAACTAGCGTTCATCGAGATGAGTCAACGATGTATTAATCTATTTTTAAGTGACTATACAAACAAATATCTCTACCAGAAAGGATATCTATGAAACTACAAAAACCAAAAGGGACAAATGACATACTCCCTACTGAAAGTAACAAATGGCAATTCATTGAAGAAACAGCCAATCTTGTTTTTTCAAGCTATAACTATAAGGAAATCCGTACTCCAATCTTCGAACACTATGAAGTATTTAGTCGTTCTGTTGGTGATACAAGTGACATCGTAACAAAAGAAATGTATGACTTCTACGATAAAGGTGAACGCCATATAACACTTCGCCCAGAAGGTACTGCTCCAGTTGTTCGTTCTTACGTTGAAAACAAAATGTTTGCACCCGAGGTTCAAAAGCCAGTTAAACTTTATTATACTGAACCAATGTTTCGTTATGAACGTCCTCAAGCAGGACGTATGCGTCAATTCCACCAAATCGGAGTAGAGTGCTTTGGGTCAAAAAATCCAGCTACTGATGTTGAAACAATTGCTATGGCTCAAGCATTCTTTGAACAACTTGGTATAGAAGGTGTAAGACTTCACCTTAATAGCCTAGGTGACAAAGAAAGTCGTGCTGCATACCGTCAAGCACTGGTTGACTATCTGACTCCTTATGCAGAAGAATTGTCTGATGATAGCAAACGCAGACTGACCGAAAATCCTTTACGTATACTTGACAGCAAAGATAAAAGAGATAAAGAAATCGTGCTTGAGGCTCCAAAAGTACTAGATTATTTAACTGAAGCGAGTCTTGATCATTTTAATCAAGTACGTTCAATGCTTGATGCTCTTAATATTGAATATACAATTGACCATACTATGGTTCGTGGTCTTGACTATTACAATGACACAATCTTCGAATTTATGATTGATGTTAAAGGGTCTGAGTTAACAATCTGTGCTGGTGGTCGTTATGATGGTCTCGTTGAATATTTTGGTGGACCATTTACTCCAGGTTTTGGTTTTGGAATGGGTATCGAAAGACTTCTTCTAATTATGGAAGAACAAGGTATCGAAATACCAACTGCTAATTCTCTTGATGTTTATGTTGTGGTTCTAGGTGATGAAGCAAATTACCCAGCATTAAAGGTTGTTCAAAGTTTACGTGAACAAGGTTTTGTTGCTGACCGTGATTATCTGGGACGTAAAATTAAAGCCCAATTCAAATCTGCTGAAGCATATGATGCTAAACTTATTATCACTTTAGGGGAAGAAGAAGCAACTACGGGTAATATTATAGTTAAAAACAATGAAAATCGTCGAGAAGTTGCTACAACTCTTGAAAATGTATATGAAGATTTTAACCCAATTTTTGATGAACTATTAGAGGAGATTTTATAATGAAAAGAACTATGTATGCTGGTGATGTAAGAAGCGAAAATATTGGTCAAACTGTTACTCTTAAAGGATGGGTTGGACGTCGTCGTGACCTTGGTGGATTAATCTTTATTGATTTACGTGACCGTGAAGGTATCATGCAATTGGTTATTAATCCTGAAAATGTATCAGAAGACTTGATGAAAGATGCCGAATCTTTAAGAAATGAATATGTTATTGAAGTTACAGGTGAGGTAGTTGAACGTGCATCAGCAAATAACAACATCCCAACTGGACAAATAGAACTTGCTGTAAACGAATTAACTATTCTAAATACTGCTAAAACTACTCCATTTGAAATTAAAGATGATGTTACTGTAAATGACGACACTCGTCTTAAATATCGTTACCTTGACCTTCGTCGTCCTGAAATGCTTAAAAACTTTAAACTTCGCCATCAAATTACTAAATCAATCAGACACTATCTTGATGATTTAAACTTTATTGATGTTGAAACACCAGTACTTACTAAATCAACACCCGAAGGCGCACGTGACTATCTTGTACCAAGTCGTATCTCGGAAGGTCACTTCTATGCTTTACCACAAAGTCCGCAATTAACAAAACAACTTTTAATGAATGCTGGCTTTGACCGTTATTATCAAATCGTTAAATGTTTCCGTGATGAAGATTTACGTGGAGACCGTCAACCTGAGTTTACACAAGTCGACCTTGAAACTTCTTTCTTATCTGAACAAGAAATTCAAGATATCACTGAAGGTTTACTTGCTAAAGTAATGAAAGAAACTCTTAATATTGATGTTACCCTTCCTTTCCCACGTATGGCCTATAATGACGCTATGAACTTCTATGGCAATGATAAACCTGATACACGCTATGAAATGAAGTTACAAGACTTGACAGAACTTGCAAAAACAGTTGATTTCAAAGTATTTGCAGAAGCTCCAGTTGTAAAGGCAATCGTTGCAAAAGGTGCTGCTGACAAATATTCACGTAAAGATATTGACAAGCTTACTGATTTTGCCAAAGATTTCGGTGCAAAAGGCCTTGCATGGGTAAAAGTTGATAACGATCAATTAACTGGTCCAATCGCTAAATTCCTAACAGATAAAACGTCTGATTTCTTAGAAGAATTATCTGCTGAAAATGGAGATTTAATTTTATTTGTAGCTGACGATTTAGATGTTGCTAATACTACTTTAGGTGCCCTAAGAGGTCGTCTAGCTAAAGAACTTGATTTAATTGACAACGACAAATTCAATTTCCTATGGGTTATCGACTGGCCATTGTTCGAATATAGCGAAGAAGAGGGTCGTTATATGTCTGCTCACCACCCATTTACACTTCCAACAGAAGACACAGCACACTATCTTGAATCAGATCTTGAAAAAGTACGTGCAGTTGCTTATGATATCGTATTAAATGGTTATGAACTTGGTGGTGGTAGCCTACGTATCAACAAACGTGAATTACAAGAAAGAATGTTTACAGCTCTTGGGTTTACTGCTGAGGACGCAAAAGACCAATTTGGATTCCTTTTAGAAGCACTTGAATATGGTTTCCCACCACACGGAGGACTAGCTCTTGGTCTTGATAGATTTGCTATGCTTTTAGCTAAAAAAGATAATATTCGTGAAGTTATCGCCTTCCCTAAAAATAATAAAGCTACTGATCCAATGACAGAAGCTCCTAGCCTAGTTTCTGACAAACAGCTTGCTGAATTAAGCCTTTCAGTTGAGGAAAAGAAAAAAGACTAATACTATGAAATTCACCTTCAAAAAATCCCCTGAAGATACTATGAAGAAAGCTACTGCAATGGAGCAGTTTACTGAACGTTTCTCTGCTGCAGTAGTTTATGCCATACTATCAAGTGTCGCTATCAACTTTTTCTTTCAACCTGGTCACATTTACTCAAGTGGTATTACAGGTTTAGCACAAATCTTAACTACATTAAGTCATAATTGGTTAGGTTATACTATTCCTGTATCAGTAACCCTCTATGCACTTAATCTTCCACTTTTTGTTCTTGCTTGGTATAAAATTGGACATAAGTTTACAATTTATACCATCCTAACTGTAACTCTTAGTTCAATCTTCATCCAACTTGTTCCAGAGGTTACACTTACAACGGATCCTATCATCAATGCTATTTTTGGTGGTCTTACAATGGGAACAGGGATTGGTTACGGATTACGTAACGGAATATCAAGTGGTGGTACTGATATTATAAGTATCTCTATTAGAAAAAAAACAGGAAGAAATGTTGGTTTCATTTCATTAATGTTTAATACCGTTATAGTCCTAATTACCGGCATTCTATTTGGTTGGAAGTATATGTTTTACTCACTCTTAACAATTTTTGTATCAAGTCGCGTTACAGATGCTGTCTATACTAAGCAAAAGAGAATGCAGGTTATGATTGTTACTAAAAAAGCTCCTGAAGTTTGTAAAGCCATACAAGACAAACTTCATCGTGGAGTGACTATCATTAATAATGCTGAAGGTGCATATACACATGATAAAACAACAGTTTTAATTACTATAATTACTCGGGCTGAATTTTCTTTTTTCAAGGCCATTATGAAAAAAGTTGATGACAAGGCCTTCGTTTCAATTTCCGAAAACGTTAAAATTCTTGGGAATTTTGTTGATGATTAATCATCTAATTAATAAATTTATAAAGGGAAAATCTTATTTATATGAAAAAAAATGAATCTATTTTTAACCCGGTCAATCTTTTCATGATTGCACTTGGTGCTGCTATCTATGCCTTTGGATTCGTTAACTTCAATATGGCAAATCATCTTGCTGAAGGTGGTCTAGCTGGTATTACTTTAATTTTGTATAACCTATTTCACATAGATCCATCTTATTCTCAAGTTATTATTAATATTCCTTTATTTATAATGGGATATAAATATCTTGGTGGGAAAAAAGCACTATTTTATACAGTATATGGTACTCTAACCATGTCATTCTTTATTTATCTCTTCCAAAGAGTTAACTTCACTATTAATATAGATAATGACTTTCTTATTGCAGCACTTCTTGCTGGAATATTTGCTGGTGTAGGTAGCGGATTAATCTTCCGCTATGGGGGTACATCAGGTGGAGGAGATATTGTTGCTAAGATTTTTGAAGTTAAACGTGGTGCTCAATTAGGTAAAACTTTATTAATTATTGACTCTATCGTTCTACTAGCAAGTCTTTCGTATATTGATATCAGACATATGATGTATACATTAATTGCAAGCTTTGTATTTTCAAATGTTGTAGGACTTGTTGAAACTGGTGGATATACTGTCCGTGGTATGCTTATTATTTCTGATAAACACGATGAAATAACTCAAAAAATTGTTGCAGAGATTGATCGAGGAGCAACTTATCTTAACGGAGAAGGCGCATACTCTGGTGATAAGAAAAAAATTATATATGTAGTTCTTAATCCGCAAGAAGTATTAGCTGTAAAACAATTAACCGCAGAAATTGATCCAAATGCCTTTATTTCAGTTATCAATGTCCATGAAATAGTTGGAAGTGGTTTTACTTATGAAGTTAAAGAGAAAAAAAGTATTTTAAAAAGAAAATAGCAGCTTGGAATAAAATCCAAACTGCTTTTTTCATACAATCAATTATAAATCTAAATGTTTCACATGAAACATTCAGATGACTTTATAAATTAATACTGACTACTCATTAATTTCACTATTTTTATAACCATAAGCGAAATAAATTACTACCGCAATTATCAATGCAACTATGAATGCAATCCAAGTTTTAGCTTCAAACTGTGTCATAAATCCTATACAAATAATGATTGAAACAATAGGTAGAAAAGGTACCCAAGGAGTTTTAAATTGTCCTTCTTTAGGTGCTCCTTGATCTCTTCTTAGTTTAATAATTCCAGCTGCTAATAAGATTAAGTAAGCCAAGGTACAGATAACTACAAATTCAGTTAATTGGTTAAGTGATGTAAAGCCTGCGGCAAATGCTGAAAGCAAACCAGCAAGTATTGTAGCATTTTTAGGTATCTTAGACTTTACAGTAAGTTTACTTAATGATTTTGGTAATAGTCCATCACGACTAATCCCATAAATCATTCGAGCATTAGCATAGGTCATTGAAATACACACAGTAATCAACGTAAAGATAGCGACAACTGAAACGTAATTTGCAGCCCAGGTAGCACCTACTGAACGTAGTGCAAATGCTACAGCATCCTCAACATTTAAGTTTTTATAATTTACAACTCCTGTCAACACAAGTGTAATAATGATGTAAAAAAGTGTAGCAATTATAAGTGATCCAATAATCCCACGAGGAATTGATTTTTGAGGATCTTTTGTTTCATCAACTGCGGTACCTATTGATTCAAATCCTAGAAAGGCAAAGAACATTATAGCTGCTCCACCAATTATACCCGTCTTACCCCCGAAGAATGAACCCCAACCATAAGGTGCAAAGTCCGACCAATTATCTGGTTTAATATAGAATACCCCAACAACAATAAATAATATTAGAGCTGAGAATTTTAAAATAACCAAACCACTATTAAAACCAAGCGCAAGCTTTGAATTTAACAGCAATAAAGCAGTAACTGCCAAAATAACAAGTACGGGCATTATATCAATATAAGTACCTTTAGCAGGATCAAATGGACCAGAAACTGCCAAAGGTAGATTGAGATTGAACATACCTTTTAAATATGAACCCCATCCAGCTGCAACGCCAGATATTGCTGACATAAATTCCATGATCATTAGCCAACCAGCTATCCAAGCAATAAATTCTCCAAAAACTGCATATAAATAACCATAAGCACCACCTATAACCGGTAAGCGAGAGGCAAATTCAGCAAAGAATAAGCCCGATAAACCAACAGCAAAGGCAGCCATTATAATTGAAATTATTAGAGCAGGCCCCGCATAGATAGCTGCTCCTATACCTGTAATTGTAAATATACCTGTTCCGACCATCGCTCCAAGTCCAAGCATTACCAGATTCCAAGTTTTAAGCTCTCGCTTCATCTCTGTCTTATCTGCGGTCAAATTTTTCGTACGAAATATGTTCATAAATAAATCCTTCTTAAATAAAATTTCACTTACTTTAAGTGATATTTCATAATTTTCTAACTTTTTGAGTATTTATTCATTTTACAAAAAATAGCCTAAGATTGCAAGATGATTCTTTTTTCTGAGCTCAGTAATGGAAAAATAGACAAAAAGAAAAACAGCTGAGATTATTCAGCTGTTTCACCCACTTCTTTTTCTTCTTCTTGTTCACGTTCTTCATCGTGCTTCTCATACTGTTCTTTAACTTCTTCATAAGTTTGAGCAACTTCTGGTTCATCATCAACAAAATCCGCTGGCATTTTACCAGTTTCGTAAATTGACTTAATTTGACGAGCATCTAGTGTTTCATATTTAAGAAGTGCCATAGCAATATTTTTATGCGCTTCACGATTATCTTCAATTATTTGACGAGCTTGTTCATGGGCTTCGCTAATAATACGACGAACTTCTTCATCAATAGCAAGTGCTGTTGCTTCACTATAACCCTTAGTTTGACCATAATCACGCCCAATAAAGACTGATTGATTACCTTCATATTGAACCGTACCAAGTTTATCACTCATACCATATTGAGTCACCATAGCACGAGCTAATTGTGTAGCTTGCTCAAAGTCATTTGAGGCACCTGTTGTGATTCGGTTAAAGATAATTTCTTCTGCAGTACGTCCACCAAGTAAACCTGCGAGACGTTCTTGCATATCTTCCTTAGATAGAAGCATTTGATCTTCTTTAGGTAGTGAAATCATATATCCACCAGCACGTCCTCGGGGTACAATTGTAACCTTATGAACGATATTAGCGTTTGATAATACAAGACCAACAATTGTATGACCTGCCTCATGATAAGCTACAGTCTCACGATCTTTATCAGATACTTTTTTATCTTTCTTAGCAGGACCAGCAATTACACGATCTTCTGCTTCATCAATATCTGATGCATCAATAAGATTTTTATCACGACGAGCAGCAACTAATGCAGCTTCATTAAGTACATTTTCAAGGTCAGCACCGACAAAACCTGGAGTTTGCTGTGCAACTACCTTAAGATTTACATCATCCGCAAGAGGTTTATTCTTCGCATGAACTCGTAATATAGCTTCACGTCCTTTAACGTCGGGAGCACCAACTAAAACCTTACGGTCAAAACGTCCAGGACGGAGAAGGGCTGGATCGAGTACGTCACTACGGTTAGTTGCGGCGATTACTATAATACCTTCGTTACCTTGGAAACCATCCATCTCTACAAGGAGTTGATTAAGTGTTTGTTCACGCTCATCATTTCCTCCACCCATACCGGCACCACGTTGACGACCGACAGCATCAATCTCATCGATAAAGATTATGGCTGGAGCATTTTTCTTAGCATTTTCAAATAAATCACGTACACGACTTGCTCCCACTCCGACAAACATCTCTACAAAGTCAGAACCTGAAATTGAGAAAAATGGAACGCCAGCTTCACCGGCAACAGCTTTAGCTAGTAAAGTTTTACCAGTTCCTGGAGGGCCCTCAAGTAGTACACCTGCGGGAATACGTGCGCCTAATTTAGTATATTTCTTAGGGTTTTTCAAAAATTCAACAACTTCAACAAGTTCTTGTTTTTCTTCCTCTGCACCAGCTACATCTTCAAATTTAACTTTATTAGCAGATTTATCTTGTTGTTTAGCTTTGGATTTACCAAAGTTCATAGTACCACCAGCACCACGACCACCAGCACCACCAGCATTCATCATCATATAGAAGAAACCAACAAGTAAAATAAGTGGTAAGAATGACATCAAGAAGCTCAACCATATACCGCTAGAACTTTCAGGTACTACCGTAACCTTAGTAGAAGAGTCTGCCGCCAACTTTTGAATTTCTGAAATAGTAGAATCATTTGTAAGAACTAAAGTTTTATATTTTTTTACTTTAGTAGTTGCTGTTCCACCAAATAGTTTTAAGTCTTGATCAGACTTTACAGTTTTTTCAGATTTGTAATTACCTTTTATCTCTAAAAGACCGCTAGATGGTTGATAACTTAAATCTTTAATGTCACCATCCTTGAGTTCCTTTACAAATTCCGTATAACTAACTTTATTTACTGCCGTTGAGGTATCACCAATTAACCATTGAAAACCAACAACTGCAATTACTATAAGTAGTAAATACAAAAAGGAATTTTTAACGAATCCGTTATTTTTCTTATTGTTCATTTATTTCCTTTTCTAACCTTTAATATTTTCTTATTATGGCAAAAAATTTAAAAAAATGCCAACTATGGATATCTAAATATCAGAATAATTAGATTAAGTCCATATCCTCACAAATTATAGTCCAATATCCACTATTACTCAATGGTACCTTAGACTGAATTATTGATAAATTTCTTCCTTTAATACACCAATATATGGTAAATTACGATAATTTTCATCAAAATCAAGTCCGTATCCAACTACAAACTCATTAGGTACTTGGAAACCTACATAGTCAGCATCAATTTCAACAACACGACCTTCTGGTTTATCAAGTAAAGTAACAATTTTAACTGAATTAGCCTTGCGGTGTTCCAAAAGCTCAGCTAAGTATTTAAGAGTACGACCTGTGTCAATGATATCTTCAACTATTAAAATATCACGTCCTTCCACACTCGTATCTAAATCCTTGATTAGTTTCACTTCTCCACTAGAAGAAGTTCCACCGTGATAGCTTGAAACTACCATGAAGTCCATTTCCAAGTGGGCATCAATTCTTTTTATTAAATCAGCTAAGAAAGGTACTGAACCTTTAAGGATTCCAACTACTAAAGGATTTTTTCCTGCATAGTCATTAGTCAAAACTTCCCCTAATTCAACTGCTTTTGCTTGTAACTCATCTTCCGAAATTAACACTTTTTTTATGTCTTGTTCTAACATTCTCTTACCTTTCAAAATAGTATAAAGTATCATTCATTTTAGCATTTTTAAGCGATTTACTCAAATCACTTGTCGTAATTCCCAAAATTTCATAGATTTGGCCCTCAACAACTAACATTTGAGCCATTTCTCGCATTTTTAAAGGAATTTTCTGTTCAATAAAGTATTTCTTGACCTTTTTATTGATTCCGTTTAACAAAATACGGTCGCCTTCTTCTCTTCCTCGAACAAAATAGTTTGCATTTTTTGGGATATAAATTTCCTTATAGTTAAGATTTTGTGGTTTGATTCTTGAAACTTCATATTCTACCTTTGATTCAGGTAAACTATCTGATGTAAGATAAAAATTCTTATCATCCTTTATTAGGGAATAATTTTTATTTATCCTTTGGTTAAATTGTCCACTTTTTCTAATTATATGTAATAGTTGATCAAATTGATCTCGCCCAATACTAATATCCTTATAATTATCAAGGTAATCTTGCAGTATAAAGTATTGTAAAGATTGGTCTTGATTTAAGAATTTTTCTAAATCGATCTTATCTTTTTCAAAATTCAAATTCTTAATACTATTGTTAATTACACACATTGCAGCTTCAACTTCTTTAGATAAGGATAAAATTGATTTTTTAAAAGCTGGATTTTCTTTTTCTAGCTCTGGAATGTATTGATTTCTAATACGATTTCTTAAATATTCATTTTCATAATTTGTATAGTCATCAAAGTAATCTTTAGTATCAAAGTCAGATTTTTTAAAATTAAGTAAAGGACGAATGAGTTCTCCATTAGCAAAACTTTGTTTCTGTTTAATTCCTGTGAGGTGCCTCAAACGACTCCCCCTAAGTTGACGCATAAATACTGTCTCCACAACATCATCAGAATGATGAGCAGTAACTAGACAAGTATAATTATTTTCTCCCATAACTTTTTGAAAAAAACTATATCTAAAATCACGTGCTTTACTTTCCGTAAACTCATCTGTAAAGCAATCACAATAAAAAGGAACTTCAATTTCAGACATTCTACGTCTTAATATTCTTTCCTCATCATCGCTTTCATCTCTAACTTTATGATTAACATGAGCAACACCTATCTCTAAATTCAATTCTTTTCTAAATTTGTAAAGCAGGTTGAATAATGTTTGTGAGTCAATACCTCCAGATAGTGCGATCAAAACTTTTGAGTGACCATCAAATAAATGATTATTTTTCACTTCTTCCAAAAACTTATTTTCTATCAAATTATCTATGAAAATTACCCCCAATAGTATTTATTTTATCATTTTATGTTTACATGTTTGTAAATATAAATGTAAACAAATATGTAAACATTTAGTTTTAATTATAATTTTTATATCTTGAAAAAATTCAACTCCAGATTAAGTAGTAACCTGGAGTTTTTTTATTTTATAAAATCTCTTATGTGCTTATTTTTCTCTTGTAATTCAGCCAATCTAATATATGAAGTACTTATAAAATTTTCAAACCTATCATTGAAATCTTCAGTAGATATCTCCAAGTCAATTTTTCCATCTGGATGAGTATTTAATATAATGATACTCACATAATCACCAATATGATACTTCTCATTCTTTGGAACATTTGACCATCTAACTAAACCAGTCCTATTATCATCTAAATCAACAAATATACCAAATTTAGTTATATTAGAAATTTTGTATTGATTTTCAATCATTTTTTTTCATTTCCTTGATTTGTAGTTAACAAATCAGGTGTTGTAAAGACTAGCTCATCATCCTTTGAATATAGATACTTAACACGCGCATACTTTGCTACATAATCATCATTTTGTAATTTAACTACTTGTTTTTCTTTCATATCAAGAGAAGCACCCAAATTCTTATCTTCTTCTGTATATTTTTTCTCAAGTTTCATCTTGCTCTCAAGCTCTGTATAGCTTTTTACAAGGTTTACCACAGAAAGAGACATTAAAACAACAGCTATGACTGAAATAATTCCCATATATTTACGTCTGGGTAATTTTTCTTTTATATGATTTTGCTGTTTTACTATACTAGCGTTAGTATAATCATTATTAAGTCTAACGACTCTCTTCTTCTTTGACATCTTGATTAATCCTCGTTTCGCTCAGCAACTCATACATCTTGCCTGCATCCTCTTTTTTTGTACTATCCTTAGTTTCAAGTACGCGTACCTCAACTATTTTATTTCCAAACTGGATAGTCAAAATATCATCGTATTTTACAGTGCTTGAACTTTTAGCCAGTACACCATTTAATTTTATTCTTCCTTTATCAGCAACTTCTTTAGCGACTGTACGTCGTTTAATAAGACGGCTAACTTTTAAAAATTTATCTAATCTCATGCCTAGATTATAACACAATTTTTTATTCTTAAAAACAATTATTCTTAATAAAAAATATCTCAACATATGAGATATTTTTTATACTAAGCATTCTTATAGTCTAAAAACTCTGATTCAGTACATAGAACATAGTGACCTGATCTAACTTCTCGCATTTCTCTTTCTTGACCATCTAATTCAGCAGTTGGGTCGTAAACTTCTATTTTCCTACTTCTTTCAATTTCAGGATCAGGAGTCGGAATTGCAGAAATTAATGATTTAGTATAATCGTGTATTGGATTATTATAAATTTCTTCTGCAGGACCTAATTCTAAAATTTTACCCCAATGCATTACAGCAATTCTATCTGAAATATACTTCACCATACTAAGATCATGTGCAATAAATAGATATGTAAGTTCTTTATCACGTTGTAACTCCTGCATCAAGTTTACTACTTGAGCTTGAATTGATACATCAAGTGCTGATATTGGCTCATCAGCAATTATAAACTCAGGATCAACTGCTAATGCTCTAGCAATCCCTATTCTTTGACTTTGTCCTCCAGAAAATTCATGAGGATATCTTGAAGAATGATCTTTATTTAAACCTACCTGATTTAAAAGATTATCAACCATTTTATCTCGTTCTTCGGAAGAAGAGGCGAGATTGTGGACATCTATTCCTTCTGCAATGATATCCTTAATCTTCATTCGACCATTTAGACTTGCTTGAGGATCTTGAAAAATCATTTGAGCGTTTTTCCTGAATTGAAAGAGTTCTTTTTTCTTCAATGCTGTCACATCTTCACCGTCAAAAATAATTTCACCACTAGTTGGTTCATATAACTTAAGAAGTGTTCTGCCAACTGTTGTTTTACCTGAACCTGATTCACCAACTAATCCAAATACCTCTCCTTTATGGATTTGAAAACTGATGTTATCAATAGCTTTTACTTTATTTGATTTTCCTTCATTTTTAATCCTTCATCCCATAGTTTTTTAGCATCATCAACATTATATGTATAAGGTTGTTTAACAAATTCTGCTAAATCTTTTCCATCACTTGTTTTAGCAAGTTCAGCAGGTACTAATCCAGTTGCTGGTTTAGAAACACCTGCAGTTACTTGATCAACTAATTCTTTCCTATTAGTTGTTAAGTTTAATGCTTGACGAATCTTAGTATTAGAAAGAGCTTTATTTTTACCATTTTGTAAGTATTGAATATATGCTGTAGTTGCCTCTGCAACATATTTCACACCTTTTTCATTTTTATTATCATTGTACAAATCTGGTGTACCAATTGGAGCAAAATCAAGTTTATTTTGCTTGTACATTTGGACCGCATTTTCTGGTTGTTTTACAACTTCAAAATCAATTTCTGGTGCTTTTACACTATCCTTATCCCAATAATTTTCATTTTTAACAAGTTTGAATGACCCATTTGTACCATTCCTTCCTTCAAATTTATAAGGACCTGAATAAAGTTGTTTATCGGAAGTTGTGCCACATTTATCACCTTCTTTTTCAACAAACTTTTTAGATTGTGGCATGAAATTTGTAAAAGTTAATAAATATTCAAATAGATATTAATATACCAAAAATACGAACTATAGAGTTAAATTTAAGATCAATTTATTATAAAAGGCTTTTCATAGCTAATGTTATATCTTATAATTAGAGTATTGTTATAATATTTTTTTAAAGGAGTAGGAATGAAAGAGAAAAAACGTATAGGTAAGTACCTAAAAAGCATAGGCATAGTAGTAATTGGCTCAGCAACTTTGTTATTTTCTAATACAATCTTAGCTGAAGAATTCTCATTTACTATTTTACATACAAATGATATGCATGGTCGTATGCAATTTGATGAAAAGAATAAATCAATCGGCTTAGCTCGATTGAAAAGCTTAAAAGATCAAATTAATCCAACATTAATGCTAGATGCTGGTGACTCAGTTCAAGGCCTTCCAATTTCTAATAATAGCAAAGGAATTGAAATGGCTAAAGGTATGACTATGATCCCTTATGATGCTACTACTGCAGGAAATCATGAATTTGATTTTGGATATGACCAGGCAATGAAATTAAAAGAATATACACCACTTGTATCAGCAAATGTATATAAAAATGGTCAACAATCCTTTGATCCCTATAAAATTATAGAGAAAGATGGCAAAAAATTCGCTATCATTGGACTTACAACTCCAGAAACTACAACTAAAACCCATCCAAATAATATCGTTGGAGTAACCTTTGAAGATCCAATACCTACTGCTGAAAAATATATGAAAGAACTTAAGGGAAAAGCAGATGTATTTATTTTTCTTAGTCATCTAGGAATAGATGCAACAACACCAACAGAATGGCAAAGTAGAACTCTTGCCAAAGAATTGAGTAAAAACCATCCAACAGACAAAATTGTAATAATCGATGGTCACTCGCATACAGAATTACCAAATGGCGAAAAATATGGAAATGTTCTTTTAGCTCAGACAGGTAACTACTTAAATAATGTAGGAGAAATTGAAGCTAAATATTCTGACACCGATAGTTCAATAAATGCAAAATTAATACCATTTTCAGAGGCAAAAGAATTACCTGCTAATACAAACGTTGACAACTTTGTAAACCAAGTTGCTAGTGATTTCAATAACGATATGTCTGAAGTAGTTTTAGAAGGAAATACTGTAAACCTTGAAGGAAAAGGTGCTATGGTCAGAACTCGTGAAACTAATCTTGGGAATCTAATCGGTGATGCTCTTTATCAATATGGACAAACTGGCTTTACACATGAAAGTGATCTTGCAATAATAAATGGTGGTGGGATACGTCAATCAATTAAAGAAGGAACTATAACAAAAGGAGACATTTTATCAGTCCTACCTTTCGGAAATACTATTTCACAAATTGAAGTAAATGGTCAACAACTATATGACATGTTTGAACATTCTCTAAGATCAATTGCTTTAAAAGATGAAAATGGAAATATCGTTCTAGATGAAAAAGGGCAACCTGCTCTTGATAGAAATGGTGGATTTTTGCAAGTATCATCTTCTGTAAAAGTGTATTTTGATTCAAATTTACAAGGTGAAGTTCCTGAAGAAAAAACACCTGGTCAACGCGTCCTCAAAGTACAACTTCTTAATAGACAATCAAAACAGTTCGAAGATGTTAATTTAGAAAAAACATATTACTTAACAACAAATGATTTCTTAGCAGCAGGTGGAGATGGTTATACCATGCTTGGTGGTGCTCGTGAAGAAGGCCCTTCAATGGATGAAGTTTTCACTAACTATTTAAAATATGAAGGAAAAATATCAGAAGATAGGAAAGAACCCTTCCCTTATGAAAGAATCATTCCTATTAAAAAAGAAGTCTTAGATTATAGAGAAAATGCAGTAAAAACAATTAATGAACTTTCTTCTCTGACTGATGATACTAAAACAAAATATATTAATAACATACAATCTTCCAACTCAGTTGAAGATATCAATAAGATAATAGCTGAAGCTAAACTTGAAAATAAAAAATTAGAATCAATAAAAGAAATTAATAATTTAAAAATTATCAATGAAACAGATAAAGCTAAATATATTGAGGAGATTAAACAAGCAAACTCTGATGATTCTATTAGTGCTATTTTAAAGAATGCTAGTCAAGATGATAAAATAAAATCACTTGAGCAAGAATTAGCAGAACTAAAAGAAAAAACAAGCAAAGAAATAAATGACCTTAAGAATTTAAATAAAAAACAAAAAGATGAATTCACTCTTGCAATTAAAAACTCTATATCTAAAGATGAAATTGACAATATAGTAAACGATGCTGTAAAGAAAAATAAAGCACAGGATCCACAGAGTCAAACACAAACAAGTGAGTCTAGCAACACAATTAACAGTAGTTCAAATGAAGATAACAATTCTAATGTTCCAAAAAGAAATTCAGGTAAACATTTACCAAAAACGGGAGATGTAAACAATTATGTAATCATAGCAACAGGTCTTATACTTGTAACTTCATCACTTATAATTATTTCAAAGAAAAAACAATAATATTTATATAAAAAAGAAGGATTACACCTTCTTTTTTTATATAATATTTACTATGGTGAAACACTTTAACGTTTAAATTTGGCATATGTAAAAGAACTTATATAGACAGTTGGTTACATTTTGAGATAATAAATCTATCAAGGAAGAAGGGTATTAAACAAGTGGAATTAGGAACTATCTTAAAAGATAAACGCTTAGAGAAAGCTTATACTCAAGAATATGGTACTCCTCTTTAAAATACTAGCAGCACCAAAAGTTGATATCGTTAGTTTTGTCATATGCTTAGCAATTATGATTGCAAATTTATTTATTATACTTTATTTTGCCAAAGAGGAGAATAAAATTAAAGGCTTACCTTTTAAAACAAAATCATTTTTTATTATGGTAATAATTGGAGACCTAGTTGGCTTAATTATTGGTGCAATAGCAGGTCATATATTTAAATAATTTAGCATATTTTTCGAAATAAATATTTTTATGGAACAATGAATAGGTGATAAGGAATATAGAGAATGGAATTAGGCAAAATTTTGAAAGATAAACGGTTGGAAAAAGCTTATACACAAGAATATGTAGCTGATAAACTTTTTGTAAGTAGACAAACTATATCAAACTGGGAGAACAGTAAAACAATTCCAGATATTGAAAGCTTGATTGATCTTGCTCAATTTTATAATCTTTCACTAGATGATGTATTATTAAAGGGATCTGATGTTGTCGAAAATATTAAAAAAAATGAAAGAAGACTTGAACTTAAGAAATGGTATATTCCAATTTCAATAACAAGTATATTATCACTAATACTCTTGTTTAGAATAGTCATAAATTATAATATTAACCTTAAAAATGCACTTTTGTATGAGTTGGCTATATTACTAAATATAATACTATCAAGTCTATTCTTTATGAAAGAAATTTACGAATCTGATAATAAAAAGTTAAATACAAAAAAATTATTCATTCTAATGATATTAGGAATGCTTCTAGGGGCAGTTTTGGGAGGCCTAGTTGGTCAAATTATTGAGTATTTTACATCAAATTAAAAAGTTGAGATTTCTCTCAACTTTTTTTTATAATCCCAATTCTTCCCACAAATCATTTGAGAAAGCTTTTAATTTCTTGGCAGATAGAAGGAAAACTCCTGCAGAAACTCCACTTATAATTACTAACTTAATTAATTGCATAAAACGGTGTTCCACGTGGAACATATTTGATCCAATCATTAAAGTTGTAGCCATTAAAATTAGGGAAATAATAAATCTTAAATTGAATATTTGAGTTGGGAATTTTTTACTAATGAGGATATAAGCTATCAGAATAAATGATATGCTTATGACACTAGATAGACTAGCACCATTTAATCCCATTTCCCTTGTTAAAAGGGGGCTAAGGAAAATTTTAAGGACCAAACCTATGATAAGAATAATTCCCGATTCCCTATTTCGTCCTTCAAGAAATAATGAGTGATGGTAAAATTGAACAATTCCTATTAATGCAACCTGACTAACAAAGATAATTAAAGCTGTACTTTGACTATTACTCTTAAATAAAACTTGATTCATTTGTGGGAGTAAAATCATCAAACCAACTGTTAAGGTGAGTGAAAGGTATACGGTTAAATCAAAAATATTTTTTATTTTTTTCTCACTTTTATCAAGTGTAAGTCTTGGCAATGCATTTGTAAATATTGAGGTTACAAAAACTAGACCTAATTGTAAAAATGGTTGGCCTCGATCATATATTCCTTTCAGAATCTCTGCTTGGTCACTTGAAATACCACTAGCTACTAATGCATCTTTTACAGTGAAGACATCTATAAGCTGCATAATAAGCATATAAATCATGAAGAAGACAAACACTAGAGAAGATAATCCAAATCTTTTTATGATTGTAAATTTCGCCTTTACATTAGTAAAATCTTTAAAAAGATTTTTAAATTTAATATCAGATTTTGATATTAAATATATCAAAGTTACAAGACCAGCTAGAAAACTACCTAGCATTGCTAGTGATGATACTCTGTAAACATCTTCATCAATAACTAAAAATGTTAAAGCTGCAAGAATAATCATTGTAACTCTGATTGTTTGCTCAAGAACCTGTGATATTGCTGTTGTGGTCATGTCCAACTGACTCTGCTTTACACCTCTGTAAAGAGAGAGGAAAGGGACTAACAATAAGGGAGTTATTGAACATATCAGGGAAGTTGCTAGTTTTTCCGTTCCCATGGCTCTTGCAAGAGGTATTGATAAAACCGTTAAAATAATGAAACTTACTAAAGATATTATCAAAGTGACTTGGAAGAATTGACTTTCATCTTCTTCACTTGTATCAGATGTATTTAATAGGCTGGAAAGAAAATTAGGCAAAGCTGTCAAACTTAATGTTGTGATTATGGCATAAAATGGATAAACCTGCTGATATGCATAAAATCCTAAATCACCTACAATATTTTGATAAGGAAAGCGGTAAAGGGCTGATAATATTTTTCCAATCAAACTAGAAATTATTAAAATATTAATTCCCTTCAAGCGCCTAATCATTTCCATCCTCTGATGTCTCTTCTAATTCATTTTCTTCTTGGGAGACTTTCTTAAGCGAATCTTTTTCATCTCTGATTTCACTAAGTCTTTCTGTAAAGCTAATAAGTTCAGACAGGTAATTAGCATCACTTCTATTTTTTATATCGAAGCGAAGAACCATAACTCCTGATTCCTCACCTAATTTAACAGGAAGATTAGTTTTTGATAAGGCATCAAAATAATCTTGAGGAAGGTAAACATTTTTTGCTGCCATAGACATGGTGTAAACAATTATATCTTTTTGTTTAAGCATTCTGTCAACCAAGGCGTTATCAGCATAGTACTTGAGTAATCCAATTTCTAACAAGAAGGCGACTGCATCTGGATATTCTCCAAAACGGTCAATAAGCTCATCTTGAAGGTTTTCATAGTATTTTCTGCTATCAATTTCACGTATGCGTTTGTAAATCTCAATTTTTTGTCTTTCATCAGTGATATAATCGCTTGGAATGAATGCATCAATACCAATGTTAATTTCAGCATTACTTGTTTTCTTAGTATTTCCTCTACCAAGGCGACTATTAACTGACTCTTCAAGTAGTTGTGAGTATAGGTCGAACCCGACACTTTCAATAAATCCTGATTGCTCAGCTCCTAATAGATTACCAGCTCCTCGGATAGATAGGTCCCGCATGGCAATTTTAAAGCCACTACCGAGCTCTGTGAAGCCTTTAATGGCATCCAAACGTTTCTCGCTAACTTCTGATAACTGCTTATCAGGGTCGTACATAAAATATGCATAGGCAATGCGATTACTACGACCTACACGTCCTCTTAATTGGTAGAGTTGTGAAAGTCCCATATAATCTGCAGCCTCTACAAAGAGAGTATTTGCATTAGGGATATCAACACCTGTTTCAATAATTGTTGTTGTAACCAACATATCATATTCACCATTTACAAAATCAAGTAAAGTATCTTCAAGTTGTACTTCATTCATTTGACCATGTACATATCCAATACGTGCTTCAGGAATTAATTCTGATAATTGGGCCACTTTTTGCTCAATAGTGTCAACACGATTGTAAAGGTAGAATATTTGTCCACCTCGACTTATTTCGCGTAAAGATGCATCACGAACTACACCATAGTTCGTCTCCATTACATAAGTTTGAACTGGGTAACGGTTGGTTGGAGGTGTTTCAATAACTGAAAGATCTCGTATACCAAGCATTGACATGTGTAAAGTTCTTGGTATTGGTGTCGCCGTTAGGGTCAATACATCAACCTGTGACTTAAGTTCTTTTAATCTTTCCTTATGCTTTACACCAAAGTGTTGTTCTTCGTCAATAATCATTAGACCTAGGTCGAAAAACTCAACGTCCTTTGAAAGAATTCTATGTGTTCCAACTATGATATCTATTCTTCCCTTTTTAAGTTTATCAAGGATATCTTTTTGTTGTGATTTAGTTTGGAAACGTGAAAGCACTGCAATTTCAACACCAAATTCGCTAAATCGTTCAAGCATTGTTGAATAGTGTTGTTCAGCAAGTACAGTAGTAGGTACCAGAACTGCTACTTGTTTATGATCATTCACTGCTTTAAAAGCAGCACGCATAGCAACCTCAGTTTTACCAAACCCAACATCTCCAACTAAAAGACGGTCCATAGGACGTTCTTTTTCCATGTCTTTCTTGATTTCAGCAATACTTCTCAATTGATCTTCAGTCTCTGCATAAGCAAAGTTATTATCAAACTCTAATTGGTTATCGTCATCTTTTGAAAATGCATATCCTTTTTGACTTTGACGAAGAGCATAAAGTTTGATTAAATCCTCAGAGATATCTTCAACCTGCTTATTGACAGTACGCATTGTACGTTTCCATCGACCATCATTAAGTTTGTTGATTTTTGGAGCTTTACCTTCACTAGCTGTGTATTTTGTCAGCATGTCCAATTGATCAACAGGAACTGAAATTCTATCAGAATTTTGATATTGGATGGTCAAGTAATCTCTATGAATACCACCAACTTCAATGGTCTCAATTCCCATGTACTTACCAATACCATGATTCTTATGTACAACATAATCACCAATCTCAAGCTCGTTGTAGTCCTTTAGACGCTCAGCATTTGAAATATTATTAGATCGGCGAATTCTTTTCTTTCTTACCTTACCAAAAATTTCCTGTTCAGTTATGACAACTAGCTTGTCATCTAGGAAATTGAATCCTTTACTAATAGCTGTAGAAGAGATCAGATTGACCTCTTTAATTTTAATATCACCTTCTTTGGTTTCCGTAAATTTAATGTCAACATCTTGTAAAGATTGAAGCATTTTACCATATTTTTCAGGAGTAGCTACAATAACAACTGTATTTTCATTTTTTACAAATCGATCAATTTCAGCTTTTAAAAGTCCTAGTTGACCAAAGAAGTCTTGCATACTATGTTGATTAAAATTATATATTGCATCAAATCTTAAATTTCCCAAACCTTTTTGGAAATTAGAAAAGAAAGAAGATGGTTTATAATTTCTAACCTTTGAAAAATTATCTGCTAAATATTTTTGGCCTTCAACATAACGTCCTAGATTTTTTTCACTCAATATAAAATCAGCTAATTCAAGACTAATTTTATTATTCATTTCATTTATTTTTTGGAAATCATCTAAGAAAAATTGAACGTTTTTGGGAAAATAATCAAATAAAGTCGTTTCCTTCTTATAAAAGAATTCAGCAAATTTACGTAAATCTTGATGATAATATCTATTTGATGCTGCTGAAACCACCTCTTCAAGATATGATTTAAAGACATCATCGTCACTTTTATCAATTACCTTGTAAAGTTTCTTTACACCTTTATCAAATTCTTCATCAGACAGAATAAAGTCATTTGCAGGTTTAATAACCAAAGAATCAAGTTGTTCAACTGATCTTTGTGTCTCAACATCAAAATACCTTATACCATCTATTTCGTCCCCAAAGAACTCAATTCTTACAGGATGTTCTGCATCAAGAGAATATAAATCTAAAATATCACCACGACGCGAAAATTCCCCAGGAGTCATTACTCTCTGAGTTCTTTCATATCCAATATGGCCAAGCTGATCGGCAAGACTATCTAAATCAACTTCCTGACCAACCTTGATCTCCTGAAAAGCACCTTTAAAATTTTCTACTGAAGGTAGTAGCTCTCTAAGGCTCAAAAGAGGGGTAATAAAGAATCCTGTACGTTTAGGATCAATTAGAAATTCCAAGGCTTCCAACCTATATGTGACCCTATCTTTACTAGCAATAGCGTAGTCAGCATATACATTGTCATCAGAAAAATATTGAACTACTTTATCTTCACCAAGTAAATTTCCCAACTCGTCAAAAAGTTCACTAGCATGATACTGGGTATCTGTGATTAATATATATTTGTCAGGATCATTATCATAGGCATTGGCCATAACAAGACTCTTAATACTTCCAGATAATCCCAAAAGTAGTGTTCTTGACAAGGTTGTAAACCTTGATTCCCAAGCCTGTAAATTTCTATCCTCATTTAATAAATCAATAATGTTCATATTATTTACCATTATATTTGTTCATAGCAGCAACAAAATCATTTGTTCGAACAATGTCATCACTAGCTTGAATAGCTTTATCTAGACCTTGCTTAACTGATGGTTGATCATCAGCATCAAATTTACTCAATACATGACTTGTTACCTTCATACCATTTTTCGGTCTACCAATACCGACTTTTATACGATTAAAATTAGAATCACCAGTATGAGCAATAATACTCTTAATTCCATTATGACCACCTGCCGAACCTTTTTGTCTAAGTCTAACCTTACCAACTTCCATATCAAGATCATCATAGATAACCAATAAATTTGAATTATCCAAACCATAATATGAAAGTAATGGACCAACTGACTTACCAGATTCATTCATAAAAGTAACAGGTTTTACTAAATAAACTTTTTCACCATTAATAAAAGTAGATGCAGTATCTGCAATAAATGTTTTATCACGTGTAAAGCTAACGCCATATTCCTGTGCAAGCATATCCAAAGCCATAAAACCTATATTATGTTTAGTATCTGTATATTTATCACCTGGATTTCCCAGACCAACTATCATTTTTGTCATTTCTTACCTACCTATAAATTTCAAAAAGGTTTACACAAGTGTAAACCTATATTTGTTAGCTATTTTAGACGTTAAATCTAAATTCCATGATATCGCCATCTTGGACAATATATTCTTTACCTTCTTCACGTAAACGACCAGCTTCTCTTACAGCACGTTCGCTACCATATTGTAAAAGATCATCATAAGACATCGTAACTGCTCTGATAAAACCTTTTTCAAAGTCAGAATGGATAATACCAGCTGCTTGTGGAGCTTTAATTCCACGTTTGAAAGTCCATGCACGAACCTCTTTTTCACCAGCTGTAAAGTATGTTCCGAGACCTAGTAAATGATATGCAGCTTTTGTAAGCTTATCTACACCAGACTCTGTCAAACCAATTGCTTCAAGAAACTCTATCTTTTCTTCATCTTCATCAAGCATTGCAATTTCTTCTTCAACTCTTGCTGAAATAACAACTACATCAGCATTCTCAGTTGCTGCAAAATCACGAATTTGATTTACATATTCAATTGCGTCTGGATCAGAGACTTCATCTTCGGAAACATTTGCTACGTATAATACAGGTTTTGTAGTTAATAGGAATAGTTGCTTAACAACTTTTTGCTCATCCTCATTAAATTCGATTGTTCTTGCTGATTTTCCATCTTCAAGAACCGGTTTAATTTTTTCAAGAACAGCAAATTCAGCAATAGCATCTTTGTCTTTAGTAGTACGAGCAACTTTTTCTACTCTTGCATAACGTTTATTTACAGACTCAAGGTCAGCTAAGATTAGCTCTAAATTGATTGTATCAATATCAGCCATAGGGTCAACAAATTCTGCATCACGGTTTTGTTCACGCATTACATTTTCATCATCAAAAGCACGGACAACGTGGATGATAGCATCAACTTCACGGATATTAGCTAGGAATTTATTACCAAGACCTTCACCTTTACTTGCTCCTTTAACGATACCTGCAATATCAGTAAACTCGAAAGTAGTTGGAACTGTTTTCTTTGGTTTTACAAGTTCAGTCAATTTTTGTAAACGTTCATCTGGAACTTCAACCATTCCAACGTTTGGATCAATTGTTGCGAAAGGATAGTTTGCAGCCTCTGCACCTGCCTGAGTTATTGCATTAAAAAGTGTTGATTTACCTACGTTTGGTAAACCTACGATACCAGCTGTTAAAGCCATTGTTTTCTCCTATTTACTATACTTTATTTTAATTTACTTATCTAAAACTTTACTTAATTTCTTCTCAAAATCACGGCGGTTCATCATAACTATATGATTGCAATTAGTACATTCAATCTTTATATCTGCACCAAGTCTTATGATCTCCCAGCGATTAGCCTTCTTACCTGTCGATTTTACCGTACAAGCATGAGGTTTTTTCATTTCAACAAAATCACCTAAATCATACATTTACAAAGCCTCCTCAAATTTTTAGCACTAATAATTCTACTATATAATGGTTAAAAAAGCAATTTTTCAGACATTTGGCTAAGGTAATTTACGGACAATAATACCCTTTGTTCCACCCAATAGAATTAAATACTTTTCAATTTGATCAATGCCGTAACTCATAGTTAAGGCATCAGCATAAAGATTCATTTGAACTTCATACCTTTGTTCAATATCTAAAACTTGTGAATCACGTGTAAACCTATCAGTCTTATAATCGAAAAGAATTATCTTATCATCAAATTTTAAAAAACCATCTACGATACCACGTATCAAATATTGTTCTTCCGAATCACTGTCTGTTTTAAGCATTGAGAATGGTGCCTCACGAGTTAACTTATCTTGATTAGCAATCATTAATTTTCCAAGTTCAGTATCAAAGAAATTTGATATTTTTTTCAAATTTATTTTTTCTTTTACAGAATTTCTAGCAGATACCTTCTGTAAAGCTATTGTCAAACCTTCCATGCTAGTGTCATTAAGGTTAACCTGCTGCATTAATTCATGGGTTGCGCTACCTAATTCAGCTGCTGACACAGAATCCGAACGAGATAATTCAAATTTACCATTTGATTTAGAATTATCTTGTGCAATCCCATCAATATCAATTATTTTTTCATAGCGCTTTTTAATTTGACTTGGTGTTTGAATTGTTGGAAGTTCAATTGCATTTGCATATTTAGAATTGACTTCGTCAGTTGAATCTAATATTCTTCTAGCTTCCCTAACTTTATCAGCAACAAGAGTCTCGTTATCAAATATTGTTATTTCTTCTTTAAACTCTTCAAATACTTTATTTTCTTCTTGATTGGGAATAGTAGACTGCTCCTCTATAATTGACATTTCATTATCAAATAATTTAAATGCTAACTTCAATTTATTTGAAATAAATTCTTTGCTTTCAAGTGCGTCAGTAAAGTTTTCTTCCTCTTTTGCACTTAATAAACTAAGCAACCAATCTTGATATGACTTGGCATTTTTCCTTGACTTCACATCTAACATACCAGCTTCAAGTACAGAATTGTCATACTTTGCAAATGGAGTCTTACCTTTTACACTACCTACCATATATAGTTTCTTTACAGCTCTGGTAAAGGCAACGTAAAGAACTCTCATTTCCTCTGATAATGAAGCCTTGA
The DNA here is from genome assembly GCF_001832885.1 of Floricoccus penangensis. GTDB lineage: Bacteria > Bacillota > Bacilli > Lactobacillales > Streptococcaceae > Floricoccus > Floricoccus penangensis. The sequence continues at coordinate 30,691 of NZ_MKIQ01000001.1, read as the reverse complement.
GTTTATCATTACGATTTACAATATATGTAACAGTTTCCAAACTGACTAATGCATACGGGAAGTCTGTTTCAACCTTATCTTTCATATCAACAATCATCTGAGTACCAGCACCGTTTTCACGAGATAAGATTAATTTAGATGTTAGATCACGTTGTTGAAATTTTACTTGTAAATTTAAAAGAAAAACATAATCAAACTCTAGTCCTTTACTTTTATGGATGGTCATAACTCTTACAGCATTTTCAGGAAGTTCAACATTTACACTTGCAAGATCATTATTTTGTTCTAAAAAGTTATCGATCATCTTAACAAAACGGTAAAGACCCTTGTAACCATTGTTTTCAAAATCATTTGCTCTTATTGACAAAGCTTGTAAATTTGCCTGTCTCAATGCACCATTATTCATGGCACCCACATACTCATAATAATATGTATCTTGATAAATTTTCCAAATTAAATTATGTAAACTAACCTTATTTGCCATCTCTATCCAGTTCGAAAACTTATCATTAAAGTCCTCTAACTTTTGACGCAAAGATGAACTAACGAGTTCAGATTTTTGCCCCAAACCATTTAAAGCAAGTTGATATTTTCTGTAAAAAGGTAATTTTTTATCCTGTAAAGAGATACGCATCAAATCATCTTCGTTAAAATTAAACATAGGTGAATTAATAAGTGCCACGAAAGAGACATCTTGTAAAGGATTGTCAATTGCTCGTAAAGTTTCAAGCATGATTTTAACTTCCATAGATTCAAGATAATTATTTCTTCCCTCATCTAAAACGACAGGTATACCAAGACTAGTTAGCGTATCCTCAATCTCATTATTATGGGATTTACTTCTCACCAAAATTACAATATCATCATACTTTACACCTGATTTTACAAGTTCTTTTATTTTTTCTGCAGTAACAAGAAGCTCATTTTGACTAACAAATTCATTTTCATCAGTATTATAACTTCCAGCCTCCTTATCATAAAAAAGTAAAAGTTCTGGGTAGCTGTCAACTTCCTCATCCTTAGGAAATTCATTTGAACCAAATACTAATTTTTCCTCTGATCCGTATTCCATTTCTCCCAAGTTTTTATCCATTATACTCTCGAAGAAATTATTGGTGAAATTAAGAACCTCTGTCCTACTTCTAAAATTTTCCTTAAGTCTTATTAACTCACCATCAGCATCATTACTCTGATATGCAATATACTTTGATAAAAATAACTGTGGATCAGCCTGTCTGAAACTGTAAATTGACTGCTTGATATCACCAACCATAAATAGATTATGACCGTTAGAAATTAATTGATATAGTGCTTCTTGTACCCTATTAGCATCTTGATATTCGTCAATCATTACTTCATTATACTTGTCAACAAAGTGTAAACGTATTTCTTCATTTTCTTTCAAAATCCTTAACGCCAAATGATTAATATCCGCATATTCTAAAGTATTTTCTTGTAACTTTCTCTCTAAATATATTTTATAAAAATATATTGATACCTTCTGTAAATCCTGCATTAACTGATATGACATATCAGAATATTCTTCTATCAAATTCGCGTATTTAAAGGAATTAGTAAACTTACGAATTGATCCAGGACTTGAAGGACTTCCTACCAATGCTGATTTGACTTTTTTAAATTCATTTTGTAATTCAACTAAGACTTCGTCTTTTGATTTACCAAAACGAAAATCTAATTTCATAGCTGAAAATTCTTCAGCAAATTTCGCAATCTGTCTTTCTTCTAATAATTTCAAAAGTAAAGGTGCTTGTGCTAAAAAATTCTCGGAATTTTCCTTAGCAGCTTTTCCAGAAAAAAGCCCATTCTCTGATGAAGTTTCCATTAAATGTATAAACATATACAAGTCTGACTTTACATCATCAATTAAATCAGATGGTAAATCCTCACTACTTTTATATAGTTTACTAGCAGTTAAAAAATCGTTTTTTAACCACTCTAATGGATTTTCAGTACTCTCAGCAAATGAATGGATTTGATAAATTACTTCTCTGAATCCATTTGTATTTCTATCATTTGAGTAATTTTTTGACAATGCTGTAAAGTTATCAACTGATACTTTTAATGAATCTTCTATTTTCTCATCCGCTGCTAAATAAGACTCAAACATCTCATTAAAAACTTCTTCTTTTAGTAAGTCTTGTTCTGCCTTATCAACCATTAATCTAAAGTTAGGATCAAGATCAATCGTATAGTAATATTCTTTAAGTAAGAAGTTTGTGTATGAGTCTGTTGTTCCAATATGAGCATTCTCGAGTTCTTGTAAAGCTCTTGTAAATTTCTGACGTTCTACTATATCACTTGTATTACGTCGTTCGGCCTTCAATTTTTTATCAAGTCTTGTCTTCAATTCTTCTGCAGCTTTTACAGTAAAAGTTGAAATAAATAAATCCTTAATGCTTACGCCTTGACGTATTTTATTGATTATTCTTTCAATCATTACGAATGTTTTACCACTACCTGCACTAGCTGATACCAATATATTTTGTCCGGAATCATAGATTGCTTGTTTCTGCTCTTTAGTAAGCTTAATCTCTGTCATCGGCTATCTCCTCAAAAATCGCGTCTTTTGGTTGTTTAATAATTTTTCTACCATATTTCATGTGGATATCTGGCTCAAATTTACATATAGCTTTTAGATTGCAAAATCTACAACCAACCGCAACATCTTTTTCCACCACTGGATTTACTGCTAACTGTCCAGTTACTAATTTATTTGCTGCACTTTTATATAGCTTTTCATTATGTTGAATTAAACTGTCAATCTCAGAAGTTGAATATGAGTTATTTTTACTTATGTTATATAAATTAGTATCTCTTAACTCTATTGATTCCTCTGAGTTATATACTCCTTTATATAACATATTTTTTAAAAGATATACCGGCAATAAATCTAGTTCAGGTAAATCATTCAACTTTATAACTGAATTCTTTAATTGAAGGTAAGTTGCACCCCAAATAGGACTTTTATAATTATTTTTTAAAGTATCCAAGTAGGTCATAAATTGCAAACTTTGACCGTTAAATACTTTATTCAAATCAAAATCTAGATTTCCCGACTTATAATCAACTACTCCTATACTGTCAACTATCTTGTCAATTCTATCAATCTTACCACGTAATTTAAGATGATGATTTTCATCAATTTTCACTGAATAATCCGAGAGTTTTGACCCAGGAAAACCAAAAGTATCTTCAAACTCCTCTGGACTTATTAACTCATTATTAATAACCTTTTTAAGCATTGTTGCTGTTTGAAAAATTATTTCTTTCAACCTATTGTAAACGTACTTTCCAGTCTCATCTTGAAAATAATATTTGTAATTATTTTCATTGTAAATTTTATGTAAAGACTGTGTCAATTTTTCGTCGAAATCATTAGTTGTTGGATAAGATTTCATCAAATTCTCAAAAACTTCATGAAAATAATTACCAGAAGTTCTTGAATCAACAGTAATCGTTTCAAGCTCTTGTAATCGTAAACTGTTATTTATAAAATATTGATATTGGCAATTATAAAAAGTTTCAAATGATGAAACAGAAGCATAGATATTCTTTTCATACATATCTTCTAAAACATCAATGGAAAGATTAACTGGAACAATATCATCAACATTAGCTTGAATAATACTATTATAAACTTTATCATTTTTTATTATTCTAAACATACTACTCCAGAAAGCAGAATTACTGTCTTCATTTTGATTATTGCTAGTATCATCTTTCATCTGTCTTTCTAGTTTACCAATATTAGAAAGCAAGCCTCTATAATTTCCTATTTCCTCAATACTTGACTTTAAATTTACACCTTTCTTTACTTCAACATTTACACCTTTGTTAATTAAAAATGATATATAAGGAGATACTTCTTCCTGGCTAACATCATATAGCTGTGGTGATGATAGTACTAAAGATTCAGTTGCAGAATTGAATAAAGACATAGCATTGTAAATATTTTTCGAGTTGCTTGTAAAGCTTGGCTGTTCAATAAATTTACTCTTATTTGCTGTTTTTTTACTCGTGTCTTCAATACTTTTATTAATATTTTCCCTATCCTCATCCGACAAGAGGCTAGAATTTATCTTATGTTTTGGAAAGTTTGCTTGGCTTAATCCGATTGCATACACATACTTGGAGCTTCTAGGCTCTACTAATTCATAATCCCTAACATTTACAACGTCAACATTAGCCGGAATTCCTCGATAACTTGCAGTTGAAAGACCAGAGTATAGTAACTCCAAGAACTCCAGCATGGTCATTTTTTCACCTTCAAAAACTTGAAGGAATTCATCAATACTATCTAGCATTAAATCCCATACCTGTTGATGCCTATTTGCTAATGCAAAATCATTGTCATTTTCAGCCTGATTAAATAGATCTTCCATTATTTCATCAATACGTGATTCTTTTAAATATGATTTGAAATCATTTATTAATGTTTTTGCAAGTCTTTTATTATTATTGCTTAATAGTTTTTGAATCGGTGACTCATCTCCAAGTAAACTTTCTCTTAAACTATTTTTTTCTTCAATATTTTCAGCAGCAAATCTTCCATTAAACTCTTCTGAATATTTTTTTCTTCCTCTAATTTTATTTGCTACAATATAAAATTCAAAATCATAAATTTCATCTAATGAATAATCAATTGGTTTGTACATCTCAGTTTTTAAAAGATTAATTACGTCATTAGATTCATAATTATACTTCTTAATTCTAATTAAAGACTCAATTACAGTTATAAGAGGATGATTTTTCATAAGCTCTTCAAGTGAATAGAAATAAGGAATTTCATAAAGTGAAAAAATTTGTTCTAACTTTATTCTATAATTTTCTGCATCACCGACTAAAACTTGAATATCCTTGTATCTTACACCCTTACTTAACAGTTGTCTTATTTCTTTTGCAACATATTCAATTTCTTCTTTTTGGTTGATTACTTTCCAAATTCTTAGTTTATTTTCTTCATTTTTGGGTATTTCAAACTTAAATTCATCAGTCGAAGTTGGATCATTCTCGTTTTCCCATGCTATTGAAACATCTGTAAAATAATTATTTACATTTTCATTTACTATTTTGTAAACCTCTGCTGAATATTGATTTTTAAACCTATTAACCATTTCTATGGTATTTTGATAAACACTCCCTTGTATATAAGCTGATCTATATGATTTTTCACTCATATATGCACCTATCACAAGGTCTGAGCTCTTATTATCTAATACAGTAATTAAACTCTCTTCTTCAGCTGAAAATCTACTATAGCCATCTATTATAAAAATTGATTTTTGTAAAGAATTTGTAAATTTATCATTTACTATATTGTCAATAAATTCGTCAATTTTCGAATAATTTGCATATTTTTCTGAAAGTTCAAGATCAAATTGATCGATGATTAAGGCAAGTTCCTTTATCCTCTCACCACCATTTGCTTCTACCATATCAGAAGATGTCAAATTTGATTTTTCCAGTTCTGAATGAAGATTAACCAGTGAATCTAGAAAACCTGAACTAGAACCCATTGAATAATACAAAGGAAGTTCATCTTTTGTGAACTTTGAAAGCACGCGCTTGAATAACATAGCCTTCCCTACATTTGTAAGTTCAACTTTGTCCTCATTATCAGCATCTTTTACAAAATACCAAGGTAGTTGTTTAAACCTAGTAACTGTTAAATCAAATAACGAAGTATCAATTCCATTATTAAAACGCTCTAGAATTTCTTTTTCCTTGTCAAAAGAAAGTGATGAAGGGACAATATAAAATACTTTTTTCCCAGCAGAAATAGCCTCCTTCGATATTCGAAGAAGTTCCTTAGTTAAATCATTGTAAATATCTGTATATACTATCTTCATGCGCACCTCACTACGAAAAAAATAAGACTAGTTTCTTAGCCTTATTTTAACACATTATAATAAAAATTTTAGTTTGTTCTTACCGGGGTGATCAATTGGATGAAATCAACGCTCTCACTATTTGGAACAAGTGTAAAAGGTCGAACTCCTGAGATAAATCTAATTCTTACCTCTGGTTCTTGGATAACTTTTAATGCATCAATCATAAATTGAGGGTTGAAGCTTATTACAAGATCATCACCTTCGTATTTAATAGCATCAATCTCTTCATGAACGCTACCAACTTCTGGTGAGTTAACAGAAGCAATGATTTTATCATTTTCAATTGTTAATTTAACTGTACCATTTTGAGTAGCGCTACTTAAAAGACGAGCACGATCCATTGTATGGCGAAGTGATGCAGTATCAAAAGTTAAATCTAATGTATAGTCGCTATCATTTGGGATAAGACGATTAGTTTCTGGATAATTTCCTTCTACTAGACGAGTATAGAAGCTCGTTGTATCGTTTCTAAATAATACTTGACTATCAGACAAGAAAACTTCAATTTCATCAGTATCATCAGAAAATACGCTCTTAAATCCATTAACTGATTTATTAGGAATTACTACATCAAAATTTTCACTTAATTTTTCAAGAGTAACGACTCTTTGGCTCAAACGGTGAGAATCAGTTGCTACTGCTTTAAGTTTTTGATTTTCAAGTAATAATAGATGGACACCAGTTAAGATTGGACGACTTTCCTGAGTACTTGCTGCAAATGAAGTTTCTGAAAAGATACTTTTCAAAAGGCCAACATTAATTTTTAATGGATTTTCAGTAGAAATTTCTTGGATTCGTGGATAATTCTCAGAATCTAATCCTTTAAGTGTAATTTCAGACTTTCCTGAAGTTATCAAAACTTGATTTTGCTCGATTTCTTTAAAATCAAAAGTTACTTCTGGCAAATTAGATACAATGCTATCAAAGAAAGCTGCTTCTAATAAAATTGCTCCACTTCCATTAACAACCATACCAGCATTTTCATCTGCTACTGGTAAAAAGTGTTCAATAGAAATTTGACCATTTGAACCTGTTAATGTTAAACCTTCATTATCAACTGAAATTTTTACTTTAGATAATGCTGGAATAACAACCTTAGAACTGATTGCTAATTTTACAATTTTTAATGAATTTAGAAATGCAGTTCTATTTATAGAAAAATTTATCATATTTTCAAACTCCTTATATATATATTAATATTATAAATAAAATAGTAATAGTAATAAGTCCTGTGGATAAGTGGGATAAGTAATAAAAACCTATAAACTAAAAGGGCTTATCCCTGTGGATTACTTGTTGATAATTTTGGAATAACTTTAGGACTTATCCCCAAGTTATTTTAAATTACTTTTAATGCTATCAATATCTTTTTGAAGTTCAGCATCAATTTTCATCATGTCTTTTATCTTATCATAGGCATACATTACTGTAGTATGATCCTTACCACCAAAATCAGCACCTATCTTTGGAAGACTGCTATCAGTTAGTTCTCTTGTTAGGTACATTGCTACTTGTCTTGGAAAGGCGATTTGCTTTAATCTTTTCTTACCTACTATCTCATCACGAGTAATGCGATAGTGTTTAGCAACTGCAGACTGAATATCTTTTGTAGTTATTACTTTTGTAGCTATTGCGCTTTTGGCTTTCAATCCTTCGAGAGCTTTTTCTGCCATCTCAATATTTGCTGAGGATACGCCACTAGTTTTAGTAACAAATTCTACCCTATTGAATGCTCCTTCGAGCTCACGAATATTAGAGTCAATCTGACCAGCAATATATCCTAGCGTTTTATCATCAAAATGAATTTCAGATTTTTCAGCAAGATTAAGTAGTATTGCCATTCGTGTTTCATAATCGGGAGGTGTAATGTCCGTAGTTAGTCCCCATGAGAAACGAGAAACTAAACGCTCTTCTAGATTGTTAAGTTCTTGTGGCAATCTATCACTTGTAAGAACAATTTGACTCTCTTTATCATACAATGCATTGAAGGTTGAGAAAAACTCATTTAAGGTTCCTTCTTTACCACTGAAAAATTGAATATCGTCAAGTAGTAATAAGTCTAAACTACGGTAAGTTTTGGTAAACTCATCCATTTTATTTTTACGTGTAGCGTTAACATAGTCGTTAACGAATGTTTCACTTGATACATATTTAACTTTTGCACGTGGATTATCTTCTAATATTTCATTACCGATAGCATGCATTAGATGAGTTTTACCAAGTCCTGCCCCACCATATATAAATAAGGGATTATAAAGTTTACCAGGTGAATCACTTGCAGCAATAGCAGCTGCTAGAGTCCACTTATTTCCTTCTCCTTGAACGAAATTTTCAAAAGTGTAGTCAGACTTAATGCCAGTATCTTCCTTTTGAGTGACTGTTGGTTTGAGCTGTTCTTGGCCATCTTCTGAAATTGAACTACCACTTAGTTCAGCTATTTGTTCATCTGATGTCTTTTCAGCTGCAAATATACTATAAGAAATCTTATCACCGTATACTTCAAAACCTGCAGTGGTAACTAAATCTTCTTGACTGCGCCAAAAAGGTTCGTGGAAGGTTGTCGGTACTAACACTTTAGCATCATTATCTTGAATTGAAAGCAAATTGGCAGACTCAATAAAATAATCATAGGCAGCGGGCTTGATATTTTCTTTAGCCAGTTCCTTTATTCTATTCCAAAACTGTTGTTCGAGATTATCTAGAGTCATGGTGCTCCTTTCATAAAAAATCAGTATAGCTATGATAACACTTTTTATAAAAGTTATCCACATATTTTAGAAAGAAAAACTATTTATTTTAAAATATATCCACAGGAAAAATAAATTGTGAATAAGAAATTAACAGTATTTTAGGATGAAAATTAATAGTTGTGTATAAAGTGGATAACTATCCAAAATAACTAATCAATTAACAGTAAAATGTGTATAAAAATTTCAGTAAATTAAAGGGTTCCAAGAGTTTTTAACAACTTGTGGATAAAAAAGTCTAACAGCCTGTGAATTTAGCTTTTTTTGTGTAAATAATTGTATATTAAAATAAAAGTATCCACAGGCTGAATTTAGCCTGTGGATACTTTTGTTGATTATAATATTCAAAGTAAATCGTCTATAATTCGATTCAATTCTTCTAAATTTGAAAAAGGAATTTCGATTTTTCCTTTGGAATTACCACTATTTTTTATCGATACATTGATACCAAATTTTCGAGATAATATTTCTTCAATTTCCTTAGAAAAAATATTTTTATTCTTCGATTTTTTTTCTTGGTTATTTTTTTCTTTGATGGATGAAACAATATTTTCTAATTGTCGGACTGAAATTTTATCTGTGATTATTTGTTTAGCAATTTTTTCTTGGTCATTTTTATTGTCAAGTGAGAGAAGTACACGCGCGTGACCAGGACTTATTAAGTTTTCATCTAATAGTCTAAGGATACTCATAGGAAGATTTAGTATACGAATCATGTTTGAAACATATGGTCTTGATTTTCCTAGGGTTTGTGCAATTTCTTGATGAGTCATATCTGTTTTATCAACTAAATTTTTATAAGCTTTTGCTTCCTCAATTGCTGTCATATCATCTCTTTGAAGGTTTTCAAGAATGGACAGAGTCATCATTTTTTGATCACTAATCTCTCTTACTATTGCGGGAATTTCATCTAATCCTGCAATAATTGATGCTCTAAATCGTCTCTCTCCTGCAAGTATTTGATAACCAAATACTCCTGATTTGCGAACAATTATTGGCTGTAAGATACCATTTTCTCTGATTGATTTTGCTAATTCTTCCAATTTTTCTTCGTTAAAATTCAATCTAGGTTGATATGGATTGGCCGTAATGTCAGATATTTTTATTTTTTTAATTTCTTCATTGATTTCATCATTTTTCATATCTTAATTTTAAGTTAATGATTTTATAAAGGCAAGTTTCACGTGAAACAAATTAAAATTTTTTATAATAAAAAAAGCAGCCCTTTAGGACCGCTCGATAAATATTTTTTAGTTTCGACCACTGTTACTATTATCTTGCTTTTGGTCATTACTATTTTGAGATTGTTTCAAATTCTTATTTGATTCAGTAAGTTTTACATCTGTTGTTTCCTTCTTACCATTTCTATAATAAGTAACTTTTACTGTATCTCCGATATTCAATTTATAGAGAGCAGATTGTAACTCAATATAAGTTGGGGTATCTACATCACCTAATTTAGTGATTACATCATATTTCTTCAAACCAGCTTTTTCAGCGGGCATGTTAGATTGAACATTTGTTACCACAACACCACTTGTAACATCTTCTGGAAGTTTAAGAGATTTATCAATAGACTCTTTAGGGATATCAGCTAGATTTTTCATCTCAATACCCAAAGCAGGACGAGACACTTGTCCATCTTTTTCTAATTTATCAATAATACTTTGGACATCATTTGAAGGAATAGCAAATCCCATACCTTCAACTGAAATTCCATTTACGCTAGATGAGGTTGATGCGATTTTACTTGAATTAATCCCAATTACTTGTCCTTTAATATTAATTAAAGCACCTCCTGAGTTACCTGGATTGATAGCAGCATCAGTTTGAATTGCATTAATACTTACAGTTTCACGATTATCATTTTGTGAAGTTACTTGTCTATTTAGACTTGAAATTATACCTTGAGTTGCTGAGTTTGCATACTGGCTTCCAAGAGGTGATCCAATAGCAATTGCGGGTTCACCAACCTTAAGAGTACTAGAATCACCAAATTCAGCAGTATTTTTAACCTTACTACCATCTATTTTGATAACAGCTAAATCACTAAATGCATCTTTACCTACAAGTTCACCCTTAACTTTCTCACCTGTAGAAAGCATTACTTCTAAACTGCTAGCACCTTCAACTACGTGATTATTAGTAACCACATAGGCAGTTTTTCCATCTTTCTTATATATTACACCACTACCTTCACCAGCTTCTTCTTCTTTTGCATCATCATTGCCATTTTGATCAAAATTACCATTTAAAAAATCTTCAAGTGAAGTTCCTGATTGTTTCTTTTGATAATTGATAACAGATACGACTGCATCAGAAACCTTATCAATTGCTTTTGTTGTATCACTTTCAACAACATATGATACTTTGGTAGTTGATTTTCCATTATTTGTTGTTGTAGTAGTAGTTGTGCTGGGTGTATTTGCAAAATTATTTTGATAAACAGCGTTTCCACCTAGTGCAAGAGCACCACCTGCCACACCAGCTAAGACAGTACCAATGAAATTATTTTTTGCCATATTATCTCCTTGTTATTTTTTTATTAATTTTATTTCCACAAACTTAATAATACCTTAAAAGCCTTATAAATAAAAATGTTAAGCAAAGTTATCCACATTTTTGTTAATAACTATACTGAATTCTGTTAGTAAGTGGAAAAGATTAAAAGTTTTCCACAGAAATGTGGATGGTTTTTAGAAATTGTTGATAAATAAAGCTTTCAAAAGTATTTTCAATGGGGAAAACTATGATAAAATAAATTTATGAAATTAAAATTAGTAGTAGTTGGAAAACTAAAAGAAAAATATCTTAAGCAAGGTATAGATGAGTACAAAAAAAGAATGACCACCATGCTCCCACTTGAGGTAATTGAATTATCAGATGAAAAGATCCCAGATAAAGCAAGTGATAAGGAAAAAGAACTTGTTAAAAATAAAGAGGGACAAAAAATTCTTGAAAAAATTTCACCCCAAGATAAACTTATCGTTTTAGCAATTAAAGGGAAGTTGATGACCAGCGAAGAATTAGCTGAGAAAATGAAAGATTTTGAAGTCTATGGTGCACAAAATGTTGTCTTTGTGATTGGAGGATCACTAGGATTATCAGACGATGTGTATAAAAGAGCTGATTTACAAATTTCTTTTGGTAGATTCACGCTACCTCATCAATTAATGAGATTAGTACTAGTTGAACAGATATATCGAGCTCAAATGATTAATCGAGGTAGTGAGTATCACAAGTGATAAAAATTTAAGGAGTTACAAATGAATAAAAAAAGTTACCATATGGCAGAACGACTGAGGACAGCATCAATGCTGACTTTCATCGGAGGTTTTATGGATGCTTACAGTTTTAAAACACAAGGTGGTCATTTCTCTGGTATGCAGACAGGAAATATGATTTATCTTATGATGGAGCTAGCTGCAGGTAGGTATTGGAGTGCACTAAGCTACCTCTTACCAATCGTATGTTTCATAATAGGAGCAATGTTTACCTACTTTATCCGAAAGAAGATTATCTATAAGAGAGGTCCATGGTACCTGACATCTGCAACTTTAATGTTTGTAGGGATTTTTATTATTGGTCTGTCTTCCATGACATCTTATAATCAATTGACAGTTGCACTATTAGCATTCTTTGCGGCTATCCAGGCAGAAACCTTCAAACATGTTCGTGGTACACCATATGCAAATATTATGATGACGGGAAATTTAAAAAGCTTCTCAGTTTTTCTTGCTCAAGGTATAAGCGAAAGAGATCCTATATATCTTAGAAAAGCAAGAAATACTTTTTTAGTGGTACTGGCTTTTGCATTTGGAGCATATCTATCTGCTAAATTAAGTAATTATATGGGAAATAATACAATCTTTCTTTTAATGATTCCATTTGGAGTACTAATGTGGATTCTATATAGGGAAGAAAAGAAATAAAAGAAAGATATTAAAAGAACATATCAAAAAGTTTAATTGTATTGACCTTTAGGTGTAAAATGTTATCATAGGAAAAATAAAAAAAATTCGTATAGAAAAAAGGAGAATCTAATGTCAAATTGGGACAGTAAATTTTTGAAAAAAGGCTTTACATTTGATGATGTTTTATTAATTCCAGCAAGAAGTGAAGTTTTACCAAACGAAGTAAATATGCAGGTTAAACTTGCTAGTAATTTGACATTAAATATTCCGATTTTATCAAGCGCTATGGATACAGTTACTGAATCTGCTATGGCAATTTCACTTGCTCGTCAAGGTGGACTTGGTGTTATTCATAAAAATATGTCAATTGAACAACAAGCTGAAGAAGTTCGCAAGGTTAAACGTAGTGAATCTGGAGTAATTACAGATCCATTTTTCCTAACACCAGACCATGCTGTTGAAGAAGCTGAAAATCTAATGGCTACATACCGTATTAGTGGTGTGCCAATCGTTGAAACTTTAGAAAATCGTAAACTTGTTGGTATCCTTACTAACCGTGACTTACGTTTCGTTGATGATTATTCTCAATCTATCAAAGATGTTATGACTACAGAGGAGCTAATTACAGCACCAGTTGGAACTACTTTGAAAGATGCTGAAAAACTTTTACAAAAACATAAAATCGAAAAACTTCCATTGGTTGATGAAAAAGGTCGTCTAAGTGGACTTATTACAATAAAAGATATTGAACGTGTTATTGAGTTTCCTAACTCTGCTAAAGATGAGCATGGACGTTTAATCGTTGCAGGTGCTGTAGGTGTAACTAGTGACACATTTGATCGTGCAGAAGCATTGTTTGAAGCAGGAGCTGATGCAATTGTTATTGATACTGCCCATGGACATTCAGCGGGTGTACTACGCAAGATTTCTGAAATTCGTGCACATTTCCCTGATAAGACTCTTATTGCTGGTAATATTGCTACTGCAGAAGGAGCTCGTGCTCTTTACGATGCAGGAGTTGATGTAGTTAAAGTTGGTATTGGTCCAGGTTCAATTTGTACAACTCGTGTTGTTGCAGGAGTTGGTGTTCCTCAAATTACAGCTATTTATGATGCAGCAAGTGTTGCGCGTGAATATGGTAAAACAATTATCGCTGATGGTGGTATTAAATACTCAGGAGATATCGTTAAAGCTCTTGCGGCAGGTGGAAACGCAGTAATGCTTGGTTCAATGCTAGCAGGTACAGATGAATCTCCAGGTGAATTTGAAATTTATCAAGGTCGTAAATTTAAAACATATCGTGGAATGGGAAGTCTTGGAGCCATGAAGAAGGGTTCAAGTGACCGATACTTCCAAGGTTCAGTTAATGAAGCTAACAAGCTAGTCCCAGAAGGAATTGAAGGACGTGTTGCCTATAAAGGCAGTGCAACTGATATTGTTTTCCAAATGCTTGGCGGTATTAAAGCTGGTATGGGATATGTTGGAGCAGAGGATATTCAAGCATTACATGACAATGCTCAGTTTATCGAAATGAGTGGTGCTGGTCTTAAAGAGAGTCACCCACATGATGTTCAAATAACTAAAGAAGCTCCTAACTATTCAGCTCAATAATAGAGATAAGTAAAAAGATCAAGTAAAGTATGCTTGATCTTTTTTAAATTTGAGTAATAAAATTTTATAGTTTATAATTAAGACAATTAGAGTTCAATTTTATAGGAGATTATTAATGACTGAAACTAAGATACAGTTGCCAGAAGAGGTAAAAAAAGATTTGAATTTACATTCCTCTGATGAACTACAAGTAAAAATTGATGGTGATAGAATTGTCATTGAAAAATTAGAGAATATTCAAAGTGGACAAAATATTTCTTTGAGATGGTTTCTTGTTCCATCTATTTTAGCTAGTATTGCATTTTTTGTATACTTCAAATTTTATGAAAAAATAAATTATATTTCCTTTACAGGAGCAAATACCGTTTCAATTTCTACAATGACAATTGTTTTAGGACTTTTAACTGGTATCATCTCATTCGCCATTTTCTTTATTAAAGGTAAAAGGAGTGCTCAAAAAAATTTAAAGAATATATATTGGAGGAATTTCCCAGTTCTTTTAATTTCATTTGCAGTAATGTTAGGAATGGTTTTGTTAGCTATATTTTGGCTTTTTAGTATTATTTTTGAAGGTGCTAAGTTTGATATATACACATCAACATTTTTATTCTTTATTTTTGTAGCAGTTATTAATTATCTAATGATCTACTTTGCAGTAACTATCACACCAACTAGAATAATAACCTTATTTACTGTGGTAATTATCGGTGGAGTATTTATGGCAATGATTTCTAATAGAAACTTACAATGGTGGCATGTTAACCTTAGTTTTCTAGGAACTGCAAAAGCTGCTTCTTCATGGCAATTCAACTTAACGCTTATATTATCAGCATTTCTTTTACTTACACTTACAGATTATATTTTTAGTATTTTGAAGGAAAATATGCCTAAAAATACCGGATTAATGATTCTACATGTTTTAATGACAATTACAGCACTTAGTTTAGCGGGCGTTGGTATTTTTCCAAATAATAAAGATACCTATTGGCATGTACTGCATGACAAGTCAGCAAATATGTTAGTTTATATGATTGTAATAATGATAATTGGTCTTAGATGGTTATTACCAAATGTTAAAAAAGAATTTTTGACAATTTCATATGGAATTGCGGCACTATTAGTTGTTGCTAATGTTTTGTTCCAAAATGTTGGTTATTTATCATTAACTGCATTTGAATTAATTGCATTTATTTTAGCATTTGCGTGGATTTTACTATTATTTCAAAATTTACAATCTTTATCAGGTATTGCTATTAAGTCATATGATGTGATTTTAGAGTAAATTTAAAAAAAGTTTAAATTTACTCTTTACAAATAGCAAAAATAATATATAATAATAAAGTACCGTTGAGAGACGGGCAAACAACAAATGGTCCGTTGGTCAAGGGGTTAAGACACCGCCTTTTCACGGCGGTAACACGGGTTCGAATCCCGTACGGACTATTTTTGGAGGATTACCCAAGTCCGGCTGAAGGGAACGGTCTTGAAAACCGTCAGGCGTGTAAAAGCGTGCAAGGGTTCGAATCCCTTATCCTCCTTTTTAATATCGCGGGATGGAGCAGTTAGGTAGCTCGTCGGGCTCATAACCCGAAGGTCGTAGGTTCAAATCCTGCTCCCGCAATACTTACATTGGTAAGAGCGGTAAACACCGATATGGCTCGGTAGCTCAGTTGGTAGAGCAATGGATTGAAGCTCCATGTGTCGGCGGTTCGATTCCGTCTCGCGCCATTTTAATAATAAGCGGGTGTAGTTTAGTGGTAAAACTACAGCCTTCCAAGCTGTTGTCGCGAGTTCGATTCTCGTCACCCGCTTTTGAACCACGGTTCAATTTTTATAACTTAATTCATTGAGAATTAGGGCGCATAGCTCAGCTGGTTAGAGCGCACGCCTGATAAGCGTGAGGTCGGTGGTTCGAGTCCACTTGTGCCCATTAATTTGGTACTAATTGCATGAGAGATACACCTGTTCCCATGTCGAACACAGAAGTTAAGTTTCATTACGCCGGAAGTAGTTGGGGGTTGCCCCCTGTGAGATAAGGTAGGTGCCAAGTTATAATCCGGCATAGCTCAGTTGGTAGTAGCGCATGACTGTTAATCATGATGTCGTAGGTTCGAGTCCTACTGCCGGAGTAGAGAGAGATCTCTTAAAAACAAATGGTCCGTTGGTCAAGGGGTTAAGACACCGCCTTTTCACGGCGGTAACACGGGTTCGAATCCCGTACGGACTATTTTTGGAGGATTACCCAAGTCCGGCTGAAGGGAACGGTCTTGAAAACCGTCAGGCGTGTAAAAGCGTGCAAGGGTTCGAATCCCTTATCCTCCTTTTTAATATCGCGGGATGGAGCAGTTAGGTAGCTCGTCGGGCTCATAACCCGAAGGTCGTAGGTTCAAATCCTGCTCCCGCAATACTTATATAGTTGATTAAAATAGAAATAAGACTAGGCGACGAGTAGCTGATGGAACTGTTGTTCATTGATACTAGTCAACGAAGTATTAATCTATTTTAAGTAATTATAAATATAGGTAAGAGCGGTAAACGCCACTATGGCTCGGTAGCTCAGTTGGTAGAGCAATGGATTGAAGCTCCATGTGTCGGCGGTTCGATTCCGTCTCGCGCCATTTTTAATAATAAGCGGGTGTAGTTTAGTGGTAAAACTACAGCCTTCCAAGCTGTTGTCGCGAGTTCGATTCTCGTCACCCGCTTTGAACTTCGGTTCATTTTTTTTTGTAAAACTCTTTTATATAAAAGAGGGCGCATAGCTCAGCTGGTTAGAGCGCACGCCTGATAAGCGTGAGGTCGGTGGTTCGAGTCCACTTGTGCCCATATGTAAGAATCTAGAAATAGATTCTTTTTTTTATAAAAAAATTTAAATGTATATAATTGTTAGAAAATTAAAATATTAATTGTTTAATTATATAAATTTTTATATAATTAAAAATAGGAGAAAAATCAACTCAAGAAGGAGCGGAACATTCTTAAAGATAATTTTAAATTTTTTGGAGTTCAATTGTAGTTGATTCAATTGTAGTTGATTAGTATATTTATGAAAAAATACTTTAAAAGTAATAGAAAAGAATTCATTATTTATTTAATTGCGGCTACAATAACATCGCTTCTAACAGCAGGTATGGGGTTCCTCTATAGTGGATTGACATCAACAGCATTAGGAGATGATTTTCAAAAGTTCATTTTAATGGCAATTTTTGCAGTTATATATTTGTTGTTTGATGCATATTTTGACTATGTACCAAGAGCTACAAAGTCGGTCCTCGTCAATTCAGTTATGAATTCAATGAGAATGGACTTAACCACACACTATCTTAAGAAAGATTTGTATTCATTGAATCAAGAAGATCCATCAGTAAGGACCAATAGACTAGTAAATGATTTAGATGTAATTGAAAATGAGTATTTGCGCCCTATATTATCTATTATTCAAACTTCATTTTTATTTATATTTTCTTTAATGGGTGCTTTCTATCTTCAAGGAATGCTCACAATTATTATGTTAGTAATCTGTTTTGTTCCTTTTCTTGCACCATTGATCAACCAAAAAATCCTATCTTCCAATAAAAAGGATTATCAAGAAGCTAAAAAAAGTTATTTAGGAGTATTTGAGAGCTTCTCACGAAATATTTCAACTGTAGTAATTACCAACTCGCAAAAAGTATTCAATAGAATGCTTGGTAAATCAAGCCAAGATATGAAAGATTCAAATGACGAATTTAAAAAGCAAGAATCTAAAACAATTGCTATTTCTTACGGTTTGAGTAATATCGTCTATTCGGGTACATGGATTATTGGGGGTGTTTTTGTTTTTAATAAACAACTTACAGTTCCAGGACTGATTGCTATGACAATTCTTATGAATACAGTGGCAGGTCCCATACAGTACTTAAGCGAGCTAGTAACGGATCTCTCATCAAGTAAAGAAGTAGTAAAAGATTACTTTGATACAATTAAAGACGATCCTATTGATAGGGGCAAAAAAATTAACTCTTTTTCTGAAGAAATAATAAAGTTAGATTTAGATAATGTTAACTACTCAGTAAAAGGAAAAGAGCTTTTTGATAAATTAAACTGTGAATTTGATAAAAATAAAAAATATGCAATAAAAGGTGAGAGTGGAGCTGGTAAAAGTACCCTCCTTCAAATTTTAATGGGAATTATCAGACCTGATAAAGGATCTGTTAAAGTTAATGGTCTCAATTTGCAAGAGGTGAATTCTTATGATTATTACGACCACATAGCATACGTACCTCAAAAAACTGCAATTTTCCCTGCAAGTATTGCTGAAAATGTTACAATGTTTGGTCCAGTTGATGCTGAGAAAGTTAAGATATGTCTAGAGAAGGCAGGATTATCTAAATTAATTTCAGGCTTTGAAGCTGGTATTGAGACTAAACTTACAGCTGAAACTAAATTATCTGGTGGAGAAGAAAGACGCTTAGACATTGCACGCGCATTATATAGAGATGCTAATGTTTTGATTTTTGATGAACCTACAAGTGGTCTAGATTCTATCAATGAAAATCTAATATCTGAGGCCATTGGAAAAATAGAAAATAAGATAATTATCGTAGTTACCCACTCCAATAGTAAAGAATTTTTAGGAAACTTTGATCAAATATTAAAACTGGAAAATGGAAAATTAAATATATAAAAAAGATGCTCCTTTAATAGGGCATCTTTCCTTCTGTTATAGGGAGCTTGTCAAGTTCATCTTTAGTCAATAACAAATCTGAATACGTGGAAATATTATTGAAGTTAATATTTTTCTTACGTTTATTAATATTATCAAGATATATACTTTTATTTTTATTTAAATATTCCTTGTCAATATTTAGATTTTCTCGTTGGCTTCTTATAACGAATGTACTTTCTTTATCTTTTTTTCCAAATATTTTTTTGTGGACAATTGCACTATTAATTAAGATATTATTCCTATCCTCATTAATTGTATTTGTAGATGTGATGGTAGGTAGATCAATAAAAGGTTTCTGCGTTTTAAAGTATATTACATATTCAAAGTCTTCAGCTAAAGTGACTTTTTGACCAGTTGATTTATTAATAATATCTTGTTGAGGAAGATGATATTTTTCAACTTTTGTGACTTGAATATCATTTTTATTTAGTTCACTTAGATCAAAGAAAGTGATTATAAATAAAGTTATTAATAAATATACAAATATGATAGTAAATATATAAATTAAATACTTCATCCATTTTTTCTTTTTAGAATCGAAGTTTAGTTCGTTAACCATTTTTTTATCTTCTTTTAAAAGATAATCAAGAGGTAAGTCAAAATACTCAGAAATTTTTACGACTTGTTCTAAATCGGGATAAGATTTATCATTTTCCCATTTAGAGATTAGTTGACGGGTTACGAAAAATTCGTTAGCCATATCCTCTTGTGTAAGTTCCCTATGAGTTCTTTCTTCTTTTATAATTTGTCCAATTTTCATAACTCAACTCCATTTACTTGTAATTGTATTAAAATCGCTCAATCAAAAGTTAATCTATGATTTGTTTTTACTCAAAGGTAGTTTATTAAGTTCTTCTTTTGAGGCAATTAAATCAGCGTATGATGGAATGTTATCCCAATCAATATTTTTATTAGCTTTATATGGGTCATATAAGTAGATGTCTTTATTTATATTTGTGTTATCACCTTCAAAATTATATTCTGATAATAATCCGCGATTACTACGAATAGATATCTTACCTTTCTTAATTTTTTTCCCAAATATTTTTCGACCAGTATTGATTTGAGTAACAATTTTTTCTTCATTTGTGTACAATTCACGTCCAAACACATTAGATAGATCTACAAAAGCTTTATTAGTTTTAAAGTATATAGTATATTCAATATCTTCAGGTAAAGTTAGTTCTTGTCCTGTTTTACTATTTTTGAGTTTCTTTTCTGGTAAAAGTATTTTTTCAATTTTAGTAATCTCTATATCTTTTTTTGTTAAAGAAGCTCCATCATAAAATGATATCAAAAAAAATGATACTACTAAATAAAAGCTTAATGTGATGAGGAAGTAAATCAAATACTTCATCCATTTTTTCTTTTTAGAATCGAAGTTTAGTTCATTTACCATTTTTTTATCTTCTTTTAAAAGATAATCAAGAGGTAAGTCAAAATACTCAGAAATTTTTACGACTTGCTCTAGATCAGGATAAGATTTATCATTTTCCCATTTAGAGATTAGCTGACGAGTTACGAAAAATTCGTTAGCCATGTCCTCTTGTGTAAGTTCTCTATGAGTTCTTTCTTCCTTTATAATTTGTCCAATTTTCATGACACGTGCTCCATTTATTTATTAAATCAATTATATCATATAAAAAAGTACATATATTTAGAAATAGCTTAACCACGCGCCTGCAACAATTTGTTGCGGGTCTTTTTTATACATGTTAGCTACTGTTTCTCATCAAATTCTGACATGTTATTCTTCATTTCTTTAATATTACTCCTTTAGATTTTATATTAAATATATAAATATTAGGTAAGGAAAAAATATGAAAGAAAAATATTCTGGACTAGATATAAGTCAATTTATATCATCAATATTAATAATCTTCATCCACTCAGGACGAATGTTTGAAAACGACTTGGCACAATTTATTTTAAAATCAGGACTTTGCCGAATAGCCGTCCCACTATTTCTTATAACAAACGGATACTTTTACCGTAAGATGTCACTATCTACCCCTAACTATCACCCAATATATGTCAAAAGGCAGCTCAAAACGTACTTACTATGGTCAGTCGTCTATCTACCCTATGGTCTACAAATGCTCTCTAACTTCAATATAGAGGCGAAATACTATCCATTAGCTCTCATCTTCGCCTTAATGTATCTTGGTGTCTGCTACCATCTCTGGTATTTCCCAGCCCTCATATTTGCCATATGGTTAGTTGAAAAGTTGAAAAAATACCTATCCTACAAATTACTAGTAGTCCTAGCACTTATCTTCTATAGCTTTGGCGCTCTAGAAACATATTCATCTTATACCAGGGGAACAGCTCTAGGGCAAATGTTCGATCAATATAAAAGCATCTTCTTTACCAGTAAAAATGGCCTATTCTTTGCTTTCATCTTTATCCTACTTGGTTTTATCATTCACGACTTTCAGCAGGCGAAAATTTTCAAGCAACATATCCTTGTAAAACTAATAATCTCTATCTTTATTTATTGTTTAGAAGGAAAAGTAATATTCAATAATCAAGGATATGACAAAAATTTTATCTTTAGCTTAATTATTCTGGTACCGATAATATTTCTACTAATCATCCAATCAAAATTCAAATGGAATAAATCTTGGATTTTAAGAAGCTACAGCAAGAAATTGTTCCTCCTACATCCTATGTTTTTGGAAATAATAAAAATGAGTATTGAAAATAGTGGAGTAGAAAAATTTCAAGGTTTTCCTTTATTTCTATCAACTCTAAGTAGCTGCCTAGCTTGTATTTTTATAGTAGATAAAATTATAAGTAATTCAATATTTAATCAAAGAAGAATAAAAATACCAAATAAAGTAAATTAAATTTTAGGAGAATGAATGGTTAGGAATTCAAAAATTAAATACCATATTTTTATAATTATATTGGTAGCATTTACATTGGTTATTCCTCAATTAATTACTAGAAATATGATTATGGGCTCAGATTCAATTTTTCACTTCAATCGTTTTTATGATACTAGTCAACAAATTAAAGAAAAGAATTTTCAATATTTTATTAGTATGTATGGTTTTGAGCAATCAGCTCGTATTGTAAATGCTCTTTACAGTCCATATATAGCTTATATACATGGATTAATTGTCTTAATTAGTAGGAGTTGGTTTACTTATCAAGTAAGTTCAAATTTTCTTCTATACATATTATCAGGTATCTCTATGTATGTATTTTTACTGAGAGCTAATATAAAAAATCCCTTTATTTTATATTCTAGTATCCTTTATATGACCACCTATTCCGTACTCTATTGGGTTATAAGACAAGGATTTTCAAGTTGGGGAGCAGTTGTCATGCCTTTTTGTTTTAGCCTTATCTTTGAGCTTATACAAAGTAACTACAAGATTCCAAAATTTAGGTTAGGAATATATCTTGCTCTTGCTTTACAAGTGCATATGTTATCAGCATTTATGATAACTATTGCTTATCTTATAAGTTTCACATTCGCTTTTGCTAAGACTACATCTAAGAGAGGATTCATATGCGATATTTTAAGAGAAATAATAATTTTCATTCTCCTGACATTAAATATTTGGACTTCATATTTTACGATACTATTTTGTGACTATATTACCCAACCATTTATTAATATAGATATGAATTTAAGTACTATCACACAAAATAGTTACTATTGGCTTATCAATCCAGTATTTCTTTTGCCAATATTAGTTATTACATTGGTCTATCTACCTAGAAATTGGAAGAGATTTTTTGATGCTGATAAAATCTTATTTATTATCATGCTAGTATATTTGATACTATCTACTAATCTTATACCATGGAACTACTTGGTGAAAATAAATTTTTATCTCGCACAATTAATTCAGTTTCCTTTTAGATTTTTTATTCCAGCTACTATTATCTTAATTTATTTATTCACAAAAATTTTTCAAGATACTAAGTTGAAAATTGATAAGCACAAGCTAATGAAATTAATTATATTAATTAGTATCATACAAGTGGTTACTTTAGTTTTATTTACTTTGAATACTTGGAACAGCAAGGAAAATTTTCTTAAAACAGGTGATAAGACAGTATATTTATCTAAAGAGTTTAAGTATATTAAAGAATCATTTTATGATAAGGATAAGTCAAAAAGTTTAGCGTTAGTTAGTAAGGGAACAGCTGATTATTTACCTGATAATTTTACAAGTAGTAAATCTATAAGTAAATACGATGTTTACGAAGAAGAAATAATTAAAATAAATCCTGAATTTAAAAAATATGTAAAAAACAATAGTTTGATTATCGAATGGAAAGGAAATAATCAAACTAATAATATTCCCATTGTTACCTATAAAGGCACACAATTAAACCTAAATAATAAAAAATTAATTGGTGAAAACTATAGCTTGTCAGAAATTGGTAGTTTAAATATAAAGAAGGACATTTTAAATATGGAAAATACCTTATCTGTAAACTATGTTGACAATATATTTACACGCATGTCAATAATATTTACACCTTTATCATGGTTGGTATTTATTATTTTGCTATTAATAGAAAGAAGGAAAAATTATGAATTTAGAAATTAAAAATGTAAGCAAATCTTATAGAGATAAGTTAGTTATAGATGACATAAATCTGACTTTAGAACCAGGACTCTACGGATTATTAGGAGCAAATGGTGCAGGCAAATCAACACTAATGAAGATGATTTGTAATGTTAGTAGAACCTCAAAAGGTGAAATTACTTATAATGAAAATAATATTGTAAATAATAAAGAATTTTTGGATGACTTGGCTTACCTTCCTCAAGATTTTTCTTACTATCCTGAGTTTACAGTGATTGACTTCATGCTTTACATGGCAGCCTTGAATGGTATGAATAAAAAGATTGCAAAAAATAAGACTTTTGAAGTCTTAGATAAGGTAGGGCTTAATCGAAATTTATCTAAAAAGAAGATAAAGACACTATCTGGCGGAATGAAACGAAGATTGGGAATTGCTCAAGCCATTTTGGATGATCCAAAGGTATTAATTATTGATGAACCAACAGTTGGACTTGACCCCAAAGAGCGTGTTCGTTTTAGAAATATGATTAGTGAAATTGCTGAAGATAATATTGTTCTTCTATCAACGCACATTGTTTCCGATGTTGAATATATTGCTGACGAGATTATTATTTTGAAAAATGGTCAAATTAAGAACATGGGAACAGCACAAGAACTACTTTCTGAAATTGAGGGATTAGTATGGGAGGTAAATGTAAGTGCGCGTGATGTCAAAGATTACCGTAAAGAATATACAGTTATCAATCAAAGACATGATACTGGCGGAGTACTTTTAAGAATAATCTCTGAAACAAGGCCAGCAGGAGATGCAGTGAGAGCAGATGTTACTTTAGAGGACTTATATTTAAGATATTTTCAGGAAGAGGTATAAAAATGTTTAATATTTACAAATTTGAAATAAAAAAAATACTAAAAACAAAATTATTTATAGGTTCTTTTGTAATTTTTTTATTGGCACTTACAGGGATTTACTTCTTAAGTTTTGAGGTCTCAAGATTAAATGACAATGCTCAACAGGTGGCAAAAAGTCACGAAGGAGACTTCACAGATGAAAAACTTAATCAAATAATAGATGATTATATGGTAAAATTTCAAGATGAAAGGAAGGCAGGTACATATAAAATAGAAAATAATATGGATGTATATACTTGGTTCATATTTGATAATTTTGATAAAAATTCAAGGGACAGAAGTTCTTATGTTAAGATTGATGAAGCTGTAAAAAGTGGTAAGACGCTTAGAGTTACAGATATTGATTTGAAAAAAATCTCTGACCTTAACTTTCCTAAATTTAATAAACCACTCTATACTAGTAGTTATTATGGATGGTATGACTTATATAATGCTACTAGTATGGTGATAATGGCAATAGTTATTTTTACTATTATTCTATTAGCGGGAATTTTTGCAGGAGATACTGAAAAAAATATTAATCAAATATTACTGACAACTAAATACGGTCGTTCAAAACTTATTTCAGCAAAGATTTTAGCAGGATTTACGATAACAAGTGGAATATTTATTTTAGCAAATCTATTAACATATGCCGTATTTCTATACTATTCAAGTAGTTTAGGATGGAATACTAGTATACAACTTAACTTTATGCTTGAAGTGTTCACATTCCCAGTAGAATTAAATCAATTTCAAGTGTATATCTTATTATTGCTCCTTCAGTTCACTGGACTTTTGGCAATCTCAGGTATTACTTTATTGCTTTCATCATTAAGCAAAGCATCATTTCCTGTTTTAGCTATATCAGTTGGCTTATATTTATTACCTCTTATTTTTGAGAAATTCAATAAACCATTTCTTACAAAGATTGGTAATTTATCACCAGTTAAGAATCAATCAGTACTTGAATTATTAAATATACAAGATAGAGTTTTCATCTCAAATAATTTCCAAACTAATCTTCTATTTTTGATGCTAATTTTCATTTCAGTAGCCTTGTTTTCAAATATTTTTGTTTATCAAAAAGAAAAACATTCTTATATTAAATAATGTGCTAGAATATTGGAAAAAGGGGGGTGAGATATCATGGAAAATTTTATCAGTCGAATATATCTAGATGGATTTGACGAGGATTCTTATCTATTTGAAATCGATGGTTTAAAGAAATTTAAAGAGCTTGATTTTACTAGTCCAATAACAATATTTACAGGTGAAAATGGAAGTGGAAAATCTACCTTACTTGAAGCAATTGCTGTAAATTGGGGTTTTAATCCTGAAGGGGGAAGTAAAAACTTCAATTTTTCAACTCATGATACACATTCACCTCTTTATTCTTCTATAAGATTAGCTAAATCTTTTAGACATGCTAAAGATGGTTTCTTTTTTAGAGCTGAA
This sequence comes from Floricoccus penangensis, assembly GCF_001832885.1. Lineage (GTDB taxonomy): Bacteria > Bacillota > Bacilli > Lactobacillales > Streptococcaceae > Floricoccus > Floricoccus penangensis. The sequence goes on along the minus strand of NZ_MKIQ01000001.1, from coordinate 4,900 downwards.
AGTTTTTACAATGTAGCAAGTAATGCTCAAGATATTGGGATTGGTATTGAGAATGGATTTATAGAATGGGGAGGAAAACCATCACATGAGCAGTCACATGGAGAAAGTTTTCTAAATCTCGTTAATAATAGATTTAGAGGTGATGGACTTTATATTCTAGATGAACCAGAGTCTGCTTTATCCATGCAAAGGCAATTATCACTAATGGTCAGTCTAAAAGAACTTGCTGATGAGGGTTCACAGATTATCATTGCAACACATTCACCATTGTTACTTTCACTTCCAGGTGCACAAATTATCTCACTTGATTCAGACAGTCCACTTGAAATTGACTATCAGGATAGTAAACCATATCAATTGTTAAAACTTTTTTATGAAGACAAAGAATTACTCTTTTCAAAATTATTTGATTGATAAAAAGACTCAAGGCCAGAAGACCTTGAGTTTTGTCGTTTATTTATAGTCACTTAAAAATAGGCTAATATATCGTTATGATTTATACTAATAAGCTTGTTTATTTAAAATATAATCGACATCGGAGTAAGACGTAGCGACTCATCTTGATGAACGCTAGTTATATCCTCATTTTTCACTTAAATATTTGAAGACTAAATCTTGTGATAAAGAAGCGATGTTTTTTCCATTATCTTCTATATTGACAATGACATTTTTTGATAAAAGTGAGAATACATCAATCATTTTTGAATTTATATTTATTCGAGGAGCTTTATCATCAATATTTGCAGCAAGCATTGGTCTATTAGCAAGAAATTGTAAAATAGTTTCTTTTCCATCTTCATCACGGTGAGTTTCCTTAAAGAAGTCACGAACAAAATCATTAGCAGGATTATCTGAAATGTTTTCCGGAGTATCGCACTGAATAATTTGTCCATCTCGCATAATCGCAATTCTATCCGCTAGAAGTAATGCCTCTTGCATATTATGAGTTACAAATACTATAGTTGTTTGCAAATTTTTATGAATATCGAGGACTAAATTTTGAAGGGACTCTCGAGAGATTGGGTCTAATGCACTGAATGGTTCATCCATAAGAATAATATCGGGCTTAGATGCAATAGCACGTATAATACCAACCCTTTGCTGCTCTCCACCAGATAGTTCCTTTGGATAGCGTTTGAGATATTTTTCAGGACTTAATCCAACCTCTTGTAACAAATTACTTGCAAGATCTTTCATATCTTCTTTCGACCATTTAAGCATAGATGGTATAAGCTCAATATTTTCCTTAACAGTCATATTAGGGAAAAGAGCAATTTGTTGCAAAACATAGCCCATTTGCCAACGCATTTTCTGTAGGTCATATTCATGAATATCCTTACCTTTGAATAAAATCTCCCCACTAGTTACAGGTATTAATCCATTAATCATCTTTAAACTAGTAGTCTTACCACTTCCAGATGGACCAACTAATACAAAAATTTCACCCTCTCTTATTTGTAAATTAATATCTTGAAGGGCCTTTTTCTGGTCATAATTTTTATTTACATCTTTGAATTCAATAATATTTTTCATTTCTTTTCCCCCACAAGTCCTTCTTTGACTAAATAGTCATGGGCGACATCATGAGTCTTACGTCCCTTAACATTGACCTGGTAGTTCATCTCTATCATTTGATCCTCAGTCACACGACCGGCTAACTTATCGAGAGCCTTTACAACGTCTGGATTAGCATCCTTAAATTTTTGTGTCATAAGAGGCGCGCCTTGGTAGGCTGGGAAAATACCCTTGTCGTCTTTCAAAGTAACAAGGTTATATTGCCTTATTTCACTGTCTGTAGAGTATGCGTCAATTAAATTGATATCTCCCTTATTAATTGCTTGATATCTAAGAGCAGGCTCCATAGACTGAACACTAGGTATTTCTATATTATAAGCTTTTTCAATTCCTTTTAGGCCATCTTCCCTGTCAATAAATTCAAGTGTGAAGCCACCTTTAAGATTTTTACTTATCTTTTTTAAATCACTTATATCTTTTAAATTATTGCTGCTAGCAAATTCTTTTTTAACAGCAAGTGCGTATGTATTTTCATACTGCATTGGTTTAAGATAAGCCATATTATCTTCTTTTTTAAGTAATTCTTTAGCAAGTTTGTATGTACCCTCAGCACTTTTATCAATTTTTGTTTCATGTGGAACATCGACCAAACTCTCCAAGACTGTTCCTGTAAATTCCGGATAGATATCTATTTGTCCTGCCTTTAAAGCATTGAAAAGAAAGCTAGTTTTACCAAAGTTTTCCTTTAATTTAACATCAACATTGGGATTTTCTTCTTCAATTAACTCCTTATACATATTAATAATAATTTCTGGTTCAGCACCAAGTTTACCAGCAATTGTTATTGTCTTAGCTTGCCTATTATTAATATTTTTTACAAGAACACCTCCACTTATTAATAAAATAAAAGAAAGCATAACTAAAATTATAGTTTTAAAAGATTTATTTTGAAGAAATTTTATAAAGCTACTGAATATTATTGCAAGAAGTGCTGAACAAGTGGCCCCAATAATTGTCAACGAAGGATCATTTCTGTCAATACCTAAAAGTATAAATGAACCCAGACCACCAGCTCCGACTAAAGCGGCAAGAGTAGCAGTTCCAATTATTAAAACTAAGGCAGTTCTAATACCTGAAATTATTACCGGCATAGCTATTGGTAACTCAAACTTTACTAGTTTTTGCACTTGGCTCATACCAAAAGCAGTACCGGCTTCTTCTAGAGAAGGGTCAATTTCTGAGAGACCTATATATGTACTTTGAAAAATAGGTAGTAAAGCATATATTACTAATGCAATAAGAGCAGGTGTTGTTCCGATACCAACAAAAGGAATGAGCAAACCTAGCAATGCAAGTGAAGGTATAGTTTGAAGAACACTTGTTATTTGAAGAATGAATTCAGCACCCTTTTTATAGCGAGAAAAGAATATAGCTAATGGAAGTGCAATAATTACTGCAATAATCAATGCAGTTAAGGAAATGGAAATGTGTTGGATTAGTGCCTTGAAAAGATCATCTTTTCTCTCAATAAATGTTTCTATAATTTTATTCATAAAATGACTTTCTACGTTTTTTATAAGTTCTTATTACTTAAGATAATAGCAAATATTTACATATATATGAATTAATAAACATAAAAATTAATTTACAAATAAAAAAAAGTAGCCTTAAAGGCTACTTACATCTCTATACTTTAGTTTAAATCTATCTCTATACTGTTATTATTTATTTTAATTTTATATCGAACTGAAATTTATTTTAGTACCAACCGTTTGCTTGCCAGAAAGATAAAGCACCTTCCCATGAACCGTAACGTCCGTTAACGTAAGCATCTGCTACACGTTCTTGGTTAGCAGGGCTATAATCACCATTTAAGTAAGATGAATCTAATTGGTAGCGTCCAATATAACGTCCGTTAGTTGCTGAATAAGAACCTGAAGATTCTTTTTGTGCAATCCATTCTTTAGCAGATGAAGAATTACCAGTATAAGAAGCTTCTTGTTTTGCAGGAGCAGTTGGTTGTGCAGGAGCAGCAGGTTGTTCTGTATGAGTAGTTTCAACCGGAGCTTGGGCTACAGGAGCTTCTGTTACAGCAGGAGCCGTAACTTCTTGAGCTACAGGAGCAGCATCTTGGAGTGAAACAGTTTTTTCTTCATTAGTGTTTGTATTAGTGAATGTAACAGTTAAGTTGTCAGTATCAAACTTAATAACTTCACCAACGTAGATTAAATTAGCATCTTGAATTTTATTCAAGCTAGCGAGTGTTTTAACATAATCAGCACTTCCAAGGTATTTTTGAGAAATAGATGAAAGAGTGTCACCAGATACAATTTCATGAGAGATTGTTTCTGCGTTTGCTGAAGTGGCACCAAAAGCTGCCGTTCCTAATACTGCACCAGTTGCTAATATCGATTTAATATTCATAAGTAAAATGAATCTCCTTTTATGTTTTTTTATGTTTGTTTTTATTTTCTTGTACAAACATATTAAAACAAAGTAATATTACAATGATATGGGATATATGTATAAGTTTGGTTTCAAATATTTCTTATTTATTACAACAGTTGATTAAAAAAAGGTAAATTATGTATATCTGTTGAGTTAGAATAAGGTTTTTAAAAATACGTTTTCTTCTATATAATACGAAATAATATACAAATTATTAATCATTTCCATATCCAGTAAAATGAAATATAACATAAAATATAAGATCACTGATTAATAACGATGTATTTTGCATCTAATTATTAATTAAGTATGTCGTATTTATAGATAATATTATATATTGATGTAAAACTACAATATATAATATAAGTTAAAATAGATAGATTTTAGTAAATTACAGATTACTAAATTGTTTTTTTATATTTTTAAATGAAATAAAGTTCTCCAGTTATCTATGATTCTTATTTGAAGCACATCACGTAGTGATGTATACTTTGAATATCATTAGAGACTAATTTTTATGTATTGAAAAAATCTAAATGAAAATTTCTGAAAAAACAGTTGACATAAGTACTCTCAAGTGATAAACTAATTAAGTTGTCTCGTGACGAAGCAATTATTTCTTTAACAAGAAAACTTTGTGAAAGTTTGAAAAAAGTTATTGACAAACAAATCTGCTAGTGATAAGATAATAACACTGTCAAACACCAAGTAGTTGACGAAAGAAGCTTGTGAAAAACTTTAAAAAAGTAGTTGACAACGATTCGTGGTTATGATAGACTAATAAAGTTGTCTGAGGGCAACGAGATAGACCTTTGAAAACTGAACAAAGCAAAACGAACCAAAAGTGCAGGGCGAATGATTAAATCATTCAACTGTCAATTTTGACAATAAATAAGCAACAAAAACGAGCTAGCAACTTTAAAGTTGCTCGTAAATT